>JAGBEV010000039.1 GCA_017936785.1 Lachnospiraceae bacterium | reverse complement strand
TTATCAGTCTCAAAAACGGACGCGAAGTCCAGGAAAGGAAGCCGATATACCGATTGCTCCATCATTATACAGCTTAAGCAATAAGATGGATAATTCCTTACTGGCTGTAAGGGATATTAACCATAAATATATTGTAGTAGAGAGGAAAAGGATATTGTATTGTACATGATAATCATATTGCTGCATGGGCATTTTCTGCCGCAATCAGTAGTAAAGAAATTGATATTGGGATAGAAACAGACAAGGATTATCGGAATCGGGGACTGGCTGCTATTGTAGCAAACAGGATGATACAATATGCTGTTTGAAGAAGGTAAGGCTCCTGTATGGGCATGCCATTACCAAAATATTGCTTCTAAAAGAACTGCAGAAAAAATAGGATTTGTCAAAACAGCGGAATGCTCGATTATAAAAAGAAAAGAATATTCTTGCAATTGATCAGGGTACGACCGGCAGGCTGCTTTATATTGATGAATACAGGAGAAAGCAGGAGGTGTGAGCAGATGGATAGGGGACTGAAGATTTTATTAGATATATATTGGTGCAGCAAAGGCTGGAAGAAGCCGCTTATTTCTGATGAGGACTTTGAAATTGCGAAAAATGAAGGTTACATGTTTGATTATCCGGCTCCGGTATCACACGAAGAGACGCTGGATCAGATAAGGGAGATAACAAGCCGGATCTCTCCGGCTGATGTTGCAAATACATTTTTATACAGCCTTTCCACAAGAAAACTGGAATACAGGTCTGCTTTAGGCAGTTACTGGTATGCAGTATCTATTCCGCCTCATAAAAGCACTGAGGATCATCATTGCTATTGCTGTGGCTGGTATCCGTGGAAGATAACCCCGGATGCATATGAGTTGAGCCACGGATTAAATGTGCTGAATTTTGAACGGTATAAATGGGGTGGAGTCCGGCATGTTCAGGCAAACTATGCTTTGTTTGATCTACAGCAGTTTTTGAAATTGCCTGTTGTGGAACATACGGCGGAAGATGAAGGAATCCTGCATGATATTTTAGATTGTGTTAATGAACTTGAACCTTCAAATAAAGCCGGCGCACTTCAAAAGCTGATCACAAAAAAGAAAATACTAAGATCAAATAAGCAGGAAATCGATGTGTTATTGGACATTCTTGGTATCTGTGGTGTATTATCATCGGACAGGAACCCCTGCTACGCAGTCAGATTCTGCGGGGAATCAGACAGAAATCCACCTGAATTTACCAATGATAGAAGTTATCCGGTAAATCATTGGAAGGCTTCCGATGGAATATGTAAAGAACGATATAAGATTGTTTTTGGTAAAGAATATTGATCGCACCGGCAATTCTTAGTATGTATGCGGAGGGAGGTTTATGGAAAAAGATCTTTCTAAGATGAGTTTGGAAGAACTATGGCAGTTGTTTCCCATCTTTTTAACAGAACATCAGACCGTTTGGAGCGAATGGTTTGAGGAGGAAAAGAGTTGGCTTAAAAGCATATTGCAAGAAAGGCGGACCATACGGATAAGCCACATAGGAAGTACCTCTGTGGGTACCATTTGGGCAAAGCCCATTATTGATATTCTTATAGAAATATCTGCAGATTGCAGTATGGAAGAAATAAAAACAGCATTGGTGGATAACGGCTATATTTGTATGAGCCGGGAAGAAGGAAGGGTTTCTTTTAATAAAGGTTATACCCCAAATGGATTTGCCAAAAAGGTCTATCATATACATCTGAGATATGTTGGTGATAATGATGAATTGTATTTCAGGGATTATCTTCTGGAAAATCAAAATGTGGCAAAAGAATATGAAAAATTGAAACTGAGGTTATGGAAGGAATATGAACATAACTGGGATGGATATACAAATGCGAAAACCGGGTTTATTGACCGGTACACGCAGGCAGCAAAGAAAGAATATGCAGGAAGATACTGATTCGCTTTTTCCTGTTATGAAACGTCTTCAGCCGTATTTTATTGTAAGGGGAGGAGACTGGGGGCTGATCAGGGTGATGTCCCATAATGAACCGGACAATCTGTTTGAAGGGCTTTCCCGCAAACTGGTTTAAAAGGTGTCTCAAATTACATATAAACGATTCGTCGGTTGACTGATATTTCTGATTATTTTATGCTTTTTCCATACAAAAAAGGAGGCAGCAGGAGCGTGGATTCAAAAATATTTGGTCAATTTATAGCCAGATCCAGAAAAGAGAGGAATATGACGCAGGCAGATCTTGCGAAGGAGATCGGGGTTACTGATAAGGCGGTCAGCCGTTGGGAGAGAGGAATAGGATTTCCTGATATAAATACGCTTGAACCTTTAGCAAATGCTTTAGGCATATCTGTTCTGGAATTGATGCGTTCCGAAAGAATGAATATGGAAAATCAGAATAATAACCTATCAGAAGGCGAAGTTACAGAAATAATGGCTAATGCAGTTGAAATGGCAAAAGAAAACCGTCGACAGGATAAAGTCTCAGTATGGATCGGCGGATTTGTTACCATCGTGGTTGCAGTGCTTGTAAAATTATCAGGGCATGCAAATATCGGAGGTTCGTTGTTTGTTGGAGTTATTGTGTCGCTTGCAGCAATAGGAATGTATTTTTTTGTTAGAAATGAAAAAGACAAAGAAAGCAGAAAAATCTATGGTTCTTTTATGCTTGCGGGAATAGGTGCGGCTATTTTACTTCTGCATTTGGCAGGCGTTAATTCCTATATGCTTGTGTGGGGATTATTTTGTATTCTCTGCTTTTTGATCGGGATTATCAGCAAATTTCAACAATAAAAAAGAAAACCGATACTGTTTTAAGGCTGAAAAATATATTGTTGATAGATACCAAGAAGAAAAGGTATTTCATTAAAAATAAAGGAATTGGGGGATGAGTAAATGAAAAAGTATATTCTTGCAATCGATCAGGGGACGACCAGCAGCCGTGCGATCCTTTTTAATAAAAAGGGAGAGATCGTTGCGGATGCACAAAAGGAGTTTCCGCAGTATTTTCCAAAGCCCGGCTGGGTGGAGCAGGATGCTAATGAAATCTGGCTGAGCGTTTTGAATGTTTATATGGAGGTATTGGTCCGTGGAAAGGTATCGGCAGAGGAAATTGCGGCGATCGGTATTACCAATCAGAGGGAAACTGCCATAGTCTGGGATAAAATAACAGGAGAGTCAATTTATCATGCTGTTGTGTGGCAGTCCAGGCAAACGGCTGAAATCTGCAAACAGCTTTCTGAAGATGGAAAGGAACAGATGATCAGGGAAAAGACCGGGCTTCTGATCGACCCATATTTTTCTGCGACGAAAGTAAAATGGATACTGGATCATGTGGAGGGTGCAAGGGAGCGTGCCGAGAAAGGCGAGCTGCTTTTCGGCACAGTAGACAGCTTTTTGGTGTACAAGCTTACCGGAGGAAAAGTTCATGCTACGGATTACAGCAACGCTTCCAGAACGCTTCTTTACAATATCTATGATCTGGATTGGGATCAGGAACTGCTGGATCTGTTTGGCATACCCCGTTCCATGATGCCGGAAGTCCGTTCCTCAAGCGGGGAATTCGGTATGACCCAGGGAAAATTCTTTGAAGCCAGCATTCCCATTATGGGCATTGCGGGAGATCAGCAGGCAGCATTGTTCGGGCAGACCTGTTTTGAGCCGGGCATGGCAAAAAATACTTACGGAACCGGTTGCTTTATGCTGATGAATACGGGAGATAAGCCGGCAAGATCAGAGCACGGCATGCTCACCACCATTGCCTGGGGCATCGGGGATAAAGTTGAATATGCGTTGGAAGGAAGCGTATTTGTGGCAGGCAGTGCCATACAATGGCTGCGGGATGGACTGAAAATGATCGAAAGCGCACCTCAAAGCGAAGAACTGGCAAGGGAAGTGGAAGACAGCGAAGGGGTCTATGTAGTGCCTGCCTTTGTAGGGCTGGGAGCGCCTTACTGGAAGCCGGATGCAAAAGGGGCGGTATTTGGATTGACCAGAGGAACCACCAGAGCACATTTTGTCAGGGCAACTCTGGAGTCGCTGGCATATCAGTCTTTGGATATCATAGAAGCCATGACTCTGGACAGCGGTATTGAACTGCAGAAGCTGAAGGTAGACGGCGGAGCAGTCAGAAATAATCTGCTGATGCAGTTTCAAAGCGATATTCTGGGAGTGCCTGTAGAGCGTCCCATGGTCAGCGAGACAACAGCATTGGGTGCGGCTTACCTTGCCGGGCTTGCCGCAGGATTCTGGAAAAGCAAAGAAGAACTTCGCGCCAACTATCTGGTGGACAAGACCTTTGTGCCGGAAATTTCTGTTAAGAGGCGGGAAGAATTGCTGGAAGGATGGAAAAGAGCCGTAAAGGCGGCTTGTGAATTTTAAAATTCTATGTCAGGACAACACGCAGCAGACAAAAAATATTGTCTGCTGCATTTTTGGGGCTAAATCTCTTGGCGTGAGACAAATGATATATTCAAGAAACGGAAATGTCAACCTTGTAAACGCAAGAAGTTGACAACCTGAACTCCCCATGCTATGATAAGTGCGGTTTACATGAGAGGAGTACATAAGAATGAATGAAAATAAGAAATTAAAACCCTTAGATTTAGCATATATCGGAATGTTTGTGGCACTAATGGCGATCTGTTCCTGGATCAACATTCCCATGACCGTGCCCTTTACCTTACAGACCTTTGCAGTATTTGCCGCAGTAGCCATGCTGGGGCTCTGGAGAGGAACCATTGCAGTTTTGGTCTATATTATTCTGGGAGCTGTGGGCGCTCCGGTCTTTGCGGGCTTTAGCGGCGGATTTGGAATTTTATTAGGAACAACAGGCGGATATATTGTAGGTTTTATTTTCACAGCACTGATCACAGGCGGTATTATGAAAGCGTTTGGCAAAAAGCTGCCGGTAATGATCATTGCCATGATACTGGGGCTGATCGCATGTTATGCTTTTGGAACCCTGTGGTTTATGTATGTATACGGCAGGGCGAATGGTGCCATCGGTGCAATGACAGCGCTTTCCTGGTGCGTTTTTCCTTATATTATTCCTGATCTCTGTAAAATTGCACTGGCGATCGTTTTAGATAAAAGGCTGGCAGGATTTATCAAATAGTGGGTATGTCCGCAATTATTGGAAGAGGATGATTATGAAAGACATTTTACTTCGCCCTCATCATGGAATGTGTATCCGTTTTTTTGAAGGAAAAGGTTATAGTGATGAATTTACCGCACATATGGAGGCGACTATGGAAAAACTGCAGGAAAAAGACTGCAGGATCGTCTTAGTAGAGAAGGAAGATGAAATCTGTCAGAAGTGTCCCAATTTTCTGGAAGATGGCTGCAGGACCAAAGAAAAAGTAAAAAGATATGACCGGAATGTAATGGAACTGACAGGCTTACAGGCTGGAGAAAAAATGACATTTTCCCAGTTGCAGGAACAGATCACAGCGAAAATTACAGGTCCCGGAAAGATGGGAGATATTTGCGGCGATTGTGTCTGGGCACATATATGTCATGGGTAGAAAAGCGGGGAAATTTAGTTTCCGTGCTTTTTTGTGCTTTTTTTCTTTTTTTGAGTGGAAAAAGTACCAACCTATGGTATAATGAAAGAAGAATTTTTCTAGGAGTTAAACATGGACATCAGTAAGATTTGTTTTAACTGCATGAAGGGTGAAGTAGATGAGGCAGGGGTCTGCAATTGTTGCGGAAAACAGTTTTCAGATATCAAGCTCAGTGAAAGCTATTTGCCTGTAGGCAGTTTTTTGAGAGATAAATACTTAATGGGCAGAGTCCTTGGTGAAGGGGGCTTCGGCATTACTTATATTGGCTATGATATCAATCTGGATGCACAGGTTGCTATTAAGGAGTTCTTTCCCAGAAATTATGCCAGCAGGGCAAGGGGAACAGGCGCACAGGTGATTCCCAACGAAGGTGATGCAGAGGTTTTCTTTATCAAGCAAAGAGATAAATTCCTGGATGAGGCAAAGAGACTTGCCAAATTCCGTAATACACCGGCAATTGTATCTGTACTTGATTTCTTTAAGGATAACGGAACAGCCTATCTGGTCATGAATTATATTGATGGCATGACCCTGCGCAAGCTGTTGGAATATTCCGGCGGCAGGATCACTGTAGAAGAGGCTTTGAAGATCATTGAGCCTATTATGCTGGCATTAAAGGAAATCCATGAAAGCGGCTTTATCCACAGGGATATCAGCCCTGATAATATTATGATCTCCAATCTCAGCAACAGGGTTTATTTGATCGATTTTGGTACGGCAAGGGCAAATTCCGCAGAAGAGGATAAGACCATTTCAGTATTCAAGAAGTCGGGATATACACCGCCGGAGCAGCTTCGTACCAAAGGGAAACAGGGACCCTGGACGGATATTTATGCATTATGTGGAACGATCTACCGCTGTATTACCGGTATCAAGCCTTTGGATGTAACGGACCGATTGTTTGGAGATGAACTGAAAAGACCCAGTGAGTATGGATTTCAGATTGCGCCTCAAATTGAAGATGCCATTATGAAGGGCTTGGAAATCCATAATGAAGACCGGTTCCAGAGTATGGATGATCTGTATGATGCAATCTATAAAAGCGATGCATGGCTCAATGCCAGTGATGAAGAATATACCAAGGTAGTTGCGGCAGTTCGTAATTATAAGATACATGGAAATCCCAGACCCAAAATAGAGGAGGTCTACAAAAAGAAAGCGGAGGCAGAGCAGCCTGCTTACGTCAGCAGACCGGTCTATGAGGATGAGCATGAAGAAGTAGTCAGGATCGTGGATGAATATAAGAAAAGTCCTGAGTATGTGACAGCATATGAACAGTTTATCAAAGAAGATCCGGAATACCTGAGACAATTGGAATATGAGAAAATTAAAGAGATCGTAAAAGAATTTAAATCCAGCAGACAGCTTGATGTACCTGAAAAAGAGTTTATTGCAGATGTAATAAAGCGGGAAATGGAGCAGGGATAGGATTGAAACGATGATTAAATGACACCTGATATGAGTGCTTGCACTTGTAGGGTGTCATTTTTTGTGCATAGAAACTTGCAAAATAATGGAATAAATGCAAGAAAAAAGGAGAATAAAAGAGAAATTTGAAAAAATATGGCAGAAAAAATTCAAAATTAAAGGAAACGAATGATATGAATAACACTTGTTTCTATGGAGATACTAACCATTAAAAAATATGGTGTTTCTGGGGAAAAGAAACAAGACAGAAAAAACAGGAAGGTTTGAATTATGGAAGAAAAAAATAAAGCGATATTTGCTGTTGGAAATCAAAGTGTAAAGCTGCCAATGCCCATTTATATCAGAGAATCCGCTTCCATTGTAGGGGAGAAGGAAGGGAAAGGACCTCTGGGCTCTCTGTTTGATATGGTAGGTGATGATGAATTATTTGGATGTGCCAGCTGGGAGGAAGCGGAAAGTACACTACAAAAAGAAGCAGTAACACTGGCGTTGGGAAAATCAAGGGTCAATAAAAATGACGTGCGCTATTTATTTGCAGGAGATCTGCTGGGGCAGACAATTGCCACTTCCTTTGGTTTGAGAGAATTTGAAATTCCCTTGTTTGGATTGTATGGGGCATGTTCTACCTGTGGGGAAACCATAAGCCTTGCTTCCATGGTTCTGGGTGGAGGATTTGCTCAAAATGTCATGTGTGTCACATCCAGCCACTTTGCCAGTGCGGAAAAGGAATTCCGTTTTCCCATGGAATATGGCGGGCAGCGCCCTCCCTGTGCCACAAGGACAGTAACGGGAAGCGGAGCTTTTCTTTTATCCACGGAAAAGGGACAGCAGCCAAAAGCATTGATAACAGGTGTTACCACCGGAAAGATCGTAGATCTGGGTGTAAAGGACAGCTTTAATATGGGATGCAGCATGGCTCCTGCGGCGGCAGATGTGATTGCTGCCAATCTGAGAGACTTCCAGAGACAGCCATCCGATTATGACAGGATCATAACCGGCGACCTGGGAGAAGTGGGACAGCAGGCATTGTTTGAGCTAATGCGTCAGAGAGGTTTTGATATTACTTCTAATCATATGGATTGCGGAATGGAAATATTTGCCAGGGATCAAAAGGGAACTCTTTCCGGCGGAAGCGGATGCGGATGTGCGGCAACGGTACTTTCTGCTTTTGTTTTGAAAAAGCTTCAGGAAAAAGTTTGGAAACGAGTGTTATTCATACCTACCGGGGCTTTGCTGAATAAGACCAGCTTTAATGAAGGACAGACTGTACCCGGCATTGCTCATGGAGTGGTACTGGAAAGCTGTTAGTTTACTTTATTTTCGTGACATTGCCTGCGTGATATGGTATAATCTGACAAACGGAAATTGTGAGTAAAAGTTTTGTTGGATGAGTAAGTAGAGAGGAAACCGGCTGTGCAGGGAATTGTCGTTTTATATTATCTGGTAGCTCTTGTGGCTGCATTGATTCTTTTAAATGCATATAAGCGGAATACAACAATCGGCAGTAAAATCGGCAAGGTAATGCTTGCTACTTTTTTGCTGGTTGTTTTTTATTCCTTTAATATTGTGGGAACCACCTTTGAGGTAAAATCCGTTGCGCTGAGTCTTTCCTTCATCACAATGGATATCATGATGATCCTGTTTTATGAGTATATTTTGGAATTTATCGGCTGGAAACAAAAGGTACCAGGGATATTTTCTTATTGCATTTATGCCTATGCCCTTGTAGATACGGTATTTATGCTTCTGAACCCCTATAATAACATTTCTTTGGAGTTTCGCAGAATACCCTTTGGGGATGATTTTGTATTGGGATATGTTCCCAAGCTTCCCTTTATCATTCACAACATTTATATCGTTGCCATAGTTCTTTTCGTGGTAGTTCTGCTGGTTTTAAAGTGCGGAGAAACCCCCAGGGTCTATTGGAAACGTTATTATATGCTGATCGTTGGCGTGGGAGCTGCGGTGGGCGTAAATGTGTTAAATCTCAATATGACGGGGATCATTCCCGTTGATATTTCTTCTGCGCTTTATTGTGTGGTGGGAATTCTCATGTATTATAATACCTTCCACTATCTGCCGGCAGTGACCCTGAATATTACCAGAAGAATGATCTTAAATTATCTCAGCGAGCCGGTAGTGCTTTTTGACTATGAAGGGCGTTTGGCTGATTACAGTGCGGACATTCTGAAGCTTATGCCGGGTGTCAGATTCGAAGTGGCGGTTATGACTCTGGAGGATTTCATCCGGGAAGGGGAGTTCAAGGGCTTTCGGAATACGGAGAAGGATCAGGAATTTGAATGGACCGGAAAGATTGCCGGTGAAAATCATATTTTCCAGTGTAAGTTTAAATGTATGAAAGATTCCCGAAACAGGGGAATCGGCAAAATATTTGTATTTCATGATATTACTGCCATGAGAAAGGCATACTTTGAATTGGAACAGTCCACACTATATGATCCACTGACCGGCTTCTATAATAAGCAGAGTTATATGACCCAGGTGCCCCAGTGGAGTGACAGCCGTTACTGGCCTGTGGCATTGGGAGTCTGCAATGTAAACGGTATGCGCAGCCTGAATGACAGATATGGTTCCGCATACGGAGATTTTGTTATGAAACAGCTTGCACGCTGCGTACGGATACATATCGGAGAGGACGCCTTTGCTGCAAAAGTGGATAATGGGGATATACTGGTGGTTATGGAAGGAAAGACCCATGAAGATGCGGCTGCAATATTTGAGGCGGTTAAAAGAGATGTGGAGAAGTTTTTCGAAAAAGATAATCCCGTGCAGGTGGAATATGGCATAGCTGTTAAAGAGCGGGAAGATGTGACCATGGAAAGGGTACTTTCAGATGCCCGTACCAGTATGCAGAATAAAAAGATGCTTCGTGATAACTCTGCCAGCAGTTCACTTGTGGATTCCCTGAAGCAGACCTTAAGCGAAAGCGATTATGAAACAGAGGAACATGTGGAGAGGACCAGGGAAATGGCTGCCAGACTTGGGAAGGCAATGAATCTGTCTGACTCGGATATCGGCAAGCTGGAGCTTTTAGCTGTGCTCCATGATATCGGCAAGGTTGCCATTCCCCATCATGTGCTGGTCAAGAAAGGCAAGCTCAATGATGAGGAGTTTAAGATCATGCAGCAGCATACCATAAAGGGATACCGTATTGCAAAATCCTCACCGGAGCTGGGAGATATTGCAGAATGTATTTTATCCCACCATGAGAAGTGGGACGGAACAGGTTATCCCAATGGATTAAAGGGAGAGGAAATTCCTCTGTTGGCACGTATTATTTCCGCAGTGGATTCCCATGATGTTATGGTGCATAACAGACCCTATCATCAGGCGATGCCTGAAGAGGATGCCATTAAGGAATTGAGAAGATGTGCCGGAACCCAGTTTGATCCCCATATTGTGGAGGTCTTTACCAGATTGCTGGAGGAAGAAGAGCTGCCTAAGGTATGGGCGGAACGGGAGAGACAGAAGCAGGAGGCAGAGGAAGCAGCCAGGGAAGTAGCTGCAAAGGTTCTGGAAAAAGAAAGCGAAAAGAAACGTTAAAGGAAGTGACCTGATGTGAGGGAAATGGAATTTAAAATGGAAAGAGAAGGTCTTTTACAGGTAGGAGACAAGATTACAGTAACGGAAGGTGTTCTTCCCAGCAGTTATTACTATACCATAGATCCCTCTCTTGCAATGTCTCCAAACATTCCCTTTCGGGAGCGCCTTATGGTAAAAGAAGGAACGGTTGTGGATATCAAGGAAAATGAAAGAGGCTATTACGTAACCGTTAATTTTGCAGAGGGCAGGGGTTAAACCCTTTCCTGATGTTTGCCATATCCATCCTTATTGGTCTTTTGGTGGGAACAGAATATTCGGAGGGAACTATTAGAAATAAGTTGATCGTGGGACATACAAGGGGGATATTTATCTTTCCAAACATATAGCCTGTGTTGCTGATATTATGATACACATTTTATACATTTGGGTGGTACTGGTATTAGGGCACAGGGCTGATTAGTATTTTACTTCTGGTCATTGCTGCTTTGCTTATTAAAATACATTTACTGCAAAAGGCTGCAAAGGAGATCGAAGAAGAATTCTCTCACAGGCTTGTAACTGATACCAATACTTTAATTGGAATTTCCACAAATGACAGATACATGTGCAATTTGGCAAATGCCATAAACACACAGCTCCGCAAACTCCGTATGGAACGCCAGCGTTTTCAACAGGGAGATGAGGAACTGAAAAACGCTGTTACTAATATTTCTCATGATCTGCGGACGCCGTTGACTGCGATCTGTGGATACATGGATCTGCTTGAACAGGAAGAAAAGTCAGAGGCAGCCGGCAGGTATGTTGAAATAATCAAAAACCGCATAGGAATATTAAAACAATTGACAGAGGAGCTTTTCAGATATTCGGTTATCGTTGCGGAAAAGAAGCGTGTAGTTAAAGAGCCTGTTGTGATCAATGGTATATTAGAAGAGAGTATCGCTTCCTTTTACACAATGCTTAATGGACGCGGCATTACTCCTGATATTCAGATGCCCGGAAATAAGGTGGTCAGAAATCTTGACAGCTCTGCATTATCCCGGGTTTTTGCCAATATTTTGAATAATGCTGTTAAATATAGTGATGGAGATCTGAAAATTACCTTATTGGAAACAGGTGAGATCATATTTATCAATACTGCATCACTTTTAAATGAGGTACAGGTGGGAAAATTGTTTGACCGTTTTTATACAGTTGAAGCGGCAAGGGAATCAACGGGTCTGGGACTGTCAATCGCCGGGGTCCTAATGGAACAGGCGGGGATCGGAAACGTTGAAGATTAAGTGCAGACATGATATACTGTAATTGCATCTCATAACGCTGTACTTACTGTTTGGACGGAAAAATGTGTCTGACAGTCCGAGCGTGCAGATTCATTGTAATTTATTTATATTTTCAGATCTAACGGAGGTAAGACAAAATGTTAAAGAAAATCAGTACAGACAAAGCACCGGCAGCCATCGGACCATATTCCCAGGGAATCATTGCAGGCGATTTTCTGTTCGCATCAGGACAGATAGCCATCATTCCGGAGACAGGTGAAATTGCAGAAGCGGATATTAAAGTTCAGGCAGAACAGGTTATGAAAAACATCGGAGAACTGTTAAAGGCAGCAGATGTTTCTTATGCAAATGTTGTAAAGACAAGCTGCTTTCTGGCAGATATGAATGATTTTGCCGCATTTAATGAAGTGTATGGGAAATACTTCACGGAGACACCGCCGGCAAGGAGCTGTGTTGCAGTAAAGACACTTCCCAAAAATGTGCTTTGTGAAGTAGAAGTCATTGCATATTTAAAATAAAAAATGTACCTGTAAAACAGCTTTACCATAAAAAGTTATGGTGAAGCTGTTTTTTATAATAAATATAATTTGTTTTTCCGAAAAAATATAATAGTGGCATCAATGTATAATAACCAGATTCCGGGACATGATAATGTAAAATAATTTCTTGTAATAAACGGGAAAAGAGGAAATGTTTATGATGAGTTATATCAATGCTTTTTGGGTGGGAGGTCTGATCTGTGCCCTGGCTCAGATTTTAATGGAAAAAACCAAGATGCTGCCCGGACGTATCATGGTACTTCTGGTGTGCCTGGGCGCTTTCATCAGCTTTTTTGGCTGGTATGAGCCATTTGTGGAGTTTGCAGGTGCAGGAGCCAGTGTTCCTTTGATGGGTTTTGGTAACACTTTGATGAAAGGTGTGAAGGAAGCTGTGGATAAAGAGGGATTCATCGGCCTTTTCTTAGGAGGCTTCAAGGCAGGGGCTGCAGGCTGCAGTGCGGCATTGATCTTTGCCTATCTGATCTCTCTGGTGGCAAAGCCTAAGATCAGAAAGTAAAGGGATTTATTGTAATTCAAAGCGGATGCCTAAAGCGGTCAGGGAAGAAACAAAGTCACCATCCCACAGGTTGTCAATGGTCTTATCCATAATAAAGGTATCATAGGAAGTTCCGGTAACACATTTTAAATGATTGCCTTCAAAACGGATGTTGACTGCCAGGGCTCTTACATGACCGGCATTTGCACAGGTCTGGGGGTTGTTTTTCAAACGCTCCAGATAACGCTCTCCGGCGTGCAGCACGAACTTAAATGCCACAGGAGAGCGGTTTCCTTTGATCAGGGAAAAGCAGATGGGACGCATCTGTTTCCAGGTAGAAAAAGGACCGGGCTTTTCCATGGGATTTCCTGAAGCATCGGTGCCTTCGTAAAAAGCATTTACCGTGTGCCCGTCAATGATAAAGGTATTATAGGTAGTAATAGAGGCTTCCTCCAGATAAAAGCTGTCAAATGCCTCGCTTCCTAAAAAATGATTCATAAATTCTTTTACGTTTTTGATTTCCAGTGCTATCATAAAGACCTCAATGTTTTGTTGGATTAAAAAGTAATTTATATAAAGTCTAGCATATTTCTTTTTTTGCTGCCACATTCCCATACATAGTTTGTGAAAAAAATGTAGAAACAAAAAAATATTCATATATACCTTTTCAAATGAGATTATATATGCTATTATATGTAGTAATGAAAACTACATTTTAGAATGTTCGAGGAAAAGTTATGTATAAGATTTTAATTGACAGTTGTGGTGAATTCACGAAGGAGATGGAAGAAAATCCGGTATTTGAACATGTTGCCTTGCAGCTTCAGGTAGGGGAATGGCATCAGATGGATGATGAGACCTTTGACCAGGCGGATTTTTTGAAGCGGGTAGCGGAATGTCCTTCCTGTCCCAAATCAGCATGTCCTTCACCGGAACAGTATATGAAGCTTTTTGAAGGGTATGATGAGGTTTATATTGTAACTTTATCCGGCAATTTAAGCGGAAGCTATAACAGTGCCAGGACTGCCGTGAATATGTATTATGAGACTAATAATACGGCTAAGATTCACATTTTCGACTCCTGCTCAGCTTCCATCGGAGAAACTCTCGTCGGTTTAAAGATTTACGAACTTGCAGAAGCGGGTCTGAGCTTTGAAGAAGTAGTGGTAAAAGCAGAGGAATACAAGCTTTCTGTTAATACCTATTTTGTTTTGGATAATCTGGATACATTAAGGAAAAACGGAAGGCTTTCAGCGGTTAAGGCAATTGTAGCCTCCACCCTGAATATTAAACCTGTAATGGGAGCAACTGACGAGGGTGTCATTATTCAGCTGGGACAAAAGATAGGGATGAAGAAGGCTCTTACCAAAATGGCTGAAACAATTGTGGTGGAAAAAGCGGAAACACCGGGAAAACCTTTGATGATTTCCCATTGTAATGCGCCTCAGAGAGCTGCTTATGTAAAGGATATATTGGAAAAAACAGGATTGTTTTCCAGCGTAAGGGTACTGGATACTGCAGGGATCAGCAGCATGTATGCAAATGACGGCGGTGTCATAATTGCAGTCTGATAGTATGGGCTAAAATTTCAGAAAATCTCCGAAACGGGAAACGGAAATTTTGATTCCGCCGGTTAATTGATATTCTTTTTTGGTTTTTGAAAGGACATGGTTTTGATTTAAGACCGTGTCTTTTTTTGCAAAGAAAAATTCCGGATAATTGTTGACCCAGCGGTAGAAATCATCAATTTCACCCAGCATGGAAAGCATATTGCCGTCCTCTAAATAAACATAAACTAAATGGGATCTGCTCTGGGCATAGAGAATTTTTTCCAAGGGAACATAGTGGGTTTCTGTTTCACCACGGATCTCAATGGTAGGTACACTTGCCTGAAGCTGTGCCTTGTATGCGTCAAGTATCATTTTATGTAAGGGAGCTACAGCAATAGGTTTTTGGATGGAAAGGAGACCGTTAATGGCATCCGAATAGGAGAAAGGAGTATCTTCAGGCTGGCAGATTGCGATCTTGCCCGGTGCCCCCAGGGTTTTTAAACGCTCCACAATGGATTTGCCGTGATCTTCATTTAAGGTAATGTCAATAAAGAAAAGTCCGTATTTCATAGGTGCGCGCATGAGGCTGTCAGCATCTCCATAGGCATCAATATATAAAGTGCCTGTTTGGGCACAGAGAGCATCATTGGCACGCCCTAAAAGTCTTTCCAATTGTTTTCTGTCAGCAATATTGTCCGCTACGACTGCAATATACATAATAATTCCCCCATTTATAAAAAAAGAAACTCAATAGGTGAGCGGTAAAGCAAATAGAAGATGGCAACCTGAACTAATAAGATCAGTGGCATACCATACAGAAAATACCAGTGCCGTGTCTTGTGGCGAAAGAGAAACATCCCAAGGGTAGTGCCCAGACTTCCGCCGAAGACCGCAATGGTAAATAAAGTTGCTTCAGGAATACGGAAGGTTTTCTTTTTGGCTTTATATTTATCAATACCCATGACCATAAGCCCTAAAATATTCATGCTGATAAAATAAATAGCGATCGTAAGTACTACATTCATTCTGATTTCCTCTTAATACAAAATGACTTCTGATATCCGGATTATAAAAAGTGATAAAGAAATGTTTACCCCTTTAAAGATAACATAAAAAAAGAAAGACTGCCATAGCATATTATGGCAGCCTTTCAAAATTATTTACCTTCTACTTCCTGTTTTTTCATTGCACGAACTTTGCTGGAAAGACCGAATAAGTTAATAAAGCCTTCTGCATCATGATGATCATATAAATCACCTGTTGTAAAGGAAGCAATGCTTTCGTTATATAAGGAATAAGGGCTTGTTGTACCGGCTTTGATGATGTTGCCTTTGTACAGTTTGAATTTTACTTCACCTGTTACATATTCCTGGGTAGATTCGATAAATGCCTGAACCGCTTCGCGGAGGGGTGTAAACCATTTTCCTTCGTAAACGATCTGAGCGAATTTATTGCCCATATCCATTTTTAATGTAGTCGTTTCACGATCTAAGATCAGTTCTTCCAACTGCTGGTGAGCTTCATAAAGGATGGTTCCGCCGGGGGTTTCATATACGCCACGGGATTTCATGCCTACTACACGGTTTTCTACGATATCTACGATGCCGATACCATGTTTGCCGCCCAGTCTGTTCAATTCTTTGATAATATCGGAAACTTTCATTTCTTTGCCGTTTACAGATTTGGGAACACCTTTTTCAAAAGTCATGGTTACATATTCGCCTTCCTCAGGAGCTTTTTCAGGCGTTGTGCCAAGTACCAGTAAGTGGTCAAAATTAGGTTCATTTGCAGGATCTTCCAGTTCCAGACCTTCATGGCTGATATGCCATAAGTTGCGGTCGCGGCTGTAAGAATTATCAGCAGAGAAGGGAAGGTTGATACCGTGTGCACGGCAGTATTCGATTTCCTCTTCACGGGAGTTCATATTCCATTTGGGATCTCTCCATGCTGCAATGATGCGCAGGTCGGGAGCCAGAGCTTTGATGCCCAGCTCGAAACGGATCTGGTCATTGCCCTTACCGGTTGCGCCGTGGCAAATAGCAGTTGCACCTTCCTTACGGGCGATCTCAACCAGTCTCTTTGCAATAGCGGGACGAGCCATGGAAGTTCCTAATAAATATTTGTTTTCATAAACTGCATGAGCCTGTACACAGGGAACAATGTATTCGTCACAGAAAACATCTGTCAGATCTTCAATGTATAATTTTTCAGCTCCGGATGCCTTCGCTCTTTCTTCCAGACCATCCAGCTCATTTCCCTGACCACAGTCAGCACATACGCAGATAACATCATAATCGTAGTTTTCTTTTAACCAGGGGATGATAACGGTAGTATCAAGTCCGCCTGAGTAAGCTAAAATAACTTTTTCCTTCATTGTAAAAGCCTCCATTATAAATTAAATATGTATTTTGCCGCATTTCCTCTAAAAATCTTTCCTGAAATGCGCTCTGCAATTAATATACATCATTATTTTGAATATTGCAAGCATAAAATGATGCATAAAATTATGAATATTCAAGAAAAATGTGAATAAAATAAAAAATACTTGCATAATATGCAAAAATGTCGTATGCTTATGCAAGTAAAAAGGGAAGGCGTCATAATAGGTGCCCGGAGGAAATCATGGAATTTGATATAGAACAGATAGATATTTTAATAAAGTTAAAAAGTTATCTCCGGATGGGAGGTTATCCGGAGGAAGAAAAAGAAATAGATTATATTCTCTGTCAATATGATAGTAAAAATATTATGATAAAAAAGCAATTTCTGAATAAATTAATATGTTTATGTCATGTTAAGGCATATGGCGATCTGTATATTCCCAATATTGAATATGATAAATGGATTTCTTTTCTATCGGAAGTAAGTAATGTGTTTCAGAAACTTTTATCCCAGATTGAGACACAAATAAAGAACTTACCAATATCAAGCATCGTTTATAATGGAAAAGATTATGATGTGTTTTCTGATGCGGTCAGTTGGATACAAGGGGATCATGTTTTGGTCTTCCTATTAAAAGAGAATGACAAATATTTTCAAGACAATATTGTTGCAGTAGACTTTGAGGGGAAATATTTATGGTCTTCAAAGGATACGATCAATATAGAAAATAGAGACGGAGCAGTTTTTGTAAGCTTGAAACAAAGAAAAAAGGATTCATTACATGCAGCTGCATGGGTGGGTATTAACTATGAGTTAGATATGAATACCGGAATGATATTGAATCGTGTTATTACAAAATAGTATAAATTATGAAGCGGCAGCTTTCGGTTTTGTTTGTGTCAAAAGTAATAAACCTTGTAAATCCAAGGTTTTTCGAGTATGATATAGAGTGTATGTCATTTAACAGATGAAAGGATGAATTATCAAATGATCAAAGTAGGAATTATCGGAGCAACAGGCTATGCGGGAGGAGAACTGGTAAGGCTTCTTACCCGGCACAAAGACGCACAGATCGTCTGGTACGGCTCCAGAAGTTACATAGACCAGAAATATTCTTCCGTTTACGGCAATATGTTCCGGATCGTAGACGATAAATGTATGGATGATAATATGGAACAGCTGGCAGACCAGGTGGATGTGATCTTTACCGCCACCCCTCAGGGTTTGTGCGCCTCTTTAGTCAATGATACTATTTTAAATAAAGTAAAAATTGTAGATCTAAGTGCTGATTTCCGTATTAAGGATGTTTCTGTTTATGAACAGTGGTACGGCATTGAGCACAAATCTCCCCATTATATAGACGAAGCTGTCTACGGTCTTTGTGAGATTAACAGGGAAGATGTAAAGAAAGCCCGTCTGGTAGCAAATCCGGGCTGCTATACCACCTGTTCCATCTTGACAGCCTATCCTTTGGTAAAGGAAGGATTGATCGATATTCATACCTTGATCATAGATGCCAAATCCGGCACTTCCGGTGCGGGAAGAGGAGCAAAGGTAAATAACCTGTATTGTGAGGTCAACGAAAATATCAAAGCATACGGCGTTGCAACCCACCGCCATACGCCGGAAATAGAGGAACAGCTTGGTTATGCGGCAGGAGAACCTATATTGATCAATTTCACGCCTCATCTTGTACCCATGAACAGAGGAATCCTTGCTACGGAATATGCCCTTTTAAAGAGGAAAGCCGACGGCAGCCTGCCCACTTACGAAGAGATCAAAGCGGTATATGATAAATATTATGGAGATGAAAAGTTTATCCGTGTCCTGGAAAAAGGCGTTTTCCCGGAAACTAAATGGGTGGAAGGAAGCAACTATGTGGATATTAACTTTAAGATCGATGAGCGGACAGGTCGCATTATCATGATGGGTGCTATCGACAATCTGGTAAAGGGAGCAGCCGGACAGGCAGTCCAGAATATGAACCTGTTATTCGGGCTTCCGGAAGATGAAGGACTTGATCTGGTTCCTATGTTTCCGTAAAGCCATACGATTCCGGAAATGTCAGGATGTGTAATTTCGGATGTTGTGCCATGGTTTATCAATGTCCAATATGAGAACTCATTTAGGAGAGGTCAAAAATGAAGTTTATCAAAAATTATAAAAACATGACGATTCTGCTTGCCGCATTGATCATTATATTCGGGGCGCTTGCAGCCATTACTGCTCCCAAAGGAGAGAGTGATCTTACAGGAGAATATAAGCAGGTAACAGTAAAAATTACTAATAGGTGGACGAAACGCAATATAATTACTAAGCAGACACGGTATTATGCCACTGTGGAATATGATAATAAAGAATATCAGATGGTACTGAGCAGTCCGTTGCTTACTAACCAAATGTACTTTCATAATGGCAAATTATATCGCTCATTAGATGAACTGGAAAGAGGCATAAAATACGAACAGGCTTTACCGATATACAGAATATCCCTTGGAATTGTGTTTGTATCAGTTATTGCGTTCATTTACTACCTGACAGCATTTATACAGAATAGAGGAAAATAACAAGACGGAGGCAATCATGGCGGATAATTGCGACACATGTGTCAACTACATATACGATGAAGACTACGAATGCTATTGCTGCGACTGCAACTTAGACGAAGACGAAATGAGCCGTTTCCTAAGCGGCAACTACAAGGAATGTCCCTATTACCAGCTTGACAATGAATACCTGGTAGTAAGACACCAAATGTAACTGTTACACAAGAGAAGCGGCAAATGTGTCATAAATGGCGCAATGTGCGTAAAAGAAAGGGCAGGAGAAAACAAATGATTCGGGCAATGAAACTGGATGATTATGAACAGGTCCATGATCTATGGATGAAAATAAAAGGCTTTGCCATCCGCAGCATTGACGATTCCAAAGAAGGAGTAGAACGCTTCTTAAACAGAAATCCCGGAATCAGCGTTGTTGCAGAAGAAGACGGCAAAATCATAGGCGCCATCCTCTGCGGACATGACGGCAGAAGAGGATGTATGTACCACGTCTGCGTAGATCCCGATTACCGCCTGAAGGGCATTGGAAAAAGCATGGTTGTTTTTGCCATGGAAGCCTTAAAAAAAGAAAAGATCAATAAGGTATCCCTGATTGCATTTACACAAAATGATGTGGGAAATGCTTTCTGGAAGGAAATCGGCTGGACCCGAAGGGAAGATTTAAATTATTACGATTTTACCTTGAACAGGGAAAATATCGAAGCCTTCAACCATTAAAGGCACCAAAACGACAAGTATGTCATAAAATATAATCCGTTCCGGTCAACAAACCGGCTAAGGCTTTGCACAGCAAGGGCGGAAAGAGAAAAGAGGATAAGAAACAATGGAACAAAGAGAAATGGAACAGATCATGCAGAAAGCCGAGGTCTTAATTGAAGCCCTGCCTTATATACAGAGATTCAACCGTAAGATTATTGTAGTAAAGTATGGCGGAAGCGCCATGAGCAACGAGGAACTGCAAAAGAACGTGATCAAGGATGTAACCCTGTTAAAACTGGTAGGTTTTAAACCGATCATTGTCCATGGCGGTGGAAAAGCTATCAGCAAATGGGTAGGAAAAGTAGGCAAAGAAGCAGAATTTGTCAATGGTCTGAGAGTGACGGATGAAGAGACCATGGAAATTGCAGAAATGGTTCTTAGCAGAGTCAATAAAAGTCTGGTCACCATGGTAGAAGAGCTGGGGGTAAAAGCGATCGGTGTCAGCGGTAAGGACGGCGGACTGTTAAAGGTGGATAAAAAATATTCTGACGGCAAGGATATCGGGTATGTGGGGGATATTAAAGAAGTAGACCCCAAGATTCTTTATGACCTTCTGGAAAAGGATTTTCTTCCCATTGTAGCGCCTATCGGTCTGGATGATAATTTTGATACCTACAACATCAATGCAGATGATGCGGCATGTGCCATTGCAAAAGCCGTAGGAGCGGATAAACTGGTATTTTTGACGGATATTGAGGGACTATATAAGGATATCAATGATAAGAGCTCTTTCATTTCCAGACTGACTGCATCCGAGGCGGAAAAACTGATCAACAGCGGAATTATCGGCGGCGGTATGCTGCCCAAATTAAACAACTGCACATCTGCTATCAAGAATGGTGTCAGCCGTGTCCATATTCTGGATGGTCGTGTTCCCCATTGTCTGTTGTTGGAGATCTTTACCAAACATGGTATCGGTACTGCGATCATCTCAGATGACGACAACCTGGCAAAGGGAATTCACAGAGATAAATTCTGTCCGGAAAATGAATAAGTGAAGGGATTTGCCGCAAAAACAAATGTAATGAATACGGCAGAAGAAAATCGAGGGAGAAAAGATCATGAGTGATAAAATGAAAGCATATATCGATGAAGCGGAAAGCGCCCTGCTTCATACTTATAACCGTTACCAGGTAGTGTTGGATAGGGGAGAAGGCGTATATTTATATGATATGGACGGCAGGGAATATCTGGATTTTGTATCCGGCATTGCCGTGTTTGCGTTGGGATACAACAATCAGGAATATAATGATGCTTTAAAGGCTCAGATAGACAAGGTGATCCACACCTCCAACTATTATTACAATGTGCCTGCCATTGAGGCGGCAAAAAAATTGAAGGAAATCTCCGGTATGGACAGGGTGTTCTTTACTAATTCCGGTGCAGAAGCTGTTGAGGGTGCCATTAAGGCAGCAAGAAAATATGCGTATAATAAAGATGGCAGTACGGATCATGAGATCATTGCCATGAATCATTCCTTCCACGGACGTACCATGGGAGCTTTGTCGGTTACAGGAAATCCCCATTACAGAGAGGCTTTTGAGCCTTTGATCGGCAATATTAAATTTGCGGATATGAATGATCTGGAAAGTGTAAAAGCCCAAATCACGGATAAGACCTGTGCCATCATGTTTGAAACCGTACAGGGTGAAGGTGGTATTTATCCCGCAACAAGAGAATTTATGGAAGGCGTTCGTGCCATCTGTGATGAAAAGGATATTCTGCTGATCCTGGATGAGATCCAGTGCGGTATGGGCAGGACCGGCTATATGTACGCATGGCAGAAATACGGAGTAAAGCCTGATATCATGACAACGGCAAAGGCTCTTGGCTGCGGTGTGCCCGTAGGCGCTTTTCTCCTCAATGAAAAGGTGGGGAAAGCTTCTCTTGTGGCAGGAGACCATGGAACCACTTATGGAGGAAATCCTCTGGCTTGTGCGGCGATCTGCAAAGTTATAGAGCTTTTTGAAAAAGAACATATACTTGAGAATGTACAGACTGTTTCTGTTTATCTGGAAGAAAAGCTGGACTGTCTGGCGGCAGAATATGATGAGATCGAGACACGCCGGGGAGCAGGGCTCATGCAGGGACTGGTATTTAAGAAGCCTGTAGGAGAGATCATTACAAGGGCGCTGGACGCAGGACTGATCCTGATCAATGCAGGAACCAATATCATCCGTTTCGTGCCGCCCCTTATTATCAGCAAAAAAGATGTGGATGATATGATTGATATTTTAAGAAAATGCCTGTAATATAAAAAAGACAGGTAAAATACGGATATTCGGGAAAGATGAAAAGGAACGGATATGACTAAAAAGATTTATTCAATTCTTCTTGTGATAGCCATGACGGCATTGGCGGCACTTGCAGGACTTAAAGGGGACGGTACATCGGATTCGGATGGACTGTTTCACAAAAAGGATCATATTGTGATCTGGTATACGGATGACTCTTTAAGCGACTATCTGGCAAGGGCGGCATTGCAGTATTATGAGGAAAAGGATGTCAGGGTAACTCCCGTACTGGTATCGGGGCTGCAGTATCTGGAACAGATCAATGATGCCCAGCTAAGCGGAGAGGGAGCGCCGGATCTGTATATCATCAGTAATGATACTTTGGAAAAGGCTTATCTTTCGGGACTGGCGGCAGAGATCACAGATCCGGAAGGGCTTGTCAATAACACCATATATTCCGATGCTGCCCTTCATGCAGTAACTTACGAAGATAAATTGCTGGGATATCCCCTGTATTTTGAAACCTCCATATTTTTGTATAATGAGACTTATCTGAGGGATATGTCCATAAAGACCATTGAAGCAGAACAGAACGCAGCAGAAGGAGAAGCTGCCATGGAAATGGTGGAGGCGGCAGAATCCGATGAAGAGCTGGAAGCCCTGGTTTCTGCCAATGCTGTGGAGGCTGCGGCAGGAGCAGTGACAGAGGAACAGATCAGGGAAAAGGAAGCCCAGCTGGTTCCGGTCACTATGGACGGAATTCTGACTTTTGCCGATTCCTATGATGCGCCGGAAACTGTTGAGGCAGTATTTAAATGGGATGTTTCGGATATTTTTTATAATTACTTTATAGTAGGGGACAGCATCAGCGTAGGGGGAGAAAATGGCGATGATCCCGCTCAGATCGACATTTACAATCAAAGAGCCGTGGATTGCATGACCTTATATCAGCAGTTGAACCAGTTTTTCTCCATTGATACCAAGGCGGTTACTTACGATTCGGTTCTGCAGGAGTTCATTGACGGAAAAATCGTTTTTACTGTAGCAACTACTGATGCGATCACAAAACTGGAGGCTGCAAAGCAGAATGGTACTTTTGCTTATGAGTATGCAATGGCGCCTATTCCGCAGGTCAGTGACACCCTGACTTCCAGAAGCCTTTCGGTAACCAATGCGGTGGTCATTAACGGACTTAGTGAAAAAGGCGATCTTGCAAATGATTTTGCATCTTATCTGATAGCCAATCAGGATAAGGATTTTTATTCCATTACGGATAAGATAGCGCCGAAAACCAATATTCAGTATGACAATCCGGCAGTGTATGCTGCATTAGAGGAATATGCGGCATCCATTCCGGTGCCTAAAATGATGCAGACCTCTAATTTCTGGGCACAGCTTGAAATCGCATTTACAAAAATATGGACGGGTTCTGATGTGAATGAGATTTTATCGGAACTGGATGGGGGAATCCGCAGACAGGTATCAGGAAACTCTCTTGAATAAATAAGCCAGGCATGGGCAAAATAATCCCAACAATATTTGGAGGGATACCCATGCTTGGTTTTTTAATTGCAATTTTATCCGGTGCCCTGATGAGCATACAGGGTGTATTTAACACGGAAGTAACAAAACAATCTTCTATCTGGACTGCAAATGCTTTTGTACAGCTGACCGCTCTTTTGGTCTGTCTGGGAGCCTGGCTGTTTACGGACAGGAGCAGTTTTATGAATGTACTGAAAGCAGATCCAAAGTATATGCTTTTGGGCGGAGCGATCGGCGCAGTGATCACTTATACGGTTATTTTGAGCATTGATAAGCTGGGACCGGCAAAATCAGCCCTGTTCATTGTTATTGCCCAGATCATTGTATCCTACATTATTGAGCTCATGGGAATCTGGGGCGTGGATAAGACACCTTTTTCCTGGAGAAAAGCGGCAGGAATGCTTGTGGCGATTGCAGGAATCGTTCTCTTTAAATGGGATTAAAAAAATATTCTTATTTTAGGAAATCTTTCTTGTCATGTGATTTTTTTTGGACTACAATGAAGATACATTAGCATAGAAGGACCTTCTGTTTAAAATAGGAGGTTATGTTATGGAATTTAAGAGTTGGAAATGGATTCGTTTGAGTCGGAACGCTAAAACTGTCTGTATTTTACTGGCTGGGCTAGCGTTATCCGGCTTGTTTGGGTGTGGCAAAGTACAGGAATATACGGTTGCTGTGGAAGGCGTGGAAGAGACCTTTTCCGGACAGGAAGAGGCAGAGGCCGTTCCGGATGGCAATAGCAGTGAACAGAAAGAATCCATAGATCAAAATCCGGAGCCGGATGCTGTTTATGTGGATATCTGCGGTGCAGTAAAGTATCCGGGAGTTTACAGACTTTCCGGAGATGCCAGGGTATTTGAAGCTATTGAGCAGGCGGGAGGCCTGTTAGAGGATGCCTGCGCCCGGAGCATCAATCAGGCGGAGAGACTGTGTGACGGACAAAAAATCTATGTCCTTACCATGGAAGAGTGGGAAAGCGGAGAACTGCAGGAAAGCTGCGGGGAGGAAACTTCCGATGATGACGGTCTGATCAACATCAATACGGCAGATGAAACAAAGCTGTGTGAGCTGCCGGGAGTGGGAGAGAGCCGTGCAAGGGCGATCATACAGTACAGAAAAGAGCATGGGGATTTCAAGACAATAGAAGAAATCCAGAATGTTTCGGGGATTAAAAGCGGTCTTTTTACAAAAATTAAGGACCTGATCAAAGTACAATAAAAATAAATAAAAATCGGTAAAACAGAAATGTGAATGGAGAGAAATATGAGTAAAAGGGTTTTGGTTGTTGATGATGAAAAGTTAATCGTGAAGGGAATCCGCTTCAGCCTGGAGCAGGACGGCATGGAAGTGACCTGTGCCTACGACGGGGAAGAAGCATTGGAAATAGCAAAAAATCAAAAGTTTGATATTATCCTTCTGGATGTGATGCTGCCGGGGCTTTCAGGCTTTGAGGTATGCCAGCAGATCCGGGAATTTTCCGATGTGCCCATTGTGATGCTGACTGCTAAGGGCGAGGATATGGATAAGATACTGGGGCTGGAATACGGTGCCGATGATTATATTACCAAGCCTTTTAATATTCTGGAGGTAAAGGCGCGCATTAAGGCGATCATGAGAAGAACTATCGCAAAAGAAGCTGCAAAACCTGCCAATGATACAGTGATCAAACGGGGAGATATGACCATTGACCGGGAAGGCAGAAGAGTCTATATCGAAGATAAGGAAATCAATCTGACAGCAAAGGAATTTGATGTGCTGGAGCTGCTGCTCTTAAATCCCAATAAAGTATACAGCCGTGAGAAGCTGCTGACCCTGGTGTGGGGAGAGGATTATCCCGGAGATGTACGTACTGTTGATGTGCATATCAGACGTCTTCGTGAAAAGATCGAGAAAAATCCCAGTGAGCCCAGATATGTGCATACCAAATGGGGCGTAGGATATTACTTTAAATAAAGGGTGTTTCAGTGAAATCAGATATCAGATTATTTTTTAATAAAATTTTATCCCGCATGAAATTTATGAAGAGCCTGCGGTTTCGTATTTTTGTGATACTGGTCATAGTCAGTTATGTGCCCACCCTGTTGATGCGTTATGGAATTCTGCAAAATTATGAGGAACGGGCTGTTTCTCTGCGTATTCAGGAAGTGGAAAACCAGACCATGATCCTTGCAAACCATCTTGCGGCAAATAATTATTTACAGGATACCTCTTTGGAGACCATCAATGCGGAGCTGTTGCAGTTGTCCAATTTATATGACGGCAGGGTGCTGGTGATCGATCAGAATTTTAATGTGGTAAAAGATACATACGGTATCAGTGAAGGAAAAACGATTATTTCGGAGGAAGTGATCCGATGTTTTAAAGGGAAAAATACAAGCAGCTATGATAAGGACAACCAGTTTATCGAAATGACGACACCCATTACCCTTTCTACTGAGGCAGCGGGAAAGGAACCCAAAATGCCTTCGGAAGACGGAACTTTGGAAAATCAGGTTGTGGGAGTCATGCTGACCAGCGTGTCTACGGATAATGTTACTACAAATATAGAAATTCTCGATGGAAAAGCATCTATTCTGCAGCTGCTGTTATTGATTTTGGCAGTTGCCCTGTCCTGGATCGTATCCAGAATCCTGGTCAGACCTTTTGAACGGGTTACTGCATCTATCAGTGCAGTAAAGGATGGTTATGATACAGAGGCGCTGGATGTATCCGATTATTCAGAGACAGAACATATTATTACGGCATTTAATGAATTGCTGAAACGGATGCGGGTGTTGGATGAGTCAAGGCAGGAATTTGTGTCAAACGTGTCCCATGAGCTGAAAACTCCCATTACGTCCATGAAGGTCCTGGCAGATTCACTGATCGCCCAGGAAGATGTGCCTGTGGAATTGTATAAGGAATTCATGACGGATATTGCAGATGAGATCGACAGGGAAAATAAGATTATCAATGACCTCCTTTCTCTGGTAAAAATGGATAAGACTGCTGCGGATCTGAATATCGAATCCGTCAATATCAATGGACTTATAGAGCTGATATTAAAGCGCTTAAAACCTATAGCCGGACAGAAGGATATTGATGTCATTTACGAAAGCGTCAGGGATGTGACTGCCGAAGTGGATGAAGTTAAGCTGACGCTGGCGATTTCCAATCTGGTGGAAAATGCCATTAAGTATAATGAAGAACATGGGTACGTAAAGGTTACCCTGGATGCGGATCATCAGTTTTTTACTATTGTTGTGGAGGACAACGGAATGGGAATTCCTGAGGAGTCCAAGGAACATATATTTGAGCGTTTCTACAGGGTGGATAAATCCCATTCCCGCAAGATCGGCGGAACAGGTCTGGGCCTTGCCATTACAAGAAATGCGATTTTGATGCACAGAGGTGCAATCGGAGTAGAAAGTGAAGAAGGGAAGGGAACGGCATTTTATGTGAAGATTCCTCTGACCTATGTATCCAAATAGAAGGAAATTTTATGAAGAAAATAAGAGTTTGTTTATTTTGTCTTTGCTTCTGCCTCTTATGGGGATGTGGCAGCAGTGAAAACGAAGATTCAAAAGAATATCTGGTTTTTTATGTGGACAAAGATGAAAATAAGGTGACTGGTGAGGAAGTTCTGATAGAGGAAACGGAAACAAAGGCGATCCTGCAGGCTTTATTTCAGGCTCTGGGGACGCCGCCGGAGGATGCAGGCTACCGCAGTGCCATACCTGAAAATGTGGAATTGGAATCCTTTGCTTATGAGGATCATCAGCTGGTATTAAATTTTAACGGGGAGTATTCTTCCATGTCCCCGACAGGGGAAGTCCTTTCCAGGGCAGCAATTGTCAGAACCCTTTGTCAGGTGGAAGGGGTCAATTATGTGGCTTTTAATGTGGCGGGAGAACCTCTGGTAAATGTAAGCGGTGTGCCTGTAGGATATATGACTGCAGACCAGTTTGTAGATAATGCAGGGAATGAGATCAACGCTTATGAAAAGGTCAGCCTGACCCTGTATTTTGCAGATGAAAGCGGAAGCAGGCTGGAGGCGCATCTGGTGGAACGGGTGTATAACAGCAATATATCCGTAGACAAATTGATCGTAGAAGAACTCATAGCCGGACCCCAGGGGGGAGACAGTGAAGAAAATGGTTATGGGACTATTTCTCATTCAACAGGAATTGTCAGTGTTACAACCCGTGACGGGGTATGTTATGTAAGTCTGGATGAGGAATTTTTGACAAAACAGGGGAATGTATCGCCGGAGGTCGCTGTTTATTCCATTGTGAATTCTCTGGTGGAATTATCCAGTGTCAATAAGGTGCAGATTTCCATTAACGGCAATACGGATATTGTGTATATGGAGACAATTCCTCTTTCACAAGTCTTTGAAAGAAATCTGGAGATTATGGGTAATGCACAGTAAGGAGTGCAATGAGAAGACCATTATGTTTGTTATGTCTGTTTTATGTTTTGGCGGTAACACTGATCATGGAGCTGTTTCCGCCAAAAGATGAACAGAAAGTGCTGCCCCGGGATGGCAGCTATGATACCTGTATAGGAAAAGTATACAGAATCGAATTTCAAAAGGACAAATCTGTTTTATATCTAAAATCAAATTCTGAAAAATTCTTATGCTATTTTCCGGATGATTCCTTTACTTCTAAACTTAAAATTGGAAATGCTGTCTGTGTAAGCGGGAAAATCCGTTTGTTTGAGTCTGCGTCCAATGAAGGTCAGTTTGATGCAAAAATGTACTATGGGATACTGGGTATGGATTTTGCCATGACCGGGTGTGAAGGCATTATAGCTGATAAAGGCTATGATCTTTATAAAGACGGATTGTACCGGATCAGGAGACGGATTTCCCAAAGCTTTCAGGCAGGGCTTCCGGAAGAGTGTGCAGGAATCATGCAGGCGATGCTTTTGGGAGAGAAGGGAAATATGGATCAGGATATAAAAGGGCTTTATCAACGGAATGGGATCGCTCATGTACTGGCAATTTCCGGGCTGCACATTACCTTTCTGGGCATGGGTTTGTTCAAGCTGTGCAGAAAGGTCCGGCTGCCTTACCTGGCAGGAAGTCTGCTTTCCCTGGCTTTGATCATCAGCTTTGGGGAGATGACCCGGTCCGGGGCTTCCACCATCAGGAGCATTGTGATGTTTTCCCTGTTTTTGCTGGCAGGAATCTGCGGCAGCACTTATGATATGCTGACGGCTATGGCGATTTCTGCGGCAGGTCTGCTTGTATATCAGCCACGATATGTTTACCACAGCGGTTTTCTTCTTTCCTTTGGATCGGTAATGGGAATTGCCCTGATCTCACCTTTGCTGCGGGAAATTTTTCCCCAAGAACCTCTTGCAAAGAAGATGCTTTTAAATAAAAGCAGGAAGGAAAATCTTCTGGACAAATGGAAGGATCAGCTGTTTTCTTCCCTCAGTGCAAGTCTTGGAGTTACGTTTGCTACACTCCCTATACAATTGTATTTCTTTTACACCTTTCCGGTTTATTCCGTTTTACTGAATTTACTGATTATCCCTCTTATGGGTGCGCTGATGATGGCAGGTGTCTTTGGAGGAATTGGGGCATGTATATTTGCCCGGGGAAGTGTCTTTTTTTTGATGCCCTGTAAGTGGATATTGGAATTTTATGAATGGTTGTGCAGGGGCTTTGACCGGCTGCCGGGAGGACATTTGATCCTGGGCAGACCGGCATTGTGGAAGATTTTATTTTATTATGGTGTTTTATGGTGCATATTGTTGTGGGAATATTATGACAGGCGAAAAAAAGAAACAGTGATACATACGAATCATACGGCAGGTGCAATAAAGGCGGTTATGGTTTTGACGGCGGTGCTGGTTCTGTGTGCCAGATGGAGAGCTGCAACCACCTGTACCATGCTGGATATCGGGCAGGGAGACTGTCTTGTGGTGGAAGAGAAGAGCGGTGCCAATATTTTGATCGACGGGGGAAGCAGCGACGTTTCCCAGGTGGGAAAGTACAGGATCGTACCTTATCTGAAAAGCCACGGCATCAGTAAAATTGATTATGCTTTTATTTCCCATGGTGATAAGGATCATACTTCGGGAGTGCTGGAGATACTTTTAGATCGAAAAGAACTGGAAATAGAAATCGGATGTCTGGTACTGACCAAATTTGCCATGACTGATGAGGTATATGAAGAATTGCTGTCTGCGGCAAAACAGAGCAATACAAGAGTCCTGCTGATCGGATCGGGAGACCGCTTTATCATGGGAGAAACAGAGATTACCTGTGTGTATCCGGCAATGGAGGACGAAGCTTCGGGAAATGACCAGTCCATGATCCTGGTAATGGAATGTGGTGGCATTAAGACGCTTTTTACCGGAGATCTGACAGAAGAAAAGGAACGGGTGGTGAAATGGGAAGATGTGGATGTTTTAAAGGTGGCACATCATGGTTCACGCTATTCTACCGGCATACCGTTTTTGGAACAATGCAGACCGGAAACGGCAGTCATTTCCGCCGGAGAGGAGAATCCATACGGTCATCCTCATGGAGAAACACTGGAAAGGCTGGAGCAATATGGCATCAAGACTTTTCTTACAGCAGAAAAAGGGGCAATTACCATACGCTACGGGAAGGGGAAATATTCTGTTTTGACTCACGGTAAAATGTGATATACTTTCCTTAAATAAGGATTGATCCGGAGGAAATATGCAGAGAATCAACGAAGATATTAAAACGGGAAATTTCAGACAGATGTACCTGCTGTGCGGCAGTGAAGATTATCTGCGTAACCAGTATCGGGACCGACTGAAAGAAGCTTTGCTGGGCGGCGGAGATGAGATGAATCTGTCCTGTTTTGAGGGAAAGGATATCAGCCAGCCCCAGCTGGTGGATCTGGCGGAGACCATGCCCTTTCTGGCAGAGCGCAGGGTGATCGTCATTGAAAACAGCGGTATGTTCAAGGGTGGCAGCGACGTGCTGGCAGATTATTTAAAAGAACCTTCTCCCACAGCATTTTTTGTATTCAGCGAGAAGGAAGTGGATAAGCGTAACAGGCTTTATAAGGTGGTCAAGGATAAAGGCTATATCAGCGAATTCGGCGAACAGGACGAAAACACCCTGACCCGGTGGATCGCCGGTCTTGTAAAAAAAGAAGGCATGGAAATCGACAGGGCGGCGGTGGCGCTTCTTTTGTATAAGACAGGAACTGATATGGAAAATATCCGCAAGGAGCTGGAGAAATGTATCTGTTACTGCCTGAACAGGGGAAAGATCACCACAGAGGATGTGGAAACGATCTGTACTGAAAGGCTGTCCAACAGGGTGTTTGATATGATCAATTTCCTTGCCGCAGGCAAAAAGGAGCAGGCATTAAAGCTCTACTATGATCTTCTTGCCCTGAAAGAACCGCCCATGCGTATTCTGTTTTTGATATCCAGACAGTTCAATATGCTGCTTCAGGCAAAAATGCTGCGGGAAAAGGGATATGACAAGCGCATGATCAGTGAGAAAATGGGTGTTGCCCCTTTTATTGCAGGAAAGTACATGGATCAGGCGGCGCATTTTAAACGGTCTGTGCTCCGTAAGGCATTGGAAGACTGCGTGCAGGCGGAAGAAGATGTGAAAACCGGAAAAATCGGTGATGTTATGAGTGTGGAATTGTTAATGATCAAATACAGCAGTATTTCGTAGGAGGGAAAAATGATGGCATTTATAATTTGGGTAATTATTATCATCGTAATTGTATGTAATATTAAGAAGAAGGGACAGAAAAACTATGACAGCTCTTCTTTTACCTACGGACGGACGCCGCGGGATACCGGGGCATATGGACAAAATACCGGAATGAATGGGACAAATACAGGAATAAACCAATCAAGTACGGGAAGCTATCAGAGAACGCAAAATGTAAGGGGAACAGCAACAAGATATGCTTCAGACACCAAAGGAAAATCCGGCGGTACGGCAGCAGGTGGTTCTCAAAAAGCCCGGGAGAAGGAAACAAAAGAGCCCTCCACCCTGGATTACCTGAATGAAAAGGCAAGACAGGATCAAAGAGAACATGCCATTGAAAAGATGGAGGAAAGAAAAAGGGCAAGTGCAAAATACGGCAACAGACCTGTAGGCGGCAGATATCTGTTGGGAGATCCCATTCCCCAGGGAATGAAGATCGTCTGCTGTGAATACTGCGGGGCGGAGAATGTTGTAAAGATCGATTACAGAGGTGACCGGGACTGCTATTTCTGCAGGACACGGCTTGAGGATTGACGGAGCATGAGACAGAAGCCGTAGTTTGGGAGGGCAGATGAAATGAATTTTGTTGAAAAAGACATACATATTGAAATTGAAGGTATGGGTATTGTAATGTACTCGCCTAAGACAGTGGAAGGAATACCGGAAGGATATGACTATCTATCAAAGGAATATAGTGCTCCGGCTCAGGTGGCAGAACATTTGAAAAAGGGAGATATGGTAGGATTTTGTACCGGTTCCGGCGGAAGTTATACTTTAAAAATCCGTGAGGGATATCCAACTGAGGAAATTGAAGAAAATTATCCCATATCTATCAGATTAGGGATAGATGTACAGGATGATGAAATATGTTTCATAGACTTATTCTGGTTAATGGAATGGTATGATGACTGCCCAAAGGAACAATGCCTGAAGATTGAAAAAGGATATTATCATGTTACGCTGTCGACCGGTAAGCCGGCATCCGGTATTTGGGGAGATGACCAGGTGATCTATGTTTATTTGAACAAATTGCCCGCTATGCCGGAACTGACCTGGCAGGGTGTACCGCAGTTATTTAAATAGTGACAGGGCGTAGTTTATTGGAAACAATAGTATTTGTGGGGGAAAACAAATGAGTAGTAAGGAATTTGTATTGAACCGTTATGACAGCCGGACCTATTGTAAACTTTGGAATATGGCAGATAAAACACAGAAGGTTATTCTGGTGGGAGAGATAGAATTGGAAGGTTATCAGGAAAAATTTGATCTTATGATAACCCGGTTCTGGTCACAAATCACAGAAATTGATAATAATATCCAATGTTTTTGCAGGGAAGCATTTGAAAAGGGAACATACGACATAGATAATTATATTGTTTCACTGCAATGGGTTTCCGTTGGTGAAAATAAGGTCACTATGGGCTATTGGGGCGATCATGTTAATATTGAACTAAGAGCAGTTTGCGTATATAAGAATATGCAATGGGAAATATCAGACATTTATTATCAGTAGTATCAATTTGAATTACCATCCCTTTTTGTTTTATGCAATATTTGGTGTGAAAGATGGGGCGGTTGCCGTGCTGGACTTACTGACATTTACCCTGTTTTCAGCAGAAGAATGGACAAAGAAAATATTTGAAGCAGAGTTTACCCCATATTCCCATACGGTAATCCTTGAATCAGAAGAAGAGGATGATTCCATTTGGCTTCATACACGGGGAATGCGTAAATTCGGACGCCCGGATATCAGTATGGAAAAAGTTTTAAAGAGCGATGTGCAGAACGCTTCACAGGTCGTCAATCAGATGATATTTTATGGAGCACTTGGCGTATTTTTCTCAAAACCGGTAAAATTACATACCCATAGCGGCATGAGCTGTATCGTAATGCCGAAGTTTATAGAAGACATGGACAATCCGGATTTTAACAACTCTTATTATCAGATCTTATGGAGTGAGTGCCAGTTGGAAGATAAGAAGGATGAGGAAGGCTGAAGAATGAGAAAAGCGTTATTAGTCATAGATGTACAGGAAGTTTGTGTTGGCAGGGATCATGCAGAGTTTTTTAAATATGATGCTAACCTCTTGATGTCTGTCAATCAGATAATAGATGAAAATAAAGAAAATATTGTAGTATACATCAGAAACGTAATGAAAAGGAATCTCGTCAATAAGTTTGCACCCTTTCATGCTTATGAAAACAGCAAGGAAATTGAATTGGTAAAGGGATTGCATATTGTTTCAGATATTATTTTTGATAAATTTACAGGAGATGCGTTTTCTAATAAACAGCTGTCTGAATTTTTAAATGCAAATAAAGTTGATGAAGTTGAAGTTATTGGTGTTGATGGTGGAGCGTGTGTTGCCTTGACAGCCCTGGGCGCGCTGCGAAACGGTTATAAGGTAGTAGTAAATGAAAAGGGAATAGGAACAATGTTTGATAAGAAAAAGGAGTTCTATTTTCATAAATTAAAGAAGCTGGGTGCAACTTTTGCATAGTTTAAATAGCGCGAGTTGCAGATGTATTATATATGTATACGCATTCATTACCGGAAAGGATCGAGAATGAATTATATTATTAGAGAAATAAGAGAAAATGAATATGAAATCCTTAAAGACTTTTTATATGAGGCAATTTTTGTTCCGGAAGGAATAGAAGCGCCTCTCAAAAGCATTATTGATCAGCCTGAATTACAAGTATATATAAAGGAATTTGGGAAAAAGGACGATCATTGTCTGGTGGCAGAAGCTGATGAAAAAATCGTGGGAGCTGTCTGGACCCGTATCATGGATGATTACGGACATATTGATGATGAAACGCCGTCTTTTGCAATCTCGCTGCTGAAAGAATACCGGGGTTTAGGTATTGGAACTGCATTGATGAGAAATATGCTCAATTTACTGAAAGAAAAAGGATATGAAAAAGCATCATTATCAGTACAAAAACAAAATTATGCCTGCAAATTGTATTTAAAAGCAGGTTTTAAAATTGTAGATGAGAATGAAGAAGAGTATCTTATGGTTTGTTGTTTGTAATTTGGAAAAAATTCAAGACGTAACAGAAGCGGTGTTAGTATGGGAAAGAAGTTAAATATTTGGCTGAAGATCTGATTGAAAATGAGCACAAGCTGATTGAAAGAGAATTGGCTGGATAGGTTTTCCCAAAGGTGTGTGAGTGATATATGGTTTTGTACGAATTAATATTATGTGATAACGAGTTATCCTATGATGATCATAAAGAAGAATTTTTAATCGGCATATTCTTGTCATTGGATACAGCAAAAGAGATGGCAGAATATTATTTAAATAATATTGAAGGTTTCAAAGATTATGATTGTACGTATAATATTTTAGAGAAAAAGATAGTCGATGGTAAATGTTGTAATAGAGTCTGGATAATATGGGGGTGGGATGAAAACGAGGAGTCCGATGAAATCCGGGTTATACAAAGTGAATGCTATGCAAATAAGCAAAATGCAATAGATCAGATGAAAGAATTGCAAAAGGAATATAAGCGGACAAACTGGTGCGTAGATAGATATTATATCAACCAGTGCTCTTGGAAGGAAGGTTTTATCAGAGTATAGATAAGTACAAAGCGAATCATTCCGGAAAGGTGGTATATTGTAATTTTGGTTATACTATCAGATTTAAAAACAAAATGTCAAATTTGACATATCATAATCTAATTTGTCATAATAAATGCCAGATTTGGCATTTTAAATTCAAGAGGAGATTCTGCTTGTGAAACTGTATGAAACAGAAAACAATGAAATTATTATGAAGGAATTGGGAAAACGTATTCAGGATACTAGAATTTCCATGAATCTGACACAATCTGAGATGGCAGAAAAATCCGGTGTGGCACTTCGTACAGTAGCCAGAATCGAAAAAAGAGTCAGGAAAACAAAAAATGGACGTGGGGAGATGAGAGAGTAGGATCACTGTGGAGGTGTATTTGTAGGGAACCAGGATCGGTGCGATGGCACAGGAAGATCATATTTATTTTCTGTTTCAGCAACATAACAAATGTCACCTTTTTGCATTCCAAAATCAGCAACATATACTTGTAACTCTGGCTACTTGATGATATCCCTTGATGGTGCAGTAACACCTTCCGGAATAAAAATTGCTTCATACAAAAATGTATCTAATATTTCTGCTTCATTTTGTCTTAATTTTCTTATTGAATAATCCATATTTCAATCAACTCACCATTTCAGTTTCATTTTGTGTTATACTATATTATATGATTTTCTTGTTTTTTGTCTATGCGTTACTAAAAATAGCTTGAAATAAAAGTATGAAAGAGGAAATATAGTTTTGAGACTATTAGTTGTAGATGTTCAAAAGGGAATAACAGATGAAAGGCTCTATGATTTTCCGGGGTTTATCAATAATACAATAAAGATTATCAGGACAGCAAGAAAAAATAATGTAGAAGTTATCTATATGCAACACGATGATGGACCTGGAACAGGTTTTTCTGTGGGAGATGAAGGATTTGAAATTGCTGATCAAGTAATGCCGGCAGAAGGTGAAAAAATATTTGTCAAAGATATAAACAGTTGTTTTGGCAATAAAGAGTTTGCAGATTATCTGGAAGAAAGTAATGAAGATACATTAATGATTGTCGGTCTGCAGACTGATTTCTGTATCGATGCAACAATAAAGTCTGCTTTTGAAAGAGGCTATAAGGTTATTGTTCCAAAGGGAACGAATTCAACTTTTGACAATGATTATATGGATAAAGAAACTACATACAAATATTACAATGAAATGATGTGGCCAAAGCGATTTGCAGATTGTATTTCGGTTGATGATGCAGTTGCTTTATTGAATGGGTAAGAGTCTTTTTGCTTTCCGCTTCATCCGGGCACTGGAAGTTCCATCCAGTTAAAATAGTTAATAAGAAAAGATGTCATCTGTCTGCCTAACTCAAAAACCGGAAAACCAGGTGCAATAAAGTACAGTCCAATAGCTATAACTATGCCAAACAAGGCACATCTGCAATTAAGGAAAAACGCTTTCTTTGATTGTCTTTTTTTATATTTCATAATGTAAATAATAAATATTACAATAACGCTCACTGGAATAAAAAGTAATAAAATGCCAGTTCCGATGTTTCCTGTTTTGGTATATACGAGTGGGACATCTCCCCAACTCCAGCCATGCCAAGCTATTTCCTCAAAGATGCCAATTTCCAAAGAAGTTAAAAAAATAAATAATAGAATAATAATTAAATGTTTTATCCTCGTTGTTGTCTTTTCCATTCAGAATATCTCCTGACAATATCAATGTAATAATCCCTGCTAAAAACTTTTCTACACAATTTACAACCTTCGCCCTTACTTATGATATGGTCCTCCATATTTAAGTCTGAGAGCATAATTGAAACAAACAAGAATCAGATATAATATGAACTCTATGTAGATGATTTCTTATCGTCACATACCGATCATAGATGATTCCTATATTCTATATTACATTTACCTCTCTTGAATAGCAACCCCAAAAGAACCGGATAATTCCACCGCATATAACAATCATAAAACCATTTCAATCAGATCACACAGTCCGTTCATAATGTGTTATAATTTGTTACGTGATTTTGATTTCCTTGTTTTTGCCCTTACAAATCGGAATTTGGAGGTGAATTTCTTTTGAAACAGTTTTTAAAAAAACATAGTTTTCTCATATACATAATCACAAGTTTTCTAATTTATGTACTTTCCAACGGGGAATGGAATATTTCAATTTTTGCATGGGTTTACCCTATTCTGTTTCTTGGCATGGGTTATTTCGATAAAACACGAAAAGCGTATTCTGCAATAATTCTTTGCTATGCCCTTGGATTTGTGATTCAGTTTTGGAAAGTAATTGGAATGGATATAAAAATATGCATTATTGCAGGCATTTTATTAGCGCTTTTAAAAGCTTTGCCGTATTTCTATTGGATAAAATCCAAAATGAGATTTCAGGATACGATTATTTTTGCAAGTATCATGGTGTTAATAGAATATATTATTTATTTAATCTATCCGATTTTAGGCGGTTTGTCTGATGCTTATACACAATTTCAAAATCTGTACCTGCTGCAAATCGTGACAATAACCGGGATTTACGGGATTACTTTTATCATGTATTGGACTGCGGCAATGGTAATATGGATTTGGAATAACAGGAGCAATCAAAAGGTATTAAGAAAGTATGTTACGGTATTCGCTTCGGTCATTGGGCTGATATTTATTTATGGTATTGTCATGTATCATTTTGTAGGAAATCCAAAAGAAAGTGCTAGAATAGCCGGTGTGACAGTACCGGTTTCTCATCTTTTGAATGATGATGAAGATGTATATGCCACATTTTATACAGATACCTTTACTGATGAAAATGTGACAAACACGCAGGATAAACTGGCATCTGTGACGGATGAACTTTTCATCAAAACAAAGCAGGAGGCAGAAGCCGGTGCAAAGATTGTTTTCTGGTCTGAATTGAATGGAGCAGTTCTTAAGCAGGATGAAGCGGCGCTTTTACAGAGAGCGTCAACTACTGCAAAAGAAGAAGGAATTTATCTGATTGTTTCGCTCTTAGTGAAAACGCCTTATGAAAGCTTAAAGGAAAATAAAACAGTTGCATTTAATCCGCAGGGGGAGCAGGTTGCAGAATATTTTAAGTACGGGCGTTCTATTGGAGAACTGTGTCAAAAAGGCGATGGAGAAATGCAAAGCTTCGATACGGAATATGGAAAACTCGCAACGTTCATATGCTCTGATATGGCTTTTGCATCAAAGATACAGCAGGCAGGAAAAAGCAATGTGGATATTTTGCTGGTTCCGGCTTCTGACTGGAGGGAAATGACATTACTTGCCACAAAAACTGCGATTGTACGTGCCGTTGAAAATGGAAGCAATCTCATTAGGCACACAAATAAAGGAATGTCGATTGCGGTTGACAATAGGGGAAATATACTTGCAAAGACAGACTATTTTCAATCCGATACAAAAACTTTAGCTGCACAGGTCGTCACAAATGGACGTTTTACCTTATATTCATATATAGGTAATACATTTGTATATCTATGTGGCATATATGTATTAGGAAACTTTATAATGTCAAAGTGCTTAAATAGGAAGCGGTAAGCAAATTCCAGTTTGTATGTTTATAGCAAATTAGTTTGGAGCTGATTGGATAATGAAAAATCTTATTAGATTAATAGATTACAGCATAGATGAAATTAAAGAAATATTTGAAATAGCAGATAATCTTTCACAAGAAAAATATAAGGATTTATTAAAAGGTAAAACGGTTGTAATGTTTTTTCCAAATTCCAGTATCAGGACAAGGGTTACCTTTGAAAAAGGCATATTTTTATTGGGTGGACAGACGATCCTGTTTCCCACAGAGACACTTGATAAAAAAGAAGACTTGCAGGATGTTATCGGATATTTGAATAATTGGGCTGACTTAGTTATTGTGCGGCATAAAGATATTGGTATTATAGAAAAAATAGCAAGTTACTCATCCGTACCTGTGATTAATGCAATGACAGATATAAATCATCCATGTGAAATGCTTTCAGATTTGTATGCTCTTTCTAAAATAAGAGATAATCTAAAAAGTGATAAGTTTCTATTCTGTGGAACAAACGGAAATATAGGTCAAGCCTGGAAAGAGGCATCAGAGATTGTTGGATTTGAATTAGAACAATGCTGTGGTGTGGGCTATGAGATTGATGGAATAGTATCGCATCATAATATAGAGGAAGCAATTGTAGGTAAGGATATTATTTGTACTGATTCATTGCCTTCAGCTGCTCTTGCTGATTTTACGAGATGCCAGGTTACAAAACAAATAATGGATATGGCAAACGAAGGTGCAATATTAAATCCCTGTCCACCATTTTATAGAGGGGAAGAGGTATCACAAGATGCTATTGACTCGGATTATTTTGTTGGATATGAATTTAAGAAATATTTATTGCAAGTTCAACAGGCAATCATGATCTATTGTTTATTGGAATAAATTCCAAATGTATGGGATGTGTGAACTGATAAAAATGTATCCATATAGTAGGTGAAATCATATGATTTTTGAAAAAGCGAATAAGGAAGATGTTGTGCAATTGGCAAACTTGAGGGTAGCCTATCTGATAGAAGACAATGGTAAATTAACTGAAAATGAGTTAATGATCATGAAACGGGATTTACCAGATTACTTTATGCGAAATCTCAATAAAAGTATATTTGGATATGTGGCAAAAGATACAGAAGAAATTATTGCATGTGCATTATTACTGGTTGTTGAGAAACCGATGAGTCCTGCGTTTATTACCGGAAAAACAGGAACTGTATTAAATGTTTATACAAAGCCCAGGTGTCGCCATAACGGATATGCCCGAAAACTTATGGAAATGTTATTGAATGATGCTGTAAAGATGGGATTAAGTGTTGTGGAATTAAAAGCAACAGATGACGGATACCAACTATATAAGTCTTTGGGATTTGAAGATGCAATATCAAAATATCACTTTATGAAGTGGAATAATTTTGATTAAAGTAGTCATAAGGGCAAAAACAAGAAAGCCGAAGGGCGAATTGATGATGCAGAATTATTTTTTGATAAGATAGACGCCCCCTGGCTCTATGATGAATTGAAAAAGTACATAATGCCAGCCGGTTCGGTTGCTGTTGCCGCATTTTCTTTTCAGGATAACGACTATCCCCAATTTCAGTACTATAAGGGCACTGAGGTACAGAATAAATCTATCCGGCGGGTCATTTCTGAGCGGGGAAAGCCTGTATATGTATCCGCACTCGGAGCCGGAGCAATACTTGTTGATAACGGAAACATAAAACTGCTTGGAAATGTTAAAATATTCAACAAATGAACAAATTGGAAGCTGCCCGTTTGTCTAAGGTAATTGTTATGGATAAAAATATAGATATTGTAAATTTAGTGCTGCAAAAATGTATAGAATTATTTGAACAGGAACAAAAAGCAGATTTTCCCCAAGATGGCATAAATTACGGAACGCCGCCTAAAGCAGTTCTCATTGCTTACGGATTGGGAAAGATGAAGAAAGTAGCATATCAGATCACTGATATTCAGAGAAAGTGGTCGTATGAATATGGGTGTCTGAAAGAAACAGATATTCGTAGAGAGATTGACCGGAAGCAAAGAAATGGTATCTACTATTTGGAAGCATCTTTTGAATTTGCCCTCGATACAGACAATCATTGGGTATATCTGAATATATATTATGGACCAAGATATGCCAGAGGCATCAAATTTGAATTAGAGCAGGAGGAGAACAGAGTAGTTCTCTGTAATGAAAAGGTGTTGTGGGTGTCTTAAGAATAAGCCATCCTATGGTACAATTTACTTATTTGTCACTGATAATGGCGCAAAAGTAATTGAAGTATGAAGTTGTTTCAGACAGAAGATCAGCAGGTAATAACATGATTGGATTATCCGTTTTAGAAGAAGAGTTAAATAAGTTAGAAGGAAATGAATATACTGAAGGTGGTGTTTCATTTTATATTGTATTGGAAAGGTTGAATATTACCACGGAAGAGAATGAAACTGTAAGACAATACCTCAGGCAACTTACATTGACTGGTAAAGCTGAATATAACAATATTGAATTTTGCAAATTAACCTTGCTGGAACAAGGAATAGATAATCTGAAAAAACTGTTTATTGAATGGCATTTGGAAAAGGACAGCGTTGAACGCATAATAAGTGATCTTAAAACAAAACATGTTAGCATATATCAATTTGGTCAAGATTATCAATACATAACACAGGGAACTGTTTCAGAAATATTTCGATGGATATGTGTTGATAATGAGTGGTATGTTTTGGATTTTTACATTGTGGATTAGAAAGGTTAAACATGAAAATTGAAAAAGTAAACCAAAATAAAAAGCAATTCTTGGATTTACTGTTACTTGCAGATGAGCAGGAAAGCATGATAGACAAATATCTGGACAGAGGTGAGATGTTTGCATTGTATGATGATGACCTGAAAGGCATCTGCGTTGTGACAAGGGAAGGTTCAGGTGTCTGTGAATTAAAGAACATAGCTACCTATGAAAAAGTTCATGGACAGGGATACGGGAAAAAGCTTGTTGAATATGTCTGCAGGCATTATAGTAAAGACTGCAGCATTATGTATGTGGGAACCGGCGACAGCCCGCTGACAGTTCCTTTTTACAAAAAATGCGGTTTTGTGGAATCTCACAGAGTAAAAGATTTTTTTACCGACAATTATGACCATCCGATCTACGAATGTGGAATCAGATTGACAGACATGGTATATTTAAAACGAATACTTTAGTCGGTTGCGATTGGGATAATCACGAAAATGCGAAGGGATAAAGACTAAGTATGGGAAAAAATGAGATTGTTTTGTTTGAGACAGAGGACAGGGAAGTAAAACTATCAGTTCCGGTTGAAAATGAAACCGTGTGGCTAAATAGGAATCAGATGGCTGAATTATTTGAAAGAGATGTGAAAACAATCGGCAAACACATTCAGAATGCGTTGAAAGAAGAATTGGATCATTCAGTTATCGCAAATTTTGCGACAACTGCTTCTGATGGAAAAACATATCAGGTAGATCATTATAATCTGGATATGATCATTTCAGTCGGCTATCGGGTAAAATCCAAACGTGGCATTGAATTTCGTAAGTGGGCTAATTCTGTTTTAAAACAATACATTTTACGTGGATATGCTGTAAATAATAATCGTATCAACCAATTAGGTGAGGTGATACAGATTATGAAACGTACTGAGAACGCACTGGATGGTAAACAGGTTCTTGCGGTTATTGAGAAATATAGCGAAGCGTTGGAACTATTGGATGCTTATGACCATCAGAATATGTCCCGACCTCAGGGAAATAATGCTATACATGAGCTTACATATGAAGAATGCCGGGAGTTAATTTCTAATATGAGTTTCGGAGATGAATCTGAACTGTTTGGAAAGGAAAAAGACGATTCCTTCAAAGGAAGTATCGGTAACATATATCAATCTTTTGAAGGCAAGGATGTTTATCCTACTTTGGAAGAAAAGGCAGCACATTTATTATACTTTGTTACAAAGAATCACAGTTTTTTTGATGGGAATAAAAGAATTGCCGCTGCAGTGTTTCTTTATTTTTTAGATAAAAATGGAGTACTTTTTATTGAGGGAAAAAAAGTTAATAGAAGATCACACACTTGTTGCACTTACGATTATGATTGCAGAGTCTCAGCCTGATGAGATGGAAATGATGATAACAGTTATTATGAATTGTTTAAAATTTACGGAATAAAAAAGAGTGGGAAGATATTTTTATTGACCATCCGATCTACGAATGTGGAATCAGATTGACAGACATGGTATATTTAAAACGGATACTTTAATTAGTTTTTGACTGATCATAAAAGAAGGGAAGGAATAAAAATGAGTAAAATTGATGAGATCAGAGCGCAGATGGTAACGGCGATGAAGGAAAAGGACAAGGACAGAAAGGATTCCTTATCCATGCTGTTAAGTGCCTTAAAAAACAAGGCGATCGACAAGCGTGAAGATTTAACGGAAGATGAAGAAAACGAGGTTATCAAAAAGGAGATCAGACAGACAAAGGAAACTCTGGAAGCCGCACCCGCAGACCGAGAGGATATCAGACAGCAGTGCGAAAAACGCCTTGCTGTTTATAAGGAATTTGTACCTGAGGATTTAAGCGAGGATGCCATCCGGGATATTATCAAGGGCGTTCTGGCAGATCTTTCTATCGATCAGCCTACACCAAAGGATAAAGGAAAGATCATGAAAGAACTGATGCCCAAGGTAAAAGGAAAGGCAGAAGGCAGCGTTGTAAACCGCATTGTTGGAGAATTTATGGCATAGATTTATGGCTTTAGGAGGAACTTTTAGACGGGGCATTCATTTTTAGGTAACGGGGTAACGGGGCATAGAGACAAAGACCGTTTTATGGTACACACCTCCTGTTAGAATAAAGATAATTCAAAAGTCTTTATTCTGACAGGAGGTATTTTTATGAAAAAAAATATAGCATTTTTAACAACGACAATTATTTTACTGGCAGTGATTTTCTTTTGCTTTTCAGCTACTGCATACAGCTAGTCCTTAGAAAGAGCTGCACTTGCAGATAAAGAAGGTGTGGATTTACAGGAACAGGAAATTCTGGCTGAGATCAAAGGCGTTATGAAGGAATTCGGATGTGAATACAGCGGTGTGACAATGACGAAAGTGTATTGCGAAGATGGCGGCAGGGATTATCAGGTATTGATCCATCACAGGAATCTTTCCTTTCTGGATCATGAGGAAATGACACAGCTGAAGGCAAGACTGTATGGGATCACGTCCGGCTGGGATCAGATGGAATTTCATTATGAATTTACCTGTTCTTCTTAAGGAAAATACATGACAGTAACAGGGTTTGGGATTATAATGGTTGTAGTTTGTAAAAAGGAGCTGGGACTATGAGAGAAAATCCGAAACCCTTTGAAATATATAAGCATTTTAAAGGAAATCAGTATCAGATTTTAACACTTGCAAAAGATTCCGAAGACGGCAGGAGAATGGTGGTATATCAGGCATTGTACGGAGATTATACGGTTTATGTACGGGAGCTGTCTCAATTTATGAGTCCCGTTGATAAAGTTAAGTATCCTGATGTATCCCAGGAATATCGTTTTGAAAAGCTAAATGATCCGGTAAAGGCTTCACCCGTGGGAGAAAAGGACAGGGAAGCAGCTATAGGATTGGAAGGAGCTTTGGCGGAAAACGACAAAGTAATGGAAGTGCATAAACAGGAAAGCGAACCTTCTGAGGAGGAATATCTGGACCCTTCTGTAGTGGAATTTCTGGATGCTGACAGTATTGACAGTAAATTAAATATTCTGGCAGGGCTTCATCACAGGATCACGGACGATATGCTGTTTACCATGGCAGTTGCATCGGATATTGAGCTTAATAAGGGAAGCACTGAGGAAAAGTATTGTGAACTGCGGGATTGTCTTTTGGTAAAGGAAAAATTCGAAAGCAACAGGCTCAGATAAGATTCTAAATATACCGCTGCCGGAATAGAAGGAATAGGAGGCGGTTATATGGCATTTAATCTGACCGATAAGCTGGTGGTGGGTGTCAGTACAAGAGCTTTGTTTGATCTGACCAGAGAAAGCAGCATTTTTGAAAATGAGGGAATTGAAGCATTCTGCCGTTACCAGAGGGAGCATGAAGAAGAAGTCCTTGCGCCGGGACCGGGATTTATGCTGGTCAAGGCATTGTTAAATCTCAATAACCTTCCGGGGCAGGAAAACCGGGTGGAAGTCATCATTATGTCCAAGAACAGTGCGGATACGTCCCTGCGCATTTTTCATTCCGTGGAGCATTACGGACTGAATATTACCAGGGCGGTCTTATCCAGCGGGGCATCATTAACACCCTATCTTTCCGCTTTTCATACGGACTTGTTTTTATCCCATAATGAAGAGGATGTAAGGCGGGCTTTAGCCGATGGCATTGCAGCCGGGATTATCATAGATGAAGGAATGCAGACCTATGATGACCAGGGAGATATCAGCCAGATCAGGATCGCCTTTGACGGAGATGCAGTTTTGTTTGGGGCGGATTCGGAAAAGATATTCCGGGAACAGGGGTTGGAAGCCTTTACGGAAAATGAAAAGATCAATGCCAGAAATCCCCTTGCAGCAGGACCCTTTGCCAGATTTTTGAAGATTCTTTCATCCATACAGCAGGAATTTCCGGCGGAAAAAGCGCCTATCCGTACTGCCCTTGTTACATCCAGATGTGCACCGGCTCATGAAAGAGTGGTCCGCACCCTGCGGGCATGGAATGTGCGCATTGATGAGGCGTTCTTTTTGGGAGGTATCAGCAAAAGTGAGATATTAAAATCTTTTGGAGCCCACATCTTTTTTGACGATCAGGAGGTACATACCCTGCCTGCGTCGGAGGTAGTACCGGCGGCAAGAGTGCCATACGGGGATGATCCTTAGTAAATTTAGAGTAAAAAAACTGCAATAAGCCCGGAAATTGTTCCTGAATTCCAAAATTGCCAACTAAAACTGGTTGATTATAAGAATGTTTTTTGATATAACATTAGAAAATGAAAAACAAAGATGAGATGAGAATTGAACAGGATATTGTAACGCCCCTGCTGGCATGGTATGACAAGAGCAAACGGATTCTGCCATGGAGGGAAAATAAAGAGCCTTATGGGATCTGGGTGTCGGAAATCATGCTGCAGCAGACAAGAGTGGAAGCGGTAAAGCCTTATTTTGACCGTTTTATGAGAGAACTGCCCTGTATTTCCCTTCTTGCAGAAGCTAAGGAGGAGCGGCTGTTAAAGCTGTGGGAAGGGCTTGGATATTATAACCGGGTCAGAAATATGCAAAAAGCCGCACAGATCATCATGGATGAATATGGTGGCAGCTTTCCAAAGGAGTATGAACTGCTCTTAAAACTTCCGGGAATCGGCAGTTATACTGCCGGTGCCATTGCTTCCATTTCCTTTGGAAAAAGGGAGCCGGCGGTAGATGGAAATGTTTTGCGGATCTTATCAAGGCTGATGCTTTATGAGGAGGATATTCTCAGTCAGAAGGCAAAAAGCGAAGTCAGAAACAGTCTGATACCGCTGATGCCCAAAGAGCGCAGCGGAGATTTTAACCAGGCATTGATGGAGCTTGGGGCGACGGTCTGTGTGCCAAACGGGGCACCGCATTGTGAAGCGTGTCCATGGAAGGAAATGTGTCTGGCTAATAAAGAGGATAAGTGGAAGGAATATCCCAAAAAGGCGGCAAAAAAGCCGAGGAAGACGGAGCAGAAGACGGTTCTGATCATTGGTGACGGAGAAAGGATTCTTTTGCATAAGAGACCGTCTAAGGGGCTGCTGGCAGGCATGTATGAACTGCCCTCCTTAGAGGGATATGTTCATGAGGATGTCATCATTGCCAAAGTCAGGGAAATGGGATTTTCGCCTTTGAGAATCCAACAGGTGGAAGAGGCAAAGCATATTTTTACCCATAAGGAATGGCATATGAAGGGATACCGGATTTTGACGGAACCTTTTGATTTTGCATCAGGAGAGAGAGCCATACTAAAAAGCGGTTATGTTATGGTATCAAAAGAAGAAACAAAAAAGGCTTATCCTATACCATCTGCTTTCGGCGCTTTTACGGAATATCTGGATATCAGACCGGGAATAGGAAAGAAAGTAAGCCGGTAGCAGAAAAGGGTAATAGGAATAAAAAGCAATAAGGATAAAAAGTAGGGACAAAAAGTAGGGACAAAAAGAGCAAAGGGATTGATAAAATGAAATTATTGACAATAACCGTACCTTGTTATAATTCAGAGGACTATGTGGAAAAATGCCTGGAATCTTTGCTTCCGGGAGGAGAGGATGTGGAGATCATCATTGTGGATGATGGTTCTACAGACAGGACGGCTGAAATTGCAGACAGATATGCAAGAGAATATCCGTCTATTGTCAAAGTCATTCACAAAGAAAACGGCGGTCATGGTTCTGCGGTCAATGCGGGAATTGAAAATGCCACAGGTATTTATTTTAAAGTGGTGGACAGCGATGACTGGGTAAGGCTGGATTCTTATATGAAAATATTGAATTCTCTTCGGGAGCTGGCAGGCGGTCATCAGGTTATTGATATGGTCATCAGTAATTTTGTATATGAAAAAGAAGGGAAGAAACGAAAAAAGGTAGTTGCATTCAAACATGTCCTGCCCAATGAGGAGGTATTTACCTGGGATGAAGTGGGACATTTTAATGTGGCACAGTATTTTTTGATGCATTCTGTCATTTACAGGACCAAGCTGCTTCATGAGTGCGGCTTGAAGCTGCCGGAGCATACTTTTTATGTGGATAATATTTTTGTATTCAATCCCCTTCCTTATGTAAGAAATATGTATTATATTGATACGAATTTCTATCGGTATTATATCGGCAGGGAGGATCAGTCAGTACATGAAAGCGTTATGATCAAAAGGGTTGACCAGCAGATCAGGGTCAACAAGCTGATGATCGATTATCTGACCTCTACCAAGGTGGCAAATAAGAAGACTTATAAATATATGGTAAAATATCTGGATATCATTACAACGGTTTCTTCCATTATGCTGATTCGTGCCCAGACAGATGAAGCTCTTGAAAAGAAAAAGGAATTATGGGCATACTTAAAGAAAAAGGATAAGAAACTGTATTACAGACTGCGCCATGGTTTTATGGGAAGTACCATGAATCTGCCGGACAGGAGCGGAAGAAAGATTTCCACGGGGCTTTACAAAATTGCCCAGAAGTTTGTGCAGTTTAATTGACTTTTTTTCAAAGAATTTATATAATAGCGTCAAATGGCAATGACGAAGAGAAGTAGCGTAACTTATCGTTTCCAGCGAGTGGGGGATGGTGGGAGCCCCATAAAGTGAATTTACGTGAATAACACTTTACCAGCCGCAATCTGAAAGCAAATGCAAGTAGGTGCGCCGTAAGCCACACGTCAGATGGCATGGTTTATTGAACCGGTGAGTGACTGCAGGGCAGTAATTCAGGTGGTACCGCGGACTTAACTGTTCGTCCTGAAACGAAATGTTTTCGGATGGGCAGTTTTTTTATGCTTATTAAAAATTCCAGGAGGAGAAACAATGAATATTTCTAACATTTATCGTGACCGTACTATGGATCAGATTACGGAAAAGGATGTGGATGCAGACATTAAGATCGCAGGCTGGGTTGAAAATATCCGTGACCATGGAGGAGTTTCCTTTGTGGACCTTAGGGATATGTACGGTGTTATGCAGGTTGTTATGCGCGATACCAGTCTTTTGGACGGTATTAACAAAGAGGACTGCATCAGTGTGGAAGGCGTGATTCAGCATCGTGATGAGGAAACCTATAATCCCAAGATTCCCACAGGAACCATTGAGCTGGAGGCTCACAAGGTTGAGATGCTGGGCAAGGTATACAAACAGCTTCCTTTTGAGGTTATGACCTCCAAGGAAATCCGTGAGGACCTTCGTTTAAAATATCGTTACCTGGATCTGAGAAATAAAAAAGTAAAGGATAACATCGTTTTCCGTTCCCAGGTTATCAGTTTCCTTCGCCAGAAAATGACGGAAATGGGATTTTTGGAGATACAGACACCGATTCTTTGTGCATCTTCTCCGGAAGGCGCAAGAGATTATATTGTTCCTTCCAGAAAATATAAAGGAAAGTTTTATGCGCTGCCTCAGGCACCCCAGCAGTATAAACAGCTTCTGATGGTTTCCGGCTTTGATAAATATTTCCAGATCGCTCCCTGCTTCCGCGATGAGGATGCAAGGGCAGACCGTTCTCCCGGAGAATTTTATCAGCTGGATTTTGAAATGGCATTTGCAACTCAGGAAGATGTATTCCGTGCAGGTGAAGAAATCCTCACTGCAACCTTTGAAAAATTTGCGCCGGAAGGAGCAAAGGTTACCAATGCTCCTTATCCTGTGATCAGTTATAAACAGGCAATGTTAGAGTTCGGTACGGATAAACCGGATCTGAGAAATCCTTTGAGGATCGTGGATGTAACGGATTTCTTCCAGAGATGTACTTTTAAGCCTTTCCACAAAAAGACAGTACGTGCCATTAACGTTCATGCCAAACTTTCCAAGGGCCAGCATGAAAAGCTTTTGAAATTCGCACAGTCTATCGGAATGGGCGGACTGGGCTATCTGGAAGTGCTGGAAGATAAGAGTTATAAGGGTCCCATCGACAAATTCATTCCTGATGATATGAAGGGTGAAATTGCAGAGATCGCAGGACTTGAAGTGGGAGATACCATTTTCTTTATTGCGGATAAAGAAAGCCGTGCGGCAAACTATGCGGGACAGATCCGTACAGAGCTTGCCGACCGTCTGGATCTTTTAGAGAAAAATGCATACCGTTTCTGCTTTATCAATGATTTCCCTATGTATGAGTATGATGAGGAAGAAAAGAAGATCATCTTTACCCATAATCCTTTCTCCATGCCTCAGGGCGGATTGGAAGCCTTAAATACCAAGGACCCTCTTGATATCCTGGCTTATCAGTACGATATCGTGTGCAACGGTGTAGAGCTTTCCTCCGGTGCGGTCCGTAACCACAATCTGGACATTATGGTAAAAGCATTTGAGATTGCCGGTTATACAGAAGATGACCTAAAACAGAAATTCGGAGCCCTTTACAATGCGTTCCAGTTCGGTGCACCGCCTCATGCAGGTATGGCACCGGGTGTTGACCGTATGATCATGCTTCTGAAAAATGAGGAGAATATCCGTGAAGTCATTGCTTTCCCTATGAACGGAAATGCACAGGACCTTATGTGTGGTGCGCCGGGAGAGGTAACGGAGCAGCAGCTTAGAGAGGTTCATATCAAGGTAAGGGATTAAGAATTGGTAAATGATTAAATTGTTTATAAAATAATACTTTGAAATAAAAAAAGGATTGTCATACTAATGTGACAATCCTTTTAAAATTTCTGTTTCTCTTTCTAATGCTGCAGCAGTTCTTGCTTCCGGCAGATAGTATACCAGCCAGTAGAGCGCCGCTGCCATGACAATGCCTGTCAATACATCAAAAGTTGAATGCTGCTTCAAGAACATAGTAGATAAAATGATCAAAATACATAAAATGTGGGAACCGATCTGCAATCCTCTGTATTTGCCTAACTGTTGTGACTTTTGGATAGCAAAATTTGCAGCCAGTGAGTTAAACACATGAATGCTGGGAAATACATTGGTACAGGTATCTGCAGCATAAAGCATCTTTACCATATCCAGAAAAATATTGTCCCTTGTAAAATATTCCAGCTTAGGACGCAAAGGCTGCATATTGGGAATGAAATAGGAAACCAGTAAAAATACGGTCATTCCTGTTCCCAAGGTAAGACAAAGCCGGATATAATCTTTTCTGTCCAGAAAAATGAAAACAATAACTGTAGCGGCAATGTACAGGAACCAAAGCATATACGGAATGATAAAGTACTCACAAAAAGGAATGCGTGAGTCAATCTCCATTTTAATAATATGGTATTCATTTACGGGACGCTGTTCCAGCCATGCAAATACGACTACATAGAAAATCCCATACAAAACAGGTACGAGGATACGGATAGCCAATTCCACTTTAGGCGGAATATGGATACTTTTCCTTTGTTTTTGTAATTTCACAAAAAGACCCCTTTATAAAAAATATCTATAAAGGAAAGTATGCTACAAAAATGAAAGTTTGTCTAGAGGAATTTTAAACCACTTTTTTGGCAGGAAAGAGTAATTTCCTGCTGCATGCCGCAGTATTCGCCATCTGCATGGACTACCATGGGAGTATCTGTTTGGATGGTCAGGGTGCGGCTTTTGAAAAAATAAACATTTTTAGCCCCTGTATGGAGGCCGAAGAATGCCAGAGGCAGCAGGTAGAGTGCCCTCCATTTGCGCAGCCCCGCAATGATCATAATATCAAATTTACCATCCCTGCAGTCCGCCATAGGAGCCATTCTGATGCCGCCGCCTTCATAAGGATGGATCATGGCAACAGCGAAAAGCAGCCTGGAGAAGTGGCGCTCTTTGCCATCGTCCAAAATAACATGGCAATCGGCAAGGGGAGCGGAGACCAACTGTTTCAGCGCAATGCCTGCATAGGTCAGCTTGCCCAGTCTTAAGCGGTTTAAGGCATCTTTTAATTTGGAATCCAATGCTTCTTTACATACAGCTGCATCAAGACCGATGCCGCAGCTGACACAAAAATGCCGGGATTTACCCCGTTTTGTTGTAACAATGCCGGTATCCGCCATATTTTCTGAACAGGCTTTTATGCGGGATATCAGTTCGTCCGGGGAAGATGAAATATCCAGAGCCCTTGCCAGATCATTGCTGGAGCCGGCAGGAAGATAAGCAAGGGCAGGGTGTGAAGAAGCAGGGGCTGATGAAAGCCGGAGTGCGTTGAGCACCTCGTTCATTGTACCGTCTCCGCCTAATACACAGAGTATATCGGATTTAGAAGGAGTTCTGTTCAAAGTCTCCCTGACGCATTTAGAAGCTCCGTTCTTTTTATCTGTAAGAAAAACCTCATATACCATAGAGTTCTGGTTGAATTTCTGTTTTAAGGTTTCCCATTTCTTTTTACCCATGCCGGATTTAGACGCAGGATTGACAATCACATAAATCATAAATAGTCTCCTTTAAGACGGTTTATCTGCAGTTTAAAAAATATAATTAAATTTTATCATATTTTGCTTATAGACGACAAATTTCTTTTTATATTTCCCGTTTTCATAGGGAAAAAAGTATGTTATACTTAACAGGATATTACCGAAGGAACGATGATAGAATTGTTTCGGTAGTGTGCAAGCAAGGAAAAATAGGAGGGTAAGAAATGTATTCTTTAGACGAGGTAAGGAAGGTAGATCCCGAAATCGCTCAGGCAATCGTGGACGAACAGGAAAGACAGAACAGCCATATTGAGCTGATCGCTTCCGAAAACTGGGTAAGCAAGGCGGTTATGGCAGCAATGGGAAGCCCATTGACCAACAAATATGCAGAAGGATATCCGGGAAAGAGATATTACGGCGGATGTCAATGCGTTGATGTTGTGGAAGATCTGGCAAGGGAACGCGCCAAAGAATTATTCGGATGTGAGTATGCAAATGTACAGCCTCACTCCGGCGCACAGGCAAACCTTGCAGTACAGTTTGCAATCTGCAAGCCCGGCGATACTATTATGGGTATGAACTTAGACCATGGCGGACATCTGACACACGGAAGCCCGGCAAATATTTCCGGTTCTTATTTCAATATCGTACCTTACGGTGTGAATGATGAAGGATTCATTGATTATGATAAATTAAGAGAGATCGCATTGGAAAGCAAGCCTAAAATGATCATTGCAGGTGCTTCCGCTTATGCGAGAACCATTGATTTTAAGAAATTCCGTGAAGTGGCAGATGAAGTCGGTGCAGTATTGATGGTAGATATGGCACACATTGCAGGCCTTGTGGCAGCAGGTCTTCATCCAAGCCCCATTCCTTATGCGGATGTAACAACAACTACAACTCATAAGACACTGCGTGGACCTCGTGGCGGACTGATCTTAAGCAGTCAGGAAATGGCTGACAAATATAACTTCAATAAAGCAGTATTCCCCGGTATTCAGGGAGGACCCCTGATGCATGTGATCGCAGCAAAGGCAGTATGCTTTAAGGAAGCATTAAGCGATGATTTCAAGACTTATCAGAAGGGAATCGTTGATAATGCACAGGCGCTTTGCAAGGGACTCATGGACAGAGGAATCAAAATCGTTTCCGGCGGTACAGATAACCACCTGATGCTCATGGATCTGACACCTTTTGATCTGACCGGAAAGGCTGTAGAAAAGCTTCTTGATGATGCTCATATTACAGCTAACAAGAATACAATCCCCAATGACCCCAAGTCTCCTTTTGTTACCAGCGGCATCCGTTTAGGAACACCTGCGGTTACATCCCGTGGCATGAATACGGAAGATATGGACAAAATTGCTGAAGCAATCGCACTGGTTGTAAAAGGCGGAGAAGAGAAAGTGCCTGAAGCAAGAGCTATTGTACAGGAATTGACAGATAAATATCCCTTGATCTAAATAAAGATATTTTTATTTATATGAACAATGAGAAGTGACCGTTTCGTAATCATTACAAAAAAGATTGCGGACGGTCATTTTTGCGTGAATCATGAGTTTGGTGGACAGATGATCCGCTTTGTATGTACATCTTCTATCCTGTTATTGACAGAGTGCAGGGTTTATGATATTTTTGGTGTGCTAATAGGGACAGTACACATGAAAAATATGGAAAAGGAACAAGGGGAGGCGTATGGACGAAAGAGAACGCCGGAGAAGAAAAAGGAAAATACAGGTTTATACCATGCGTTTTTTGACGGCACTGGCAGCAGTGGGAATCCTGACATTGCTGATCCTTGCAGGAGTGGGCATAGTCAGGCTGATACGGGGCAGAGCCCGGGAAACCATGGCAGTTTCCGATGAGGATATGGAAGTATTAAATGGACTGAAGGAACAGATGAAGGGGAAGGAATTTACCCTGATCCTGGATGCGGGACACGGCGGAAATGATGTGGGTACGGGAAGCCCGGATTATTATGAAAAAGACATCAATATGGATATAGTAAAAGAAATGAAGGAAATGCTGGAATACTGCGGAGTGGAAGTGGCACTTACAAGAGACGGAGATGAGACAGTTACTTTGGATGAGCGGTCTTCTTTTGCAAATGACAGTGAAGGAGACCGTTTTGTCAGCATTCATTGTAATTATTGTGAAGAGGATGCTTCTGTAGCAGGGCTTGAGTGCTATTACTGGGCAGACAGTATGATAGGGGAAAGCTATGCGCGGGAAATCGTCAGTGCAGTGGAAGGAAGCGGGCAGATTGCTGTCAGGGGAATAAAGACGGAGGATTTTCATGTATTACGAGAAACGAAAATTCCGGCTGTTTTAGTGGAAACAGGCTATATTTCCAACAAAGAAGACAGGGAAAATCTTTATGATGCCGAATATCAAAAGACACTTTCCGTTTATCTGGTAAAAGGAATCATAGAAGGGTATCTGCATTCCGTTCAGGACATGCCTTCAGAATAAGAAATTAAAGCGTTTTTTCATATAGGGAAAAAGCGGAGCTGTTGGGATGGCTCTGCTTTTTTTATTTTGCGGTCAGATATAATGCAGGTCTGATGCATTGGTGTGGAATAATAAACAAGGATATGCAAGAACAAAATGCAAAGAAGTAAGCAGTCATATCATATATAAACAGCAAATGGATATTAAAATATTTATTTTTCATACCGACAAAATATATCCGGCTGCATATATTAAATAAAACACTAAACTAAAAAGGTATGAAAAAATATGGAAAATTATGCAACTTTATCAATAGAAACCCATTTGTTTTTTGCAAGGATCATGAAAGAACACGCTCTTTTCCTGGAGGCGGGATTTCCCTGCAAGGACGAAAAATGGATCAAAAAAGCGGACTGGTTTAAAGAACAGTTTGAAAATCTGCTGGGGGAAGCGGTGGAGATAGCCGGCGGAAGAATCAATAGCGACGTAATAGAATCGGATGAACTGGTAACAGAGTTTACCATTCCGGCAGAAAAGAGGACGGAATGTTTAAGCGGAGTGAAGATCGACAGCGAAATATCTGCCAGGACACAGAAACTTCGCGGTGTATGCTGCAGAGAAAACGGAAGAGAAAGCCGTGAACTGAACATGCGGGTCCGTGAACTCAACGAGCGGGCAGTGTGGCTGTTGGACGGTCTGATCGAATTTAAGGAACGCATTTTAAAAGAAGTAGGAAAGGGAGAGCTTTTTAATGCCAACTATCCTCTGTTGATCAAACATATTATCAGGGAAGCTAAGCTGTATCGTTCTACAGTGGAAGAATTGATGCAGAACCGTCGGGTTTCCTACAAAAATCTTCGGGAGACCGAACAGTTCTGGAACCGAATCATGATGGAACACGCCCTGTTTATCAGAGGACTTTTAGACCCGTCAGAGGAAGAACTGATCGGCACAGCAGATGAATTTGCCGCAGAATACAAGAGACTTTTAGAAATGGCAAAACGTCAGGATTGCCGTGCTATGGATGATATGACACGAAAATCTTTGGAAGAGACATTAAGATACCGTGAATTTAAAACTGCGGGAGCAGAAGGCATCTTAAATTGTGAGATCGCTTCCATTATTCTGCCGCTCCTTGCGGATCATGTGCTGCGTGAAGCAAATCACTATATCCGTATTCTGGAAAGCGGCAGGGAAATTTAGGAGGGCTGAAGGATGGAATTATGTAATTATCCAAGTCCTCAAAAAACGAGGTTTTATGAGATTGAAGCCATTGAAATCCCCATTGTTTATAATAAATACGGAGATCATGACCCAAATGGTCTGTTATATGTACTAAAGAAGGATGCGGAAAGGATAAAAGAGGGAGCCTTGAGGAATTTTAAGCAGGAAATCCCCCAGCCTTTTGAAGAGGTAAAGCCTCTGGTCATCCGTGCAAATGTAGGAGAAAGGATTGTCGTTTCCTTTTCCCACTCCTTAGACCGGACGTTGTCCATCCATGTACAGGGACTGGATTATGATGTACAGACTTCGGATGGATCCAGTGTGGGATTTAACAGGGATTCTACCACCAGGCGCAGGATTACTTATACCTGGTATGCCAAAGAGGAAGGTGTTTTCCTGTTCAGCGATATGGGAGATACCAGAAGCAGTGAAGAAGGGACCAACGTACATGGGCTTTTCGGAGCGATCATCGTGGAGGCGGCAGAATCCAGATGGCTGGACCCGGAAACAGGAAAGGAACTGGAAAGCGGTCTCTTTGCTGACATTTACCATCCGGTAAAGCCGGCTTTCAGGGAATACGCGGTATTTTTCCATGATGAACTGGAGATCAAAGATAAAGACGACAACCAGCCTGTTGATCCCCATACCGGACTGCCTTCTTCTACTACGGGCATCAGCTATCGTTCCGAGCCTATGAGGAACCGTATGCCTTTGACAGAAGAGCATTCGGATTCAGGAGAAGATATTTCCATGAGCTCCTGGGTGTACGGTGATCCGGCGCCGCCGATCTTAAGGGCATATGTGGGCGACCCGTCAAAAATCCGCCTGATCCATGGAGGGATCAAGGAAACCCATGTATTTCATCTGCATAACCATCAATGGAGGTTAGAGGGAGATAATCCCGGTTCCACCATTATAGATTCTATTTCCATCAGTCCCCAGGAATGTTACACACTGGATATTCTTCATGGGGCAGGAAGCTTTAACGGAACCATCGGAGATGTGATCTTCCACTGCCATTTATATCCGCATTTCCACGAAGGCATGTGGACCTTGTGGAGAATACACGACAGATTGGAGGACGGAACGGGAACGCTTCCTGACGGAACGACCATCCCGCCTTTGATGCCCTTAAAGGACCGGATCGCACCGCCGCCTAAGGATATGAAGCATCCGGGGTATCCCGGCTTTATCAACGGGGAGTTTGGAGAAAGACCTTTGCAGCCGCCTTTGGGAATCTTAAATAAAGACGGAGAAAGCATCATTGAACCTACCCGGGAGGAACGAGACAACTTCGTAAGGAATTTCCGCCCGGGAGCCCTTTATACGGAAACCTGCCCCTGCCATAGAAACGGCTGCGGCTGCTGTATGAAGGAAGAAGATGTAAAGGTATTTGAAGTGGCGCTGGTACAGGCGAAGGTGGTATATAACCGTTATGGCTGGAATGATCCCCAGGGCAGATTTTTTGTCTTAAAGGAGGAACTGGAGCGGCACGGCGGTCTGGATAACTATATACGAAAGGTGGAGGAAGGGAAAATCTGCGTGGAGCCCCTGGTCATCCGTGCAAATGCCGGAGACTGTATCGAAGTGAGGCTGACCAACCTCTTGCCGGAATTTTTGGAGGAAAGTCCTTTTCAGATGAGGACGAAAACCGATATTGTAGGGTATCACATCCATTTAGTGAAATTTGACACCATCGTTTCCGATGGAGCGGCAAACGGCTGGAATAATATTGCCGGAGCCAGAAAATATGAAACCCTGATAGAACGCTTTTTTGCCAATACGGAGCTTCGTACCGTGTTTTTCCACGATCATTTATTTGCTAATTCCCACCAGCAGCACGGAGTGTTCGGCGCACTGATCATAGAGGAAGCAGGCGCTACCTTCCATCATGTGCGGACGGGAAAGGAATTGAGATACGGAACAAAAGCGGTCATCAAAAGGAGGGATGGAACCTCTTTCAGGGAGTTCGCCCTATTCGTGCATGACTTTGCCCTGTTATTTGACAAAGACGGCAAGCCTTTGAATCCTCCTGCTGTTCCCGGCTCTCACGATGATCCGGGTGTTATGGGCATCAATTACCGTTCGGAGCCCATGAGGGAAAGGCTGAAATGCCATGATGATCCGGCATATATTTTCAGCTCTCTGGTGCACGGCGACCCGGCAACGCCCATTTTGGAGACTTACCCCGGGGATGAAATAATGATCCGCCTGTTAGACGGGGCGCATGAGGAACAGCATTCCTTTAACCTTACGGGAATGTCATGGAAAAAAGAAGTGGAAGAGCTTGTTTCGCCTGATGTGGCTTCCCAGACTATCGGTATTTCCGAGGCGTTTAATATCCACATTACCAAACAATATGCACCGGGAGATTATTTGTACTATTTTGGAGGAATTGATGATGCATGGCTGGGACTTTGGGGCATCATCCGGGCATATGGCAAACCAAGGAAACGTTTGAAACCTTTATGCAAGGGGAAAAATCAGATTCTGCCCCTTCCGCCCTGTCCGGGAAAAGATGCAGTTATCCGAAAGTTTGAGATAGCGGCAATCCAGAGGGATATTCCTTACAATTCATATGGCGACCATGATCCTGACGGATTATTGTTCGTTCCCATAGAAGACGTAGAATGTGCCAAAAATAAAAACTATCAGCCCAAGCCCCTGATCCTGCGTGCAAATGCCGGGGATTGGATCGAAGTGACCCTTCACAATCTTTTTGACCCTGAAAATCCGGTACGCTATTTTGATTATCCTACGGTTCCGCTGGATCAGCCTCATAAGCCTTCCATGCGTGTTTCCATAAACCCGCAGTTTTTACACTATGACCCGGTATGCGATTCGGGAATCAATGTGGGCTTTAACAACCGGGAACAGACCGTGGGAGTGGGAGAAAGCAAAAAATATCTGTGGTATGCAGATCAGGAATACGGCGCATGTATCATTCAGTCCTTTGGAGATATGAGAAACCACAGATATCATGGACTGTTCGGGGCTGTTTTAATTGAGCCGCCGGGAGCTAAGTGGTACCGCAATTTTTCCTTTGCTAAGGCGCTGCATGAGGAAGAAGCGGTTATTACCGCACCGGGAGAGGAAAGCTTTAGGGAATGTGTAGTGTTCGTTCAAAACGGAATCCGAATGCTGGATAAAGAGGGAGAATTGGTAAAAACCACTTTAGAAATAGATGAAGAAGGAGAAGAAGCGCCTGATGCGGAAGATACCGGTGAGAAAGGCTATAACTACCGTTCTGAGCGCTTTGCCAACAGATTGAAACGGGATAAAAGAATATCCAAAATATTCAGCAGTAAAATACATGGTGATCCGGCAACGCCTGTTTTTAAGGCATATCCGGGAGAGCGGGTAATCTTCCGCACCATGATGCCTGCGGATAAACCCAGGAATGTGGGATTTGCCATTCACGGACATGAATGGAAGGCACAGCCTAAGGATCCCTATTCCCTTGTGGTTCCCTTACAGGGAGCCATCAGCATCGGAAACAGCTTCCAAATGGAATTAAAGGAAGGCGCATCCTGTCCCGGCGATTATCTCTACCGCTCGGGAAGCCTAAAATGGGATGTGGAATCCGGCATGTGGGGCATTTTCAGAGTGCTGAAACAGGGCATGGGATGCAAATGCAAAAATATCTGCAAAAAGGTCGCAGGCTGCATGTGCAGGACCAAATAATAAGATTAACCGGCAGAGTCACTCCGGTCTGATCCGGGCGCAGATGGCGTATCCATTGAGGAAGCGGCTGCTTCCTTTTTGGAACGCCCTGTTCCCCAAAGTCCTATTCCCAACAAAAAGAATGTGCCATGAAACAGATATATGGAAGGGAACCTGGAGTGAAAATAAGCAAAAAATCCATAAATCTGTAAAATGAGCTGTTCCCATGCTCCCGGCAGAAAATGTTTTATCTGGCTGGAAGAGTAGCTGGTCTGAAGTTTGGACAAGCGAAGCATTTCTCCGGCAGTAAACAGCTTATCCATGCAAAACGGAATGACTATAATGCCGTAAACAACCAGAAATGCAATGATGATATGGTGAATGATGGTAAATATTTTTCCCGTTAGAGGTTTCGTACCGAATAATATCCGGAACGCCTGCATCAGACAATATCCAAGGCTTAGAAGAAGCAGCGGGTGTAAAAAGATGATGTTAATAAACATTAATCCATAATCAAAGGTATCTTTCATCCACTTTTCAGCATAAGGGGTATAGATTCCTATGCCGATGGATAAAAGAAGGGTTATGGAAAGGCTGATGATCAATTTGATATAATCCTGCTTTTTATCAGGAGGTGTAGGAATGCCAAAGATTAAAATGTTTACATCTGTCTCAAGCACTTCCGCAATTTTGATCAGCATTTCGATATCAGGATTGGATCTGCCTGTTTCATAATTGGAAATAGTCTGACGGCTTACAAACAATTTGTCAGCAAGATCGTCCTGAGTCATTTTCTTTTTGATACGTATTTGTTTGATATTTTTTCCTACGTTTGCCATAGCGTTCACCTCACAAGTATAGTAGCTGTTTTATAAGAAAATGTCACGCAAAGTATCTTTGCATTGAAAAATAATGAGTGCAAAAGAAAGATGAGAAGCATATGAAAACACATAATTACAAAAGAATTTTAAATGCAGCAGTACTTTTTATATTTGTAATATTTTTGACCATTTATGCAGGAAATAACAGTTTAGAAAAGGAAAACATAAATGAGACAGGAGAAAATATAAAAGGGAATCATATTGAAAAAGAAATAGCAGCAAAAATAACAGCAACAGAAATATTAGAAATAAACAGTACCGAAATTGATAATAAAGAATGGAAATTAAGTGTGCGTGAAAGAGAGCCGTTATGGGAAATTGTTGATGAGATTCAGGTGCAACAGGAGCTTACGTACTATAATTCATGGTACGGAGAAGCATACGGACAGATAAGTGAAGTGCTAAACAGTAAGGAAAAGGAAGCGCTAAAAGAGTATTTACCGGTCCTGCGGGGAGAAGAGGCATTTTATTGCGCTGAAAGTATGGATGGCAGCATGGAGCAATATATACAAGATGGATATAACTACTTCAGATACCCGGATATGCAGCTTACAACGTTAGAAGAATGGATATATTCCATATTCGGGGAAGAATACAGAAGAGACTGGATGCGGGAAATCAGCTTTATGGATATGGATGGAGATGGGGAGCTTGAGATGGTTATTTGTGTTATGAATTATATTGATATTTTAGCTCTGCATCGGGAAAATAATCAGGTATATGGTATTGATTTCGGAATTCGAAGCTTTGGCGGTACTCAGAAAAATGGAATACATACGAAATCCGGAGGCGCAGGAAATACAGAGTACTATTCTATTTTTTTTGAAAATGGGATGTTTGTAGAAAAAGAACTGGGGGGAAGCGATTATTCGGATTATTACATTGGTATCCAACAGGTAACATCGGAAGAATATGAGCAATGGCAAAAGGAAATGGAACAGACAGCGGACTATGTGGAATGGTATGAAGTTCCCCGGGAGGATGAAAGGAATGAGGAGCAGATTCCCAGTGCCTTTGAACAGCTTGAAACTTTTGCATATCATGCAGATGAGTGGAAAAAATGGGCAGAAACAAAGTATTGTATCTATGATTTTAATCAGGATGGTATACTGGAGCTGTTAGTCAGCACTAAAAGGAATAACCAGTATACGGAAAATCATTTTTTTCATGCAGATGGTGATCATATTGTGGAATTAGATCAGAACTACTATGGGGAAAAGGGAGATGAGTTTGATTTAGACTGGGGGAGGAGTGCCTGGTGTGATCCTGATACGGGAAAGATTTATTATTATGCAGAAAACAACATCAAAATAAACGATTCTTTATATTGGAGCTATTATGGTTATTTTTACATAGAAGACGGGCGTGTAGAAAATATTCCGGTTTGTGCTTTCAGAACGTTTTATTCAAAAGAGGAAACAGAGCACGACTATTATGATATGACTTCATTTAGGATGAATGGACAGTATGCGCAGGAGAAAGTCGATAAAAGTGAATTTGATGTATTGAAAGAGGAATATTATGCTGGTAAAGTGAAAAAATATGTGTGCCAATACTGGTTTACTCTTGAAGAGAATGCATCGCAGAAGGAAATATTGTTTAAGCTGATCTTAAGTTATCAAAAGGGAAAATATTAAAGTGCCATAAAAATGCTTCATGCCGTTCGTATAACTGGTATAATAATGTTAGTTCTGTAATCGGAAATAAAAGGTGGGAAACATATCATGAAGAAGAAATTGATTTTCATATCCCTTGGAATCTTGACAGCATGTGGTGTGGGTGCGGCAATATGGTTTGGGGTAAAAGCAATGGGAGATAACAAATTGTCAGAAGAATTTCAGATGGAAGAAAAACTGGTGAGGGAAGAACTGCAGCAGGAAATTTCTGCTGATGCGCTGCCGGATTCTGAGGGAGAAGAGCCGGAAAAATTATGGGATGCTGAGGAAAGCTCGATCAGAGAAAGAAACCCGGAGACGATCAAAGAACACCTGTCCCAATATTCCAATGATTATGAGGAATTGCTCTATTCCGAGGCATATGTGGTTGTACATGGAAAAGAAAAGTGGGGAACTGTCTATCTGGAAGACTTTCTGGAAAATGTAGAGCAGAAAAAGCCGGCAGAGATGGATATTATTCAATTTACGGTAGAAGGGGATGCCGTTCTCTACTATTTGAACTATAATGGGGAAGACTTCTATATGGCAGCTGATTATTCCCGGGATGCTTTCAGAGGCAATGGGGCTGCATATGAAGAATGGACTTTCCCATATTTGAAGATCTTTGAAAATACAGGCGAAAACGGAGAAGAGTATCGGGAATTTTATCTGACGGAAGATGACGGCGTAACATTGGATGACATTAAAGAATATTATTCAGGAAATGTTCAGGAAGAAGAGATAAAATGTCTGTATATTATGACCATTGTGGACTTTGTAGGATATTACGGCATCAATGATGATATATTATTACAGCTGGAGATCTTTGCAGAAACCTTTGAAGAATGGAAGTATCAGGACATGGGACCTTATGCATGTTCCTATGCCGTATATGATCTGGATTGGGATGGTAAACTGGAACTATTAACAAAGGTTGAGGCTGGATCGGGACGATATTCGGAAAATCATTTTTATCAGGTAAATGAATCTGGGGACGGGATATGTGAACTAAAGCAGCAGTATTATGATAAAAATGCAGAATTTGATCTGGATTTTTTGGAATTTTCTGCATATGTGGATCAGGATGGAACCATATATTATGGGGCAAGAAATGTGGAAAGATCAGGATATCTGAACTGTTATAATACAGATGGATTTTTCTTTTTAAAGGACGGTGTGATACATAATGAGGCAGTACGTATTACACATTATGATGGCAATCAGCCGGAAGGAGAAAAGAATATTTATTATAGCTTTGGTCAAGAGAAAACGGTCATTGATGAATCGGCATGGGAAAGACTTTATGCTGATTACACGGCTGGCATGACAGAGAAAAAAGTAGCATTTTCATGGTTTCAGTTAGCGGAAGATGATTTAGTACCCCAGGAGGAATTGTTAAAGCTGCTGGTTACAAGCTATAAAGAGGGAATTTGATAATATCTTTATTCATTCCGAAAAAATATGTATCAGTTGTTTGGTGGAGATGTTGCAGTAAAATAAATTGATTATGGATCAAATTTATTTTATTGCAATGTCTCCTTATTTTTTTGTAACCTTTTTATAATTTTTATCATCTAATTTGTGTAAAAAAACATTCGATCGAATTAAAACTAAACAAAAAACGGAAAGGAAAAAGATGGATAAAGAAGCATTTACAAGGGAAGTGCTAAAGGCGGAAAAGAGCATGTATCACATTGCAAAGTCGATTCTCGGCAATGATGAGGATTGTGCGGATGCCATGCAGAATGCCATTCTTTCTGCTTACAGCAAATTACATACGTTGAAAAACGAAGCTTATTTTAAGACATGGCTTATTAAGATCCTAATGAATCAGTGCTATCAGATGATCCGTGAGAAAAAAGCCACAGTTTCCTATGAGGAATACATGGAAGGACAATTTCCGGAAGAATATCTTGCCATGGAGGATAAAGAGGAGTCGGAGGTCTTTCTGGAAGTGATGAATCTGCAGGAAAAGTACCGGATTCCCTTTGTCCTTCATTATGTGGAAGGATATTCCGTAAAAGAAATCGCAAGGATGTTGGAAATTTCCCAGCAGAATGTAAAGACGCGGCTGTACCGGAGCAGGAATCTTTTAAAAGTCAGGCTGAAAGGAGTGTATGAATATGGAAATGCATAATAAGGGCACAAAGATAAAGAAGATAAGGGATTTTCATGAAGAAAACCGGATTGATGGAGAATTTCCGGAGGTTCCGGATAATGTTCATGCCATGGTCATGGAAACATTGGAAAACCTTGAGGAAACAAATTTTGTGAAGAGTGAAAAGGGAGAAAATGCTATGAAAATAAAGAAAAGAAGAATTATCTGGGCAGCAGCGGCATTGGCTGCCATGTTTGGGACAACGGTTGCGGCAGCAGAATTGTTTCAGTGGAATGAAAAGGCGGTGGCGTATTTTGATAACCCTTCTCAGGAAGTCCAAAATGAAATGGTGGCAAACAATGTTGCAGTAGAACAGATGGACTCGGCTACAGACCAGGGAATTACAGTATCGGCAGTACAGACTCTTCAGGATGACAACAGGGTTTATATTTTGTTGGATGTGGAAACGGAAAATGCACTGATCAACTCAAATTCCGGTTTTGATACCTGGAAAGTGATCACAAAGGATACGGAAGCTTTTGATAATTTAGGTGCCGGCTTTGCAGAAGGAACATCTGCAGCAAATGAGGAGGAAATGACACATCAGGGCTATTATGAAATCAATGCATTAAAAGCTATAGGCAGGGAATGGAACGAAGACAGTATTGAACTGGAATTAGGAGAGTTTGTTTATTATACCTATGAAGATGATGTGGAAACTGCCCATGTGGTGGATGGAACATGGAAACTGACCATTCCCTTGGGAGAGCAGACAGAAGCCACAACCCAGGTACATAAAGTCGGAAAACAGGTTATAATCCAAGGCTATCCTGTGACATTAAAGGAAGTCGAAATCTCTCCGATCTCTGCGGTGCTTACCTTTGACCTGAATGAAGAGATGGAAATGATCGAAAATGTTTACCCGGACGAGGAAGATGTTTTTGTATATGAATTGCAGCTGCGGGGATTTGTATATGATGATGGGGAAAGGATTTTATGCGGACAAAACGGTATGAGCGGATACTGGGATAAAGAAGCCGGTACAGATATTTGGCAAATTGCCCTTTCTACAGTTATCCAGCCGGAAAGAGTAACGGCAGTGCTTTTAGGCGATGCAGAGACGCCTCTGGAAGAATGCGCTGCATTGGAATTGAAATAAAAAACTATACGGGACCAAATCCTTTTCAAATGCGTCTAATCTATGTAAAGCAAAACAAACCGCGGTTTTAGAAAGGACACTTATGAATAAACAACAACTGGGCAGCCTGATCTTGGAATCGCAGGAATCCCTCTATCGTGTAGCGAAATCATTGTTAAATAACGATGCAGACTGTGGGGATGCCATTTGCGAGACTATAGCCAGGGCGTTTGAAAAATTACATACTTTAAAATCTGATACTTTTGATATCGGGATGACATCTGAAGGAGAGAATATTACCTTACAGGTAAAGGTAAAGGATGTAACAGTCATGGACAATATCAGCGGGCTGGATGAGAGGTTTTTAAATGACACTATATGGGATGAAGCCGTTGCGTGATTGATACAAGGATTTCTGCTCGTTTTCGTTAGGGCGTTTTACGATACATAGGAATTACCGCCTTTCTCACACCGAGGGGTGTGCAGAAGGCTTATTTTTTTGCCTGCCAGCGCCGGAGATACCTCTTGTCCAGCAGCGAGGGGTGTGCAGACTGTTTGAACTTGCACACGCATATAACGAAAAGCCTTGTCCCGTAACGATTGACAAAACACTTCGTTATGAGGGTGTGCAGATTGTCGTCTGTGCCAATTATCGCCGAAACCGGTTGACTTTTCTGATGATCAGAGCAATTTATAGGACACAGGCAAATGATAAAAAACAACAGAAAACGACAGGAAACCTATTGAAAACAAAGCCGAAATCTGCTATAATATGATAGACTTGATGTACTTTGTTTGTTCGGAGGTGCTGAAATGGCAGAGATCGGAAACGACAAATGGATAAGCATAGATGAAGCGGCGGAGTACCTGGGCGTTAAGCCGGGAACCATCCGCGATTGGATCAGGAAGGGTAAGGACATCCCTGCACATAAAATAGGCAAACAGTGGAAATTCAAATGCTCGGAATTAGACAATTGGGTATCCAGCGGAAAAAGTGCAATGGACTGATGAAATAACTATGCTTGGGAGGAATTGAGAAATGCCAATTAAAACCCCACACGAAATAAGTTCAGACTATTATCAGTTCGTTGATGAGTTTACGCAGTCTGATTTTGAAGACGAGAAACTCCTCGGTAAATTTTATACCGATTATGATATAGCGGAAAGCATGATGGGATTGTTAAGCAAACGTTATGTGTGCGACACCTTTTCCTCAGAACTGCGTATTATTGATCCGTTTTGCGGCGATGGAAGGCTGATTATTTCTTTGCTTTCAGAATTACAGGATTCAGGGAAACTATCATCAAAGCACTTGTTCATCTCGATATGGGACATAGATGCGAATGCTGTAGATAAAGCCAAAAGCGATATAGCACAGTTTTATGAATCTGTTGGACTGAAATATGAACTTGATGCTCGTCAAGCAGATGCATTTGTAGAATACTATGCTTTTCGCAGCAAATACGATATCTGCGTAACGAATCCTCCATGGAGTCTTTTGAAGCCTCAGAAACTCTTTAGCAAGAGTAACGGTGAAGAAGCTATGGTTGGGTATCGTAATGCAATAGAGCAGTATGATTCCTACATGAAGGAGGCGTTTCCGATTTCGCAGCCTTCTTCAAAATTCGGTAAATGGGGAACAAATCTTGCACGATGTGGAACCGAGGTTGCACTTAGATTAATAAAATCAAGTGGTTTCTGTGGGATTGTTTCTCCGGCTTCTTTGCTCAATGACCAGGTTTCAAGCAAACTTAGAAGTTGGATATTTGAAAACTACAAGGTAATAAATGTTTCTTATTATCCAGCTGAATTAAAGCTCTATGGCAGCGCGGATATCTCAAGCATCACCATAGTGGTTAAGGGAGGAGAAACCGATCAAAGTCTTAGCGTAAGGATTTATAGCGATAAGGATACATTCAAAGAAAAAAAGATAGAAAAAGCTGTTTTTGAATACATCAGGCGGACAGGATTCTGCATTCCTCTAAAAACTGGAATTGAGGCTATCCCCATAATGATGTATCTTGAGCAACTGCCTTCGACCGATGAATTCTGCGATGCAACAGGATTGAGTTTTACACGAGAATTGGACGAAACAAGAGTAAAAGAAAAACTGTTACCTACTGGTAAAATTGAATTTGCAAAAGGCTATATGGTAGACAGGTATTCTTTTACAAGCGATCAGTTATTCTTGAATGAGGAAATGGTAATTCCACCGCCGAGTTCATTCATGAGCAAGGTCGTATGGCGCGATGTGTCACGCGACTCTCAAGCACGGCGAATCAAAGCCACATTGTTGCCGCCGGGATTCATCTGCGGTAATTCTCTCGGCGTGGTTTATGGAGATGAAGCTACACTTTTAAGCCTCAAAATGCTGCTTGCAATCATGAATTCGATGATATTTGAGTATCAAGCGAGGAGTATGTTGGTATCCAATCACGTGTCAGCAGGAATCGTGAAGCAGATTCGTGTTCCTCGACCGTCCGTTGATATGAACATTATAGAATTAGTGGATAAGCAATTGGCAGGTCAAGATGTCGAAGACGCTATTGAATTGGCAGTCGCGCACCTATACAACCTCTCAGCAGATGAATATGAAATCATTGTAGATTCGTTCAAGCTGGAGCAGGAAAAACGAACAAACATTGTTCGGCAGTATCGAGAAAAAAGTCAGGATGGAGAAAAGAAAACCATGATTTTCAATCACTATGCATCTTCGTTGAGTGAATTGGATATGCAAGTAATAAAGTGTGTTCCACCGGGGGGTAACTGGAAGAATATCCCGGAGAGTGTGCCGTCACAAAGGCTTGCTCAAATCAGAGAAAGTTACAAAGCAGGGAAAGGGAGTCGATCTACATATTACGGTAGGCTTCGTCCTGAAATGCCTGCATATACAATCAACACCTATTTTAACCGTCCTGGAAATGGATGCAATATGAGCAAGGTGTGGTGCGGATACTACGAAGGCAATGTCAAGTCAAAGCGTGTTCAGGAAAAGGTCGGTTTTAAGTACCAATGGACTACCGAAGGCGTTGATGTTCCGCTGATGCACGAAAAACGGACTGGCCATGTGAGTTCCATGACTAAGGAAGAATGGCTTGGAAGATAGATATGGATTTTGGAGATGATTGTTTGAGCGAATCAGAACTTTATAAAGAACTTGGAATACTGACAAAAGACAAGGATAAGTGGGAAGAAAACATTCCGTATGTTTCGACTCTTCTTACCCATGAATCTGTAAAAATACGAGCAAAGGCACTATGGATGCTTGGCGAGATGGGGCTTGAATACCCGTTGGAAGTACAGGATACGGTTCCGGCGATTGCTCCATTTTGTGGTAGTACAGAGTCACTTTTGCGGGAACGTGCGATCAATGCACTCGGCAGAATCGGGCGTGGTAATTATCATGTAATTGAGCAGTATTGGACAGACCTGTTCCGCTATGCATCCGATGATGAAGCCAAGGTACGCTTAAGTTTTATCTGGGCATCAGAAAACATAGCTACGAACACTCCCGACATTTATAAGGAGCATATGTCGATATTTGAGCGACTTCTGTATGATAAGGATGATAAGGTCAGGATGGAAGCACCTGAAATCTTCCGAGTTCTCGGAAAGCGCAGAACGGAGTTCGTCACACCTTTTTTGGAGCAGTTACAGAGGATATCGGAAACTGATGATAACCGTGTAGTAAGAATCCATTGTTTGGGTGCGATAAAAGCCACAACAGCCAAATAGACAAATAGTTTCACGAGGAGAGCGAGATGTACGCACGGGCAGCGATAAAACCGAATCCCTTACTCCGTAACGGTGCATACGGCATCGTTATGAGGGGTGTGCAAAAATGCACACGGGGGTGTTCATCGTTAAGGGGTAGAAAATCTGCTCCGTTATGTTGTATCAAATTAGACACGGCAACAGAAGTGACAGATGAAGCCGGCAATCTGCTGCCCAATACCAGAAGCTATTTAAAAGAGGGGGATGGCATTGATACCATTCATGAAGTTATAGATACACGTATCCTGCCACAGAAAATGGTGGTAGTAACAATGGAATACAAAAATACTACAGAAGATGACTTAAAGGATATTCTTTTCTTTAACTCTGTTACTGCCATTGATGAAGTGGATGGAAATTACGTTATGGCACGGGAAACACCGTCGGCGGGAGATGAATGGGATTTCTATCAGGATTCTGCAGACTTAGCCCAACTCGGAGGCGAGATGATCTACTATACTGTCCGTGGGGGAGAAGATCAAAACGGCAGCAACTATATTTCTTCATTAAAAGCAGGAGAAACAATTACCATGGAAATAGGCTTCCTGGTTAATGAGGAGGATCTGGAACATCTGTACCTGTCAGCAGATCCCTATACAACAGCTTATGAATTTAATGAATATGTTTGTAAAAGCGGATTTGTAAATATCAGCAATTAAATCCGAATGCAACCACAGGTTGTCAGAGGCGGAAAAAGAAAGTTCCGTTGACGGAACATAACATGTTTTCGTACAATGTAATAGTAACCAGGTAATGCTGTAGAACAGCAAATTTTTGAATTCGGAGGGTTAATATGATTCAATTAAAAAATTTCCAAAACAACGAAAACATGAAACAGATCGCACAAATGGGACCTTATATTGTGTATGAACACCAGAAGGATATGAGCGTATCCCCCCACAGCGCATCCATTGCATATTTTATGCAGGAAATGAATGTAAGAAAACGTCAGGTATTGTGTATCTTAAACGGAGGGGCAGTGAAAACCCAGGCAGGAGCCATGCAGTGGACTGCAGGAGCAGTAGAAGCAACTTCAGGGGTAAAGGGTGTAGGAGACTTTTTTGGAAAGGCATTAAAAGGTGCAGTAAGCGGCGAATCTGCAGCAAAACCCATTTACAGCGGAAACGGCTATCTGATGCTGGAACCTACATACAGATATATTATTTTGGAGGATGTGGGTACCTGGGGAACCGGGATCGTGCTGGATGATGGCTTATTTCTGGCATGTGACGTATCCCTGCAGGAAAAAATCGTAGCAAGAAACAACGTTTCTTCCGCACTGTTAGGCGGCGAAGGCTTATTCAACCTTTCACTTTCCGGTCAGGGCATCGCCGTACTGGAAAGCCCTGTCCCCAGAGAAGAGCTTTTGGAAATCGTCCTTCAGGATGATGTAGTAAAAATCGACGGCAACATGGCAATCGCTTGGTCCAACACCCTGCAGTTCACCGTTGAAAAATCCACCAAGAGTTTGCTCGGTTCTGCCGTAAGCGGTGAAGGCTTTGTGAACGTATACCGTGGAACAGGCAAGATTCTCCTTGCTCCTACCGTAGCCGGAACCACCATGTCTTCCGCCCACGGTCCCAGCAATTCCAACTCCACCTCATCCAAAGGAATTGTGGGCAGTGTAGCTAAATCCGTTTTAGACTTATAAAAATATCTATATATACAATCTATTCAATCTCTCACCAAGGGGCGTGACCTGACGGCACGCCCCTTTTCCTGTTTTACATTTCCATTTTCTACATAAAAATCCACAAAAACCCTTGCTTCTGTTTGTGTATTGTGCTAGAATATCCCTCGGCGACACACAAGTGTCCGTGGTGGGGAAACAAAAACCAAAATATCCACAATAGGACAGGATGTTCACAGGAGGCGTTTTTCATGTCAGAGACACCCAAGTATTTTGTGGTAAAACAAAAGGCTCTGCCCGAGGTGCTCTTAAAGGTAGCTGAGGCAAAGCGTATCATAGAATCGGAAAGAGTCATATCCGTACAGGAAGCAACGGAGCGGGTGGGAATCAGCCGCAGTTCTTTCTATAAATATAAGGATGACATATTTCCGTTTCATGATAATACGGAAGGGACAACAATTACCCTGACTTTTCAGATGGATGATGAACCGGGACTGCTTTCGGATCTGTTAAAGATCGTAGCAGAATACGGAGCAAATATATTGACCATTCATCAAAGTATTCCCATTAATGGAATTGCTTCTCTTTCCATCAGTATCCAGATACTTTCTGATACCGGTGATCTGTCAGGAATGATAGAAAGAATGGAAGCACAAAAGGGTGTACATTATGTAAAAATTATAGCTAAGGAGTAGAGACATGGCAAAAGTAGCAGTTTTAGGATACGGTACGGTAGGAAGCGGCATCGTAGAGGTGATCAAAACAAATCAGGAATCGATCAACAAGAGAGCAGGAATTGAAGTAGATGTAAAATATATTCTGGATTTAAGAGACTTCCCCGGAGATCCATATGAAGAATTGGTAGTTCATGATGTGGATGTGATCATGAACGATCCGGAAGTAGATATTGTCTGTGAGGCAATGGGAGGAACCGGAGCTGCATATGCTTTTACCAAAACCGCTTTGTCCAAAGGAAAAAGTGTATGTACTTCCAATAAAGCATTGGTTGCAGAATATGGCACTGAATTACTTGAGTTAGCAAAGGCTAATAATTGTAATTATCTGTTTGAAGCCAGCTGCGGTGGCGGAATTCCCATTATCAGACCTTTACGCACTTCCCTTTCTCCGGAAAAGGTTGTTGCTATCAAAGGTATCTTAAACGGAACGACCAACTATATCCTGACCAAAATGGAGCAGGAAGGTGCGGACTTTGATGCGGTATTAAAGGATGCCCAGGCATTGGGTTATGCGGAGGCTAACCCGGAAGCGGATATTGAAGGACATGATGCCTGCCGTAAGATCGCTATACTTTCTTCTCTGGGATTTGGAAAGACGGTTTATTATAAAGATGTGTATACAGAAGGAATTACCAGGATCTCCATTGATGATTTTGCTTATATGAAACAGTTAAAGGCTACCATTAAGCTCCTTGGCATGAGCAAAGAAGTGGACGGAAAATATTTTGCCATGGTTGCTCCTTTTGTTCTGACAAGGGAAAATCCCCTTTACAATGTAGAAGATGTTATGAATGCTATTCTGGTAACAGGAAATACTTTGGGAGATACTATGTATTACGGTGCAGGTGCAGGTAAGCTTCCTACAGCCAGCGCAGTTGTTTCCGATGTGATTGATTGTGCTATGCATGCAGGCATTCATTTGGCATGCAACTGGGAACCGGAAAAACTTCCTTTATCCAGTCTGGATGATGCAGAAAGAAAATTCTTTGTACGTGTGGCAGGCGAAGATGCAGAGAAAATAAAAGCAGCTTTCGGCGAAGTAAAGATGCTGGAGCCTGTTAAGGATGGTGAACTGGCATTTGTAACCCCTGTGATGACAGAAAAGGTATACAGGGAAAAAGCCTCAGATTTCCAAGTGATCAGTATGATTCGTGTGGAGGGTTGATTATGAAATATGTGATTGTGTTAGGCGATGGTATGGCAGATGAACCTATCGAAAGCCTTGGAGGAAAAACACCCCTTGCTTTTGCCAAAACAGAGGCAATGGATGAGCTGAGCAAAAAAGGAGAAGTCGGTCTGGTGCATACCATTCCTGATGGGATGAAGCCGGGGTCTGATACCGCAAACCTTTCGGTATTGGGCTATGATCCGAAAATCTATTATTCAGGACGTTCTCCCTTAGAGGCGCTGAGTATCGGTGTGCCCATGAAGGATACGGATATTGCCCTTCGCTGCAATATCGTGACCATATCAGATGATGATGTGCCTTTTGAAGAAAAGACCATTATCGATCACAGTTCAAGCGAGATCAGCACAGAAGACTGCGCAGTTCTTTTAAATGAAGTGCGAAAGGAACTGGAAAACGAAACTTACAAGTTTTATGTTGGCACCAGTTACCGCCATTGTCTGATCTGGGATAAGGGTGAAGTCATTGACCTGGTTCAGCCCCATGATGTGCTGGAGCAGAAAATCGGCCCCAATCTTCCCAAAGACCCGGCACTCCGTTCCATGATGGAAAGAAGTTATGAAATTTTAAAGGATCATCCTTTAAATATAGAAAGAAAGAAAAAAGGGTTAAATCCCGCTAACTGCTGCTGGTTCTGGGGAGCAGGTACAAAGCCTATGGTTTCCAACTTTGAGGAGAAGACTCATAAAAAAGGCATTATGATTTCTGCTGTTGACCTGCTAAAGGGCATTGCAGTGGGTGCAAAAATGGCAGTTGCCGATGTACCCGGTGCTAACGGCGGGCTTAATACCAACTACACCGGGAAAAAGGATGCGGCTGTGAAAGCATTGACAGAAGATGGATTTGATTTTGCCTACATTCATGTGGAGGCGCCCGATGAAATGGGACATCAGGGAAGTGTAGAGAGAAAGGTCAAAGCCATTGAAAATATTGATGAATTTATTGTAGGACCTCTTGTAAGGGAACTGAAGGAAAAAGGAGAGGATTTCAGGCTGCTCATTTTACCGGATCATCCGACACCGATCCGTGTAAGGACCCATACAGCAGACGAAGTGCCATATCTGCTATATGATTCAACAGCTGAAGAAAGCCATACATGGAACTATAATGAAGCTGAAGCAAAGGAAAGCGGCAACTATGTTGCTAAAGGTCATGAAATGATCGATGTGCTGTTTTCAAAGTGATTTTATAATAATTTTTTGAGGAGACTAGAGAGATGAAAAAAGTAGTGAAATTCGGAGGCAGTTCTTTAGCAAGTGCCCAGCAGTTCAAAAAAGTAGGAGAAATCATTCATTCTGATGCAGACCGCAAATATGTTGTACCTTCTGCGCCGGGCAAGCGCAATTCCAAGGACACGAAAGTTACGGATATGCTGTATGCAACTTATGCTTATGCAGAAGCCGGAAATGATTTTACAAAGGCATTGGCACAGATCAGGCTCCGTTATCAGGAAATCATCGACGGGCTGGGATTGGATTTATCTTTGGATAAAGAATTTGCGGTAATTGCGGAGAATTTCAAAAAGAAAGCAGGCAGTGATTATGCAGCAAGCCGTGGGGAATATTTAAACGGTATTATTATGGCAAACTACCTGGGCTATGAGTTTATCAATCCCGCAGAGGTTATTTTCTTTGATGAAAATGGAGAATTTATGGCAGATAAGACTGATGAGGTATTATCTGAAAGGCTTGCAAATGTAGAAAGAGCTGTTATCCCGGGATTTTTCGGAGCTAAGGAAGATGGAAGTGTTAAGACTTTTTCCAGAGGCGGTTCCGATATTACCGGTTCCATTGTTGCAAGAGCGGTAAAGGCGGATATTTATGAAAACTGGACAGATGTATCAGGCTGCCTGATCGCAGATCCCCGCATTGTGGATAATCCTAAACCTATCAATACGGTAACTTACCGGGAATTAAGGGAGTTATCCTATATGGGTGCCAGCGTTCTTCATGAAGATGCTATTTTCCCTGTACGCAAAGCAGGTATTCCCATCAATATTAAAAACACCAATGCGCCTAAGGACCCGGGCACATGGATCGTGGAAAGTACCTGTCAGAAACCACCCTATATCATTACCGGTATTGCCGGCAAAAAAGATTTCTGTGCCATCAACATTGAAAAAGATATGATGAATTCCGAAATCGGGTTTTGTAGAAAAGTGCTTCAGGTATTTGAAGAAAACGGAATTTCTTTTGAACATATGCCATCCGGCATTGATACCATGAGCATTATCGTGCACCAGTCGGAATTTGAAGAGAAAGAACAGAGAGTTCTGGCGGGAATTCACAAAATGGCAGAGCCGGATTCCATAGAAATGGAATCTGATCTTGCGCTGATCGCTGTTGTAGGACGGGGCATGAAAGCCGTAAAGGGTACTGCAGGCAGAATTTTCGCAGCATTGGCACATTCCGGCATCAATATAAAGATGATCGACCAGGGTTCTTCCGAGTTGAATATTATTATCGGTGTGAAGGAATCTGACTTTGAAACAGCAATCAGACAGATTTATTCTATCTTTGTGGATACGGTGGAATAAAATAAACCTGAGAAATAAAGAATTGATAAAAACGGACCTGTTTTGAAGGTCCGTTTTTATGATCTCTAATTGATTTTATAAACAGGCATATCGTGTTTTCCTTTAAAATCCCAGTTCTTCCCCTACCAGAAATACTTTGATCCTTCCTTTGTGTCCGCTTCGCCTTGTAATGACAAACTGATTGCACATACATTCATCTAACAGGCATTCCCCGCAGCGTCCGATTTTGGCGCAGGGAGTGGATTTATTAAGACGGACTCCGTTAGGCGGACAGGCGGCTACCCGGGTGCGTTTGATGCCATCCTCTACATCTTTGACCACTTTATTCATTCCGGCAATGATAAATACATGGGCAGGCCCGTGGATCAAAGCAGCTACCCGGTTGCCGTTTCCGTCAATATTCACAAGTTCTCCGTTTAAAGTGATGGCGTTGGTGCTCATAAAGAAATAATCACACATGGCGGTCTGACCGAAGACCTTACGGCGTTCCTCGGGAGTTGATGCCTTCATTCGGTCGATCATTGTAAAGCTGCCGTCATTTTCCAGCGCTTTCAACATACCGCTCTCTTTAAAGGATTCCGAACCTCCCCAGGCGATGGAACTTCCCTTTTCCAACATGGGCATAATGGTCTGAACAAGTTCCTCTCTGGAAGCACAATAAAAACCTTCCATATTTCGTTTCTCCAGATTGCTGATCATTGTTTTGGCAGTGACCGCATAAGCATCCTGTTTTGCAGACATGATAATTCCTCCGTTTCATTGCTCGTATTATGTTATGTAACAGGTTTTTATTACATTATAAAAAGTATAGCACAATTTCGCTGTATGGGAACTATCCTTAAATGTAAAATTGTTGATGCGGATTTTTACCCCATGCCAAAATGAAAAAAGCGCCGGTTCATACACCATTGGACAGGTTGTTAAACAGTCAGTTTTATGACAGGAGTAAGAATGGACTGCCGGACAAGGTATGTCTGGCATTAAAACAACGGCATTATAGCGGTGGCGATCTTTTTGGTGTAAGCAGATCAGCAGGAAACAGGAGATTAGTCCAAAGGAAGAATACACGAGTTATTTAAAAACGGAGAGTAAAAATGGAAAAAAATAGAAAAATAAAAAAACATAAGAAAAATGAAAGAAATTTAAAGAAAAGTGTTGACAAATGTCAGACTATTAAATATAATTAAGACATACTTAAGATATACTTTCATATAGATATCCTAATGAAAGAGAGGTACACTCCACTAGAGACATGATTTTAAGTACAAAAGAAAGAGAAACTAATGACAAGATCTGAATCGAGTACATATGAAAAAAGAGCAAGGTACCAAAGATAAGAATTGGAGAAAACACCTGCTACAGTACCAGAGGTACATAATTAGAAAGTGGAAAGAGAAGAAGATCAGAAGGAGGCAGGCAAATTGAAGCCTACACATTAGCGGCGGGTATGAATCGAAAGTGATTGATACCCGCTGCTTCTTTGTGTTAAAATATAACTATCAGTATATAGACATATAAAAAGTGATCCAACAAAGAAAGCCTGTATCTTGATCCAGGTGGAGGTAGATGAATTTGAAGAAAGACAAATACAATTTATCCAAAGAAGAATTGAGAAAGCTGAAAAGGAAAAAAGAAAGAACCCAGGCATTTGGCATTTTAGCAGCTGTTATTTTAGTGGTGGCAGTTATCCTGGGCGGCGTGGGATTCGGTATTTATTCCTTTTTACATAGACAGCCTGCAAAAGAGCCGGAGATCGTGGAAGAACCGGAACCTATATTGGTGGAAGAGCCGGAGCCGGTCATTTCAGAAAATGAAATAGAGGAGCCGGAAGAAAGCATTTCGGAAAATGAATTGGCACAGGAAGAACCGGGAGAGCTTACAGAAGAGGATAAAGAGGCGATTCTGGATGAAGTTATAGCAGGTTATCTTGCCAATATGACTCTTGAGCAGAAAGTGGCAGGAATGTTCTTTATTACTCCCGAAGAACTGACCGGTACCAATGATGTAACGGTAGGAGGCAGCACTTTAAATGCGGCTTTAAATGAATATCCTGTAGGAGGGCTTTTGCTGACAGAAAGCAATATGGAAAGCTCTGAACAGTTAAAAGAAATGATTTTTAATATTAAATCATTTACCAGTAACGAGATATTTATCGGTGTGGAAGAAATTGGCGGGGAGGATAGCCCACTGGTGGTTTCCGGACTGACGGAAGCGGTAATTACCAGTCAGCATGATATTGGGGAAGCCGGAGAAAATTCAGGAGCATATACAGCAGGTATTGCCATAGGAAATCTGATGAATGAATATGGTATCAATACAGTTATCGGACCTTTGGCGGATGTGGCGATCTCCGAAAGCGGTTATACATCGGAACAATCTTATGGAAGCGATCCTGTGCAGGTAAAGGATATGGTAAGAAATTCCGTTCGCGGCATGGATGACCAGAATATAAATGTATGTGTTAAATTTTTCCCGGGGTACGGAGATGTTACGAAAAGTCCTGAGAGTGCAAGACCTGCATCAAATCGTACCAAAGAGGATATTGTAGAGAATGATTATCCCATTTATGATGATGCTATTGACGGAGGTGCGGACTTTGTCATGGTTTCACAGATCGCATATAAGTCTATAACCAATGATGTGCCGGCATGTCTGTCTTCTGAAGTTGTAACAGATATGATCCGGGGAGAATTGGAATATGATGGCATTATTATAACTGATTATATGGATACCCATTCCCTGATCATGCATTACAAACATGCGGATGCTGCAGTTATGGCGGTGCAGGCAGGGGCAGATATGCTGTTTTGTTCAGGAGATTTCAAAAAGGCATATAATGGTATTCTGGATGCGGTGGAAAAAGGTGAGATCACTGAGGAGAGGATCGATGAATCCCTGTACCGCATTTACAGGGTGAAATACAGAAACCTGGTTGATTATGAGGCGGTAGCCGCTGGAAGCGAAAAATTGAGATAATAATAGAAGTAAGAATAGAAGTAAAAATAGAAAAATTATGTATTGACAAATTAAAACTGCTTTGATATATTAATATTTGTCCGTGAGAGATACGGACAGATGCACGAGTGGCTCAGTGGTGGAGTATCGCCTTGCCAAGGCGAGGGTCGCGGGTTCGAATCCCGTCTCGTGCTTACGAAAAGCCTGGCAAATGCCAGGCTTTTTTTGCGAGGAGACCAGAACCTATGGGATTGGTATTTACTCAGGCATACACTTTATTAGAAGGTAAAATAGTGTATAAAATTATTCGTAAAAGCGGATTTTGTCTAACATAGAACTGGATTTGTCATATTCTATAATAATTTCAGTGGCTTTTGAAGTATCAAGAATAATAATTCTATTAGGATTATTTTCATGTTTATCGTTTATGGAATAATCTCCTAAAACAATATGTGGGGTATTTGAAAATTCTTCTACCAGATGGATTTTTCCGTAGTATTTTATATTGTCTATTGTAATTTGTGCTTTCATTATTTTGTCATCGATCAGGTCATTCCATAAAAATTCATTTACAGTCCTGTTAATCTTTAATTTTTCTGTTAGATTATACATGAATTTCCCATTCATTACCTTTCCGGCAATAAATCCTGATATAATACTACAGCCTATGATACATATGTTATCAATAACTTTACCCAGGCTAAATGGTATTGCAAAGGCTATTTGACATATAACATATCCAACAACTAATGATAAAGTCAGCATATTATCTATATTTCCATTATCCTGATAAGCGTAAATAAAATGAAAAACTTTTACAAAACAAAATCCGGCGACAATAAATAGAATGATATTGGGTAATATGTCATATAAACTATTTATGGTTTTTTCCTCCTGTATTAGTATTTTTAGAACCTGAACCGCCTTTCCCGGCATTGGATTCGCCATGTCCTGGTCGTATGGAATATACCTTTAGGGGTTGGGAATCTGAAGGGAGATGTATTTTTCTATTGTTCTGTTCCATTGATAATTCCTCCTTAATCTATGTAATTGTATGTTTTAAATTATACACTATCAGATGCAAATAAACCATCAGAACGTTTATTCTGAAACCATATTTGGTAATAATACGAAATATGGAAATACAATGGGTTGAAGTTTCAGATTTTATCTGCTATAATATAAAAAATTGAGAGAAAAAGGAGTGAGTAAATGTCAGCCGTTGTAAGGAAATAGGATTCTGCTAATCAAATAGCTTCCGTGCAGAATTTGTTGTGTAAAGAGCAAAAGGTGTTATGTGCTGTCTGCTTTTTTGCGGGATGAGTCTGTCCTGATATCAACAGGAGTTCTGCCGGTGTATCTGCCTTACAAAGTGCTGCATTGATCTCAATATATATATTTGATTTATATTGAAAAAGGGCATGACGTTACGGTCGTGCTTATTTTTTTCTTAAGGAAATTCCGATGTTGGAATCAAAACATAGGAAATTTCTGAAAGGGATTTTCCCATGGAATATTATTATGATCATGGAATATGTGCTTTTTTGATGGCAGAATCCATGATCTTTTATTTTGCAAAAAAACAGTCAGGAAAGGAAAAAACCATGAAAATTATTGAAACAAAGAATCTGAATAAAACTTACCGCAGGCTGATGAAGCCTGAAGGCTTAAAGGGCAGTATCAGAAACCTCTGGAAGCGTGAATATGAGGAAAAGACAGCCATAAAAAATCTTGATTTTGAAATGGAGGAAGGTGAATTTGTAGGGCTGATCGGACCTAACGGGGCAGGAAAGACCACTCTTACGAAAATGCTCACAGGAATCATAGCTCCTACCGGCGGAAAAATCAGTGTGCTGGGATTTTATCCCAATGATCTGAAAAATGAATTTAAACAGCAGTATGCGGTGGTAATGGGACAGAAAAGTCAATTGTTCCCGGAACTGACCGCCAATGATACATTGCGGCTGTTTAAGGAAATCTACGGTCTGGAAGAAAGGCAATATCAGGAAACAAAAGAATATTTTACGGAGTTGTTTGATGTAAAAGAATTGATGGATGTACAGGTGCGCACGCTGTCCTTGGGGGAGAGGATGAAGATGGAGCTGATCACGGCGCTGCTGCATAATCCAAGGATTCTCTTTCTGGATGAACCGACAATCGGTCTGGATGCCATTGCCTCCGGGCAGATTCGGAAATTTCTTCAGGAAGTAAATCGGGAAAGGGGCACATCCATTGTCCTTACCAGCCATTACATGGAGGATATAAAAACCCTGTGTGACCGATCCGTGGTCATCAATCATGGATGTAAGCTGTATGACGGCAGCACGGAGGCTCTGTTTGAAAGATATCAGAAAAATAAGAAAATAACCGCAGCTTTTTTGGAGGAAACAGGCAGTTTTGAATTTCCGGAATACGTACAGATCATGGAACAGGATTCTCGCAAGATCGTACTACAGGTTCCTAAGGAAAAATCCGGTGAAGCCATGGAGATCATAATGAAAAACCATCCTGTGGACATTGGTGTGGAGGAAGATGAAATAGGAGCGGTTGTAGAGCGGATTTACAAGGAAGGTGATTTGAATGAGGAAATATAGGGAAGTAGCAGGAGTTTATCTTAAAGCCCAGCTGGCATGGCGGTGGGATGTGATCTTTCATATGCTTTTTACAGTTACAAAAATATTGTTTGCTTATCTGCTTTGGGGAATTATTTTTGAAAAACAAAATATGGTAGCAGGCTTTACCTTTCATGGAATGCTTTCATACTATATCATCAGTTCCTTTTTATCGCAGTTAGAGATGTCACGGACCATCAGCGAGGATATGGCGCTAAGGATCAGAAGCGGAAAATTTTCAAACTTTATGGTATTACCGGTAAACATAGAGGGATATTTTACGGCAATGGAAGCAGGTGTGGTGCTGTTTTATCTGTTTTTTGATCTTGGGGCGGCAGGCATCTGGGTTTTTATTTTCAGAATCCGGTTTGTTTTTACAAACAGTATTTTCCATATTGCATGCGCTCTTATTATGGTGCTGCTGGGATTGTTTTTTATGGTGCAGTTAAATTACTATCTGGGGATTCTGACATTTAAGTATGAAGAGATCAGTACTTTTCTGATGATCAAAAACAATCTGATGGAGCTTGTTACAGGAAGCATTGTTCCTTTGGCATTATTTCCGGAAAGGGTATTGGGATGGATGAAGATACTGCCGTTTTATTATGTGACTTATCTGCCGTCCATGCTGCTGACTGGCAGGTGTGAAGAAGAGGCAGTCAGGGGAATTATAATATTGGCGTGCTGGTGTGTATTTTTACAGATATTGATCGCAGTTACGTGGAAGAAGTATAGAAAAAAGTATGATGGAGTTGGAATTTAGAAGAAAGGATGTGATCTATGTGAAGAAAAATATCAGAGTAGTAAAAGAATTGATCCGGTTGCGTTTCCAGAATCTGATGATGTTCCGGCTGGGATTTTTCGGACCGCTTTTTGTGGATGGAAGCCTTTTTGCAATACAGCTTATGGTCTTTGGGGCGATATATGCCAATGTGGATACCATAGGTTCCTGGGGAAAAGGGGAAATGATACTCTATATCGGCTCCTTTTCTCTGTTAAATGCCGTCAGTATGGTTGTCTGTTTCTTTGGGGTGGTGGAAATTCCCCAAAAGGTCAAAAGCGGGGAAATGGATCTGTATCTGACAAAGCCTGTGAGCCCGCTGCTGCGCCTGAGCTTTGAAAAGATAAATCCCGGTTCCGTTCCATTGGTCATAATGAGTGTATGTATTATTGCTTATGGGGTCAAGGTGTCCAATGCCGCATTTTCTGCAGCAAATATATTGTCATATATATGGTGGATGTGTCTGATGCAGATTTTGTATTATGAAATGGAGGTTATCATCCGGTCAGTTTCCTTTTATCTGGTGTCCAATGCCAGACTGTATCAGTTAGAGGAAGCCAGTCTGGATCTTTGCATGAAACTGCCGGGAATTGCCTTTTATGGGATTTATAAAGTTTTGTTCTATTGCATTTTGCCCTATGGGATTATGGCAACCTATCCGGTGCAAAGTCTGATGGGAGAAATGTCCCTAAAGATGGCAGTTCACGGTCTGGCTGTACTTGCAGTGTTCAGTTGTTTGACGACATTTCTGTGGAAAAATGGAATCAGGCATTATAATAGTGCAAGTTCATAATGGAGCAAAACAGATTCCCCGGTACATTTTTGTTTTCAGTGCCGGGGCATTGTGTTAAAATATAAATATACCATTAGCATGAAAATAATAGGAAGAACGTATAAAAGTTAATAGGTATTAAAAAACGGGGTTTGTCTTGGGATTGGAGTGAAGACTATGAAATTAACATTTATTGGGGCTGCACACGAGGTGACGGGAAGCTGTCACTGTCTGCAGGCTTGCGGAAAGACTATTTTGGTGGATTATGGAATGGAGCAGGGAATCAATGTGTTTGAGAATGCAGAGCTTCCTGTGGACCCGGCATTTGTGGATTATGTGCTGTTGACCCACGCTCATGTGGATCATTCGGGTATGCTCCCCCAGCTTTATGCAAGGGGATTCCGGGGACAGATTTTTATGACTGATGCCACGGCTGATCTGTGCAGCATCATGCTGCGTGACTGTGCGCATATCCAGATGCAGGAGGCTGAATGGAAGAACAGGAAGGCAAAAAGGAGCGCCAATTCCCAGCTGGTGGAGCCGGTCTACACGATGGAAGATGCGGATGGAACCTTAAAATTGATCGTTCCCTGTCATTATGAGACAATTGTCAATGTATGTGATGGTATAAAAATAAGATTTACGGATATCGGACATTTACTGGGGTCTTCCAGTATTGAGGTATGGCTCAATGAAAATGGATTGGAAAAGAAGATTGTTTTTTCCGGGGACATCGGCAATATGAACCAGCCATTGATCAAAGATCCGAAAAAGACAGCGGAAGCCGATTATGTAGTGGTAGAATCTACCTATGGAGACCGGTTACATACAACAGAACGTCCTGATTATGTAAAGGAACTGACAGCGATTTTACAGGAAACCTTTGACAAAGGGGGCAATGTAGTCATACCGTCCTTTGCAGTAGGAAGAACACAGGAAATGCTTTACTTCCTTCGCCAGATAAAAAATGATAAGCTGGTAAAAGGTCATGAGAATTTTCCTGTTTATGTAGACAGCCCTTTGGCAGTGGAAGCCACAGGTATTTTTCATAAAAATGAATATAGCTGTTTTGATGAAGAGGCAATGGCGCTGGTAAGGCAGGGAATCAATATCATTGGTTTTCCGGGCTTACATCTTTCCATTACCAGTGATGAGTCCAAGGCGATTAACTTTGATGAGGAGCCCAAGGTCATTATTTCTGCGTCGGGTATGTGTGAGGCAGGACGTATCAGGCATCATCTGAAGCATAATCTGTGGAGGCCTGAATGTACTGTTTTATTTGTAGGTTATCAGGCAGCAGGTACATTGGGGCGGACCATTGTAGATGGAGCGTCTGAAGTAAAGCTGTTTGGAGAGCCTATTGAAATCAGGGCTTCCATCAGAAAACTTGTGGGGCTGTCAGGTCATGCGGATAAAAACGGACTGATCGACTGGCTTCAGGGCTTTGAGAAAAAGCCGGAAAGAGTGTTTGTTGTCCATGGCGAAGACAGTGTGTGTGAGTCATTTAAAGAATGTCTGATCCATGAATATGGCTTTGATGCTTATGCGCCTTATAGCGGAACCAGATTTAATCTGGCAGGCAATGAGGTAGAATATGCAGCGCCGCCGATCCGTCTGGAAAAGAAGAAAGCAAAATCCGTTTCCGATGTATTCCAGAGGCTTTTGGCAGCAGGTCAGAGGCTGCTCGTGGTCATCCAGCATAATGAGGGCGGGGCAAATAAGGACCTTGCCAAATTTGCAGATCAGATCAATTCCCTTTGTGATAAATGGGACAGATAGACGGAATTTAACAGAATAAACAGAAGTAAAATTAAAGGATAGTCGTATAAGAAACAAAAAAATTTAAAATAAAGGAATCAGAAACATGAGTTACGCAGATACAGTTTTTATCAATATGTGCAAGGATATTTTAGAGAATGGGACCAGTACAGAGGGAGAGAAGGTAAGACCCCATTGGGAAGACGGAACTTCTGCCTATACCATCAAAAAGTTTGGAGTGGTAAACCGATATGATCTGTCGAAGGAATTCCCCATTTTGACACTTAGACGGACTGCTTTAAAAAGCGCTACGGACGAAATGCTTTGGATATGGCAGCAGAAATCAAATAATATTCATGACCTTCACAGCCATATCTGGGATGAATGGGCAGATGAAGACGGCTCCATCGGAAAGGCTTACGGGTATCAGTTAGGTGTGAAACATCAGTATAAGGAAGGTATGATGGACCAGGTGGACAGAGTGATCTATGACTTAAAGAATAATCCGTTCAGCCGCCGGATCATGACCAACATTTATGTACATCAGGATCTGCACGAAATGAATCTGTATCCCTGTGCTTACAGTATGACTTTTAATGTGACCCAGAAAAAGGGGGAAGATAAGCTGACTTTGAATGGAATTTTAAATCAGCGTTCCCAGGATGTGTTAGCAGCAAACAACTGGAATGTGGTACAGTATGCAGTATTGCTTCATATGCTTGCACAGGTCTGTGATATGCAGGTGGGAGAAATGGTTCATGTGATCGCAGATGCGCATATTTATGACAGGCATGTGCCCTTTATCAAAGAGCTTATAGAGAGACAGCCCCAGCCGGCACCGAAGTTCTGGCTGAATCCGGATGTTCATGATTTTTATGAATTTACAAGGGATGATGTAAAAGTGGAGGGGTATACGCCCGGACCACAGATAGAAAATATTCCCATTGCGATTTAAGAGGGGCATCCACCCAGCTGCGGCTTTTGTCTTGGGAAAATATTTATATATATCACGGGAACACGCTTTCGCTCGGATAAAAACGTAACGGTACTAAGAATTTTGTGCGGCGTTCGCCTGCAAAATTCAAGTGCCGACGTTTTTATACGGTTCCCTTTGATATATATAAATATTTTCCCAAGACAAAAGCCGCAGCTGGGCGGATGGAGTGTTGGCTTCGGCAGGAAATGAAAATATGATTGGAGGAGATTTAGAGATGAATTTGGTCGTAGCAGTGGATAAGAATTGGGCTATTGGTAATAAAAATAAGCTTTTGGTCAGTATTCCTAATGATATGAAAAATTTCAGAAGGATGACCACCGGTAATGTGATCGTTATGGGAAGAAAGACGTTAGAGAGCTTTCCTCAGGGACAGCCTTTGGGAAACCGGGTGAATATTGTGCTGACGGGGAATCAGGATTATAAGGTAAATGGCGCTGTGGTTGTACATTCCATTGAAGAGTTGATGGAAGAATTGAAGAAGTATGAAGATAAGCAGGTTTATGTGGTAGGAGGAGAAAGTATTTACCGGCAGCTGCTGCCCTATTGCAGTAAAGCGGTCATAACTAAGATCGATGAGGCTTATGAGGCGGATACTTATTTCCCTGATCTGGATAAGATGGAAGAATGGCAGATTACGGAGGAATCTGAGGAACAGACCTATTTTGATATTTGCTATACTTTTGTGACTTATGAAAAACGAGAGGTATAACCATAGGTAATGGTTTCTATGTCAGATATTCTAAAATCTTGACAAGTAAGAGTAAAAGAATGATAATAAATGAAACTAAAGCCATAGATGATGGTGATGCTCATAAGGGCAGAGAGAGGAAAGGGAGAAAAACATGGAAAAGAAAGACATTGACTGGTCTAACCTGGGATTCGGATACATCCAGACCGACAAAAGATTCGTATCCAATTTTAAAGATGGAGCATGGGATGAAGGTACATTGACTTCTGATGCGAATGTGGTGATCAGTGAATGTGCCGGCGTCTTACAGTACGCACAGACATGTTTTGAAGGATTAAAGGCATATACCACAGAGGATGGTAAGATCGTATGTTTCCGTCCTGATTTAAATGCTTCCCGTATGAAGGACTCCTGTGAAAGATTGGAAATGCCCGTATTTCCGGAGGATAGATTTGTACAGGCAGTTGTAGATGTTGTTAAGGCGAATGCTGCATATGTTCCACCCTATGGTTCAGGAGCAACTCTTTATATCCGTCCTTATATGTTTGGAAGCAATCCGGTTATCGGTGTAAAACCGGCTGATGAATATCAGTTCCGTATTTTTGCAACACCGGTTGGACCTTACTTTAAAGGCGGAGCAAAACCAATTACCATCCGCGTTTGTGATTATGACCGTGCAGCACCTCATGGAACAGGTCATATTAAAGCAGGTTTGAACTATGCAATGAGCCTTTATGCCATTATGGATGCCCATAGACAGGGCTTTGATGAAAATATGTATTTAGATGCTGCTACCCGTACAAAGGTTGAAGAGACCGGTGGAGCAAACTTTATTTTTGTTACCAAAGACGGAAAGATTGTCACTCCCAAGTCAAACAGCATTTTACCTTCCATTACCCGCCGTTCCCTGATGTATGTTGCAGAGAACATTTTAGGAATGGAAGTAGAGCAGAGAGAAGTGTACTTTGATGAAGTAAAGGATATGGCTGAATGCGGTCTTTGCGGTACGGCGGCTGTAATTTCTCCTGTAGGAAAGATCAATGACCACGGCAAGGAGATCTGTTTCCCCAGCGGAATGGAAGAAATGGGACCTGTTACCAAAAAGCTGTATGACGCATTAACAGGAATCCAGATGGGACGTATGGAAGCACCTGAGGGCTGGATCAAAGTAATTCAGTAATTTAGTTTAATAGTATACAGATAAGAAAATCATAATTCAGGACTGCTATATTAGGAATTTGTAAGATAGGAAACAAATTCTTAATATAGCATTCTTTTTTTGAAAAAACAGAAAATAGTATTGACAGAAAGAATATTATGATGTATTGTACTAATCAAGTAGTACAACAATACAGTAACACAATAATACAATAAGATGAGAAAGGAGAGATTATATGGCTTGGAATCTGGATGGGGACCGCCCCATTTATATTCAACTGGTAGAAATTCTGCAGAATAAGATTATCGCAGGAGAGTATAAGCCGGGGGAAAAACTGCCCAGTGTCAGAGATTTTGCTGCAGAAGCCGGTGTGAATCCAAATACAATGCAAAGAGCTTTTTCCAACTTGGAGCAGATGGGTCTGATTGTTACTATGCGGACCAACGGCAGAACGGTTGCGGATAATCCGGGCATTATCAGCCAGACAGGGAAAGAACTGGCTGATGCGGAAGTAGAACAGTTTTATACCAAAATGAAAGAACTGGGATATAATAGGAAAGATGCACTGGCGCTGGCAAGTGCAAAAGTAAATGGAGGGGTAAATAATGAGTGAACAGACAAATTATGGTGTGCCTATGGAAGGAACATCGATAACAGAAATACCCATGGATAATGAAGTGCCTATGACGGAAATCCCCATGGATGAAGTGCCCATGGCTGAGGTATCAATGACTGAAACACCAATAAATGAAGAACCGGTGGATAAAGTACCAATGAGTGGAGCACCGGTAAATGGAGTACCGATGAATGGAGCACCGGTAAATGGAGTACCGATGAATGGAGCACCGGTAAATGGAGTACCGATGAATGGAGCGCCCGTAAATGGAATGCCGATGAATGGAGCACCCATGAATGGAATGCCGATGAATGGAATGCCCATAAATGGAATGCCGATAAATGGAATGCCAATGAACGGAATGCCCATGAACGGAATGTCCCCATATGGAAATCCCATGTACAGAAAACCGGTAGAATTCGTCATGGAGCCTATGCCAAAAAGCGGTAACGGACCATCTCTGTTGGAATGCAGAAACCTGAGCAAATGTTATCTTACCGGTGTGCCGGCATTAAATCATTTAAATCTGAGAATTGAAAAAGGGCATATTGTAGGATTGTTGGGACCTAACGGCAGCGGAAAGACGACTTTGATCAAAATCATCAATGGTCTTTTAACTCCCACAGAAGGAGAAGTATTGATCAACGGCAGCCAGCCGGGACCTTACAGCAAATCGGTAGTATCTTATTTGCCGGAGCGTACTTATCTGGAGGCGCAAAAGGATGTAAGAAGTCTTGTGGCATTTTTTGCAGATTTTTATGAGGATTTTCATGCGGACAGAGCTTATGCTATGCTGCAGGCATTAGGAATTCCGTCTGATGCAAGATTGAAAACCCTATCTAAAGGTACAAAGGAAAAAGTACAATTGATTCTGGTTATGAGCAGGGATGCCCAGTTATATATTCTGGATGAACCTATTGCAGGTGTTGACCCTGCAGCAAGGGATTACATTATCCGCACTATCTTAAGCAACTATAATCCCAATGCGACACTTCTGATCTGTACGCATTTGATTTCAGATATTGAAAATATCCTGGATGATATTATTTTTATCAGAAGAGGAGAGGTGGTTGTACAAAGCACTGTGGATAATATCCGTGAAAGATTCGGAAAGACCGTGGATGCTTATTTTAGGGAGGTGTTCGCATGTTAAAGAAACTGATAAAACACGAATGGAAGGACACATGGACTGTAGGTACGGTGTGTGCAGTTATTGTAGCAGTATTGACCGTGATCGGCATGATCATTTTTTCGCTGGATATCTGGCAGGAGTCAGCGAACAGAAATAACGAGATGGCAGAACAATTTACATCCATGACCATTATGCTGTATGTGATGATGTTTGTATGGGGACTGATAGGTGTGGTATTTGTGGTCAAATACTATTTCTTTTACAGATATTATAAGAATCTGTTTACGGATCACGGATATCTGATGAATACCCTTCCTGTAAAGAGTACGGAACTGATCAACGCAAAGCTGATCGTGGCGGTGATCTGGCAATATCTCATAGGTCTGGTAGTAGGAATTGCTATTTTCAGCCTGATCATGAGTGTATTGGCAGGTATAGGAGATTACAACTTCAGTGAATTTATGAGGGATCTGGGCGATCTGCTTAGAGAAATCGAATGGAGCGAATTTTCAGAAGTCATTCCCTTTTTGATTTCCATGTTCTTTATTTGCCTGCTTGCACCTATTGGCGGTGTTTTACTGATGTATGCTGCGGTGGGAATCGGGCAGACGGCTAAAAAACTGAAGTTTTTGATTGCTGTCTTTATACTGATCGGATTTAATATTATCAAGCAGTTTGTAGTTTCTTATATATCATTGCCTTTTTCATTGTTAATGGAGGATGCAATACCTACAAACACCTTTATGAATATCGCTTCGGTTATCGCATTATTGGTTTTGATCGGGGTGATCATCGGACTTTACTTCCTGAACCGATATTTCCTGGAGAAAAAATTGAATTTGGAGTAATCAGGAAAACTGAGACCGGAAAAACTAAATTCAGAAAAACAGGATAAAAAGTGTGCGAAAATAAAAACCTCTGCATATAGTAGTAGAAAAGTGCAGAGGTTTTTTTATGCCTGAAAATGAAAATACAGCAAGGGGACAAATTATTATAGAAGTGACCAGTGCCCTTGGACTGATTCCTGTACAAAATGCTACTGTAAGGATCTCGTATACCGCAGATCCGGAAAATACATTGGAGGAAGTGACCACAAATGAAAACGGACAAACAGAGATCCTCACACTGCCGGCTCCCCCATTACAACTGAGTCTGGAGCCTCAGGACATCAGACCTTATGCAGAATATGATATCGGAGTATCTGCACCGGGATATGAAACAACTCATGTTACTGCCAGTGAACTGCTGGCTGATGAGCTATCCATTCAGAATATCACCATGAATCCTGTGGAAGAGCCTGATCTGGTAAGTGATGATGTGGTGATCGCTCCCCATACTCTGTATTATGACTATCCCCCTAAAATTCCGGAGGATGAGATCAAGCCTATAGATGAAAGTGGGGAAATCGTTTTAAGCAGAGTGGTCATTCCGGAATACATTGTAGTACATGACGGAAACCCCAATGATAATTCTGCTCCTAATTATTATGTAAGATATAAAGATTACATTAAGAATGTGGCAAGCTGTGAAATTTATGCCACATGGCCGGAGGCGGCAATTTATGCCAATATCCTTTGTATTATGTCCTTTACGCTGAACAGGGTGTATACAGAGTGGTACCGCAATCAGGGAAAAAATTTTACCATTACCAGTTCTACGGCTTATGACCAGAAATGGATATACGGAAGAAATATTTATGAAAACATTTCTTATCTGGTAGATTCCATATTTAACAACTTTCTTTCAAGACCGGGAGTAAGCCAGCCGATCTTCACGTCCTATTGTGATGGGGTAAGGGTAACCTGCGATGGCTTAAAGCAGTGGGGGTCTAAATATCTGGCAGAGGAAGGATATTCTGCAATTGAGATCATTCGTTACTATTATGGAAATGATATGTACATCAATTCAACTATCTATGTGTCAGGAGTGCCTTCGTCTTTTCCGGGATATAATCTGAATATTGGTGCCCAGGGGGCAAAGGTACGCCAGATCCAGGAACAGTTAAACAGAATCAGTCAGAATTATCCTGCCATTCCAAGGATTGTTGCGGATGGCATTTACGGAGAGCGGACAAAAGAAGCAGTGGAAACATTCCAGAGAATTTTCCTGCTGCCGGTAACGGGAATTGTGGATTATCCTACCTGGTATGAAATTTCCGAAATTTATGTAGGCGTCAGCCGCATTGCAGAACCCGGCTGAAAACAAGCTGATCCGTCCAAGGCACCTTTGGCATTAGCGGGCAAGTGCCTTTTTCATAGCGGCAATCAGCCTTTGGTTATCCTCATGGTTCATGAAGCAGATGCGGATAAAGCGGTCTCCTAAAGTGGAAAAAGTAGCACAGTTGCGCACCATCATGCCCTGACGGATGAGAATGTCAAACAATTCTCCGGATGTCAGGGTATCCTGAGGAAGTCTGGCTAATACAAAATTGCCATTTACCGGGTAAATCTTCATGCCGGGAATGGAAACTAACCGGGAGCAGACATAATCCTTTTCTGCTTCCACGGTTTCTTTTACAAGATGGATGTAATCCGTATCCTGAAACATTACGGTTCCCACCAGATCTGCCGCTGAATTGATATTCCAGGGGTCCTGTGTTTTGGCTGCCTTGTCAAGTAACTCCTTATTACCTGTCAGGGCATAGCCGAGGCGCAGACCCGGAGTGGCAAAAAATTTGGACGTGCCCCGAAGGACAAACAGATTGTCATAGGTCCCGGTCAGGTCTGCGGCAGTGATCAGAGCGGAGTCCTTGGAAAATTCCACATAAGTCTCATCGATCAACAGCCAGATGCCGCGCTTTTGATAGTTTGCGGCAAGGCGCTTTAAATCTTCTTTATACAACGCTCCTGAAGTGGGATTGTTGGGGTTGCAGAGGATGACCAGATCTGTTTCCTCAGGAGTCTGGCGGATCAGATCCTCTGCTTTTAACACAAAATCTTCCTCTTCTTTTGCATTGATATGATAAATATGGCTGCCGCGTCTGTTTAAATCCTTTTCATATTCTGAATAGGTGGGACCGATGACTACTGCATTTTGGGGAGCAATGAGATTGATAAACAAAGTGAGAAGCTCTGTCACGCCATTGCCCAGAATAATATGGGAAGAATCTGCCCCCGTATAGGCTGAGACAGCCTTTTTTAAATTGGTATAATCCCTGTCCGGATAACGGGATATGACTGCCAGATTGTCTTTTAATGCCTGGGCAGCTTTTGGGGAAAATCCCAAAGGATTGACGTTTGCTGAGAAACTGACGATCTGATCTTTGGGAATGCCGTAAACATCTTCTATTTTTTCCAGATCACTTCCGTGAAATGCTCTTTCTGATTTACTCATCTGTATTGCCTCTTTTTATGACTTTATTGGAATTGCAGGTAACTTATGCTATAATTTATTATAACTGTTTTTGTTGAAAATACAATCTTATTGAGGTGATTATCCTATGAATTCCGGAATGGAACCGTTTCAGGAAGAAAAAACCAAATATTGCAGCGGCACTCTGGAATTTGACGTTCCCATAGTGGAAATAGAAGCCCGGGTGGGAGTGGAATACCGGGGAAGTTTTCGGATGATTGCCCACACCGAAGAAAATGCAGTAGGGAATATTTATACTACCGATTACAGGATCAGTTGTTCCGATAAGGGCTTTAAAGGGAAAGATATGGAAGTCCCCTTTATTTTTGATACCACAGGAATGGAACGGGGAGATGTGGCGAGGGGAGAATTTTATATCATATCCAATCTGGGCGAATATTATCTTCCCTATGAGGTGAAGATTGCCAGCGTTGTTATGGACAGTGAATTAGGAGAGATCAAAAATCTTTTTCATTTTGCCAATCTTGCAAAGGTCAATTGGGGTGAGGCGCTGAAATGTTTCTGCAGTGAGGAATTTTCAGGCATTGTAACCGGCAGCAACAGGCAATATCTCGAAGCATATAAAGGGCTGTTGGAAAATGGCAGGGAAACCGGACATTTGGATTTTGCCATGGAGCAGTTCCTGATCCTCATTAAGAAAAAGCAGGCAGTAACCTTTGAATGTCTTACGGAAGATATGGCTTATACCATGGAGGAAGTGCCGGATATCATAGAAGTGAACCTGCGGCGCAATGGCTGGGGCTATACACAGCTTCCTATAACTGTGAGGGGGGTATTTTTAAGTCTGGAAAAAGATCTGTTGACAGAAGAGGATTTTAAAAATGATCAGGTAACGGTTTCTCTGACAGTACATAAACAAAAGCTTCATAAGGGGAGGAATACTGCAGTCCTGCAATTTGTCAGTGGTGAAAATGTCATGGATTGCAGAATCAGCATAGATGTATCGGCGGGAAATGAAAACAGACGGATTGCCGGACGTCAGAGCAGACAGCTCACGGATTGCATCATGCGCCTTTATCTGGATTACCGTACCGGCAAAAAGCCTGTAAATGAATGTACGGCACTGGCGGCGGAACTGTTAGAGCATGTAAGAGGGACAAACGAACTGATGCCGGCACTTTATCAAACCCATCTGAAACTGTTGACCGGACAGATGAATGAAGCGGTCTGGCTGTTAAAACATGCAAAACGCATGATGGAAGGCAGCGAGATCCCATTGGATATTTATGGCTATTTTTTGTATCTGACATCCATGTCAGAAGGAGAGGATCAAAAAAGAGCAGGAGAACTTCTGGATCAATACGTGATACAATATCCCGACCATTTTGTTCTTTACTGGGGATATATGCACAAGGAAAATCTTCAGAAACAGAATCCGGGCGTGGTTTACAGGAAACTGAAGGATTTATGGGAAAAAGGATGTTTTCATCCGGTGCTTTATCTGGAAGCGGCAATGGTAATTCTGGAAAATCCAGCAGTCTTTTCTGTTATGGATAAATTTGAAATACAGTTGCTGCTGTTTATGGACCGTTATTATCTGCTTGCAGCTAAAATTACAGAGCAGGTTTATGCAGCGGCGGCAACTGTAAAAGGCTATCATCCGGTTTTGGTGCGGCTTCTTGATAAATATCCTATTAAAGATAAAAAGAAAATGGCAAGGGTCATGTGTCTGCAATATATGCGGGGAAACTGCAAAGGAAAGGCTGCTGCCGGACGGCTGAGGGAAGGAATTCTGGAGGACTGCAGGATCACGGGATTATATGAAGCATATATCCGGGCGCTGGAGTTTGACCAGAGTGAAACACTTCCGGAAGAGGTTGTCCGGTATTTTGCCTTTGATTCCTCCCTGGATGAAAGCCACCTTGCCTATGTATATGCCAAAATTATCAGACAGCAGGAGGAAATCAGACCGGAATACGAAGAAAGGATCAGAAATTTTGTCGTAAAACAATTGACTGCAGGCAGGATTGATGAGAATCTGGCATATTTATACCGCAATGTCTTAATGCCGGAAGATATGACGGAGAAAATGCAGGAACAGCTTCTTGAGTTAGCATTTGCTAATGAGTTGACTGTTTTTGAGGGAACATATAAGTATTGTATTGTAAGGCATGAAGGAATCAGACAGCAGAGGAAATATCTTTTAAAGGGCGGCCGGGGACTGGTGGAAATATATTCTGATCAGTATACCTTGCTGCTGGAAGATGAAAACGGGTTCTGCCATTACAGGGAAACGGGATTTGAACTCCAGCCGCTGTTAGGCTTTGAGAGAATGAAACGGCTGTTAAAAAACTGTGGCAAGATCAGTTTTGGGGAACAGTTTTATCAGTTTGCCCACAGAGCGTTGGAGCGGGCTGATAATGAGGAGGAGTTTTTTAAGGTTCAACAAAACTGCAGATGGCTTTTGGAGCAGGATGGATTGACTGATGATTTTCGCAGGGAGCTTTCCGGCAGTCTCATGGGGGCTTATGGAAAATGGGACATGTATGATGAGTTAGATGCTTTTCTGCAAAAAGCACAGGCAAGGGATTTTGCAGGCAAAGACCGGGCAGAATTTGTCAGCATTCTCTGCAACCGGGGATTTTATGAAAAGGCATTTGATGCTGCAAGTGCCTATGGTTATGAGAAGGTGGATTGCCGGGTATTGGCAAGGCTGTGCCAGTTTGTGATCGAAGATCTGGATGGAAGTTTTGATGCCGGAGTGCTGAAACTGGCATACCGGGTATTTGAACAGGGGAAATATACGGAAACCATGATCGCCTATCTGGCAGAATGGTTCAAGGGCACTGTAAAGCAGATGCGGAGCGTATGGAAGGCGGCAGCCGCCATGGAAGTGCCTGCCACAGCTATTGCGGAACGGATTTTAGAGCAGATTCTGTTTGCCGGAGCATATACGGCAGACCGGGAAAAGATTTTCCGGTATTATTGTGAAAATGAAGGCAGAGGAGAACTGATCCGAAATTATCTTTCCATGAGGGCAGTGGAATATCTGGTCAGGGAAGAGGCTGTTGAAGACAGTGTTTTTGAAAAGATGCAGAAGGATATGCTGGATGGGACGGATTTCCCTATGGGCGCAAAGCTTGCTTTATTGAAATGGAACAGTGAGCGGGCAGAAAGTTTAGGGGATGAGGAGCGCAGACTGTGCGCTCTACTTTTGGGAGACAGCCTTGGCGCTGATATTTATTTCCCTTATTATGGTATTTATACTGATTTTTATCCGGTGCTGGAAGTCTATGGAGAGAAGTGTTATGTGGAGCATCATACAGAGGAAGCATCCAGGGTGGTAATCCACTATATCATGGACCGTCAGGGAGAGGAAGAAGGCATCTACTGTAAAGAAGAGATGACAGAAATCTATCCGGGAATTTATCAGAAAGATTTCCGGCTGTTCTGGGGCGAAAGGCTGCAATATTACGTAACCCAGGGAGAAGGAGCGGATGAGCAGTTTGTCATGAGCGGAAGCCTGGAAAAAGGAGAAACCATTGATGAAAATTGTCATGGCAGATTTCATCTGCTCAATGATATTGCCCTGTCTATGGAATTAGGGGATTATGATACGGCAGATGCCCTGATGTGGGAATATGCCGGGAACAGTTTTATGATCGAAAAAATGCTGCGGATAAAGTAGAAGGTGCGGAGTATGGAAAAAGATGTAAATTATATAATTGGATTTGACCTGGGAATCAAATATGCACAGATCAGTTTTGTCAGTTTTGAGGGGGAAGAGGGAGATGTCTACAATATTCCTGTCTGCCTTTGTAAAAGAAACGGAGCAAACCAATGGTTTTATGGTGAAGAGGCGCAAAAATTCGCTGCAGGAGGTAAGGGGGTACTGATCAGGGATCTGACAGCTCTTGCAGTTTCCGGGGATATGGTTTCCATTGACGGGAAAGAAACAGATCCGGTAGACCTTTTAACGTTGTTTATAAAAAACAGCCTGTCTGCAATAGGAGTGTATAAGGAAACGGCAGCAGTAAAGGCAATTGTCATATCCGTAGATGAATTATCGCCCCGGATGCTTTCGGTATTGGAAAGAGTAAAAGCGGGGGCGATGAGAAACTTTGAAGGAGTCTACTTTGAGGCAAAGGTGGAGAGCCTGTTTTACTATACCATTCACCAGCCTAAGGAACTATGGAGCTATGAAGTGGGAGTTGTGGACTTTTCAGATGGGTATCTGAAGACCTACCGGGTGGAAATGAACCATAAATCCAAACCGATCCTGACTACCATAGAAGATAAGATTTATGAGGATGTGACCATACCGGAGGAATTTCCTTCCATTATGGAGAGGGATCGTTATCTGGCACAGACTGATGAAAAATTATACGAGATCATGGAAGGTTTCTTAGAGGGCAGGATCATTACAAGCATATATCTGACGGGCAGGATATTTGAAAAGGAATGGTATCCTAAGACCCTGAAACTATTGTGTAAAAACAGGAGGGTCTTCGGAGGAAGCAATTTATACAGCAAAGGGGCATGTCTGGGTGGAATGGAAAAAATTGCTCCCGGAGAAAATGCCAAAGCCTACCTGTATCTGGGAAAGGAAAAGCTGAAGGCTAATATCGGTGTTTACAGAATGGAGCAGGGGAAGCAGATCAGGGAAATACTGCTGGAAGGCGGTGTGAACTGGTTTGAGGCAAAAGCGGAATTTGTATTTATGCCCGGTGAGGATTATCATCTGCCCATTGTGATTGTTCCTTTGGATGGAGTGAGGGAGAGAGTTGTGCCTATAGTGCTGCCGGAATTTGCGGGCAGGGATAAAAAGAGCCTGAAATTTATCTGCCGGCTGTCCATGCGGTCGGAAAAGGAACTGGCAGTGGAAATAGAAGATGGCGGGTTCGGAGATTTTTATAAACCCATGGGACGAAAGTTTGAAGAAATCATACTTCTTGGAGGCAGCCTATGAGTTATGTGATTTTTTGTAAAGGGAAACGGGGAGATAAGCCCTATATCATTGAAGATTTAAAGCTTCGGCTTTTCTCCATAGAGGAACTCTGTTATTATATTTACAGCAATGTATCACTTTGTGACCTGGAATTATTGAAGCCGGAACTGGCGGCGTGGATAGAAAGGCAATGGGGACTGCCGGATCTGGCAGAAAGCATCCGGGTGGTGCTGCAAAAGGACCCCAGAGCGGAACGGGTTGCGGCACAGATCTTTGCCTATACGGATTTTCTGACCAAACAGGAAAGAGAAGCGGTCTGCGAGCGAATCCGCAAATACTCCCAGCTGGGCATTTATGAAAGAAGAAAAATGCGGGGAGATTATTACTATCTGGACGGAAAATTCCGGGAAGCGATCAAGGATTATGAAGAAATGCTGGAACAGAAGGCTTATGATGATGAAAAGATGCACCATGGGCTGCTGTATAATATGGGATGCTGCTATGCTTCCATGTTTTATTATGAGATCGCATACGGCTGTTTTTTACAGGCAGCAGAGCTGGAGGTTTCCAAAGGGGAAGATCTGATCGCTGCCATGTTCTGCAAGAAAATGTCTCTGGATGAAAAAGAGTGGGAGGCATATTTATCCCGGCATAAAGAATTTGCCTCTTTTGCGGCATCCATGGAAAGGCAGTTTGCAAAAATAAAGGAGGAATGGGATAAATCCCCTGAAGCCGGAGAACTGCTGAAGCTGCAAAAAGGTTCTCAGGGCAGGACAAAGGAATATTATGAATCCATGACAAAACGTGTGGAGGAATGGAAAAGTCAGATTTAATTGACAGAGAATAGAAATGAGGAAAAAATGAATCTTTTTAAAAAGCTGTTTCGCAAAAAAAGAGAATATGAACCATTGGAGGAATCCCAGTGGGAAGAAGAAAATGAAGCCCAAGAGACCAGAAAAAGCCTGGATGTGACGGATCGTGACCAGCGGATAAAGTACACGGAAAGCTGTCTGGAGCAGATGGGAGAAGCGGTAAATGAGGTAAAACGTCTGCAGTCGGAATACCGTCTGGTCAATGCCTATCTGAAGGATATGGAAGAAATCGATGCCCTTCCTGAATATGAGAAATCCATAGTGGAAGAGCATGCAAGGGCGATTTATGCCCTGGATGCCGATAGAGAACAGTTCAGGGGCAGGAGCAGCCATATGGCGGAGTCCGACTACCGCAAAATGGAGCGTCTGGCAGATGAAGCGGAAGAAGGTATCCGCAAACTGGAAGAGGCGGAAGAATATCAGGAAAAGATCAAAAAAGATTTACAGCGTCTGGAAGGAGAAAAACATGCCTGCAAATACCGCATGGATGAAGCTCAGATCACCCTGTTGAACACCCGTGGCATGGTGATCATCTGCATGATAGCCGCAGCCGCTTGTGTGATGATTCTGCTTCTTCTTGAATTTATTCTGGAAATGGATGCCAGGATCGGTTATCTGATCATGGCAGTAGCTGCAGCCGCAGTGCTGACAGCCCTGTTTCTGCGCTATAAGGAAACAGAACGGGAACTCCATTCCGCATCCCACAGCTATAATAAGGTAATCATGCTGCAAAACAAGGTAAAAATCCGGTACGTAAATAATACGGGACTTTTGGATTACCTCTATATGAAATACAACACGGAAAGCGCAGCGACCCTTTCTGACCTTTGGGCAAAATATCAGGTAGAAAAAGAAGAACGGAAAAAAATGCAGGAAACCGAGAAAGAACTGGATTTTCACAGCGAGCGCCTTGTAAGACAATTAAAAAATTACCAACTGTTCGATCCTGTCATCTGGGTACACCAGACCGGTGCCCTGCTAGACCCCAAGGAAATGGTAGAAGTGCGCCACGGTCTGATCCTCCGCAGGCAAAACCTGAGAAAGCAGATCGAATACAACGAAACCACGGCAGCCCAGGCAAAAGAAGAACTTATGGACCTGGTCAAAACCTACCCCAGATATGCCGAAGAAATCCTCGACATGGTCTCCGCCTACGAGAAAAAATATAAGCTATAACAATTAAGTCAAAGTGTATCAAAAGGGAATTGGGCGGGCAGAGGGAGCGTGAAATAGTTTATATATATCAAAGGGAACCGTATAAAAACGTCGGCACTTGAATTTTGCAGGCGCCAGCCGCCCAAAATTCTTAGTACCGCTACGTTTTTATCCGAGCGGGAGCGTGTTCCCGTGATATATATAAACTATTTCACGCTCCCTCTGCCCGTCCAATTTCCTCTTCAATACCCTTCACTTAAATAACCCCTCCATTGACAGAAATACTTTACCATGATACTATGACAAAGTAATTTTGAACAGTTTCCATATGCAGATGGAAACTCGAATTTAGGAGGAGATTATTATGAAAAAAGCATTAGCACTTTTACTGTGCGGTGTTATGTCCATGGCGCTTTTAACAGGCTGTGGCAGTGACGGCGCAGCAGAGACAAACACAGATGCAGCAGAAACAACTGATAATGCTGCAGAAAATGAAACTGAAGAATCTGAAGCAGCTTCCGGAGAAAGAACTACTTTTACAGTAGGCTTTGATGCAGAATATCCGCCTTATGGATATATGGATGACAATGGCGAGTATACAGGTTTTGACTTAGAACTTGCCCAGGCTGTATGTGAACTGGAAGGCTGGGAGCTTGTTAAGACTCCTATCGCTTGGGACTCTAAGGATATGGAACTGAATTCCGGTTCCATCGACTGTATCTGGAATGGTTTTACGATTAACGGACGTGAGGATGATTATACATGGTCCGATCCTTATTGTGATAACAGTCAGGTCATTGTTGTAGCTGAAAACAGCGGCATTACAACATTAGCTGATCTGGCAGGCAAGACAGTAGGTGTACAGGCTGACAGCGCAGCATTGGAAGTTTTATCCGATGAGGAACAGCAGAAAGCACTTGCAGACACCTTCGGAACCTTGCAGCAGTTTGCAGATTACAACTCTGCATTTACAGAACTGCTGGCAGGAAGCCTTGATGCCATTGCCATCGATATCGGTGTTGCCAACTATCAGATCGAGTCCAGGGGTGAAGGATATGTGATCCTGGAAGAGAAATTAAATTCTGAACAGTATGGTATCGGCTTTAAGTTAGGCAATGAAGAGCTTCGTGATATTGTAAATGCAGATATCAGGAAACTTACAGAAGACGGTACTGTTGCAGAACTGGCAGAGAAATATGGTATTACAGATTTGATCTGCTTAGAGTAAAAATAAAAAGCCCCTGTGACCAATGAAGGTCGGTCATAGGGGTATTTCTATCAAAATGGGAAATGACTTTTATGAGAATGTGATGAGATTGGGAGGGCAATTATGGATTTAAGTATGATTTTACAACAACTTGGAGGCGGTATGGTCAAGACGGTGGGGATTTTTGTCTGGACACTGGCGCTGTCGTTGCCTTTAGGATTATTGATCTCTTTTGGCAGAATGGCAAAGAACAAGTTTGTTGCGGCATTGTTTAAAATATACATATCTGTCATGAGGGGAACACCTCTGATGCTGCAGCTTCTGGTTGTATATTTCGGACCTTATTATCTTTTCAAGATCAATATTTCCGGTAATTACCGCTTTATTGCCATTATCATAGGATTTGTATTGAACTATGCAGCATATTTTGCGGAGATTTACCGTTCCGGTATTGAATCCATGCCCATAGGTCAGTATGAGGCGGCAAAGATTTTGGGATATTCCAAGTCCCAGACATTTACGAAGATCATTCTGCTACAGGTGATCAAACGGATACTTCCATCCATAACCAATGAAGTCATTACTCTGGTAAAAGATACGTCCCTGGCTTTTTCCCTGGCGTATATGGAGATGTTTACCATTGCGAAACAGATTGCGGCAGCGAATACAACTATGATGCCCTTTGTGGTAGCGGCAATATTCTATTATGTATTTAATCTGTTGGTAGCTGTTGTTATGGAATATGTGGAAAAGCGTCTTGGTTATTACAAGTAGGAGGAAAAGGCTATGGAGACTGTGAATATATTAGAAATCAATCATATGAAAAAAAGTTTTAACGGATTGGGAGTTCTAAAGGATATTTCCCTAACTGTAAAAGAAGGAGAAGTTGTTTCCATCATCGGTCCTTCCGGTTCGGGAAAATCAACCATACTGCGCTGTGCTACCTTGTTGGAAAAGATGGATGGCGGAGATCTGATCTACATGGGCGAATATGCGGCAGAGGACCAGAACGGCAAAAGCGTTTATGCCCGCAAATCAAAATTAAAGAAATTTCACAAATATTTCGGACTGGTGTTTCAGAATTTTAATCTGTTTCCCCATTACAGTGTTTTAAAAAACATTGTGGATGCGCCTATGAGTGTGGACAAGATCAGCAGGGAAGAGGCTTATGAAAGGGCGGACAAGCTGTTAAAGCAGTTGGGACTTTCGGATAAAAGGGATGCATATCCCTATCAGCTTTCCGGCGGTCAGCAGCAGAGGGTTTCCATTGCAAGGGCATTGGCGCTGCAGCCCAAGATCCTGTTTTTTGATGAGCCTACCTCGGCGTTAGACCCCATGCTGACGGCAGAAGTTCTGAAGGTTATCAAGGAACTGGCAGAGGAAAAGATGACCATGATCATTGTTACCCATGAAATGGAATTTGCCAGAGAGCTTTCTGACAGGATCATATTCATGGAAGATGGAATGATTCAGCAGCAGGGCACACCGGAGGAAATTTTTGCTTCAGATAATCCCCGGATTCGTGATTTTATCGGAAAATTCAAAAGTTAAAGGTAAATTTTTAGTATTTTCAGTTATTGAATTCTATAAAGTGATTGATTATAATTGTGTGCGTAAGGTCTGCTAAGAGCAGAACCATATATAAATGAATGAAAGGTACAGGGTGACAAAGATGAAAAAATTGAACCAGCTTTATGAAGGAAAGGCAAAAAAAGTATTTGAAACAGATGATCCGGATGTTTTGATCGTGGATTATAAAGATGATGCAACCGCTTTTAACGGAATAAAGAAAGGTACCATCGTAGGAAAAGGTGTTATCAATAACCGTATGACCAACCGTGTATTCCAGTTATTGGAAAAAGAAGGTGTTCCTACTCATTTCGTAGAAGAATTAAGTGACAGGGAAACAGCAGTAAAACGTGTAGAGATCGTTCCCCTTGAGGTTATTATCAGAAATGTGGCAGCAGGAAGTTTTTCCAAGAGACTCGGTGTAGAAGAGGGAACTCCTTTTGCAGAGCCTACCATTGAATTTTCCTACAAAAATGATGATCTGGGTGACCCGCTTATCAATAGTTATTTCGCAGTAGCATTGGGACTGGCTACATGGGAAGAAATTGAAACGATCAAAAAATATGCTTTTAAAGTAAATGAAGTATTAAAAGCATATTTCTTACAGGCAGATATCAAACTGATCGACTTCAAGATTGAGTTTGGACGTTATCACGGACAGATCATCCTTGCAGATGAGACAAGCCCTGACACATGCAGACTCTGGGATGTAAATACCAACGAAAAACTGGATAAAGACCGTTTCCGCAGGGATTTGGGAAATGTTGAAGAAGCTTATAACGAAGTATTCAAGAGATTAGGATTATAAAAGATGGAAAAAGACCATAGACAACAGGGATTAGACGATCATATCAAAGAAGAATGCGGTGTCTTCGGCATGTACGATTTTGACGGCAATGACGTGGCTACCAGCATTTATTACGGGCTGTTTGCCTTGCAGCACAGAGGACAGGAAAGCTGTGGTATTGCTGTCAGTGAAACAAACGGTCCAAAAGGAAAAGTGTCCACGTATAAGGACATGGGACTTTTAAACGAAGCATTTACCCCCGATATTCTTGCTTCCTTAAAGGGGGATATCGGTGTGGGGCATGTGCGTTATTCCACGGCAGGAAGCTCTACAAGAGAGAATGCACAGCCTTTGGTTTTAAACTATGTAAAAGGTACTCTGGGACTGGCGCATAACGGTAATCTGATCAATGCACCTGAGCTGCGCAGAGAACTGGAGTATACCGGCGCAATTTTCCAGACCACCATCGATTCGGAGGTCATTGCATATCATATTGCAAGGGAACGTTTGAATTCCAAAACCGTTGAAGAGGCAGTAGGACGTGCCATGAGGAAGATCAAAGGCGCCTATTCCCTGATCGTCATGAGCCCAAGAAAGCTCATCGGAGCCAGAGATCCTTTTGGGTTCCGTCCCCTTTGTATCGGAAAGCGGGATAACTGCTATATTCTTGCCAGTGAAACCTGTGCTCTTGATACCATTGGTGCAGAATATGTCAGAGATGTGGAACCTGGTGAGATCGTGACCATCAGCCCTGATAAAGGTATTGAGTCCGATAAGAGTCTTTGTATTCCCCGAAACGAACATGCCAGATGCGTGTTTGAATATATTTATTTTTCAAGACCCGACAGCTATTTAGACGGTGTCAGTGTTTACCATTCCAGAATCATGGCTGGTAAATTCCTTGCCATGGATTCCCCGGTGGAAGCTGATATTGTAACCGGCGTACCGGAATCCGGCAACTGCGCGGCAATGGGCTATGCAATGCAGTCAGGAATTCCCTATGCCACTGCATTCGTGAAAAACACCTATGTGGGCAGGACTTTTATTAAGCCTAAGCAGAAAAACCGTGAAAGCAGTGTACAGGTAAAGTTAAACCCTATCCGGGAAGTTGTTGAAGGAAAACGTGTTGTCATGATCGACGATTCTATTGTCCGTGGAACTACCTCAGACCGGATTGTCAAAATGCTTCGTGATGCAGGAGCAAAAGAGGTACATGTGCGGATTTCGTCTCCGCCGTTCCTGTGGCCGTGTTATTTCGGAACAGATGTGCCTGCGAGAGACCAGTTGATCGCCTATAACCGTACTGTAGAGGAAATCCGTGATGTCATCGGCGCAGACAGCCTGGCGTATCTGGACATTGAGCGTTTATCTGAGATGGTAAACGGCAAAGAGATCTGTACAGGATGTTTTACGGGTAAATATCCGTTGGAGCCTCCAGTAGAAGATATACGCGGAGAATTTGATAAATAGTGAATAAAAAATGCCGGATGGCATTTCAAGTGAAAAAGTCCCCTTTTATCGGGAAAATCTGATAAGAGGGGATTGTTTTTTTTGTATTATAAGAACGTTAAAATTTACTATACCGGCTTGTTTACTATTATTTTATGTTCCTGTATAATGAAAAAGAGTTATTGTATGGATTAAAAGGGCTGTATGAAAAGCTCGGGATTCATAATTGGGGGATGATCATTATGTTTTGGGAAGAACTTCAGGGAATGTTTCAGGAGCGAGCAGAGAAGTGGAAGGTGTGGTTTCCGGAATCTTCGGAAATTGTGCTTATGATACCATCTTATGTAGCATTGATAGTATCTTTTATCGTTGTCTTTATTTTAGCCAGGAAAAAGATCATAGGTCACAGTTGGGCGAAAAAAGTTCAAAAGGCAAAGGACTTAGGTCAGATCGTAGAGGGAAAGTTAGATGGAGATAAAAGAGTCATCAACACCCAAAGAGACGGTGTGGAATTTGCACGGTATGTTTACTCCATCAACGGTGGAAAAAAAAGAACAAAAATAGTTCGTTGTAATACTTGCAGCTATGTTCATGAATGGCCCGATACAATAAACATTTATTATTTGGGAAATAAGGTATATACGGATTATGATAAGCGTCCTCTCTATGATGCTTTGATATTCCTTCTGCCATTTGTGATAGCAGGAATTGTCCTTTATTTTACAAATCCGGGCATTTTCAATACCCCATAAAAATGTTTTTGTTATAAATTTTAAGTAAGATCACTTTCGATTTGTCAAGATCACGGTCCGGAATCCGGGGCGGTTATAAACTGCCCGGTTTCGGACTTTTTCTTGGGAGTGGGAAAATTTACGGTCATGTGATACAATGATATTGTGAATATTGTAATAATAGCAAAATCCTATTTACAAAAATGAAAAACAGCTTTATGATAAAAAAGATTTTGGACGGATAATAGAAAACTGTCGTCCTGCAAAGTTTTTTATTATAAAGTATACATTATATATCATTAAAACAAAGAGGAGAACTAACAATGAGCAACGACAGATACGTAAGCCCCTTATCAGAAAGATATGCCAGCAGGGAAATGCAGTATATCTTTTCCCCTGACATGAAGTTCACAACATGGAGAAAGTTATGGATCGCCCTTGCGGAAACCGAAATGGAACTGGGGCTTTCCCAGAACGGAAAGCCCGTTATCACACAGGAACAGATCGATGAGTTAAAAGCCCATGTAAATGACATCAATTATGATGTGGCGAAGGCAAGGGAAAAAGAAGTGCGTCATGATGTTATGAGCCATGTATATGCTTACGGACAGCAGTGCCCCAAAGCAGCAGGCATCATCCATTTAGGTGCAACCTCCTGTTATGTAGGCGATAATACGGACATTATCGTTATGACTGAGGCTTTGAAACTGGTAAAGAAAAAACTGGTCAATGTCATTGCAAAATTAGCTGAGTTTGCAGATAAATATAAAGGCCAGCCCACTCTGGCATTTACCCATTTTCAGCCGGCACAGCCTACTACCGTAGGAAAAAGAGCAACCCTTTGGGCACAGGAATTCTGCATGGATTTAGAGGACTTAAATTATGTCCTTTCCACCATGAAGCTGTTAGGTTCTAAGGGAACTACCGGAACACAGGCTTCCTTCCTGGAGTTATTTGACGGGGATCAGGAAACCATCGATAAGATCGATCCGATGATCGCAGCTAAGATGGGCTTTGAAAAATGCGTGGCTGTTTCAGGGCAGACCTACAGCCGTAAGACAGATACGAGAGTCTGCAATATACTGGCAGGAATTGCTGCAAGCGCACATAAAATGAGCAACGATATCCGCCTGTTACAGCATTTAAAAGAAGTGGAAGAGCCTTTTGAGAAGAGCCAGATCGGTTCCTCGGCAATGGCTTATAAGAGAAATCCCATGAGAAGCGAAAGGATTGCTTCTTTATCCAGATATGTGATGATCGATGCGTTAAATCCGGCAATTACTTCCGCAACCCAGTGGTTTGAGCGTACTTTGGATGATTCGGCAAATAAACGTTTATCCATACCGGAAGGATTTCTTGCTATTGACGGTATTTTGGATCTTTGTTTAAATGTTGTGGATGGACTTGTGGTATATGATAAGGTTATCAATAAGCGCCTTATGAGCGAGCTTCCTTTTATGGCAACGGAAAATATTATGATGGATGCCGTAAAGAACGGCGGAAACCGTCAGGAACTTCATGAACGTATCCGTGAGCTTTCCATGGAAGCAGGCAAAAATGTAAAACAGCTTGGAAAGGAAAATAACCTGTTGGAGCTGATCGCAAATGATCCTGCTTTTGGAATGGACCTTGAGGATCTGCAAAAGACTATGGACCCTGCCAAGTATGTGGGAAGGGCTCCCATTCAGGTGGAGAAGTTCTTAAAAGAGGTTGTGGCGCCGATTTTGGAGGAAAATGCAGAATTGCTTGGAGTTACAGCAGAGATTAATGTGTGATTTTTGGCGGGGAGTGGTTGAAAGGGACGGCTCCCCGCTTTTTATGTATAGAAGAGGGCAGGTATGGAGAAGGGAAAATATGATGGTGGGAAGAAACTGAATATTCTGCAGGTCCATGATTATTACAAGATCCCGGGGGGAGAGGACCAGGTTGTGCAAAATGAAGGGGAGTTACTTAAGGAGCATGGACATCAGGTATACCTCTACAGCAGGAGAAATGAGGAGTTATCAAGGATGAAGTTTTGGGAAAAGATCTGTCTTCCTTTTACGGCGGTTTTTTCCTTGAGGACTTTTCGAAAAGTGCGGCAGATGATCCGGGAGAAGGAAATTGACATTGTTCATGTGCATAACACCCTGCCCCTGATCAGCCCTTCGGTGTTTTACGGGGCTTTGACAGCGGGAGTGCCGGTGGTGATGACGGTGCATAATTTCAGGCTGCTGTGTCCTAATGGTGTGTTTTACAGGGATGGGCATGTGTGTGAAGAATGTGTGGAGAAGGGACTTCATTGCAGTGTGCGATACGGGTGCTACCGGGGAAGCAGGGCGCAGACCCTGGTGTGTGCGCTGAGCATGAAGGTTCACAGGATTCTTGGAACTTATAGGAGAGTCCATTGTATCTGTCTGACAAAGTTTCAGAAAGAGAAACTTTTGCAGGCAAAACAGGTGGATGCCCAAAAAGTGTATGTGAAATCTAATTATGTGAATTATAAGGGAAAAGTTGTGGATGCTTCCCGAAGAAAAAATTATGTGTTATATGCGGGAAGATTGGAAGAAAATAAAGGTATCAGGGTTCTTCTGAGAGCATACAGAGAGTTAGCGAAAGGCAACTATGCGGAAAGGGATCAGATCCCTGAGCTGATCATATGCGGAGAAGGAAGTCTGAAAAAGCAGTGCGAAAGATATGTTAAAAAGCATCATCTGGAAAAGGTATCTTTGCCGGGCAGTGTACCAAATGACCGCATGAAGGAAATGATGGCGGAAGCAAAAGGAATCATAGTTCCGTCTCTGTTGTATGAGGGATTTCCCATGAATATTGCAGAAGGTTATCATGTGAAAACGCCTGTGATCGGTTCGGATTCGGGAAATGTGGGAAATCTGATCATAGAAAATGTAAATGGATGGAAATTTGAGACGGGCAATCCTAAAGCGCTGGCAAAAGCTATATTGAAATGTGAACAGGAAATATGTTCCTTTGACCTGCAGGAAGCGGAAGAATGGGCAGAAGAGGGGAACTATGCCAAGCTGATGGAGATTTATGGGAGGTGCATGGAAGGTGTTCGGAAAGCCTAAGAAAAATGAACAGCTTGAAATGAAATTGAAGACTTTGCAGATGAATTTTGAAAATAACTATAAGGATGCGGCAAAATTAAACTATGAGGAATATTGGACGCTGTTGGAAAATCTTTCTAAGGATGGGACTTTAAAGGAGAAACAGAAAGAATATTATCAAGAGAGGGGAGAAGCTCTTCGGAAGCAGATGGATAATTTTAATCATCAGAACAATGTAAAGACATTTTAAACAATTGGTGGTATATGGACAGGAAAATACCCGGGATATTAAAAAGCAGAATGTTCGGAAAAATAATGGGGACAGAATGAGAGGCACAATTATGGATGGAAATCTGGAATATTATAAGGTGTTTTATTATGTGGCGGAATGTAAGAGCCTGACCAGGGCTGCGGAAGCTCTTGCTATTTCACAGCCTGCAGTGAGCCAATCCATGAAGATGCTGGAAGAGGTGCTTGATGTGAAACTTTTTCTGCGGACTTCCAGAGGAATACGGCTGACACCGGAGGGAGAAATCCTTTACGAATATGTGAAAAGCGGATATGAACAGATTTCCCATGGGGAACAGGTGTTGAAAAAACTGCTGAATCTGGAAGCCGGGGAGCTGCATGTAGGTGCCAGCGATATGACCCTGCGGTATTATCTGCTGCCCTTTTTGGAAAAATATCATGAGCGGTATCCTAAGATCAAGGTAAAGATCACCAATGGTCCCACGCCGGAAACATTACAGAAAATGGAAGAGGGCAGATTTGATATCGGTCTGGTTTCCACCCCCTTTGAAAAGAGGGAGGGAATTGAAGTCCTTCAGGTAAGGGAAATAGAAGACGTTTTTGTTGCAGGAAGAAAATATACACAGTTAAAAAATCATATGACAGACTTTCATGAACTGCCGGATTATCCTGTTATCTGTCTGGAAAAAAACACCAGTACACGAAAGTATATGGATGATCTGCTGGCACAAAACCATGTGATATTGAATCCTGAATTTGAGCTTGCTACATCGGATATGATCGTACAGTTTGCCCTGCGCAATCTGGGGATCGGCTGCGTGGTGCGGGATTTTGCAAAGGAATATATAGAATCCGGAAAACTTTTTGAACTTCGGTTCAACAAGATGATACCCAAGAGACAGATCTGCGTAGTTACCAATCACAAGATGCCTATGAGCGCTGCAGCAAGGGGCTTGTTAGAGCTTTTGACCGAAAAGCAGCAGGAGAAATAAAGAAAGAAGAACGAAAAAAACGGGTTGCCATTTGGTATTGTTACCATAGGACAACCCGTAAAAAAATATTTTTGTTTAAGTGTAATTATGTAAAATATATTATTTCAATTTTATTTTTATTGCGGTCCCTGATAGATGCTGTTGCCGAATGCAAGAATCGGTAAGAAGATAATGGGAAGGAATATCAATCCTACTGCAAATCCTCCACTTTTTCCAAAGGCTGCTGCTAATTTCACATATACAATGATTCCCACAACAAAATTTACAAAAGGAATGCACAGTAATAAGAATAGGAATCCGTTTCCCCATGCGATATCAAAAAGTGTATACATATTGTAAAGGGGAATGATCGAAGCCCATCCGGGACGATTTGCTTTTGCAAAAATCTTCCACATACATACGATTGCAAAAATTGATATAGCAAGACAAAGAATCATGTAGACCGTCATAGATGCCATAAGTGCTGACTGGTCATAAGAATAAGTTGACATGTTAAAAACCCTCCTTTGAATTCAAAAATATTTTTCTCCATTGTAGCATGAAAGAAAGAATATGAAAAGCAGAATGGAAAAATAATATGTATTCAAATAATAGATAATAATATATGGGATTTTATTATGTTTATAAATGAATTGTATGTTGTAAATTTACATAATGCTCAGAAATAATCTGAAATTATATCTAGTATAATAAATATTGATTTTACTTATAAAATAAACTGGGATATAATCATATTGAAATAAATAATGTAACAGCATTGTGCAGACAATGGTGAAAACAGGAGGAATAATCAGAAATGGTAAAAGCAGTTGTAGGTGCCAATTGGGGCGATGAGGGTAAAGGCAAAATTACGGACATGATGGCTGAGGATGCAGACATTATCATTCGTTTTCAGGGTGGTGCCAATGCAGGTCATACGATCGTAAATGATTATGGTAAATTTGCGTTGCATACACTTCCTTCAGGAGTATTTTATGATCATACAACAAGTATTATCGGAAACGGTGTTGCGTTGAACATTCCCGTTTTATTTAAGGAGATCAAATCCATTACAGACCGCAATGTACCCATGCCCAAGATCCTGGTATCTGACAGGGCACAGATGGTAATGCCTTATCATATTTTATTTGACCAGTATGAGGAAGAAAGGTTAGGCGGCAAATCCTTTGGCTCCACCAAGTCCGGCATTGCACCTTTCTATTCTGATAAATATGCAAAGATCGGTTTTCAGGTCAGCGAGTTATTTGATGAGGAATTGTTAAAAGAAAAGGTTGTAAGGATCTGTGAAACAAAGAATGTTTTATTGGAGCATTTATATCACAAACCCCTTTTGAAACCGGAAGAACTGCTTGAAACATTACATGAATATAAAGAAATGGTAGCACCTTACGTATGTGACGTGTCCGCATATCTGGACAAAGCCATCAAAGAAGGCAAAAACATATTATTAGAGGGACAGCTGGGAACATTGAAGGACCCGGATCATGGTATTTATCCCATGGTTACTTCATCTTCCACTCTTGCCGCTTATGGTGCCATCGGAGCAGGAATCCCGCCTTATGAGATCAGGCAGATCGTAACTGTATGTAAGGCATACTCTTCTGCAGTAGGAGCCGGTGCTTTTGTTTCTGAAATCTTTGGAGAAGAGGCGGATGAACTGAGAAGGCGCGGCGGAGACGGCGGAGAGTTCGGTGCAACGACAGGCCGTCCCAGACGTATGGGATGGTTTGACTGCGTAGCTTCCAAGTATGGGTGCAGGCTCCAGGGAACTACTGATGTGGCATTTACTGTACTGGATGTTTTGGGATATCTGGATGAAATTCCTGTTTGTGTGGGATATGAAATTGATGGAGAGGTTACCACAGACTTCCCTGTAACCAGCAAACTGGAGAAAGCAAAACCTGTACTTGAAACTTTACCGGGCTGGAAGTGTGATATCAGAGGCATTAAAAATTATGAGGAGCTTCCCGAAAACTGTAGAAAGTATATTGAATTTGTAGAAGAGCAGATCGGTTATCCGATCACTATGGTAAGCAACGGACCGGGCAGAAGCGATATTATTTACAGAAAGAGTGCATTGAGTAAATAAGGTGACAATATGATTACGACAATTATTTTTGATATCGGAAATGTTCTGGTGGATTTTTGCTGGGAGGAATATTTAAACAGTTTCGGTTTTGATGATAAAGTTGTAAAGCGGATTGCAGATGCCACAGTTTTAAATGATGCATGGAATGAATTTGACAGGGGCGGCAGCGAAGAGGAAGAATTGATCGAAGCCTTTGTGAGAAATGATCCGGATATAGAAAAAGAAATCCGTCAGATCTGTGAAAATATTCATGACATGCTGAGAAAACGGGAATATGCCATTCCCTGGATAAAAGAATTGAAAGAAATGGGCTATAAAGTTTATTATCTTTCCAATTTTTCAAAAAAGGCGGAAAGGGAATGTGCTCATACCATTGATTTTATTCCCTATATGGATGGAGGCATATTGTCCTATCAGGTAAAAATGGTAAAGCCGAATCCGGAAATTTATAAACTGCTCATAAAACGTTTTCGGCTGACTCCGGAGGAATGTGTTTTTATGGATGACAGGGCGGACAATTGTTGTGCCGCAGAAAACCTTGGAATTCATGCCATCCTGTTTAAAACAAAAGAAGATGCAATAGAAGAATTAAAAAAGCTGGGTGTTTACTGACACTCAGCTTTTTGTATCGGTTTTGTTATTTTTATCTGTTTCCTGTGAAAAAGGGGCAGTGGATTCTGCTTCATTTTTCAGCCCTTCCATAAAATCAAAGGAAGCAGGCGTATGTTTTTGGGTCCATACGCCGTACAGCCAGATATAGATCCAGATCAGTATGGGGATGGCAATAGTGGCAAAAAGACATGCTATTAACAGATTTCCCGTTCCGTCGAAGTTGAAAATAGCTGCGATGAGAGTAAACACATAAAGTGCCATCAGTAAAATAATGCCGATCAAAGCGGCAATTCTTTGCTTTTTTGAATACATATGACAACTCCTTTCCCTTGTAATTTATCACATATCTGTCTATAATAAAAGGATAAACAAAGAAAAAACAAGAGGTTAAATGAATGGATGTAAATAGTAACCGTTTTGCACTGGCAGAAAAAGTCATGCTGAAGGATCGTTACAGGGTTGAAGGTATAATGGGAAGTAACGGCTTGAGCATTACATATGAGGCTTTTGATACTTTTCGGGAGCAGAAGGTTGTGATCAAGGAACTTTATCCTTCGGCAGTAGTGGAACGCAATCAGAATGATAAGGTAACGGTTTCCTGTATGAAGTTTGTGCATGAAGGTGATTTTGCACAGATGAAGGAGCATATGATCCGGGAAGCAAAGCTGCTGATCACCCTTTATCCTTTGGAGGGCGCAGCCAATGTTATTACATTTTTTGAAGAAAACCAGACAGTCTATATTGTTATGGAATACATAGAGGGCATCAGTCTGCCGGAATATTTAAAGAAAATACATATGCCCCGGATTTTGTTAAAGGATGCCTTTAAATTGTTAAAACCGGTCATTACAGCTTTGGATAAGGCACATGGAAAAGGCATTGTACATGGAAAAATCAATCCGTCCCTGGTCTGTGTAAAAGAAAATGGGGAATCCGTGCTTTTGGGATTTGGAGATCCCATGGAGGATGCAGCTCTTGCAGTTGCAGAAGATGCTACAGCCAGGGTGCCGGGATATGCGCCGGTGGAACAATATGTGGATCAGGGAGGCTTTGGTCCGGCAACAGATATTTATGCCATTGCGGCTATTTTATATGAAATGGTAACAGGGCACAAAGTGCCTGCTTTTTATGAAAGGATCAGCGAAGAAAATCCCGAAGGCAGAGATCCTTTGCTGCCGCCGGCTTACTATAATGGTGCGGTAATGGATTATCAAAGTAAAGCGATCATGAAGGCGTTGTCCATTTATCATTTTGACAGATATCAAAGTATAGCTGATTTTATCAGGGATATTTCTGAAGAAGAATTTGCAGATGATTATCAGATCAGAATGCGTGAAAAGCCTGTAAAATTTGCGGAGCGTGTAAAGTATTATAAGATCGTCGGATGGGGAGCTGCGATCTGTCTGATCTTTATGGTCTTATTTTTTGCGCCTAAGGCTTTTACCTATTTTAATGAGGAATCAGCAAAGAATTTTTATAGGGAATTGGAAAAGGCGGATCTATATGAGCAATGCGAAATGGTGGCAGGATTGTCTGAAAGAAAAAGAGAAGCTTTTGCTAATGATTATACCAAAATGGAAGAAGAGGGCGAGCATGTTATCCATTATTATGACAAGGTAACTAAGCGGTTTGTTACCTACAGCCAGTTAGATATGAATGCAAAGCTGGTGCGTTATATCAGTCTGGATTACCGTCTGAACGGAAAAGCTATTTTAACCTTTGCGGAGGATGGCAGTTACAGAGAATTGACGATCACCTTAACACCTGATCAGGACGGCAATTATCATGTAACGGAAAGGATCAGCGGCACACAGGATGAAAACGGAGTTTATGACCGGATAGCGGTGTCACAATAACATTTACTACTTGCAAGTTTGAAAAAATTTTTATATACTATTTCAAGTGGCAGTTGAAAACTGCAAGAACCAAATGAAAAGTGCAAAAGGAGTACGAAAATGGCATTATTACAGTTATGGAGAGATATGGCATATGATGAGTCAGCCAATAAAGGCGATCTGCAGAAATTCTGGGCTGACTATTTTAAAAAGGAACAGGCTGTTTATAAAGAACTGCTGGCAGAACCGGATACAGAAGTAAAGGGAACTGTAAGCGAACTGGCTACAAAGTACGGTATTGACTTAATGGCAATGACAGGTTTTCTTGATGGTATCAATGATTCCCTGGTTGAGCCTAATCCCATTGAAGAAATGGAAGCGGATACCGTTGTCAGCTTAAAATTTGACAAGGAACTGCTTTATAAGAATATGGTAGCTGCTGATGCAGAATGGCTCTATGGATTGGAAGAATGGAAAGAAATTTTTGACGAAGATAAGTTAAAAGAGCTTTACAAGGAGCAGAAGAGATCTACGACTGTTGTAAATGAGCAAAAGATTTATCCTAATGATCCTTGTCCCTGTGGCAGTGGTAAAAAATACAAAAAATGCTGTGGTAAAGGTAAATAGGATTGACAGAATGAAGTTTACGGGCTGGTGCAAATGGAGGTTTGCGGCAGCCCTTTTATCATGCAGCAGGTAAAGGTCATCTGTGGTTGAAGTTTTGCGGATAGAGGAGTGGATACAAAATGGAACAAAAGAAAACAAAAGATTCGAGAGTAGAAGAAGCTGTAAGGCTGTTTGAAAGCGGATTTAACTGCTGTCAATCGGTGTTTGCCGCCTATGCGGATCTGTTCGGAATGGAAAAGGAAGAGGCACTGAAACTTGCTTCCCCTATGGGGGCAGGAATGGGCAGAATGCGGGAAGTTTGCGGAACTGTTTCAGCCATGGCACTTTTATCTGGGTTAGCAGATGGTAACTCTGATCCCGGGGATGAGGCTAAAAAGACACTTGTTTATGAAAGGGTGCGGGATATGAGCGATGAGTTTGCAGCAGCAAACGGAAGCATTATCTGCAGGGAACTGCTGGGGATTCTGGGACGGGAAAAAAGTGCATCACCCAGTCCGAGGACCAAAGAATATTATGCTGTGAGACCATGTGTGAAATTTGTCAGATGTGCAGCTGAAATTGTGGAGAAAACATTGCTCGATGGCAGGCAATAAAAAGTAAACGATATTTTGAATAAAAATATTGATTTGTGCTTGTATAAAACGTTCTTTTGCACAATGCTGTGTATTCTTATTTTCTGCCGCAAGGTATTTTGAAATCAATGCTTTTAAAAGAGCAGGGACGTATAGATGATATTATTAAGGCAGCATCTGATAAAATATTTCAAGAAAAATTATCTTGTGAATTTGGAATATAATATGAAAAACTGCATAATGATAAAGTTTTAGTGAAAATTGGCAGATAAAATTTGCGAAAAATACTTTACAAGAAATTCATTTAGGCATAAAATAATACAATCAAGAAAAGATATGATTGTATAACACGTTGACGAGAAGAGTACGATGCGGAATGCAGCAGAGAGAAGTGCCATGGGCTGAAAGCACTTTTACAGGAAACATCCGAAAACTAACTCTGAGTGGCCCCAATCCGGTCCGGTGATTCCGTTACCATCAAATGAGAGGTCTTGTAAGACGTCATCCTTTATTGGGAGGCGCAAAGGCAAGCAGGGTGGAACCGCGTTAATTACGTCCCTTACATTGTGAATACAGTGTAAGGGATTTTTTATATCCGGAAGTCATTGCTGTTATAAAGGAAGAAATGCCGGTAATGAGTGCAGGATTGTGGCAAAGAAGTTGTTGAGAAAATAAAAAACAGGAGGACATGAAAATGAAAGAAAAATGGGATGAATTGGAAGCGCTTTTAACAGAGGATACCGAAGTGACCGCAAAAGAGTTCTGCCTGACTGTAGCAGTGGCATTTTTGCTGGGACTTGTATTGGGGATGATCTTTTCCCCTAAGAAACATGTTACCATCGGCAGCAATAACGGCAGCAACAACATTCTGCCCTGTGATGATGACTGGGACGAAGAATGGGAAGAGGAAGAATAATCTCTGATCTGGAAAAGAAATTACAGGTTAGAGCATATAAATTGGATTTATGTGTGAGCATTTACCAGAAGGAAGGATGGAAAAATGAAAATTACTTTAAAAGACGGAAGCAGTAAAGAGTACAGCCAGGCAATGAGTGTTTATGATATTGCGCTGGATATCAGTGAAGGACTTGCCCGTGCAGCATGTGCAGGTGAGATCGACGGCGAAGTGGTGGATTTGAGAACGATTGTTGACAAGGACTGTCAGTTAAACATTTTGACAGCAAATGATGAAGCAGGACTTCGTACTGTACGCCATACCTGTTCCCATGTTCTTGCAGAGGCAGTAAAGAGATTATTCCCCGATGCAAAGATTACAATCGGACCTTCCATTGATGAAGGATTTTATTATGATTTTGACCATGCACCGTTTTCCAGAGAAGATCTGGATAATTTGGAAAAGGAAATGAAGAAGATCATTAAAGAAGGACATAAACTGGAACGCTTTACGCTGCCCAGGGAGGAAGCCATCAAGTTTATGGAAGAAAAAGGCGAGCCTTATAAAGTGGAACTGATCCGGGATCTGCCGGAAGGAAGCGAGATTTCTTTCTATGACCAGGGCGGTTTTGTGGATCTGTGTGCAGGACCTCACTTAATGAGCACTAAGGGCATCAAAGCATTTAAACTGATTTCTTCTTCCATGGCATATTGGAGAGGAGATTCCAATAAAGCACAGCTTCAGCGTATTTACGGAACTGCATTCAGCAAGAAAGAAGAATTGGCTGCATATCTGGAGCATTTGGAAGATATTAAAAAGCGCGACCACAATAAGCTTGGACGTGAAATGGAATTGTTTACAACAGTGGATGTGATCGGTCAGGGACTTCCTTTGCTTCTTCCTAAAGGAACAAAGATGGTCATGAAATTACAGCGCTGGATTGAGGATTTAGAGGATAAAGAGTGGGGGTATGTCCGTACCAAGACACCGCTTATGGCAAAGAGCGATCTGTATAAAATTTCCGGTCACTGGGATCATTACAAAGAAGGCATGTTTGTATTAGGCGATGAGGAAGTTGATAAAGAGGTGTTCGCACTTCGTCCCATGACTTGCCCGTTCCAGTATTATTGTTATAAAAACAGCCAGCATTCCTATAGGGATCTGCCCATCCGTTATGGTGAAACTTCTACCCTTTTCAGAAATGAGGATTCCGGCGAGATGCATGGACTTACCCGTGTGCGCCAGTTTACCATTTCCGAAGGTCATCTGATCGTCCGTCCTGATCAGATGGTGGAAGAGTTTAAAGGCTGTATTGCCCTTGCAAAGCATGTTATGACAACATTGGGATTACAGGATGATATTACGTGGCATCTTTCCAAGTGGGACCCTGATAACAAAGAAAAATATATTGGTGAGCCTGAAGTATGGGACGAGACGGAAGGTCATATCCGCCAGGTACTGACAGAATTGGATATTCCTTTTGTAGAAGATGTAGGAGAAGCAGCGTTCTATGGCCCTAAGGTGGATATCAACGCCAAGAATGTATACGGAAAAGAAGATACGATGATCACCATTCAGTGGGATGCGTTGCTGGCAGAACAGTTTGATATGTATTATATTGACCAGAATGGAGAAAAGGTAAGACCTTATATTATCCACAGAACATCTTTGGGATGCTATGAAAGGACGCTTGCATGGCTGATCGAGAAATATGCCGGCAAGTTCCCTACATGGCTTTGTCCCGAACAGGTTCGCATCCTGCCTATTTCCGAGAAGTTTGCGGATTATGCTGAGAAGGTCAGAAAAGAACTGGCGGCTAACGGCATAGATGTTACCGTAGACGGAAGAAGCGAAAAGATCGGTTATAAGATCAGAGATGCCAGAATGAATAAACTTCCTTATATGCTGATCGTAGGTGCAAACGAGGAAGAGCAGAGGCTGGTTTCCGTCAGAAGCCGTTTTGCGGGAGATGAAGGGCAGAAGCCGTTGGATGAGTTTATTGACCAGATCTGTAAGGAAATCCGTACCAAAGAAATTCGTCAGGAGCTTCCGGAGGAAGAAAAGAAATAAAATAAATGAAGAATAAAATAAAGAAATTTCTGCCTTGCTTTTTTGGCGGCAAGGCAGTACAATTTCTTTATGCAGATATGGTTCATCGGTAGAACGCTAGCTTCCCAAGCTGGAAAGGCGGGTTCGACTCCCGTTATCTGCTTAAAAAGAGAAATGCCGCAAATCAAAGGTTTTTATTGAAAAATCAAGGGTTTGCGGCACTTTTTTATGCCTAAATTATAAACTGTATTTATAATAAATTTGCCTTATCTATTTAATTTTTTGTCATGATAAAAACTGGTTGTATAACAGTTTTTTATATCTTCTGCTATGCAGGGGACAACATCTGCCATCATTATGAATAAGAAAGAGAAGCGGTATATGAAAGTACTCTGCAAAAAGATTCAAAAGTACAAGGAAATAAAAGAGCAAATGGAATAGCTTGAAGATGAAAATGAAAAGAATGTTTTTTTAGATACATAAAATTGATGAAATGGGAAGAAATCGGTACGAGCAAAAAACTGAAATGTGATTTAAGGCAGATTTATAGGATATATTCTAATGTATTTAGTCAATTTGAAATAGAATGATGTGTACGATCTGAAAATTTTAACAAAACGAAAAATATTGGAGATGCAAAAGGATTGATTGGAGTATTGATAGAGAATTATAGGGAGCCTCTTCCGCAAGCGAGAAAAATTGGAGAAATAGATCCAATGGAAGAAACTTTTGCTGAAGAGGGGGAACATTTTGTTTCTGTGGTCAATATTGATTTTGCGGTATATCGAATAACAATTGATGATAAGGCAGTAAGGAGAAATGTAACATTACCCAATTGATTGAATCAAGAGACAGGAAAAAGCTTAAATTAATGTTTCCAAGGTGTTGTAGGCGGTGCTAATGGAAAATCTTTGGTTACAAAAATAAAAAGTAAAAACTGTCATTAAATAATACATTCAAAAATGGTATTATGTTAGCATGAAAAAAGAAGTCAAGGAAACAAACTTGGCTTCTTTTTTATAACGTTAATTGTCGATATTTGTCGATGGCTTGGCGCATGAAAAAGTGGATATTGTTATATCTTGATGATATTATAATATAAAGAGAAATATCAACATAAACAAAGGAGCATTCCTGTAATTCAGAAATAATGCCAATTGAATAAAAAGAAACCTCTGATGTATGATTAGAGTGTTCATCTTGGCGGATGAAACAAAAACACTTAAATCAACGGAGGTTTCTAAAATGAATTTAACACAGAATGACAGACTAAAGCAAGTAACAAGTGACACTTTAATTGTGGGAGTTGATGTCGGATCACAAACACACTTCTGCAGAGCGTTTGACTGGAGAGGATTTGAACTTTCAAGAAGAGTGTTTAAGTTTAGCAACACCGGAATGGGATTCCTTACTTTTCTTAGGTGGACAGAGGAACTCATGAATAAGACCGAAATGAAGAAGGTAATTGTTGGCTGCGAGCCTACCGGTTGCTACTGGCTTACTTTTCAGAAGTTCTTACAGGATCATGATATTCAGCTTGTAACGGTCAATCCGTTTACAGTTAATCGCAGTAAGGAACTGGATGATAACAGCCCTGAGAAAAGTGATTTAAAAGATCCAAAGACGATTGCATTACTTGTGAAGGATGGAAGATATTCAACTTCTTATCTTCCAAGTGGAGTGTATGCTGAAATCAGAGAGGCTTCAGTCTGCAGAGACCAGATCATGAAACAGCATGTGCGTCTGTCAAATCAGATACAGGGATGGCTTCAGAAGTTCTTCCCGGAGTATTTTGAGTGTTATGCCGATTGGGATTCCACCAGTGGACTTATGCTTCTGAAAGAAGCTCCACTACCACAGGATATCCTAAGAATCGGTGCAGGGGGAGTCAATCAGATATGGCGCGATGCAAAGGTGCGTGCGGCAGGACTAAAGAGGGCACAGGCCATGGTAGAAGCTGCACAGAACAGTGTAGGACTGGAAGCCGGAGAAGCAGCAAGGCTTGAAATCTGGATTCTTGTAAATGACTACATTACCAAGGAAGAACAGCTTAAACGGCTGGATGAATATCTGGAAGAGAAAGTAAAAGAAGTACCAAATGTGGAGAAACTGCTCGCCATAAAAGGAGTAGGGATGAGTACTGTGAGTGGCTTTATCGCAGAGGTCGGTGATATCGGACGTTTCACTGACCCTAAACAGATACAGAAGCTGGCAGGACTGGAAATAGTCAAAAAGAGCTCCGGTAAAAAGAAAGGACAGCCAAGAATCAGTAAGAGGGGCAGACGAAAACTGCGAAGAACGATGTATGAATCAGCACGTGCATTGATGAACTGGAATCCGGCATTTCAGGATGTGTTTCTTTATTACAGGAACAGACAGAAAAAACCGCTTGGAGGAATGCAGGCAAAGATAGCAGTTGCATGTAAGGCAATCAGAGTTTTCTACGTAGTATTACAAACAGGCTGTGACTTTGATGAAGAGAAGTTCCGAAGGGACATCATCAGACCGGAAGCAGCCTGACACAAAAAGCACATACTGTAGCAGACAACGTCCGCCAAGAATTCGATTGGTGCTGGATTACAGGAGTGCTCTCTAGCAATGACAAAGCAGAGCGAAGCCGCCAGGACATACTTAATAGGGCATGACCCTGGAATGGAGCAGAGGCGGCACCCCGCTATGGGCAGGCTGGACGAAGGAATTTAGGACCCTTCTAAGGAAGGATGATCCTGTTAGACATGAGAGGTTAGCAGCCATAGGGAAGAATGGGACACAGATTCGCCTTCATAAAAAGGATGACGTTTTATTTCGTGTACCTTTCTGACCGGAAAACAATGTGCATTGAACCTGAAATGACATAGTTTTCGCCCATTAAAGAAT
>JAGBEV010000038.1 GCA_017936785.1 Lachnospiraceae bacterium | reverse complement strand
GGTCAAAGGAAATAAGGAATTAAGCGAGCAGGACAGGGCGCGTATTAGTAGAGAACGGACAGAACGTGAGAGGCTGATACACATCAGGGAGCGTTTTGACAGATGGTGCAATCACAGTATTGAGAGTTTAAGGGACAGTTTATCACTGATAGAGCAGATGGGTATTTTCCTTAATGGAAAGCCGCCGGATATTATTTTTTCAGATGACTATGCACGGATGCTTCATGCGGAACCGATTATGAATTACTGGCTGGATATTTTATGTATGGGCAGTACGGAGGATAAACAGGAACTTTTTATGAAAGGCAGGAAGGAGGTGGAAGAAGTTGCAGAGAGAGTCAGAATCGGAAGAGAACGTATCATGGAACGAAATCGGGGAAGTGCTTGATATGGAAATGAGTACGGTAGAGGATATTCGGGCAGATTTGGCAAGAAACGATAAAGGCAATACTTGTCAGACAATTAACAACTGTATGCTGGTATTTCAGCGTGATCCGGTGTTAAAAGGTGCAATCAGAAAAAATGAGCTGTCCGGAAAGATTGACATTGTCGGTAATCTCGGATGGCAGCGCACATCTTCCAGCCTGACGGATACTGATGTGTATCAGATACATTGGTACTTAGAAAAGAATTATGGTCTGAAAAACGATCGTAACATCAACAAGGCTATGAATATTGTTGCAAGTGAAAATAAGTATCACCCTATTCGGGAATGTCTGGAAAAACTTAAATGGGACGGACAGCCATGCATAGACAATCTTTTGCCCAGGTATCTGGGTGCTGATCACGATGATTACACGAAAGAAATTATGCGGCTCTTGATGCTGGCAGCTATCCGCAGGGTGTATGAGCCGGGATGCAAGTTTGAAATTATGGTATGCCTTGTAGGAGGACAGGGAGCAGGCAAGTCAACATTTTTCCGCTTCCTAGCCATCAATGATGAGTGGTTTTCGGATGATTTGAAGCGGATGGATGATGATAATGTCTATCGGAAGATGCAGGGGCATTGGATTATTGAGATGTCGGAAATGATGGCAACAGTGAATGCCAAGAGCATCGAAGATATTAAGTCTTTTATCAGCCGGCAAAAGGAAACTTATAAAATTCCCTACGAAACGCACCCGGAGGACAGACCAAGACAATGCGTATTTGTGGGTACTTCCAACAATATGGACTTTCTTCCACTTGACCGTACAGGAAACCGGAGATTTGCTCCGGTGCTGGTGCATCCGGAACGGGTGGAAAAGCACATCCTTGAGGATGAAAAGAAGTCAAGGGAATACATACGTCAGGCGTGGGCGGAAGCGATGGAGCTATATCGGAACGGTCCTCATGATTTAAAACTGTCGAGGGAAACAGAAGAATACTTAAAGGAAATGCAGAAGGATTTTATGCCAGAGGATGCAAAGGTCGGAGTGATACAGCTCTGGTTGGATGAACTGGCAGAGGATTATGTATGCAGCATTATGATTTACAAGGAAGCATTTTCCCACGAATATGACACACCAAAGGATTGGGAACTGAAAGAAATCAATAATGTCATGAACCATAGCATTGTCGGGTGGGAAAAGGTTTCTTCCCACAGATTTGCCGGATATGGCACACAAAGAGGATGGCGCAGGGTGGCAGGTAAAAATGAGTTTCAGAAACTGCCAGAGGATGCGGTAATACCGTTCAGTAAATGATTACTATTCAGCCATAAGCTCGAAAATGCGTTGCATTTCCTCGCTTGAGCTAAACGCCCTATACAAATATTTGAAAATAGTCTTTATCATGCAAGCATGAACAGACTATTTCCAATATTTGTGCATGGCTGAATAGTAGCAAAAAAGTTTTTTAGGCTGTGTTTACAAATTCTGTTTACAGGCGTTCGTTTACGGAAATGTAAACAATCCGTTTTACAGAAGAATGCAGAAAAAATAAGGATTTGAGGCTTTGTAAACAACGTAAACGGAAATTTTTCAAAAGAGTATTTGTAAACAAAACGTGTAAACGGATATGTAAACAGGACATTCAGGAGGATATTTTAATGGAGAAAAATTATATTCAGAATAAAGGAAAAGCAAAAGGAAAAATTTATATCGGTTTGGACCATGGGTATGGGAATATCAAGACCGCCCACAGAGTATTTACTACCGGAGTGGAAGCGTATGATGAGGAACCGATTGTCAGTACCAACTTTGTAAAATATCGGGAGAAATATTATGTGATTGGCGAGAGCCATTTAGTATATCAGGGGAACAAAACAGATTCAGAGGACTTCTATATACTGACTTTGGCAGGACTGGCAGAGGAGTTGAAATTCCGGGGACTTCATGAAGCAGAAGTCGTACTTGCAGTAGGGCTTCCGCTTGCGTGGGTAAAGTCACAGGCTGCCGATTGGAGAGCATATCTGATGCAGGAGAAGGAGCTGGATTTCATGTTCCAAAAGGAACGCTACAAGGTGCATCTATGTGGTGTGGAAATCTTTCCGCAGGGATTAGCGGCTGTACATAATCAAGGTGCAATGCCAGGAATGAATATGCTGGTGGACATTGGCAACGGAACCATGAGTATTCTTGAAATTCATGATGGCAGACCGATTGAAAAGAGCATCAGCACAGAAGTATTCGGAGTACATCATTGTATGGAAAAAATACAGAAAGAGCTGTCCAAGAGAGGTGGTGTGGAAGTGCCGGAAATGTTAATAGAACCTCTGCTTAGAAATGGCATAGGCGAAAGAACTGATGATGTAGCAATGGTTACGAAGCGAATTGCGGAAAGCTATACAGAGGAAATCAT
>JAGBEV010000037.1 GCA_017936785.1 Lachnospiraceae bacterium | reverse complement strand
TGCCGGACAGAACGAAACGGAAAAGAGAGATGACATTGTCTGCCTTGCGGTAAATGTGTTCTGGGAGGATCAGGATTTTTTCCTGCCTGCACTTTCGGAAAGAGAAAGCTGGTATGTGGCAGCGGACACAACCGGTCAGTATCTTCCAGCCTTCATACCGGACAAAAAGGGAATGAGGAAGCTTTTGGATAACAGAGTGAGAATGCAGGGGAGAAGTGTGTGCATTTTTGTGAATGGAGAGTAAGGAGTTTTAGCAGGTGAAGGATATATTAGTGGTAGAGGATGATAAGGGCCTTCGGGAAGGCTTGGCGCTTGCATTAAAGAAAGAGGATTTCTGTTTTACATTATGTGAAACCATGGAGCAGGCGCGAGAGAAACTGAAAGAAAAAAAGAATTTTTCCCTGTTATTGCTTGATCTTAACCTGCCGGACGGCAGCGGTTACGATCTGCTCAGAGAGGTAAAAGAAACGGGAAATATCCCGGTGATCATTCTGACAGCCAATGACCTTGAGATAGACGAAGTGAGAGGACTTGAGCTTGGAGCAGAGGATTATATCACCAAGCCCTTTAGTCTGATGGTGCTTCGGGCAAGGATAGACAAGGCTCTCAGAAGAGCAGAGGAAGGAAAGAGAAAAGCATATCGTTTTGGTGATCTGCGCTTTTGCTTTGAGGACATGTTAGCCAGAAAGGGAGAAGAGGATATCATCTTTAGCAGGACAGAGTTAAAACTGCTTCAAATTTTGATAGAAAATAAGAATATTATAATTACAAGGGAAAAACTGATTGACAAAATCTGGACAGATGGGGCAGAGTATGTGGATGAAAATGCATTGTCCGTCACAGTCAACAGAGTCAGATCGAAACTGAAGGAGAACGGAGAAGGTCACTTACAGACGGTGTATGGAAAGGGCTATGTTTGGAAGGAATAGAAAGAGAATGAAAGTGCGTTTAGGAACCATGCAGCGGATTGAAAATATGCTGGAAGAGGCTGCAAACGGAACATTCGAAGAGAGTGATTACGATGAGAGCAGGCTCTCCAGACTGGAGACAAAGTGGAAGCGCTTTTTAGCTTCGTCGGTAGCTTCACAGTACCGAATCGAAGAAGAACAGGAAAAAATCAAAACCCTGATTTCTGATATTTCCCACCAGACAAAAACACCCCTTGCCAATATTATGCTATATTCTCAGCTTTTGCAGGAAAAAGAGACAGACCCGGAAGTGACTTCTATAGTCGAAAATATAAGAGCGCAGTCGGAAAAATTGGAATTTCTGATCACTTCACTGGTGAAGATATCGCACCTTGAAAGCGAAGTGTTTGTTTTGAGTCCTAAGACACAGAAGGTAGAGCCAATGCTGAGAACGGTGATAAGGACAGCGCAGGAAGAAGCGGCTAAGAAACGGATTGCCATCACTTTGAGAGCAGGAGAGGAAGAAGCATTTTTTGACAGAAAGTGGACGGAAGAAGCCATCGGCAATCTTCTTGACAATGCTGTGAAATACAGCCGGAAAGACAGCACGATCACAGTCAGTGTCACCGAATATGAAATGTTTACGGCTGTTCATGTAAGTGATCAGGGGATAGGTGTTCGGGAAGAAGAACAGGCACAGATTTTCGGGCGTTTTTACAGAGGCAGAGAGGTTTCAGAGGAGAAGGGTGTGGGAATCGGGCTGTATCTGGTAAGAGAGATTGCCATAAGGCAGAACGGATATGTGAAGGTGAATTCCAGATATGGGGAAGGAAGTACCTTTTCCTTCTATATGATGAAGAAATAATTGAAACCTGTGTGAGAGAAAATTCAAATGGTAGAGCTGTCTATGGCAGCTCTTTTTAAATCTTACAAAAGTGTTAGATTTTGGAAAGATAAGGGAAAGATTATTCGATTATAATTCTTGTTAGCAAAACAAAGTGGCAGGAGGATTATGTACGTGGTTATTTTGGAGACAAGAGGACTCAAAAAGTATTACGGAGAAGGAGATAATCTTGTAAAAGCCCTGGACGGTGTGGATCTAAAGGTAGAGCAGGGGGAGTTTGTTTCTGTTGTGGGAACCAGCGGAAGCGGAAAGTCTACCTTGCTTCATATGCTGGGTGGACTGGATCATCCAACGGAGGGCAGCATTTTGATTGATGGAAAAGATATCTCTTCTTTGAAAGAGGATGCACTTGCGATTTTCAGGCGAAGAAAAATCGGCTTTGTCTTTCAAAGCTATAATCTGGTGCCGGTGCTAAATGTCTATGAGAATATTGTTTTTCCCATCCAGCTGGACGGAAACCGAATTGATGAAAAGTATATTGATACAATCATAAAAACCCTGGGGCTGGAAGGAAAAGTGAACAGTCTTCCCTCTCAGCTTTCCGGTGGTCAACAGCAGAGAGTGGCAATTGCAAGGGCACTGGCTGCAAAGCCTGCCATTCTTCTGGCAGATGAGCCAACCGGGAATCTGGATTCCGCCACCAGTCAGGATGTACTCGGGCTTTTGAAAGTGACAGCCGGGAAATTTGGGCAGACCATTGTTATGATCACCCACAATGAGGAAATCGCCCAGCTTGCCGACAGGATTATCAGGATTGAGGACGGGAAAATTGTGACAGGATCAGAAAGCGGCAAAGTGAATATAGGAGGCAGTGAAGCATGAAAAGGGTTGCAAACAGAAAAATAATTCGCCTCCTGTCATATCGTACCATGAAAGACAAGAGATGGAAAAATCTGATTGCAATACTGGCTATTGCACTTACCACCTTGCTTTTCATGACTCTCTTTACCGTGGGAGGTTCCATGATGAATTCCATGCAGGAGGCTACCATGCGTCAGGTAGGAACAAGTGCTCATGGCGGCTATAAATATTTGAGCATGGATGAATATGAAAAGGTGAAGGCCGCAGGCGGATATCGGGATATTTCTTATGACATAATTGCCGGGTTTGCAGTAAATTCACAGCTGAGCGCAATACAGACAGAAGTGCGCTACGCGGAAGATGAGATGGCAAGGTGGTCTTTTTCCTATCCGGAGGAGGGCAGAATGCCAAAAAAGAAAAATGAATGTGCGGCAAGCAGCAAAGTGCTTGAAGCCTTAGGTATTCCGCTAAAGATGGGAGAAAAGGTGCCTCTCAGAATTCTTACTCATGACGAAGAGGGAAGGGAAAAGATCATAGAAGCAGAGTTCGTTTTATGCGGTTTCTGGTATTCCAATGAAGCCTCCCATGCGCAGGAGCTTTTGGTGTCAGAAGAATGGCTGCTCGCAAACATTCCCCTTCTGCATGAAAATTATGAGGAACGGATACAACGAACGAATAACGCCTGGTCTGAAGGGACTGTTCAGGCCGGCATTGTATTTGATTCTTCCTTTGACATTGAAAGGAAGATGGCAAAACTGACGCAGAGAGCCGGACTTGCGGAAGAAACGATAGATGAGTCGGTAAACTGGGCTTATGGCGCAGCTGTGGTGGATGGTATGACCCTCGTTCTTGGAAGCGGCCTTCTGTTTGTGATTATTTTATCGGGGTATCTCATCATATATAACATTTTTTATATTAATGTGGTTGCGGACATCCGCTATTATGGACTGCTTAAGACCATCGGAACTACGGGAAAACAGCTTCGATGTATGGTTCACGGGCAGGCACTTTTTCTTTCCGCAGTGGGAATTCCTATTGGTCTGGTGGCGGGTTTTTTGGTGGCAAAAGGTATTCTCCCGGCTGTCTATGGAGCGCTGAATACCGGAGGGGTCACCAATGTGGTAATAAGCCCCTTGTTGCTTGCAGGTTCTGTGGTGTTTTCTCTGTTTGTGGTTTATATAAGCTGTATTAAACCTTGTAATCTGGCAACCGGTGTTTCCCCTGTTGAGGCGGTGCGTTATGTGGAAAGAACACAGTGCAAAAAGAAAGAAAAGAGAGCTGCAAAGGTAACCTCCCTCCATCTTGCTATGGCTAATCTGGGAAGAAATAAACGTAAAGCAGCGGTGGTCATCGCATCCTTATCGTTAAGTCTGATTCTGATCAATGGAACCTATGCTCTGGTAAAGGGGTTTTCCTTTGATGAGTATGTGAAAAGCTATCTGCTTTCAGATATGCAGATCAGTCATAGCTCTATCATTAACTTTTCCTCAAATGTGCGGGATTATGAGGCAATAGAGCCGGAATTTCTGGAAGCAGTAAAAAGAATTGACGGTGTAAAGAGCGTAGATACTTTATATGTTAAGAGTGATGAAGCCACATTGCCGGAGACGCTTCTTGAAAAGTTCAGAAGCTATTATGCGTCCGAAAAGGTGCAGAAGGAAACGGGATCCATTGAGAAAATGGTGGCAGCGGAAATAGCGGACACAGGTATAACCACTGCTGACTGCTATTATCTACCGGAAAATCTGATGCCGGAGGTAACAATTTCAGAGGGAAACTATGACAGAGAAAAGTTTGAACAGGGTGGATATGCAATTGTAATGAATACGGAGAACTGGCTTTCTGCGGGCGATAAGATTTTTCTTGGAAATGATGAGGATGTTTTCGAAACAAAAAAAGAACTGGAAATCATGGCTGTGGGAAAACTTCCTTACGCGATCACCACACACTCTTATACCGTATGCGGAGTAAGACTTCTGCTCAGCGAGAAGGATTTCAGGGAGATGTATGCAGTTAAGGGCGGTTTGCATGCCTGTATTTGGACAGAAGAAGGAAAAGAGGAGCAGATAACGGAGGCAGTTAATGGATTGATCGAGCAAAAAAATCCTGAATTGGTACTTACTACAAAGACATCTCTGAGAGAAGAATTTTCAGGGGAAACCAATATGTTTTCCATGATAGGTGGATTCCTTGGTTTTGTTCTTGCGCTGATCGGAATTCTGAACTTTATCAATGCCATGGTTACGGGTATTCTTGCAAGAAAACAGGAATTTGCCATGATGCAGGCAGTGGGAATGACAGGAAGACAGCTCCGAAGGATGCTTACAATGGAAGGTGTCCTCTATGGGGCATGGACAGTTGGGATTGCGGCTACTTTTGGCAGTTTGATCAGCTATGGTCTGATTTATCTCATGGGAAAAAATATGGCGTATTTTGAATGGAGCTTCCACATTCTGCCCATGCTTATCAGTATACCGGTGATTGCTGCGGTTTCGATCATATTACCGGTGATCTGCTATCATACACTGTGCAGAAAAAGCATCATTGAAAGACTTCGCCTTGTTGAGGTATAATAGGCGCGAGGTGATGAAAAATGGCAAAAAATAAAGAAGTGAAGACCAACGCCATGCGTATTTTGGAAAAGGAGAAAATACCTTTTACCCACTATACTTATGAGTGCGATGAATTTATTGACGGGATCCAGATTGCAGACAAGCTATCCCT
>JAGBEV010000036.1 GCA_017936785.1 Lachnospiraceae bacterium | reverse complement strand
TGAGTATCTCTATAACGGTAAGTACGGTGTAAGCACAGACAGAAATGGTCTGTATTACATGAGGGCACGCTATTATGACCAGGATATCAAGCGGTTTATCAACAGGGATGTGGTAAGCGGGGATATTACTAACAGCCAGAGTTTAAACAGGTACTGTTATGTACAGGGAAATCCTGTAAGTCTGACAGACCCGTTCGGGTTGTGCCCCACAGCAGAAGAGATTGCAAAGATTGAATTCCGCAGGAAGGTCCATGTGGCGCTGGATATCATTGGTATTTTCTTTGACGGAGCAGATGTGATCAATGCACTTCTGTATATGGCAGAAGGGGATGACATAAATGCGGCATTGAGCGTAGTGTTCCTTTTGCCGGGAGTGGGCTCACTTGCAGGACTGCCCATAAAGTATGCCATGAAACTGGGCGGCAATATCGGAGAGTCAGTATTAAAGCTTGGGAAGAAATTCGCGCCGGAGCTGGTGGAGAATGGAAGCAGGTTTATAAGGAATATTGGCGGGAAGATAGATGATGCTGGTAGGTGGATAAATAGAAAGATTGGGAAATTATTTGGTGAGGGTGGTAGAGGAACAGTAGAGAATATTACTGAGCCAGTAGCAGCAGGACCATCCTTAGTCCAACAGGGTGAAGGATATAATTTAAAAGAAGCAGCAACAAAAATAAGTCCTGTGGAAGGTTATACAGATGTTGTAATTCATGGTACATCAGACTCATTTGGGGTGTGGCATAATGGTAAATGGGAGTATATTAATCAGCGTTCATTAGCAACTTTTCTAAAGAATAATCCTGAATATAATGGCGGGGCAGTACGACTTATTTCTTGTTCAACAGGTGCAAAGCCAGATGGGATTGCGCAGCAGTTAGCTAACAAATTGGGTGTTGATGTATTGGCTCCATCAGATACTCTTTACATTTATCAAAATGGCTCCACTGTCATTGGCCCCAACCCATATACCAATACAGGTGATTGGAAATTGTTTATGCCAGGAAAATATTAAATTAAATAGAGCATATAGAGGAGAAAGCAAGGATGAAACTTAAAAGAGTAGGATTTTTTAGAGAGTTGAAGCATGGAGATAAATTTGGAATGTCGCTAAAAGAAGCTGTCCGCAATATTTCGTCAGAGAATGAGGATAAAATAGTAGAGTATTTAGACAATGGTGTTGCTTTTTGCGTAACGGCAGGATTGGTTTCGGATGTTTTAGATGAATCTAAAGGTGTAATTAGAAATTTAGAAATCTTAACAGATGGAATGTGGGCTTGGCCTTCAGATTTATCGCATTATGTTAAATTTTACCATATAGAATTAGATACACATTTTCTTGAACATATTAAGAAAAATGAGTGGACTATGCCCAATAAAAAGGATATTGATTTATCTAGGCTTGAGTTGTGAATGAATGGTTTGTTTGGTTTAATACAATTTAAGTCCACAAATCTTGATGGGTATGTAATATTTCTCTTGATGATTCGAATAGTCCCATGTTGCAATAGCACTTAATGAGGGTATAAGGGGGAAATGTTCTCCTGAATATCAGAAAAAAGATACAGTATTGGCGGTATTTCTTAGACCTAAAAGGTCATGAATACCGCCGATTTTCTGTTACTTTAAATCCGCCAGTTGCATGAGAAGTGACAAACAGTACTGCATTGTCATGTGGAACATTACCATGGTGTAGGTTGCATTTGATGTATTGCAAAAACAAGTGTATGATTTACAACAAAATCTAAAATATTTACAACAGAGTGGATTGCCATTATATCCAAGTCAAGGTGCAACTGTAGATTTGTGGCAACGTAGCTTAGAGAGGATTCAATAAATGGATGAGAATAAAATTTCAAGTGTAAAAGCATTATTGTACGATACTGATAATGATGAAGTAAAAAGAACTATATTTCAAACAGAAGATCAAGAAATTTTATATGTCTATGCTTATAATTATAACTGGGATAATGGTTTTGATATTCCACAAACAGTTTTAGATAATGAAAAATGTGATTTAAGTATAGCATTATTAATTTTTTATAGGGCTGATGGATTAGGTTATTTAGAAGACAAATCTGATAATGCTAATTTACCCCAATGGTCTTCTTTTATAAAAAGATTATATGATTCAATATTAACAGGAAAATATCAAAGAGGAGAAATTGAATTTAAAGTACCATTGTCAAAAGTTCAGCTCTTTAAATTAAAAAAAGTAATAACAGAGGAAAAAAATATTTTCACTGAAAATATTGAAGGAAAATGCTTGGATATTGATTTATAGTGTTAAATTATGTAACAAATTTGTAACATTTCTCTTGACGATCCCAAAACGTCCATGTTAAAATGGCACGCAAGAGGGGGTACAAGGGGGGATGAAAAATCCCTCATAATACCTAAATAAAAACACATAATAGGAGATGTTCTGTGGTTAATGTGAACCATGGAGCATCTCCCATTTTGCTATATAGCGGATCTCTTAGATATAGGAAAAGGCATAAGAAATTTCTAAACAGTAGGGAAAGTTATGTCATACTGAATTCATCCCAACGGCTCTGCCGGTGGGTGTTTCTCGGCTTATGCTGCCCTGTGGCGGCATAAGCCTTTTAACCTGCACTATTTTCGACCCTAGTACATCGTTCAAAAATTAGCCAGACCAATAACGCAGGATCAATTTTCATTCTGCAAAGAAGAAAATCGACGGCGTAGCGGTGGCTACGTCTAGATTTTCTGATGTAGCAGATGAAAATTTAGACAAGTTATTTGGACTGGTTATTTGCAGAACGATGTACTAGTATTTTTCTAAGAAATTCAGTAAGTAACTTCTTTCACATTTCCCCAACAAGGCTTAAATCTTCCATTATGGGTAACTACCTTGACTTCGCTCTTAGAATCGCACACAGGGGCAACACAGGCTCTCAAAAGGGTAAGAGAAAGTTGGTTTATCTGTCTGGAAATTATATTTGTGCATTATTAATCGTTTTTCTCTGTTTTCGGTCTATGGCATAAAGCCGATTCTGCCCATATTTAGTGGTTCAAATGAAAAAATGCTCCCGAATCGAAAAAATTGACTTGCAACCGTTTCTTTTCAGAGTTAACATCACACACCACGAAGGAGATTTCTTCTGCTTCGTGTCCTGCGTTCTGCATGGTATCCTTAAATCCAAAAACCAAGAAATGGATTGGCTGTGCCACCCGTGCCGACTCCGTTGCCCAGTGCGTAATTCGGGGATACTGGCTTATCAGTTGAGGTTGCCTGTATTTTGAAGTCAAAAGATTTGGGAGGAAACAATGTATGTACGACAAGACAAAGTATATCTATGTGGGGCTTGACCTCCACAAGGAACAACACACGGCAGTCATTATGGATTGCTTCAATGAAAAACTTGGAGAGATTACGTTTCAGAATAAGCCCTCCGAGTTTGGAAAATTAATCACGAAATGCAAGAAGTATTGTACGGACGGTAAAGGAATTGTGTTTGCCTTGGAGAATTCCTACGGCTACGGAAGAGCATTAGCTGCATGGCTGATTGAACGAAATTATATCGTGAAAGATGTGAATCCGGCATTGTCCTATGCCTATCGCAAGAGCGTACCGCAGTACAAAAAGAATGACAGCTACGATGCACAATGCGTTGCGAGAGTAGCCATCAATGAACTGAATAAGTTACCCGATGCAATGCCGGAAGACATGTACTGGACTCTCAGTCAGTTGGTAAATCGCAGAGCGAATCTGAAGACACATCACATTCGTTTGAAGAATCAATTGCAGGAGCAGGTCTGCGTAGCCTACCCAAGCTATAAGCAATTCTTTCAGGATATTGGAAGACCAACAGCACTTTACTTTTGGGAGCATTATCCTTCACCGAGGCTATTGCAGGGTAAGACTGTTAAAGAACTGGCAGAAGAATTAATCCCGGTCAGCCACAATCAATTCTCCACTCGCAAGTGTCAGAAGATACTGGATGCTGTAAAATCAGACGGAGATACTACAAGGGATTATCAGCCAGAGAGGGATGAAATCACAAGAGGTCTGGTGCGTGATGTACGCCATTATGTTACTCAGCTTGAGGAAGTAGACAAGGCCATTACAGACTTTCTTCCAAGGTTTGAGTGTACCCTAAACACCATTCCCGGTGTCAGCGATACCACAGTTGCAAAACTGCTTTCGGGGATTGGAGACATCAGAAGGTTTCCAAATGCTGACAAACTGGCGAATTTTGCAGGAATTGCACCTGTGAATTTTTCTTCCGCAGGGAAAGGTGAAGATAAGTCATCCAAACAGGGAAATAGAAGATTGCAGGGAACCATTTATTTTCTTGCAATACAGATGATTCAGTTGTCATCCAAAGGCTTGCCGAGGAATCCTGCCTTCTATGCCTATTATCAGAGGCAGTTAGCAAGAGGGAAGACCAAGCCACAAGCATTGATATTGATTTCTCGTAGGCTAATCAGCATCATTTACGGAATGCTGAAAAACAAGACAGAGTATCAGATGCCGGAAGTGCAAAAAATCCACGACTAAAACCATGGTAAATGGCAGATTTTTGTAGTAAAGATAGCGAAAAAATGGTAAAATTTTAAGCAGTGAAAATCATTGCTTTGGAGAGTGTTGACTTTTTTCAAAGGAAAGGGAACTGCCTGAAAAAACATAAACACTCAGACTCGATATCAAGGGTGGTACAGATGCTGATTTAACAATAATGTCGCGAAATTCTAGTAGGGGTAATCCCAGTGCTATAACACATTTTGACGTTGAATTAAATACGAGACAGAAAAATTTATTACAGCAATTACCCAATTGTGATTCATCAATCATTGTTAATAAGGGAGATGTAAGCTTGAATGATTTAGCTGCACTAACGGCTAAGACAGGTGATGAATTTGCGATGTTTACAAGAGGAAGTCAAAGAATGATTATTCGTGGAAATGCTAATGCAGTAAATATTAATGGAAGAATGGCACAAGAATTGTATAATGCTGGATTTAAATGGAGTGGTCATACTCATCCAGGAACAGGCATTAATGTTAAATTTGCTTCGGAAGGAGATATGCATATTCTAGAGAAATTTAATCAAACACGAAGCGTTATTTTAGATAGTCAAGGTAACTTTAATGTATTTGAAATAGGAGAATAAAAATGCTAAAAAATAATCAGAGGAAAATAGAGAAAGAGCTTCAAAAAGCATTAGCAATTGAATATGTAAAAAATTTTTGTATGGAGCATAACTTATCGCTACAAAAATTGAAAACACAGAGGTTTGTTTTATCAGGAAATGAATGTGCATTTGCACAGCCTAGTGATGTAAAGCCTAATGGTTTGATTAATGATGGAGACACAATGCCAAAGGTTACATTAGTAATTAAGTTGGAGAATGAACAGTTGAAGATTGAGGAAACAGAGTACACAAAAAAAATCTTAAAAGATGATTAAATGCAAGAGAAGTTGGACCTTACATGTCAATGACACCGCAAAATGGTGGATTACAGTCACAACTTGACTTGGCTTTAAATTCAGCATGGGGAAATACTACAGAAAGCATTGCAGAGTTAGTCGATGCTGCAGGGCTTGAGTATCTTTATAACGGGAAATATGGTGTTTCCACAGACAGAAATGGTCTATATTACATGAGGGCACGCTATTATAATCAGGATATCAAGCGGTTTATCAACAGGGATGTAGTAAGCGGGGATATCACCAACAGCCAGAGTTTAAACAGATACCGTTATGTACAGGGAAATCCTGTAAGCCACGAACCCCTTTGGGTTGTGTCCTACGGCAGAAGAGATTACTAAAATTGAATTCCGCAGGAAGGTCCATGTGGCGCTGGATATCATCGGTATCTTTTTTGACGGAGCAGATGTGATCAATGCACTTCTGTATATGGTAGAAGGAGACGACATAGATGCGGCATTGAGCGTATTGTTTCTTATGCCGGGAGTGGGCTCACTTGCAGGACTGCCCATAAAGTATGCCATAAAACTGGGCGGAAATATCGGAGAGTCAGTATTAAAGCTTGGGAAGAAGTTCGCACCGGAGCTGGTGGAGAATGGAAACAGGTTTATAAGGAATATTGGCGGGAAGATAGATGATGCTGGTAGGTGGATAAATAGAAAGATTAATAAGGTGTTTGGTAAGGGGGGACAACAAGTAAAATTGGATATGAATATTTAGATGACCAGTTAGGTAGTTTAAAAGATAAAGTTAAGGTAAATCAATATCAATCGGCAGAAAGTGTCAATGATTGGTGGGGAGCAAGAGGTTATAAATCACCTTATAAAGAAAGAACAGTTGTACAAAATATAACACTGACGGAAGATACAAAATTTGTTCGAGTGTACGATGGTGTAAATTCAAATTTAGAGGGGGGATGGGTTATGAGAGCTGAGGATATCAAAGGACTTACCCCTAACGAAATTCAAGCTAAATTTGCATTAGAGTACGAACCTATATTTATTGGAGAAGTAGAATTAAAGGCAGGAGATACAATTCGTTTAGGTGAAGTTGGACCTAATTTTGGATTTGATGGTGGGGGAATACAAATAGATTTGCAACAGCAATGGATTGGTGATTTTGTTGAAATTGGAAAAATTGAAGACTGGAGGTAAAAGAATGAATGGAATATTTGTGGAAGGTAATACTTTAACTATTGGTCATGCTAAAATTATTTTTAAATATCCAATTAAGAAAATTGAAAAAATAAATAGAAAATATATTGTTTTGCTAAAGATTCCACGTGTAGAATTAGGAGTTGACGAATTAAATAATATTTTGTGCTATGATGAACAAGGTAGAATGTGTTGGCAGATAAGTAATAAATTACCATCTAATATTGTCAGTAAAGAGCAAATTCCATATATTGCAATTCAAGTTATAGATGGGAAATTATATGCAACTGATTTTTGGGGAAGAAAATTTAATGTTGATACAGAAAATGGAGAATTAATTGATGTTAAAATTGTACATTAGAAATATCTCCAATAATACTAAGAAAAAGTAGAAAAGATAATTATGACAATACAAAATGCATATTTAACTATTTCCAATATATTAAATGATTATTATTTAAAAGAAAGCAAGAATGATTCGCTAGTGTCTCTTTTAAGTGATATGGATACAAATATATTTTCAGATGGAGAACCAGCAGATATAGCTACATATGAAGATTGGTATAATGTTGTTAAGGGTTATGAACAGAATAATGAGATTAAAAATCAAGATATCAATCTGGGATTAACAGATTTTCTAATTTATTATCAAAAAGAATTTGGGCATGACTTTGAGAAAGTTATTAAATATATTCAAGAAGAAAAATAAAAAGAGAATTTCCATATTAATGAATAACTTATTGTCAACAGACTTAGAAACGAAAATGCGGTTTATCGATTTGCTTATGATATCTATGGAGAATTAAGTGATATTTAGAATAAAAACAGGGTAAGTTTCGAAGAAAAATGCAGGAAACCATAAAAATGTAAATACTGCAGAGTTAGCCAATGCTGCAGGAATTGAGTATCTCTATAACGGTAAGTACGGCGTAAGCACAGACAGAAATGGTCTGTATTACATGAGGGCACGCTATTATGACCAGGATATCAAGCGGTTTATCAACAGGGATGTGGTAAGCGGGGATATTGCTAACAGCCAGAGTCTGAATAGGTACTGTTATGTACAGGGAAATCCTGTAAGTCTGACAGACCCGTTCGGGTTGTGCCCCACAGCAGAAGAGATTGCAAAGATTGAATTCCGCAGGAAGGTCTATGTGGTACCGGATATTATTGACATTTTCTTGTAGAGCATTTATAAAATAATAAAGGATGAGAGAAAAAATGCGGACAGTTGTCGGGAACCACAATTTTTCTCTCATCTTTTTACAAGTATTAGTTTAAAACATCAAAAGGGAATCTGTAAAGGAAAAGACATGGCAAAAATATGATAATTTATATCAATTATCGACAAAGAAAGAAGAAGCCGGATGGTTTATAAGCTCTTATTATTTTGAAGTGAAAGAAGTTATTGGATAGTAATTGTATTCAGCCCAGAGATGCCACTATTTTTAAAAACAAAAAAGTTGAGAGAAAAAATGCGGACACTTGCTGAGAACCACAATTTTTTCTCTCACCCTTTTACAAATGATAGTATAAAACAACAGGAGAGAATCTGTAAAGGAAAAGACATAGCAAAAATATGATAATTTGCGGCAATTATCGACAAAAAATCAATAGCTGGTAATCCATGATCAGTCTGGTGGTTTTGCTGCTCCCGTCTAAAATCGGGTGTATGCGTATTATTTTGGTTATCGGTAAAAGAAAAGTGCTGTGTTAAAATAAAACATATTTGCATTTTAAGAAAATAAAGAGTGAGAGAAAAAGTACGGACAGTTATCGGGAACCGCAGTTTTTCTCTCACCTTTCTACAAGCAATAGTATAAAACAACAAAAGAAGATCTGTAAAGAGAAAGACATAGCAATAAATTGATAATTTGTGGCAATTATCGACAAAGAGCCGGAAAGCAGCAAATATATAAAAAATATACAAAACAGCAATAATTTTTTTCATCAACTCATAAAAATCCCCGGAAAATTTTGACTATCCGTCAATCTGCTGATACAATAGCCATAGATTCAGGAGGAGAAAACCATGAAATATTATAAATCAGCAAAAGAAGCAAAAGAAGTCAGGGACGCACATGCCACCAAAGCCGTTGCGGACATTATCTGTCAGGTGCGCCAGCAGGGAGATCAAGCCCTAAAGGATCTGGCAAAAAAATTCGATCATGCGGATCTGACCGAGCTTAGAGTAACAAAAGATGATATAAAGAAAGCCTATGAACAGGTTGACGATAAGGTAGTGGAAAGCTTTCAAAAGGCTGCGGAGCAGATCACATTTTATGCAAAAGCCCAGCTTGACTGCATAAAGCCTTTGGATGTCCAAAGCCCTATTGCAGGAGTGGAACTGGGACACAGACTGATTCCTGTAGATGGTGCGGGACTTTATGTACCCGGCGGAAGATTCCCTCTGCCCAGCACAGCTTTGATGCTGACCATTCCGGCAAAAATTGCAGGAGTAAAACGTGTGGCCGCATGTTCTCCGGCAAATAAACAGTTTGGAACCATCCATCCGGCAACACTTGTGGCAATGGATATTGCGGGAGCGGATGAAATCTATACAGTAGGCGGAGCACAGGCCATTGCGGCGCTGGCTTACGGTACGGAATCCATAAAAAAAGTAGATTTGATCGCAGGTCCCGGCAACCGTTATGTGACAGAGGCAAAGCGTCAGGTCATGGGAACTGTGGGCATTGACTCCCTTGCCGGACCCAGCGAAGTGCTGATCGTGGCAGATGAGACGGCGAATCCCGAATATATTGCCATCGATCTGCTGGCGCAAAGCGAGCATGATGCTTTTGCAAAATCCATTCTGGTAACGACCGATGAAAGCAAGGTTCCTGAGATCCTGAAAGCCATGGAAGAGCTTGCGGCAAAGCTTCCTACAGGAGAGGCGGCAATGCAGAGCTTTGAGGACAACGGCACCATCATGATTGCGGACAGCATGGAAGAAATGGCGGACATTGCCAATGATGCAGCACCGGAGCATCTGGAGGTACATACCAAAGACCCTGTGGAATACAGCAAAAAATTATACCAGTTTGGTTCTCTCTTTATCGGAGAGGATGCGCCGGTAGCATTGGGAGATTACTGCTCCGGCACCAATCATACGCTGCCCACCATGAAGAATGCAAAATTCTCAAATGGTGTGTGGGTAGGTACTTTCTTAAAGACTTCTTTTGTACAGCACATTACCAAAGAAGGATTAAAGAATCTGTCTGAGACGTGTATGACCATGGCGCATACGGAAGGTCTTGCGGCACATGAAATGTCTGTGGCATTGCGTTTGAAATAGAATAAGGGTTTCGGATAAAAATGCGGAATCCGGAATAACAGGATAAGAGAACCTGATAAAAGAGGAGCAGTTATGAAGTGGAAAAAACTGACCATTAAAACAGTAACGGAAGCGGAAGATATTATTATCTCCGATTTATATGATATAGGATTGGAAGGGGCGATGATCGAGGATCATGTGCCTCTCACTGCGTGGGAAAAAGAGCAGATGTTTGTGGATATTCTGCCGGATGGTCCGGCAGATGACGGCATTGCATATCTGAGTTTTTATGTGGAAGTGCCTGATGAGGAAAATGAATGGGCTGACGGCACGGAAGGCAGACAGAAAGAAGAACTGCAGGCCGGCGTAAGTGAAGCAGTGGATAATTCTTATTTTATGGTTAGCAGTGGGCAACCTGTGGATATGGATGCCTTGGTCAAAGCAGTAAAGGAAAAACTGGACGGCATCCGTCAGTATATGGATATCGGAGAAGGCAGCATTGTCATTTCCGAAACCGAAGACAAGGACTGGATGAACAACTGGAAGGAATTTTTCCATCAATTCTATATTGACGATCTTCTTGTGACTCCTTCATGGGAGGAAGTAAAACCGGAGGATCAGGACAAAAAAGTGCTGCATATCGATCCAGGTACGGCTTTCGGTACGGGAATGCATGAGACCACCCAGCTTTGCATCAGACAGTTAAAGAAATATATTACACCGGATACAGTATTGCTGGATGTGGGAACAGGAAGCGGCATTCTGGCGATCGTTTCTCTGATGTATGGCATTAAGGAGGCTGTGGGAACAGATCTGGACCCCTGCGCCGTGGAAGCAGTTCGTGAAAATATGGAAATGAACGGTGTTCCTGCAGACGCTTTTGAAATGATGATCGGAAACATTATTACGGATCAGGAAATTCAGGACCGGGTCGGTTATGGAAAATATGATATGGTAGTGGCAAATATTCTGGCGGAAGTATTGCTCCCCCTGACACCAGTGGTAAAGCGGCATCTGAAAAAAGGAGGCATTTACATTACCTCCGGCATCATTGCGGAAAAAGAACAACTGGTAGTGGATGCAGTAAAAGCCGCCGGAATGGAAGTGGTGGAAGTGACAAGGCAGAACGAATGGGTAAGCGTTACCGCCCGCATGGTTTAAATGACCAAAAGCGCCGGATGGCAGAAGGTTACCCTGCCGTCAGTTTATAGTCGGTTAATAGATATAGGAGAAAGTTCATGTATCAGTTTTTTGTAGAGCCGGACCAGATTCAGGATAAATATGTGGTCATTCGGGGAAATGATGTGAATCATATTAAGAATGTGCTGCGTATGAAACCGGGAGACGAGCTTGCATTGTCCAACGGAGTGGACGGAAAAGAATATCGTGTGGGCATTGTGGCATTTGGGGAAAACGGTTCAGGTGAAGAAATCATAGAATGTGAATTGCGTTTCATTAAGGAAGAGGCAATGGAACTGCCCTGTGAAATTTATTTATTTCAGGGACTTCCCAAAGGGGACAAGATGGAACTGATCATCCAGAAGGCGGTGGAACTGGGGGCATTTCAGGTCATTCCCGTTGCCATGGCGCGCAGTGTGGTAAAGCTGGATGAAAAGAAGGCAGCAGCTAAGATAAAACGCTGGCAGGCGATCTCTGAGGCGGCGGCAAAGCAAAGTAAGCGTGGGGTAATTCCTCAGGTGCCAAAGGTCATGTCTTATAAAGAAGCATTGGCATATGCAAAAGAAATGGATGTAAAGATACTTCCTTACGAATTGGCACAGGGAATGGAAAAGACCAAAGCATTGATCGGAACCATTGCACCCGGGCAAAGGATAGCTGTCTTTATCGGACCGGAAGGGGGCTTTGGCACAGAGGAGGTAGAGCTTGCAAAAGAGGCGGGATTTGCCCTGGTCACATTGGGCAAACGGATTCTCCGGACAGAAACCGCAGGCATGACGCTTCTGTCCATTCTGATGTATCATCTGGAAAGTTAAAATATATGCTGAAGCTGTATAAAATATGTCTGAAATCAGAAAATAAATTCAGTTTGGCAAATAGGGATAGTGTCAGCAGAACATTTTTTCACATATGATAACAGTAGAATGATATTGCATCGGAAACCTATGAAGGGAGTTAACCATGGAAGTATATTTAGATAATTCCGCAACGACGAAAGCTTACCCTGAGGTGGCACGTCTGGTTGCGGACATCATGACGGAAGATTACGGCAATCCGTCCAGCATGCATTTAAAGGGCGTGGAAGCCGAGAAGTATATAAAGTACAGTAAGAAGACAATCGCAGGCATCATGAAGGTACAGGAAAAGGAAATTTTCTTTACCTCAGGCGGGACAGAATCTGATAACTGGGCATTGATAGGAGCAGCCTATGCTAACTATCGCAGAGGGAAGCATTTGATTACCACCAGAATTGAACATCCTGCCATATTACAGACCATGGAGTATTTAAAGGGCCAGGGCTTTGAAGTGACCTATCTGCCGGTGGATCGTAAGGGCAGGATACACCTGGAGGATCTGAAGAAAGCCATCCGCAAGGATACCATCCTGGTATCCATTATGTATGTAAATAATGAAGTAGGGGCTATTCAGCCCATTGAAGAAGCAGGGGCACTGATCAGGCAGATGAATCCCCAGACTTTATTTCATGTAGATGCAGTCCAGGGCTTTGGAAAATTAAAGCTGTTTCCCAAGAAGTGGAATATTGATATGGTATCCGTCAGCGGACACAAAATCCATGGACCTAAGGGTGTGGGATTTTTGTATATTGATGAAAAGGCGAAGATCAAGCCAATTATTTTTGGCGGCGGTCAGCAGAGAAATTTCCGCTCCGGAACAGAAAATGTGCCGGGTGTGGCGGGGATTGGAAAAGCTTCGGAGTTGATCTATGGAAATTTACAGGAAGAGACCGAGAAACTCTATGAACTGAAAGAGTATTTTGTAAAAGGATTGAGCAGGCTGGACTATGTATTTATCAATGGTCCCCAGGATGAAACGGGAGCACCCCATATTGTCAGTGCATCTATTGCAGGGGTGAGAAGTGAAGTGCTGCTTCATGCTCTGGAGGAAAAGGGAGTCTATGTTTCCTCAGGAAGCGCATGCTCCTCCCACAAGCATACCATCAGTGCTACTCTGGAATCCATGGGAATTGAAAAGCAGTTGATGGATTCTACCCTGCGTTTCAGCTTCAGCGTCTTTACCACCAAAGAAGAGCTGGATTATACACTGGAATGTCTCTATGAACTGGTGCCTATGCTGCGAAGATATACAAGGCGTTAAAATCGGGCTTTGACAAATCAGGCGGCAAGGTCTAAAGTTGTAGACGAAAGATGAACAGAACGGAAGTAAAGAGGAGAACCATATGTTTACAGCATTTTTGATTAAATATGCCGAGATCGGCGTAAAAGGTAAAAACAGATATATTTTTGAGGAAGCGCTGGTAAAACAGATCGAGTTTGCTTTATCAAAGATCGACGGAGAATTTACGGTCAGAAGAACACAGGGAAGAATTTATGTGGATGCAGTATCCCAGTTTGATTTTGACGAAACCGTAGGTGCATTGGGAAAGGTATTTGGTATTTCCGGTATCTGTCCTGTGGTCTACGTAGAGGATGAAGGCTTTGACAAATTGGGAGAAGACGTAGTGAAATTTATTGACAGCGTATATCCTGATAAAAATAAGACCTTTAAGGTATGTGCCAGAAGGGCAAGAAAAAATTATCCCAAATCCTCCATGGAGATCAATGCGGATCTGGGCGGCATCATTTTAGATGCTTTCCCTGAAATGAAAGTGGATGTTCATAAGCCTGATTTTGAATTGAATATAGAGATCAGGGAAAAGATTTATATTTATTCTGAAATTATTCCGGGACCGGGAGGAATGCCTGTAGGCACCGGCGGAAAGGCGATGCTGCTGTTGTCCGGCGGCATTGATTCTCCCGTTGCCGGATATATGATCAGTAAGCGAGGGGTAACTCTGGATGCGGTTTATTTCCATGCGCCTCCCTATACAAGTGAGAGGGCAAAGCAGAAGGTAGTGGATCTGGCTAAATATGTGGCTGCATATGCGGGACCTATGAAACTGCACGTTATCAACTTTACGGATATTCAGCTTTATATCTATGAGAAATGTCCTCATGATGAGCTGACCATTATCATGCGCCGCTATATGATGCGCATTGCGGAAATGATCGCTCAGGAATCGGGCTGTCTGGGGTTAGTAACAGGCGAAAGCATCGGACAGGTTGCATCTCAGACCATGCAGGCTCTGGCAGCCACCAATGAAGTCTGCACCATGCCCGTATATCGTCCTTTGATCGCTTTTGATAAGCAGGACATTGTGGACATTTCCGAAAAAATAAATACCTATGAAACCTCTATTCTGCCTTTTGAGGATTGCTGTACCATTTTTGTTGCTAAACATCCTGTAACAAAACCTAATTTAAAAGTGATCAGGGCACATGAGCAGAATGTGTTTGACAAAATTGATGAGATGATAGAGACCGCCCTGTCTACCCGGGAGATCATTGATGTGGAATAGTAAAATATGAAACATTACTGTATAAAAAACAGCCGGCAAAATCTGCCGGCTGAATTACTTGCCTTTGACAATCGTCATCTGCGGTCAGGCAGATGACAAAATTTGATTGCGACTATAACCCTGTTCCCATTAGATCATGTAAGGTTTTAAGATAGCCAACACATCATCGATGCTATCCTCAGCGTGGATATTTAAATCGATAGGTTTAGATAAGTCTAAACTGAAAATACCCATGATAGATTTAGCGTCGATTACATATCTGCCGGAAACTAAATCGAAATCATAATCAAATTTTGTAATATCATTTACAAATGATTTTACTTTGTCGATTGAATTTAATGAAATCTGTACTGTTTTCATTATCAATTCCTCCTTTTCAATTAATACCTTCTCCTTTATACTAAAGGTTGGGCAGAGAAAAGTCAATACGAAAAGATTACAAAAAATCGGGAGAAAACGAGTGAAAAATGTAGCATTCCATAACCTTGGATGCAAGGTGAATTCATATGAACTGGACGTTGTGCAACAAAATTTTGTAAAAAAGGGCTACCAAATTGTGCCATTTGATCAAATAGCGGACATTTATATTGTAAATACCTGCAGTGTAACCAATATTGCAGACCGGAAAAGCCGTCAGATGCTACATCAGGCAAAGAAAAGAAATCCCAATGCCTTGGTAGTGGCGCTGGGATGTTATGTACAGACCGGGGAAGAAGCTGTTAAACTGGATGAATGTATTGATATCGCCATTGGTAATAATAAAAAGAAAGATACAGTGGAAATCGTCGAAGAATATCTGAAAGAAACGGAAGCTTCAGATACTGAAAGGATATACAGCAAAGATGTAAAAGAGGAAGAAGATAGAGAAGTACATGTCAAAAAGATCAGAATGGATATCATAGATATCAATCATACGGATGAATATGAGGAAATGGAGCTGACAAAGACCGGTGAGCATACCCGCACCTATATCAAGATCCAGGATGGCTGCAATCAGTTCTGTTCCTATTGTATCATTCCCTTTGCCAGGGGAAGGGTACGGTCAAGACAGCCTGAGGATATCTGCCATGAGATCAAAGGATTAGTTAGCGCAGGCTACCGAGAATTTGTATTGACAGGAATTCATATCAGCTCATACGGAGTGGATTTTCAGGATGGGGAACTCAGAAAAAAACTGGAAGGCGAAAGACCGGAAGATGCCCCACGTTATGGAAAGGGGACATCCCTGCTTTTGGGGCTGATATTAAAAATTCACGAGATCCGGGGAGTGGAGCGGATCAGGCTGGGATCTCTGGAGCCGAGGATCATAACAGAGGGATTTGTGAAAACCATCAGCTCTCTGGATAAAATATGTCCTCATTTTCATCTTTCCCTTCAAAGCGGCTGTAATGAGACCTTGAAGCGGATGAACCGCCATTATGATACGGCGGAATATGCTCAGGGAGTGGAAAGGCTTAGAAAATATTTTGACAAGCCTGCCATTACAACAGATGTGATCGTAGGATTTCCGGGGGAAACGGAAGAAGAATTTAGGACAACCAAAGGATTTTTAGAGGATATCGGTTTCTTTGAGATGCATATCTTTCCATATTCCGTAAGAAAGGGAACTGTGGCTGCGGAAATGAAAGACCAGATTGACGGGGAAATCAAGAAAATACGGAGCCATGAACTGCTTGAACTGGAAAAGAGGCAGTCTGCGGAATACAGAAGACAGTTTGTGGGACAAGAAGAAGCGGTATTGTTTGAGGAGACCAAAATAATAGAAGGACATTCCTATGAGATCGGGCATACGGCACGTTATGTGAAGGTGGCAAAGGAAACTGCAGATGATCTGTCGGGGCAGATCATCACAGGAGAGATTACGGGAATGCTCAATGATGAAATTCTTATGATGAAGTAATTGACGGGGGTCAGAATGAAGAGGGTATTACAGGGAATTATATTTGCAGGGCTTTTTTTGTGGTGCGTATCATTATTAAATGAATGGCTGTATTTTAAGGACGGTTCCATCTGCTCCGGGGATGAGAGAGTAAGGACTCTGGAAAAACTGCCGGAGGATTCCGTAGATGTGCTGGTGGTGGGGTCGAGCCATGTGATGTGCGGGATCAATCCTGTGATTTTTTGGGAGGAAGAGGGAATCAGCGCTTATAATCTGGCGACCAGGGCACAGACTTTGCCCTTCAGCTATTTATATCTGAAGGAAGCCTTAAAGAGCCAGAGCCCCCAATATGTGATCATGGATGCTTATTCTGTTATGGATGAGAAGGAACAATATGGACTGATCAATAATGAAGATCACCTGAACATGAATATGGGTGCCCTTCCTTTTTCCATAGAGAAAGCGCAGCTGATCAGGGAAAATATTCCTTTCAGGGAGAGGATCTACTATTATGTGCCTTTTCTAAGGTTCCATTCCCGCTGGAAGCGGGCTTTGGAGGTGCAGCCGGATAATGAGGATATCTTTTTGGGATTCTGCTGCGGAGAAGATGAAACGGAAGAACCTGTTTCTTTTGAAGAACCGGAACTGACAGATGACTTAGAAAAGGTTTCTCTGGAAGAGATCGATCTGGAATATCTGGATAAGATCCAGGAATTGTGTCAGAAAAACGGCATCATTCTGATCTTTGTAAAGACGCCTGTAAATGCCACACCGGACCAGCAGGCGAGGTTTTATGAATTGGGACGGGTTCTGGAAGAAAAAGAGATTCCTTTTGTGAACTATATGGAGATTTATGAAGAAACGGGATTTGCTTATAGTACGGATTTCAGGGACAGGACTCATCTGAATTCCCGGGGAGCGGAAAAAATCACCACACATTTTCTGGAATATCTTTGTGAGTATGACCAAAGTGGCGCCTCTGGAAACCTTGTGGACCACAGAGGAGAAGAAGGCTATGAATTCTGGCAGTCGGAGTGTGAGGCTTATCACAGACACCAGCAGGAAAGGGGGAGAGAATAATGGTTTTTCATTCTTTTGACTTTCTGCTGTTTCTGCCGGCGGTTCTGGCGATCTGTTTTCTCATGCCAAAGAGGTTTCAAAATGTCTGGTTATTAGCGGCGAGTCTGCTTTTTTATGGAAGCGGAGGAGTAAAATACCTGCCTTTTCTGTTAATGGCAGTGGTGATCAGTTATTTTTGTGCCCTTGCCTGTGAGAAATATCCCCATAGAAAAAAAGCAGCATTGCTTGTATGGACGGTTCTGGGACTGGGACTGTTATTTTCCATGAAATATCTGTCCTTTGCTTTCTCTCTGGTCACCCGGGCTTTGGGATATATGGGAATTGTGGTGGAAACTCCCTCTTTCAGCGTTTTTCTGCCCATAGGTATTTCCTTTTATACGTTTTCTACCATCGGCTATCTGATGGATGTTTACCGCGGGAAGATCAAGGCTGAAAGAAATTTCATTGATTATGCCCTTTTTGTAACGTTCTTTCCTTATGTGCTGGCAGGTCCCATTGAAAGGGCTGACCATATCCTGCCCCAGTTAAAAAAGCCTGTAGTATTCCGGTTTGACCGGGTACGGGAAGGGGCGTACAGAATGCTCTGGGGATATTTTTTGAAGCTGGTGGCAGCGGAACGCCTTGGAATCTTTGTGGACAGGGTTTACGGAGAATACCATGCCTATACAGGTGCACATCTGCTGACTGCCGCTGTTTTATTTGCATTTCAGCTTTATGCGGATTTTGCGGGATATTCTGAAATTGCCATAGGTGCGGCAAAAATGCTGGGAATTGATGTGGTGCAGAACTTTAAAGCACCTTATTTTGCAAGGTCCGTCAGCGAATTTTTCAAAAGATGGCATATCTCCCTGAACCGGTGGTTTGTGGATTATCTGTATATTCCTTTGGGAGGGAATCGGAAAGGAAAGTGGCGCAAGTATCTGAATGTACTGGTCACCTTTACTTTCAGCGGACTTTGGCACGGTTCCAGCCTGAGCTTTGTCTTCTGGGGCGGTTTGAACGGTCTTTATATGATCCTGGGAGATATGACCCATAAAGGAAGGAATAAATTAAAAGAAAAATGGTCTGTAAAGACGGACTGTTTCAGCTACCGGCTGTGGCAGATGCTCTTTACTTTTGGGGCTGTGGATTTTGCATGGCTGTTTTTCCGCGCAAATTCATTAAGGGATGCAGTGGGGATCATCCATAAGATTTTGTTTTCCTTTCAGCCTGAGAGCTTTATCAATAGGTCTTTATTGACCATGGGAATGGATCTGTATGACTGGATGTTAATGGGAATTGTTTTTCTCATATGGCTTACGGTTGATATTCTGCGGGAAAAAATGAACCTTTATGAAGAATTGAAAAAGCAGAATCTCCTGTTCAGATATCTGGTTTTTCTGGCGGGATTTTTCGGGATTCTGGTGTTTGGCGTTTACGGACCGGACTTTTCCACAGGAAGCTTTTTGTACTTCCAATTTTGAAATTGTGGTAATATTTGCCGATAATCATTGTATTTTTCGTGAAATTGGGTTAAAATATCAATATCTATGATTAGGGGCGTGATGAAATGCAAGATTTAGGTAATACACAATACTTTAAAGTGACAGAGCCGGAGAACGGGGTAAAGATCGTTTTATCCACCGTTTATGAAGCGCTGACAGAAAAAGGCTACAATCCGGTAAACCAGATCGTAGGTTACATTATGTCTGGAGATCCCACTTATATTACCAGCCACAAAAACGCAAGAAGCCTGATCATGAAGGTTGAGCGGGATGAACTTGTAGAAGAGATGTTAAAAGAATACATTAAGGCAAATAAGTGGCAGTAGCGGAGAAACAAATGCGGATCATGGGACTTGATTTCGGGTCTAAAACGGTAGGAGTTGCCGTCAGTGACCCGTTATTCATTACGGCACAAAGCGTGGAGATCATCCGGCGCAAATCGGAAAATAAGCTGCGCCAGACTTTTGCCAGAATTGAAGAACTTATAGAAGAATACGAAGTGGACAGAATTGTGCTGGGACTGCCGCGCAATATGAATGCTTCCGAAGGAGAACGGGCGGAAAAAACCAGGGAGTTTGCCGGGCAGTTATTCCGCAGAACGGGAATAGAACCCATTTTGTGGGATGAAAGGCTGACAACTGTGGCGGCTGATAAGCTGATGATGGAAGCAGGAGTACGCAGGGAAAATCGAAAGGAATACGTGGATGCCATTGCAGCATCCTTTATTTTGCAGGGATATTTGGACTATTTGCACGGTAATGAGGAGAATGTTTAGTGGAAAAGATCAGTTTTGTGCCTGAGGGACAGGAAGCAGTGGAATTTTATGTGCTGGAGCAGACCCGGCTTGGAGGAGTAAATTATCTTCTTGTAACGGATCAGGAAGACGGCGATGCAGAAGCCTTGATCTTAAAGGATCTGTCAAAGGACGGCGATACGGAGGGCGTATACGAAATCGTATCGGAAGACAAAGAACTGGATGCTGTTGCCGCAATTTTTGAGGATATGCTTGAGGATGTGGCTTTCGTAACCGATGAAGAATAGTCATAAGTCCGGTGTGTGAGGGAATATATGACAATCGATAGGGACAAGTGTGAAAAGATATTGCGGGAAAAAGGATTAAAGGTAACAAAACAGAGGGTTTTGGTGCTGGGAATTCTTGCCGCCTGCCCGGAAAAGCATTTTACGGCAGAGGAAATTTATGATTTGGTAAAAGCAGAGTACCCTGAGATAGGGCTGGCTACTGTTTATAGAACAATACAGGTATTAGTAGAGTTACACCTTGTGGATAAGCTGAATTTGGATGATGGGTTCGCGCGCTATGAGATCGGAAAAGAAAACGGCAGTGAATCAGGGCATCACCATCATCATCTTATTTGCACAAAATGTGGGAATATTCTTTCTTTTCAGGATGATCTGCTGGATGAACTGGAAAAAAAGATTTTAGATAAAACCGGTTTTTATGTAATGGATCATGAAGTAAAACTCTACGGATACTGCAAAGAATGTGGAGGAAAGTTAATTGAAAAAAGAAAAAACAGCTAGTTCCAAGTTAAAGATCATCCCTTTGGGAGGCTTGGAACAGATTGGTATGAACATTACTGCCTTTGAGTACGAAGACAGTATTGTTGTGGTGGACTGCGGTCTTTCATTCCCGGAGGATGATATGCTGGGAATCGATCTGGTGATTCCGGATGTGACTTATCTGAAGGAAAATCTGGACAAGGTAAAAGGTTTTATGATCACTCACGGACATGAGGATCATATCGGGGCGCTGCCCTATGTTTTAAAGGAGATTCCGGTTCCTATTTATGCCACCAAACTGACGATGGGAATTATTGAAAATAAATTGAAAGAGCACGGAATGGAACGTGTTGTTAAGAGAAAAGTCGTTAAGTTTGGACAATATATCAATTTCGGCAATTTCAGGATCGAGTTTATCAAGACAAATCACAGTATTGTGGATGCAGCGGCACTGGCAATTTATTCTCCTGCGGGAACCGTTGTTCATACGGGAGATTTCAAGGTGGATTATACCCCTGTTTTCGGTGATGCCATCGATTTACAGCGTTTCGGAGAAATCGGCAAAAAGGGTGTACTTGCCCTGATGTGTGACAGTACCAATGCGGAGAGGGAAGGGTTTACCCAGTCCGAAAGAACGGTTGGAAAGACCTTTGACAGTATTTTTTCGGAGCACACCAATACAAGGATCATCATTGCCACCTTTGCTTCCAATGTGGACAGGGTACAGCAGATCATCAATTCTGCATACAAATTCGGAAGAAAAGTAGTGGTGGAAGGACGAAGCATGGTCAGCATCATTGATACTGCCATGAATCTGGGCTATTTGCAGATACCGGAAAATACATTGATCGATATTGAACAGATCAGGAACTACCCTGATGACAAAACGGTCATTATCACTACCGGAAGCCAGGGTGAAAGCATGGCGGCATTGAGCCGTATGGCAGGAGGCATGCACCGTAAGGTCAGCATCGGACCTCAGGATACGGTCATCTTTTCATCCCATCCGATTCCTGGCAATGAAAAAGCAGTATCCAAGGTTATCAATGAATTGTATGCCAAGGGTGCAGATGTGATCTTTCAGGATGCCCATGTGTCGGGACATGCCTGTAGAGAGGAGATCAAGCTTTTATATACGCTGGTAAGACCTAAATATGCTATTCCGGTACATGGGGAATACCGCCATCTGAAGGCGCAGGCAGCTCTGGTCAGGGAATTGGGATATAAAAGCGAGGATATTTTTATTTTAAGCTCCGGAGATGTGCTGGAGATGGATGAAAACGGCGCCGGCGTTGTCGGCAAGGTGCCTGTAGGCTCTGTATATGTAGATGGACTTGGGGTAGGAGATGTAGGAAATATCGTCATCAGAGACCGCCAGCATCTGGCGGAAGATGGTATTCTCATTGTAGTAATGGCATTGGAATCCATGAGCAATCATGTGGTTTCCGGCCCGGACATTGTTTCCAGAGGCTTTGTATATGTAAGGGAATCCGATGAATTGATGGACGGCGCAAGGGGGCTGGTCATCGATATTATGGATAAATTTCAAGAGAGAAACATTTCCGACTGGGGCAAGATCAAATCTACCATCAGGGATGCTTTAAGCGATTATCTTTGGAAAAAGACAAAGAGAAGACCGATGATACTACCCATTATTATGGAAATATAATATCTTAAGGGGAGAATGAATGAACGATTTTGAGAGGGAAACAGAAGGTTTTATACAAAAGCTATATGAAACCGAAACCTGCAAAGAGTACTTCAGACAAAAGGAATATGTAGAACAATATCCGGAACTGAAGGCGCAGATTGATGAATTTCGCCAGAGAAATTACAGGCTTCAGAATGAAACGGATTCCAATATCCTGTTTGATGAGATCGACCGGTTTGAACGGGAATATGAAGAATTCCGCAAGAATCCCATTGTAAGTGATTTTCTGGCGGCGGAGCTCGCTTTCTGCAGAATGTATCAGGAGATCAACGATAAAATCGCCATTGCCTTTGCAAAGGAATTTGATTTATCGGGTTAGGAGGAAAACCCATGAGTGCAAAAAAAGTAGTCGGTGCTGTGTTCGGTATGATATTCCGGCTGGCTGTAGTCATATGTGTGCTCTATGCTATTTATGAGCTTGCCATTGGCGCCTATAATTTCGGCTACCGGGTATTTGCTGATATTCCGGCAGCGCTTTCACCGGGAACAGATATCCAGGTAACTATTACGGAAGCTATGGACAGTAAAGAAATTGCAAAAAGTTTTGAGGAAGCCGGACTGGTAGAGGACTGGAAGCTTTTCTGGACCCAGATACAGTTTTCTGAGCATAAAGATGAAATATGTCCGGGAGCTTATACACTGAATAATTCCATGAAAGCGGAAGAAATGCTGGATATCATATCGGCAAATCCGGATGAAGAAAAAGAGGAGTAAGCAGATGATTACCGATGAGCGTTTTACTGCCTATATCAATTCCCTGGAAAACGGAAATCCGCCTTATCTGGATGAACTGGAGGCATATGCAAAAAAGACACAGGTTCCCATTATCAGAAAAGAGATGCAGAGCCTGATGCGTACATTATTGGTGATGAATAAACCGAAGCAGATCCTGGAAGTGGGAACTGCCATCGGTTTTTCTGCGTTATTTATGAGTGAATTTATGCCCCGGGACGGTCATATTACCACAATTGAAAAATACGAAAAAAGAATTCCCATTGCCAAAGAGAATTTTAGAAAATTCCATAAAGAAGAGCAGATTAAATTGCTGGAAGGCGATGCGGCAGAAATCTTAAAGGAGCTGAAAGAGCCTTTTGACTTTATCTTTATGGATGCGGCAAAAGGTCAGTACATTCATTTTCTGCCGGATGTTCTGCGGCTTTTAGCACCAGGGGGACTGCTGGTTTCCGATAATGTATTGCAGGATGGTGATATCATTGAATCCAAATATGCTGTTACCAGGCGTGACCGGACCATCCATAAACGGATGCGGGAATATCTTTATACCCTGAAAAACCATGAGCAGCTGGAAACCGCCATTCTGACTTTAGGAGACGGAGTGGCGCTGTCAGTGAAGAAATAGAAGGAGTCTGTTATGAAAAAACCTGAATTGTTGATTCCGGCAAGCAGTCTGGAAGTGTTGAAAACTGCTGTTATATTCGGTGCTGATGCAGTTTATATAGGCGGAGAAGCGTTCGGACTCCGTGCCAAAGCGAAAAATTTTTCTCCGGATGAAATGAGGGAAGGGATTGCTTTTGCCCATGAGCATGGTGTGAAGGTTCATGTGACGGCAAATATTCTGGCGCACAATTATGATCTGGAGGGAGCAAAGGCTTACTTCCGGGAGCTGGCGGACATAAAGCCCGATGCCATTATCGTGGCAGACCCGGGAATGGTCATGTTAGCAAGGGAAAACTGCCCGGAAATTGATATTCATATCAGTACCCAGGCAAATAACACCAATTATATGACTTTCCGTTTCTGGTATGAACAGGGAATCCGGAGAGTGGTCTGCGCAAGGGAGCTTTCTCTTGAAGAGATCAGACAGATCCGTGAGAATATCCCTAAAGATATGGAGATCGAAAGCTTTATCCATGGCGCCATGTGTATTTCCTATTCCGGAAGATGCCTTCTCAGTAACTATTTCACGGGAAGGGATGCCAACCATGGAGCCTGTACCCATCCCTGCCGCTGGAAATATTCCATTGTGGAGGAGACAAGGCCGGGGGAATATATGCCTGTTTATGAAAATGAGCGGGGAACTTATATTTTCAATTCCAAAGATCTGTGCATGATAGAGCATATTCCTGAAATGCTGGATGCAGGAATTGACAGCTTTAAAATAGAAGGAAGAATGAAAACAGCCTTGTATGTGGCGACGGTGGCAAGGACCTATCGTAAGGCAATCGATGCGGCGCTTGTCTCCCCCGAAGCATATGAAGAAATCCTGCCATGGTGCAGAGCAGAAATTTCCAAATGTACTTACAGACAGTTTACCACAGGCTTTTATTTTGGAAAGCCGGATGAAAATACGCAGATTTATGACAATAATACTTATATCAATGAATATATTTATTTGGGAATCGTAGAAAAGGCAGAGGGAAATACCCTTTGGACCGAACAGCGCAATAAGTTTTCTACAGGAGAGATCATTGAGATCATGAAACCGGATGGAACCAATGTGGAAACCGGAGTCTTAGCCATTCTCAATGAAGAAGGTGAGGAAATGGAAAGCGCGCCTCATCCCAGACAGAGATTAAAGGTTGTTCTGGATTCGCCGGCAGCTCCCTGTGATATCCTGCGGAAAAAATCCCCGGATGCGGAAAAGAATTGAGAAAATGTATCATTAAGAAGTGCCCGGGAAGTGTGCCTTGACCGTATCACACTTCCTATTGTACAATGTGAACAGCAAACCTGCAGATTAGTGACTTCTCTTTTCAGAAAATGACAAAAATAAAAATTTTATATTTTTTGCTTGCATTTTTTTGAAAATAAGAGTATCTTATAGAAAACGGCGGTACAACAGCCGTACACATAAGGTATCTTGAACGATGATGTTCCAAACAAATAGGTTTGGGGCATTTTTTTGTGCGGATAGTGAGCCGGATAAAAATGCCGGTGCAAAGGAAACACTCTTTCGCACACAACAAACTAAGGGCAGACATAAAGACAGGATACCACTCCCTAAAATAATAAAGAAAAGGAGAAATAGAAATGAGTGAAGTAATGAATGTCGAAGAAATCTTCGGAAAAAATGTATTTACGCTTGGAAAGATGAAAGAACGCCTTCCCAAAGATGCCTTCAAAGAGGTTAAAAAGGTAATGGATCAGGGCGGAGAGCTTTCTATGGAGACAGCTAACGTAGTTGCAAAAGCAATGAAGGACTGGGCTGTTGAAAACGGAGCTACTCATTATACACATTGGTTTCAGCCGTTGACCGGCATTACTGCTGAAAAGCATGATGCTTTTGTGGCACATCCCGATGAAGCTGGCAAAATGCTTACTGAGTTCTCAGGTAAAGAGCTGATCAAGGGTGAGCCCGATGCATCTTCCTTCCCTTCCGGCGGTCTTCGTGCAACCTTCGAGGCAAGAGGCTATACAGCATGGGATATTACTTCCCCCGCATTCTTAAAAGAAGCAGCTACAGGTGCTATCCTCTGTATTCCTACAGCGTTCTGTTCTTATACAGGTGAGGCGCTTGATAAAAAGACTCCTTTATTACGTTCTATGGAAGCGGTTTCCAAACAGGCGCTTCGTATTGTAAGATTATTCGGCAATACAGGTGCAACCAAGGTTGTGGCTTCTGTAGGACCTGAACAGGAATATTTCCTTGTTGATGAGAAATATTACAAACAGAGATCTGACCTGATGTTTGCAGGACGTACCTTATTTGGTGCTCCGGCTCCCAAAGGGCAGGAGATGGAAGATCATTACTTTGGTGTTATCCGTGAGCGCGTAGGCGCATATATGAAAGATTTAAATGAAGAGCTGTGGAAACTGGGCGTAACAGCTAAGACACAGCACAATGAGGTTGCTCCTGCACAGCATGAGCTGGCTCCTATTTATGAAACAGCAAATATCGCTGTAGACCACAACCAGTTAGTAATGGAAACCATGAAGAGAGTTGCTGTTCATCATGGCATGAGATGCCTTCTTCACGAAAAACCATATGCAGGTGTAAATGGTTCCGGTAAACACAACAACTGGTCCATTACAACAGATAACGGTGTTAATCTGTTAGATCCCGGCGAGACACCTAACGAGAATATTCAGTTCTTACTGGTACTGGCATGTATCCTCAAAGCTGTTGATACCCATGCAGACCTGCTTCGCCAGTCCGCATCCGATGTTGGTAATGATCACAGATTAGGTGCCAATGAGGCGCCTCCGGCAATCATTTCCGTATTCTTAGGCGAACAGCTTGAAGATGTTGTAAAACAGTTGGTTGAAACCGGTAACGCCGCATCCTGCAAAGAAGGCGGCAAGCTGGAAACAGGTGTTTCCACATTGCCTGATCTGGATAAAGATGCTACAGACCGTAACAGAACATCACCTTTTGCATTTACCGGTAACAAATTTGAATTCCGTATGGTTGGTTCCGCAGATTCCATTGCCGGTCCTAACACCACATTAAATGCCATCGTGGCAGAAGCCTTCTGTGAGGCAGCGGATATTTTGGAAAAAGCAGAAGATTTTGATATTGCAGTACATGATCTGATCAAAGAATACATGACCAAACATCAGAGGATCATCTTCAACGGAAACGGTTACTCCGATGAATGGGTAGCAGAAGCTGAAAAGAGAGGTCTGCCCAATATTAAATCCATGATCGAGGCTGCAAGCACCATTACATCTGATAAGGCAGTTGCCTTGTTTGAAAAATTCGGTATTTACACCAAACCGGAACTGGAGTCCCGTGAAGAGATCATTTATGAGACTTATGCAAAGACTATCAATATTGAAGCTCTGACCATGATCGATATGGCAGGAAAACAGATCATTCCTGCAGTTGTAAAATATACAAAGACTTTGGCAGATACCGTAAATGCCGTGAAAGCAGCAGGCGGAGACGCTTCCATCCAGGCAGAGATGTTAAAGAGTGTTACCAAGAAGCTTGCAGCAATGCAGAAAGCCCTTGCTAAACTGGAAAAAGCAGAAGCAAAGGGAAGCGCAATGGAAGATGTGAAAGCACAGGCATTCTTCTATAAAGATACGGTAAAAGCTGCTATGGAGGAATTAAGAACTCCTGCAGATGAACTGGAAATGATCGTAGACAAAGAAATTTGGCCGATTCCTACTTATGGGGAACTGATGTTTGAAGTATAGGAATATGTGTTAGTAAGTGAACGGACCGGGATCTGTAGGATATCTACGGACCCCGGTTTGTTTCATGAAAAAGAGGAAAATGCTCTTGTTTACTACAGCAAAAGTTATTGTATGAAATTTAATACAAAAAAATAAAAATGGGACTTGCATTTTTATTTTATTTTGTGTATACTAAGCAATGTTGATGGGCTATCGCCAAACGGTAAGGCAACGGACTCTGACTCCGTCATTTCAAGGTTCGAATCCTTGTAGCCCAGCTAAACCTGATGAGAGCTTTTCATCAGGTTTTTTTATATGGAGGATAATCATGTATCAATTTCAAAGTAAGATCCGTTATAGTGAACTGGACAGCAGCGGCAGACTGAGCCTGCCGGCATTGTTAAATTATTTTCAGGATTGTTCCACTTTCCATTCTGAAGAATTGGGACTGGGTGTGGACTATTTAAAGGAAAAAGAGATGATATGGGCACTTTCGTCCTGGCAGATCCTTATCAGACGTTATCCCGGGCTTTGTGAAAATGTTACCATAGGAACAGCACCCTATGATTTTAAGGGCTTTATCGGTTACCGTAATTTCTGGATGCTGGATGAGAACGGGAACGAGATCGCAGCGGCAAATTCTATTTGGAGTCTGATCCATGTAAACAATGGAAAGCCCACAAAGCCTGCGCCTGAAATGATAGAAAAATATGTGCTGTCTCCCAAAAGGGAAATGGAATATGCGGACCGGAGAATCCGCTTCGACGGACAGGGAGTACCACAGCCTAAAGTAATTGTCATGGCACATCATCTGGATACAAACCTCCATGTGAACAACGGACAGTATGTGAGGATTGCCATGGATTATCTGCCCGTGGACTTTCCCATTGGCCAGCTCCGTGCGGAATATAAGATGCAGGCGGTGCTGGATGCGGAAATCTATCCCCTTTTATTTGAAAGCCCCGAAAAGACAGGTGTCAGCCTGCAAAATGCAGAGGGCGCTGTATATTGTAATGTGGAATTTTCCCGTATGTAAGGAGTATAGAGAGATAATATGTTGGAATTAGGTAAGAAACAACGTTTAAGTATTATAAAAAAAGTGGATTTCGGCGTTTATCTGGCAGAACACATGCCTGCCAGAGGGGAAACTGAAAAGGATATGGAAAAGGTGCTTTTGCCGGCAAAGCAGGTTCCGGAGGAATTTGACGTGGGAGATTCCCTGGAGGTTTTTCTCTACAGGGATTCCAGGGACCGGCTGATCGCAACGGTAAATGAACCTTTGGTTACCCTGGGAGAAGTTGCCAGACTAAAGGTGGCACAGGTGACAAAAATCGGAGCCTTCCTTTCCTGGGGACTGGAAAAAGACCTGTTTCTTCCTTTTAAGGAGCAGACCAAGAGAATAAAGGCAGGAGAAGAAATATTAGCTGCCCTTTATATCGATAAGAGCAACAGACTGGCAGCTACCATGAAGCTGTATCCTTATCTGAAGACTGGATCGGATTATGCAAAGGATGATATGGTAACAGGCACGGTCTATGAGCTCGCCCGGGGGTTTGGGGCTTATGTGGCAGTAGATGACAGATATCAGGCCATGATCCCGGCAAAAGAACCATGGAATAACATTGAACCGGGAGATGAGATCACTGCCAGAGTAACCGCAGTAAAGGAAGATGGCAAGCTGGACCTGAGTCTGCGGCAGAAAGCTTATATGCAGCTGGACCCGGATGGGGAAAAGATTCTCTCCCTGCTAAAAGAAAGAGGCGGGTCCCTGCCTTTGGGTGACAAATCCTCACCGGAGGAAATCAGGGAAACATTGGGCATGAGCAAGAATGAATTTAAGCGTGCCATTGGGCATTTATACAAGCAGAAACAGATCCGGATCGCAGAGAAAGAAATCCATTTAGTTTAAAAATGTTTGCTTTTTTGTCTGTTTGCTATATAATACAAAATGTATATTGAATGAAAAGGAGATTAAAAAATGAAAGTACAGAATATTACAGACATTGAAAAATTTTTTGAAGTAGTTGACAGCTGCAAAGGAAAAGTAGAGCTGGTAACAGGTGAAGGAGACCGTTTAAATCTGAAATCCAAACTGTCCCAGTATGTTTCCATGGCGAACATTTTTTCCGATGGAACAATTTCCGAACTGGAGCTGTTAGCATATGAGCCCGAAGACATTAACAAATTATTAAACTTCATGATGAACGGCTGATCAGGAATATGAGTACAAAAGCAGCAAACCGCCTGTTTCTCGTTTCCTTACTGGTGGAAGCGGCGGTCATTATATTTTTACAGGTAACCGGTCTTCGGCTTGGCACAATGTCTGCGTTGGTGCTGAATCAGCTGATCATGCTTCTTCCTGCCCTTGGTTTTCTGGCAGGAACGAAAACAAAGTCGGGCTTTATTGCTCATGGAAGGATAAAACCGGTTACCCCACTGTTATGTGTGGTATTTACAGGATTATGTATGCCGCTGATCATGGTTGTCAATATGATCTCCATGCTGTTTGTGGAAAATGAGGCGAACCAGATCGTAGGTGCCATGACAGGGGTTCCCGGATGGCTGATCATTTTAGTGGTAGGCATTTTGGGACCAATGAATGAAGAATTTCTGTACCGGGGTATTTTTTATCACAGCTACCGGAAAACGGGCAGGATTCTGGCGGCAATGTTTATGTCTGCCTTTTTATTCGGACTGATGCATCTGAATTTCAATCAGATGAGCTATGCTATTGTGGTGGGCATCATGGGCGTCCTTTTAATAGAGGCAACAGGCAGTATTGCCAGTTCCATGATATTCCATGGCTGTATCAATACTTATAATGTGGCTGTTATGCTTATTCAGCAGAAGCAGCTTGCAGTTACAGGAGGCGATTCCCAGGAATTGCTGGATGAAAGCCTGGCACAGCTTGGAGTGACCTATCATCAGTTTTTATTGATAGCAATTTTGATATTCGGTGTCATTGCCCTGGCGACTACCGTTTTGGCGGTACTGCTGTTATATGGAATGGCGGCAATCGAGCAGAGAAAAAATGAATTTGTGGGGATATTCAAGAGAAAGCAGAGAGAATCCGAGGGGGAAAAGAAGGGGTCTCTTTGGACGTTACCACTGATAGTGGCTGTGGTATTTAGTTTTCTTTACATGGTTGCAGAGCTGGTGTTACAGTAAGAATAGCTCGCAATACAATAATGTAATGTACGGGTAAGGTGGACCTATGAGGAAAATGGAAGTTCTGGGAATTTCACTACAGGATCTGACCCTTCGTGAATCCATGCGGAAAGTAGAACAGTTCTTTCGTGACAGAAAAGTCAGTACAATTGCACTGATTACCATGAAAGGACTTATTGCGGCACAGGATTCTCCGGAGATCAAGAACTGGGTGGACAGTTTGGATATGACTGTAGTGGCGGATGCGGATATTCTTCATGCGGCGGATATCAATTACCGCAGCAGAATTCATGATGTGGAAAACGGCGAGTTTATTGCCGAGTTTTTAAAAAAGCTGGTAAGGCAGCGGAAAACGGTTTATCTCTTAAGCCAGACGGAATCCCAATTAAAAAAGATCGAGGATGAACTGACAGCCTATGAAGAGGATCTGCGCATCGTAGGCAGGCTGGCGACGGAAGAATTGGAATATGATGATGATTTTGTGATCAATGATATCAATCTGAAAGCGCCGGATGTGCTGATCTCCAATCTGGAGTCTCCCAAAAGAGAAACCTTTCTGTCAGACAATCATATGAAACTGAATGTTTCCATCTGGCTGATGGTAAGGGCAGACAGGGAACTGGATAAAAAAAGTAAAGGATTGATCCGGCAGGTATACGAGAGAATGTTAAAGAAATGGTTCCGTATGAGACTGGACCGTTATAATGAACAGATGAATCAGGAAAATGAACAGAATAATGAGTGAAACAGCTGTCTCCATGAGAAAAAATGTGCTTTAATATGTATATTTTTTCCATGAAGGCAGCTTTTTTTTACAAAAAATGTAATTTTTCAATCAATTTGCATAAAAAAATCACACTTTATACTGGTATTATTTGTGGAATTGTATTAAAATTGTTTACATAATGAGCAAAAATGAAAAATTGGGGTTTTTTACATTGCTAAGATTATGTTGAGAAGGAGCGGGGTTATGATTTCAAATCAGATACTGCAGAACACAATTGATGGATTAAAAGCCATATCCCGCGTAGATTTTGTGGTTATGGATACGGATGGAAACGAAGTAGCGGCAACTACGTCGGGGGGAGCGGAGTACAGCGCCGCAACCCGGGATTTTGCCAAATCGCCTGCGGATAGCCAGGAATTTGCCAAATATCAATTTTTTAAGATATATGACGATCAGGTGACGGAATATATCTTAGTAGTAGTGGGAGCAGGAGAAAATTCCTACATGGTAGGGAAAATGGCTGCATTCCAGCTTCAGGGACTGATGGTGGCATACAAGGAAAGATTTGATAAGGATAACTTTATTAAAAATCTGCTGTTGGACAATCTGCTATTGGTGGATATTTACAGCCGCTCCAAAAAACTGCATATTCCAACTGAGGCAAAGCGGACGGTCATGATCGTAGAACCCCATGAAGGAAAAGACAACAACATGCTGGAGGCAATCCGCAGTTATTTCGGTACGGGAAGCAAGGATTTTGTTACAGCGGTAGATGAAAATAATATTGTGATCGTCAAGGAGATACAGGATGCAGATCCCAAGGCGGAATTGGAAAAAACTGCCATGGGTATCAAAGGACATTTGGAGAAGGAAGGCATTTCCAAGGTACATGTGGCATATGGTAATATTGTCAATGAAATCAAGGAAGTCAGCCGTTCCTATAAGGAAGCCAAGATGGCAATGGATGTGGGAAAGATCTTTTTTGAAGAAAGAGGAGTCATTGCCTATAGTGAGCTTGGAATCGGCAGATTGATCTATCAGCTTCCCATTCCCCTCTGTAAAATGTTTATCAGTGAGATTTTTGGCGGTAAGAGTCCGGATGATTTTGATGATGAGACTATTACCACCATACATAAGTTTTTTGAGAACAGTCTGAACGTATCTGAGACTTCCAGGCAGTTGTTTATCCACAGAAATACGCTGGTGTATCGTCTGGATAAGCTCCAGAAGAGCACAGGACTGGATCTGAGGGTGTTTGAGGATGCAATAACCTTTAAGATCGCTTTAATGGTTGTGAAGTATATGAAGTATATGGAAAGCTTTGATTATTAAGGAAAGCAGGTAAATTGAGAATGATAACATTGGATCATGTGAGTAAGTCTTATTCAACGGGTGCTCCGGCGCTGAATGATGTGAGCGTTCACATTGAGAAGGGAGAATTTGTTTTTATCGTTGGTGACAGCGGATCGGGTAAATCCACTTTGATCAAGCTGCTTTTACGGGAACTTCTTCCTACATCTGGAACCATAGAGGTCAACGGTGTGAATGTAGGCAGACTGAAACATCGTCAGATTCCCAAATTCAGAAGAAATATTGGAGTTGTATTTCAGGATTTCCGTCTGCTGAAGGACAGAAATGTATATGAAAATGTTGCTTTTGCCCAGAGGGTAGTACAGGTGCCCGGCAAGGAGATCAAGAAAAATGTTCCTTCCATCCTTTCCATTGTGGGACTTGCCGGCAAATATAAAGCCAGACCCAGACAATTGTCCGGTGGGGAACAGCAGCGTGTGGCACTGGCAAGAGCTCTTGTAAATAATCCGCCTATTCTGCTGGCAGACGAGCCTACGGGTAATCTGGACCCCAAAAATTCATGGGAGATCATGAAGCTGTTGGAAGAGATCAATGAAAAAGGAACCACGGTTTTGGTAGTTACCCATAACAGGGAAATTGTCAATGCCATGAAAAAAAGGGTAGTTACGATGAATAAGGGAGTCATCGTCAGCGACCAGAAAGAAGGCTCTTACATCGATGAGATTTAGTACATTTATTTATACTTTAAAACAGGGGTTTGTAAACATCTTCCGCAATAAATGGTATTCCCTTGCATCCATTGCAACCATTAGCGCATGTTTGTTTATGTTCGGAATTTTTTATTCTTTTGTGGCAAATTTTCAATATATTGTAAAAGAAGCACAAAACGGCGTGGCAGTTACCATATTTTTTGATGAGGGCATCAGCGAGGAACGGATTGCCGAGATCGGTTCTTTGATCGAAGCACGCAGCGAAGTGGATCATATTCATTTTGTTTCAGCAGATGAAGCGTGGGACAGCTTCAAGGAAGAATATCTGGGAGAATATGCAGACGGCTTTACGGAAAATCCTCTGGCGGATTCTTCCAACTATGAGATCTATTTAAACGATGTTTCCATGCAGTCCTCTCTTGTGGGGTATTTGGAGACTTTGGATGGTATCAGGACTATCAATAAGTCCGAGATCACTGCAAACACCCTGGCGGGTATCAACAGGCTGGTGGGGTATGTGGCAATAGGTATCATTATCATCCTGCTCTGCGTATCCATATTCCTTATTGGCAATACGGTAACTATCGGTATTTCCGTAAGAAAAGAAGAAATCAATATCATGAAATATATCGGCGCTACAGACTTTTTTGTCAGGTTCCCCTTTGTCATTGAGGGTATGCTGATCGGCGCCATGGGATCTCTGGTCCCATTGGGAATCGTGTATCTGGTATATAACAATGTGATTGGTTTTGTGTTGAACAAATTTACAGTCCTTTCATCCATCTTGAAATTTATGTCGGTGGGAGAAATATTCCGTACCCTGGTGCCGGTATCTATCTGTATCGGTGTAGGAATCGGTTTTATCGGAAGTTTTACAACTGTCAGAAAACATATTCGTGTTTAGTAAGGAACGGTGCTTATGAAGAAATTATTTAGGGTATTCAGTATTTTGCTGTGCGTTACTTTGCTGTGGTCCATGCCATCGGTTGCATTTGCTGCAAATGTGAATACAGATGAGGAAGATGAAGAACTGGAAAACAGTAGAAAAGACTTGCAAAATGCTCAGGATGAAAAAGAGAACATGGAGGATACTCTTTCAAATATCAGAGACCAGAAAGAGGATCTGGAAGAGGCAAAGAACGATCTGAGCGATTATGTGGTGGAGCTGGATGGCCAGCTGATGACAATTCAGGATAAATTATCCCAGCTGGAGGTCAAGATTGCTGAAAAGGAGCAGGAGGTTACCCAGATCAGGCAGCAGTTAAAGGAAGCGGAAGAAAATGAAGCAAACCAGTATGCTTCCATGAAACAGCGCATTAAATTTATGTATGAAAAGGGAGACCAGACTTATCTTTCTATGATCTTCAGTGCGGAGAATTTCTCGGAAATGATCAATAAAGCCGAGTATATTGAGGAAATATCCAGCTACGACAGGGATATGCTGATACAGTATCAGGAAACCAAAACGGCAATTGCTCTCTTAAAGACACAGTTGGAAGAAGAGCAGGCTGCTTTGGAAGCGTCTCAGAAAGAGGCAACCCAGAAGGAAGGGGAAATGTCCGATCTGATCGACCAGAAGAATGAACAGATTGAAGATTATGAGACGGATATCAGCAATAAGGAAAAGGCGATTAAGGAATATGAAGCAGAGATCGCTGCACAGAATGCAACCATTGCAGCTCTTGAAAACAAGATTGCCCAGGCAGAGGCGGAACAGCGCAGGAGGGATCTTTCCGGTAATGATATACCTGAAGAGACGCCCAGCTACGGCGGAGGTGCTTTCTGCTGGCCGGCACCATCTTTTACAAGGATTTCTGATGATTATGGATACCGTATACATCCCACATTGGGAGTCAGACAGTTTCATAACGGTCTGGATATGGCGGCACCGGGCGGAAGTCCCATTCTTGCCGCAGCGGACGGAACGGTCATTGCCGCTTCCTACAGCTCAAGTATGGGCAACTATATTATGATCAATCATGGCGGTGGGTTATATACGATCTATATGCATGCGTCGGCGTTATATGTTTCTACCGGACAGACCGTGTCCAGAGGACAAAAAATTGCAGCAGTAGGGTCTACGGGAAGATCCACGGGAAATCATCTGCATTTTTCAGTCCGGCTTAATGGAAGTTATGTCAACCCACGGAATTATTTATAGTAAGAAGGTAAATAATATTGGAAGAGAAAGAAATTGTACAGCAGATAGGGGATGCTGAAAAAGGCAGGGGCATTAAGACCTTTCTGGGTGGATTGTTTACAGGCGCTCTGGTTGTGGGAATTATCAGTGCTGTCTGGATTCATCAGAATTCTGTTTCCCTGCTGGACGGAAAAGCAGCAATGACATCGGGAACTTCTAAAGAAGATTCTGTTATTGATGATCAGGTAGTTCAAAAGCTGCAATTGCTGGAAGACAGTATCGACCGCTACTATCTGGAAGGCGTCAGTGAAAATGATATACAGGAAAGTCTGTATCATGGTTTTGTGAACGGATTAGGCGACCCTTATTCCACTTATTATTCAGAGCAGGAACTGGAAGCTGTCATGGAATCTACAGAGGGCATTTATTATGGCATCGGCGCTTATATCGGTTTTGACCAGAACAGTGGTTACTGCAAGATAACCAAGGTCATGGAAGGTTCTCCGGCTCTGGAAGCGGGACTTCGTGCCGAGGATCTGATCGTAGCAGTAAATGATGAAGATATGAGAAACGTGACCACCTCGGATATTGTCACTTATATCAAAGGACCGGAACATACCACTGTGGATATGACCATTTATCGTGACGGGGAACTGGATTATCTGAATTTTACCGTAGAAAGACGAAAAATCGAGACACCTACCGTAGTCTACAACATGGATGAGGAAAAAATCGCCACCATACAGATCACGGAGTTTGATGAAGTAACTTTGAGCCAGTTTGAAGAGAACCTGGAGAATGCCAAGAAGGATGGTATGAAGGGGCTGGTACTGGATCTGAGAGATAATCCGGGCGGAAGCCTGCAGACAGTTGTTGCCATTGCCAACCACATTCTGCCAAAAGGACTTGTAGTCTATACGGAAGACCGGGATGGCAACCGCAAGGAATACACCTGTGACGGTAAGGATGAACTGAATGTGCCTTTGGTAGTCCTGGTCAACGGAAACAGCGCCAGTGCTTCTGAGATACTGGCAGGTTCCATTAAGGATTATAAAAAAGGAACGATCCTGGGTACGACCACTTTCGGAAAGGGCATCGTACAAAAAATATTCGGCATTTCCGATGGTTCTGCAGTAAAGCTGACCATCAGCCACTATTATACTCCCAGCGGGGCGGATATTCATGGTGTGGGAATTGCGCCGGATGAGGAATTGGAACTGGATGTGGAAGCATATGTGGAAAACGGTACTGACAATCAGATGAACCGTGCCAAAGAAATTCTGCGTTCCCAGATTGGAGAATAAAATAACATGCAAAAAAAACAGGGCTATCTCATAACTGCATACAAGGATTTTGCGGCAGTTTATGAGCTGGCCTCTTTTTTGTCCCGGGAGGATGAAGTTTTTATACATGTGGATAAAAAGAGCAGGGAAATCGGCAGGGAAGAAATAGACAGGCTGAATACCATTCCCGGCTGCCATGCTGTCAGCACTTATTCCATTGCCTGGGGCGGTTATACCCATATACAGGCATTTCTGCAATTGATGGAAATGGCGGTTTCACAGGAGGATATCAGCTATATTCATTTTTTGACAGGAGAGGATTTCCCGGTACTCAGTCCCCGCAGGCTTCATGAAAAATTTGCAGAGGAAGGGCATATTTATTTAAGTTTTATTGAAGAGAAGGATTTCAATGAGGCGGTTAAAAAAAGATATTATTATTATAATCTGTTCCAGAATAAAAACGTAAAAAATCCGGTTTTGTGGCAAATGCAGAATGTGACCGTAAAACTGCAGAAACTTATGGGAATCCGCAGGAAATCCCTGGGAGAATTCAGGAATGTCTACAAAGGGCTTGTGTATATTTCCATGCCCAGGGCGGCGGCAGAAGATATTCTCGGTTATGTGAAAAGTCATCCTGAATATGAAAAGGCAATGTACCGCTGTCAGATCCCGGAGGAATTTTTCTTTCATACCCTGCTGCTCAATGAGGATTTTTATGACGGGAAATGGAAAAAGCGGATCATAGACAGGGAACTGCGTTATATGAACTGGGAACGTGGGGACGGAGGAAGTCCGGTTTATCTGGAAGAAGAGGACTACAAAGAGATTGCCGCCGGAAACTTTTGTTTTGCAAGGAAATTTCATGGAAAGGAATCGGAGGCGCTAAAGAAAAAGATAATAGAAAATTTATGGTAAAAACAGAACAAATGTTTGCAAACCGCGTTTGGGTATGATATACTTCAAACGCGGTATTCTATTTGTATAGATGCCGGCAGCAAAAAGAGATTGTTTGCGGAGGTTTGAGAAGATGACAGAAGAAAAGTCCATATTTAAATTGCATGCGCCTTATGAACCTACCGGAGACCAGCCGCAGGCGATCAAAGAACTGGTGGAAGGTTTTAAAAAGGGTTATCAGTTTGAAACGCTTCTGGGCGCTACCGGTTCCGGCAAGACATTTACCATGGCAAATGTCATAGCCGCATTAAATAAGCCTACACTGGTCATTGCCCACAATAAAACCCTTGCGGGGCAGCTTTATGGAGAATTTAAAGAATTTTTCCCGGAGAATGCAGTGGAGTATTTTGTGTCCTACTATGACTATTACCAGCCGGAAGCATATGTGCCCAGCACGGACACTTATATAGAAAAAGATTCCTCTATCAATGATGAAATTGACAAGCTGAGGCTTTCAGCAACGGCTTCCCTGACAGAACGCAGGGATGTGATCGTGGTGGCAAGCGTATCCTGTATTTATGGTCTGGGAAGTCCTGATGATTATATGGAAATGCTGGTTTCCCTGCGGCCGGGAATGAATAAGGACAGGGATGAGGTTATCAGGGAACTGATCTCCATTCAATATGAAAGACATGATATGGATCTGCAGCGTGGAAATTTCCGGGTAAGGGGAGATACACTGGAGATTTATCCCGCAGAAGGCGGCGATTTCCTGATCCGTGTGGAGTTTTTCGGAGATGAGATCGACAGGATCTGTGAAGTGGAACCGCTCCTTGGAAATGTTCATGCGGAATTGAATCATATTACCATTTTTCCTGCTTCCCACTATGTTGTACCCCAGGAAAAGATCAACAGGGCGTGTAAGGATATTGAAGCGGAAATGGAAGAGCGGGTCCGGTTTTTTAAGGGAGAGGATAAGCTGTTAGAGGCACAGAGGATTTCCGAACGGACCAATTTCGACATAGAGATGCTGCGGGAAACGGGATTTTGCTCCGGCATTGAAAATTATTCCCGGCATCTGAGCGGTATGCAGCCGGGGGAGACACCACACACCTTAATGGATTTCTTTCAGAATGATTTTCTGATCATTGTAGATGAATCCCATATTACGGTGCCTCAGATCAGAGGAATGTTTGCAGGAGACCGTTCCCGCAAGACTACTCTGGTGGATTATGGTTTCAGGCTGCCCTCTGCACTGGATAACAGGCCTTTATGCTTTGAAGAATTTGAAAGCAAGATAGACCAGATGATGTTTGTATCCGCTACACCTTCTGTTTATGAAGAAGAGCATGAAATGCTGCGGACGGAGCAGATCATCCGCCCCACAGGATTGCTGGACCCGGAGGTATCTGTACGTCCGGTAGAAGGACAGATCGATGACCTGATCTCTGAGATCAACAGGGAAACGGATAAGAAAAATAAGGTCCTGGTAACGACCCTGACCAAACGGATGGCAGAAGATCTGACGGATTACATGAAAGAAGTGGGAATCCGGGTTAAATATCTGCATTCGGATATTGATACCATGGAGCGTGCCGAGATCATCAGGGACATGCGTCTGGATGTATTTGATGTGCTGGTAGGTATCAACCTGTTAAGGGAAGGTCTGGATATCCCTGAGATTTCTCTGGTGGCGATTCTGGATGCGGATAAGGAAGGTTTTCTGCGTTCTGCCACATCCCTGATCCAGACTATCGGCCGTGCTGCAAGAAATTCTGACGGGCATGTGATCATGTATGCGGATACCATGACGGACTCTATGCGCACTGCCATAGATGAAACTGCAAGGCGCCGTCAGATTCAGATGCGGTACAATGAAGAACATGGCATTACGCCCCAGACTATCAAAAAGGCTGTCAGGGATCTGATCAGTATTTCCAGGACCATTGCAAAGGAAGAGATTCAATTTGAAAAGGACCCTGAATCCATGAGCAGGGAAGAATTGGAGAAGCTGATCGGCAATGTTCAGAAGCAGATGAAGAAAGCAGCGGCAGACCTGAATTTTGAGGCAGCTGCGGAACTGCGTGATAAAATGGTGGAACTGAAAAAGCAGTTAGAAGCTCTGGATGAAGATGCTTGATGCTGTTTTTGTATATAGTTGGCATTAAAAAGGAAAAATGCACGAAAGGGCAAAAAAATGGCAAAAAGAGAACAGGAATTTATTAAGATCAGAGGTGCCAATGAGCACAACTTAAAAAATATCGATTTGGATATTCCCAGAAACGAACTGGTAGTTCTGACGGGACTTTCCGGTTCGGGAAAGTCTTCCTTAGCATTTGACACTATTTATGCAGAGGGACAGAGGCGTTATATGGAATCTCTGTCTTCCTATGCAAGACAGTTTTTGGGACAGATGGAAAAACCGAATGTAGAGAAGATAGAAGGACTTTCTCCTGCGATTTCCATTGATCAGAAATCTACCAATCGTAACCCCAGGTCTACAGTAGGAACCGTAACAGAAGTATACGATTATTTCCGGCTCCTTTATGCCCGCATCGGAATCCCGCACTGCCCAAACTGTGGCAGGGAGATCGCAAGACAGAGCGTAGACCAGATGGTGGATAAGATCATGGAACTGCCCGAGGGAAGCCGTATTCAGGTACTTGCACCTATTGTCAGAGGCAGAAAGGGTGAGCACGTAAAAGTACTGGAGCGGGCTAAGCGGAGCGGTTATGTCCGGGTGCGTATTGACGGCAATCTGTACGACCTGTCCGATGAGATCAAACTGGAAAAAAACATCAAGCACAATATTGAGGTAGTTGTGGACCGGCTTGTAATAAAAGAAGGCATTGAAAAGCGTCTGACGGATTCCGTGGAAAATGCCCTGGGATTGTCAGAGGGGCTTTTATTTATCGATGTGGTAAAAGGAGCGGAAATGACCTTTTCCCAGAGCTTTTCCTGTCCCGACTGCGGAATCAGCATAGATGAAATAGAACCCAGAAGCTTTTCTTTTAATAATCCTTTCGGTGCCTGTCCCGACTGTCTGGGACTTGGTTATAAAATGGAATTTGATGAGGACCTGATGATACCGGATAAGAGTCTGTCCATTAATCAGGGAGCCATTGCGGTTATGGGATGGCAGTCCTGCAATTCAAAAGGCAGTTTTACCAATGCCATTCTGCAGGCTTTGTGCAAGGAGTACCATTTTGACCTGGATACACCTTTTGAAGAATATCCTCAGGAAGTCCATGATATTTTGATCTATGGTACCAATGGCAATCAGGTAATGGTAGAGTACGAGGGGCAAAGAGGAAAAGGTGTATATCCTATTGCTTTTGAAGGACTTACCAAAAGTGTACAGCGCAAATACAGGGAAACTGCTTCAGAGATCACCAAGGCTGAGTATGAGAGTTATATGCGGATCACTCCCTGCGGACTTTGCGGCGGCAGAAGATTAAAAAGAGAATCCCTTGCAGTAACAGTATGTGATAAAAACATTCATGAGATTACCTCCTATTCCATTGGAGAACTCCATGATTTTCTCCGTCATATGGAATTAAGCAATCAGCAGAAATTGATCGGAAGCCAGATTTTAAAAGAAATCCGTGCCCGTATCGGATTTTTGAAGGATGTGGGTCTGGAATATCTGTCCCTTTCCAGAGGAACTGCCTCTCTTTCCGGCGGCGAGGCACAGAGAATCCGTCTCGCTACCCAGATCGGGTCAGGACTTGTAGGAGTCTGCTATATTCTGGACGAGCCCAGCATCGGTCTGCACCAGCGGGATAATGATAAGCTGCTGGCAGCTTTGAAAAATCTGAGAGATCTGGGGAATACTCTGATCGTGGTAGAGCATGATGAGGATACCATGCTGTCTGCGGATTATGTAGTGGACATCGGCCCCGGTGCCGGCAGCCATGGAGGAGAAGTAGTGGCATGCGGAACCGCACAGGAGATCATGAAGGTAAAAGAATCTGTTACGGGACAGTATTTAAGCGGTGCCTTAAGAATTCCCATTCCCAAAGAGAGAAGGAAGCCAAAGGGCTGGCTTCATGTAAAAGGTGCGGCGGAAAACAATCTGAAAAACATCAATGTGGATATTCCTCTGGGGATATTTACCTGTGTAACAGGTGTTTCCGGTTCGGGAAAATCCTCCCTTGTTAATGAGATCGTATATAAAGTTCTTGCCAAGAAGCTGAACCATGCCAGGACCATACCGGGAAAACATAAGACCATTACGGGATTTGAGCAGCTGGACAAGGTCATTGATATCGACCAGTCTCCCATCGGACGGACGCCCCGGTCCAATCCTGCTACCTATACCGGCGTTTTTGATATGATCCGCGACTTGTTTGCAGGAACCACGGATGCCAAAGCAAAAGGCTATAAAAAGGGTCGTTTCAGCTTTAATGTCAAGGGAGGAAGATGTGAAGCCTGCAGCGGTGACGGAATCATTAAGATCGAGATGCATTTTCTTCCTGATGTTTATGTACCCTGTGAGGTGTGCGGCGGAAAGCGCTATAACAGGGAAACTCTGGATGTAAAATATAAAGGCAAAAGCATTTATGATGTGCTGGATATGACTGTGGAAGAAGCGGTGAAGTTCTTTGAACACGTACCTTCTATCCGCAATAAAATACAGACCCTTTATGATGTGGGACTTTCTTATGTAAAACTGGGGCAGCCTTCCACCACACTGTCAGGAGGAGAAGCCCAGCGTATTAAACTTGCCACAGAGTTATCCAGAAGAAGCACAGGCAAGACCATTTACATTTTGGACGAGCCCACTACGGGACTTCATTTTGCCGACGTTCATAAACTGGTGGAGATTCTTCACAGGCTTGCTGAAGGCGGCAATACGGTAGTTGTCATTGAGCACAATCTGGATGTGATCAAAACGGCAGACTATATTATCGACATGGGACCGGAAGGAGGCAGCGGCGGCGGTACGGTCATCGCCAAGGGTACACCCGAAGAGGTTGCAAAGAATCCGGCTTCCTATACAGGAGTATATATTGACAAGATGTTAAAAAAATAGGCAGAAAGGGTTAAGTTTTTTTTAGAGGCTGCCGAAATAATATACAGCATGGATGCGCAGAAAGATAACGGAAGGAACCGGTATTGTTTCTGCGCATTTTTGTACCTTTTGTCCCATTGCAGAAAAGAAAGGGAGATGTTCCCGATACAAAAAAATGAAAAAAATATGAATTCCCATAAAACCCTTTGAAAATCTATAGGAAGTGCGCTATAATAAATCAGTATGTATAATTGCGCTTAATAGACTGAATATAGATAGAAAACAGAAAGGGGTTTGTACGATGAGGTACACAGATATTGGAATTGATTTGGGAACAGCCAGCATATTGGTTTATATAAGAGGAAAGGGTGTTGTTTTAAAGGAGCCCAGCGTAGTTGCCTTTGACAGGGATACCCAGAAGATCAAGGCAATCGGAGAAGATGCAAGATTGATGTTGGGAAGAACACCGGAGAATATTACAGCAGTAAGACCGCTGCGCCAGGGTGTTATTTCCGATTATACCGTAACAGAAAAAATGATGAAATATTTTATCCAGAAAGCACTGGGGAAAAAATCCTTTAGAAAGCCCCGGGTAGTCGTATGTGTGCCCAGCGGTGTTACGGAAGTTGAGAAGAAAGCCGTTGAGGATGCAACTTATCAGGCAGGCGCAAGAGAGGTAAAACTGATCGAAGAGCCCATTGCCGCTGCCATCGGTGCGGGAATCGATATTTCCAAACCCTGCGGAAATATGATCGTGGATATCGGGGGTGGTACTTCCGATATTGCCGTTATTTCCTTAAAGGGCACAGTAGTCAGCGCATCCATTAAGGTTGCCGGCGATGATTTTGATGAAGCGATCGTACGCTATATGCGTAAAAAACATAATCTGTTGATCGGTGAAAGAACTGCGGAGGATCTGAAAATCAAGATCGGAACCGCTTATAAGAGACCGGAAGTGGATACTATGGAAGTCAGAGGACGTAACCTGGTAACCGGTCTTCCCAAAACAGTAAAAGTAACATCTGAAGAAACAGAAGAAGCTTTAAAAGAAGCAACAGCCCAGATCATAGAGACTATTCACAGCGTTCTTGAGCAGACACCGCCGGAACTGGCAGCGGATATTGCCGACAGGGGCATTGTATTAACAGGCGGCGGAAGTCTTTTGAGAGGTCTTGAGGATCTGATCGAAGCAAAGACCGGAATCAATACCATGACAGCAGAAGATCCCATGACCTGTGTGGCAATTGGAACCGGAAAGTATGTAGAAATCTTGGCGGACTATAAGGGCGAATTTTAAGCCCGGCTTCATATCAGGAGGAATTTCATGGTAAAGGGATTATATGCCGCTTATACCGGTATGTTAAATCAGCAGAATAAGATGGATGTTATTTCCAATAATCTTGCCAATGCGGCTACTACCGGATATAAGAAGGAAGGTTCAACCAGCCAGGCGTTTGATACGGTCCTTGCCTATAAGATCAAGGATCAGACGGTGGGTGTCAGGGCACAGAATATCGGCACAATGAATCTGGGCGTTAAGATCGGTGAAAATTATACGGATTATACACAGGGAGCATTCAGGGATACAGGCAACACCTATGATCTGGCAATTTCCGGAAACGGTTTTTTCTGTATCCAGTTTGCCAACAAGTCCGGAGGGACAAGTACAAAATATACAAGAGACGGTTCCTTTACCCTGAATGTGGACGGATATCTGGTAACCAAAGACGGAGATTATGTCTTAGATGAAAACGGCAGAAGAATCCGCCTGGATAATCTGGCTACTGCAAGTATTGACAGGAATGGAACTATTTTTCAGAATAACAGGGCTGTAGCAACAATCGGTCTGCAGGATTTTGAAGATTATAATTATCTGGAGCATTATGGCGAAAATTACTATCAGCCTGTAAAAGGATATGAATTTAAGGATGCAGACGGTCAGATCGTTGAAGGATATCTGGAAGCTTCCAATGTGCAGGTGGTTTCAGAAATGGTAGAATTGATCAGCGTGACCAGGGCATATGAGAGCAACCAGAAAGTGATCCAGACTATTGACGGTACTTTAGATAAAGCAGTCAACCAGCTTGGCAGCGTATAGGAGGGGTAAAAGATGGTAAGATCTTTGTGGACTGCGGCAACAGGAATGATTGCACAGCAGACAAATGTAGATACGATCGCACATAACCTTGCCAATGTCAATACGGCAGGATATAAAACAGAAGTGGCAGAATTTAAGAGTCTGTTATATCAGAATCTTCAGACAAAAACTACCACTGCCAATGGGGAACGCAAACCTATCAGTGCACAGGTAGGTCTGGGTGTACGGAATTCGTCTATTACATCTATTTTTAAGGAAGGTCCCTTTTATGAGTCCAACAGTACCAGCGCATTTGCCATTGATGGAGAAGGTTTCTTCGGTGTCAGAACAGCCAGCGGTGGCGTACAATATACCAGAAATGGTAATTTTAATTGGGCTGTAGGCAATAATGGTACTTTAAATCTGACTACATCAGATGGTCTCCAGGTATTGGACACCAGAGGAAGGGCCATCAGCATACCATCTAATTATAAAACATCAGAAGTGACCATTACTGCTGACGGAGAACTTTGTTATCCCGATGCGTCCAATAATCCACAGCCTATGGGAATTACGATTGGGTTATTCCAGTTCCAGAATCCCGCAGGTCTGGAAAAGACCAGTGACAGTCTGTTCTCGGTAACTGCAGCCAGCGGTCAGGCTATCAATGAAGCAACTACCAATCTGGCGATCAGAAAGAGTGAAGTAGTACAGGGATACATAGAAGGCTCTAATGTACAGGTTGTAGATGAAATGGTCAATCTGATCGTGGCACAGCGTGCTTATGAAATGAACTCCAAAGCGATTCAGGCTTCGGATGACATGATGGGGCAGGCAAACCAGCTTAGAAGTTAAGAGGTGATTGATGATGGATCTTAGCAGTATCAGCAATTATTATAACAGTGTGGCAACTAAGGTGCCTGCTTCAGCCAACAACATTTCTCAATTATCCGATGCGGATATGAAGGAAAAAACAGATGATGAACTGATGGAAGTATGTAAGGAGTTTGAGTCTTATCTGTTGGAGCAGGTTTTTAAGGAAATGGATAAAACCACTTCTATTTTTGGAGAGGATGAAGACAGTACTTCTTCACAGATGGTTGACTATTTTAAGGAAACGACCATTGCAGAGCTTGCCAGCCAGTCTACAGAGCAGAACAGCCTGGGACTTGCCCAGATGTTATATGAGCAGATGAAAAGGAATTACAATATTTAATAACAATAAAATATTTGGGGCTGTCAGTGTGACAGTCCCTTTTACGTGCGCAGATAATGTGCCGGGAACATACAGGCAGATATTAAAAGCGAAACAGGTCAGGAGAGGCTAAATGGAGAAAGCGGTTGTTTGTGGATATGTAGACCACATTATTTATCAAAATCCCGAAAACGGTTATATAGTCATGACAGTAACAGATGATAAAAGTGAAGTTACCGTTACAGGAATATTCCGGGGCATTGAGGCAGGGGAGCGGGTCCGGGTCGAAGGAACCTATCAGGAGCATCCCAGTTACGGAGAACAGCTGCGCATGGACAGCTATGAAGTACTGCCTCCTGATGACTGCAAGAGCATTGAACGGTATCTGGGTTCCGGCGCTATTAAAGGCGTGGGCGAAAAGCTTGCTGCAAGGATTGTGAAAAAGTTTGGAGAGGATACCTTCCGGGTCATAGAAGAGGAACCCCAGAAACTGATCCAGATAAAGGGGGTCAGCGAAAGAATAGCCAGAGAGATCGCGGAACAGGTATATGAAAAAAGGGAAATGCGCCGTGCCATGCTGTTTTTGCAGGAATATGGCATTGCGGACAAGCTGGCAGTAAAGATTTATGAAAAATATGGTGACGGGCTTTATGACATGCTGCGCACCAATCCGTATAAAATGGCAGAGGATATTGAAGGTGTGGGCTTTAAGCGGGCGGATGAGATCGCAAAAAGCGTGGGAATCCTGGTGGATTCCGAATACCGCATCCGCTGCGGACTCCTTTATGTTCTTTCCCAGGCATTAGGGGCAGGGCATACCTGTCTGCCGGAGCAGAAGCTGGTCCAGAACGGCTGTGTTCTTCTGGGACTTTCTGAGGAAGAGGTAAAAGTACAGCTGACCAATCTGGTAATGGACCATAAAGTGAACGTCCGCCAGGAAGAAAAGGACGGACTAATGTATGTATACAGTCCCGCTGCCTATGGTGCGGAAAATCAGTGTGCAGCCCTTTTAAGAAAACTGGATATCTGTTTTTTTGAGGAAGGAAAGGACTGCCTGTCCAAAGAAGAGAGTCTTATATATGATAAGATCCAACAGGTTGAGGATGAAAGTGGGATCATACTGGATGATTTGCAGAGACAGGCAGTGTTAAAGGCAATCCAGCATGGAGTCCTGGTGCTGACAGGAGGACCCGGAACGGGCAAGACCACTACCATACATATTATGCTCCGTTATTTCGAGCGGGAGCAGATGCAGATAGAGCTTGCCGCGCCTACGGGCAGGGCGGCAAAGAGAATGAGTGAGGCATGCGGCATGGAAGCAAGGACCATACACCGCCTTCTTGAAGTATCGGGAGCATCTGACGATGGGAAAAGTGCAGGTTTTGGCAGGGATATGAATTATCCCCTGGATGCGGATGTGATCATTGTGGATGAGATGTCCATGGTAGATATTTTTTTGTTTCAGGCACTTCTTTCTGCCATTCCTCAGGGAACAAGGCTGATCATGGTAGGGGATATGGATCAGCTTCCCAGTGTGGGACCCGGATGTGTGCTGAAGGATCTGATCGACAGCGGAGTATATTCTGTGGTCATGCTCAATAAGATTTTCAGGCAGGCAGCGGAAAGCGATATTGTCATGAATGCCCATCGAATCCATGATGGGAAGATGATACAGGTCAACAATCAGGAAAGCAGGGATTTCTATTTCCTGAAAAGAGAGGACCCCAATGTGATGTATAAGAATATCGTCCAGCTGGTAACGGATAAGCTGGCGCGGTATGTAGGAACTTCACCTATGGATATACAGGTGCTGACGCCTATGAGAAAGGGCATCATGGGAGTGGAAGCTCTCAATGGAATCCTGCAGCAGTATATCAATCCCCAGGCACCGGGGAAACGGGAACATCTGTCAGGTGATACTTTGTTCCGGGAGGGAGACAAAGTCATGCAGATCAAAAATAATTACAAGCTGGAATGGGAAGTGACCGGCAAATATAATCTGCCTCTTCAGACCGGGCAGGGAGTTTTTAACGGGGATATCGGTATTGTCAGGGAAATCAACGAGTATGCTTCTGTCATGCAGGTGGAATTTGATGAAGGCAAAAAGGTAAATTACCGTTTTGAGGAATTGGACGAACTGGAGCTGGCATATGCTGTCACTATACATAAGTCCCAGGGAAGCGAATATCCTGCCGTGGTCATTCCTCTATTGGGAGTCCCGGGGCTGCTGACCTATCGCAATCTTTTATATACAGCGGTAACAAGGGCAAGAAAATGTGTGACCATATTGGGGAATGAAACGATCATGGAAAATATGATCTTTGGGGAAAATAAACAGAGGCGGTATACCGGTCTCTGCTATCGGATTCAGGAAATGGAGAGAATGCACGGAAAGGAATATAAGTGATTAGTTTCCGCAATATCCTGGAGAATTTCAAGGATATGGTTTTTCCGGTCAGATGTCCTGTCTGTGACAGACCGGTTTATTATTATGAAAGAAAAGAAGGAATTTGCAGCAGCTGCAGGAAAGAGCTGCCCTTGATAAGGCATAACAGGTGTTATAAATGTGGCAGGGCTCTTGATACAGGTGAAAAGGAATTGTGCAGGGACTGCCGGAACAAAACAGGTACCCATATATATGTAAGAGGCCTTTCTCTATGCACCTACAATGACCTTATGAGGGCGTCCATTTACAGGATGAAATATCAGGGAAGAAAGGAATATGCAAAAGCATATGGGAGAATGATGGCAGAGCAATTCGGAAATGCCATAAAACGGGCAGGCATAGAGGGAATCATACCTGTCCCCCTGCATCCTAAACGGGAATATGAGAGAGGATATAACCAGGCTGCGCTTCTGGCAAGGACGTTGGGAAAAGAAACAGGAGTGAAAGTATATGAGGATTATGTCATACGAACATGTCATACACCGCCTATGAAATCTTTAAGTACAGGAGAACGTCAAAATAATTTGAAAAAGGCTTTTAAAATAGGGCGAAATGATGTAAAATTAGGAATAACTATAATTATAGATGATATCTATACGACCGGCAGTACCATTGACGCTGTAGCAAAGGTGTTGATCGAAGCCGGCGTTTCGCGTGTCTATTTTATATCATTAGCAATCGGTGAAGATTTGTAAACGGAGGTATTGGGATATGGAGGTTATTAATTGCAGAAAATGCGGAAGATTGTTTAATTATATAGCAGGAGCACAGGTTTGCCCCATGTGCAAGGAAGCAACTGAAAAGAAATTTCAGGAAGTAAAGGCATATATTCAGGCGCATAACCATTGTTCCATGGCAGAGGTCTGTGAAGAATGCGATGTTGAGCCGGGACAGATCCAGACATGGATCAGGAAGGAAAGACTTCAGTTTGCCGATGATTCGCCTATTAAAGTAAGTTGTGAAAACTGTGGTGCCATGATCGGAAGCGGCAGATTTTGTGAGAAATGTAAAAACGAGATGTCCAGAAATTTTGGCAGCGTATTGTCAAAGCCCTCAGATCAGCTTAAGAAAAAACCCCAGCCTAAACCTACGGATAACAAGAACAAAATGCGGTTTTTGTAAAAGGACGGAGGAACCGGTAAATGTTAAATCAGGAAAGAATACAGCTTATGACCAAAATGGCTGCTTATGAAGAAAATGAGGGCAAAAAATATATGTCTATCGGAAGCTATTTCAGAAGCGACTATATTGGTCTGCAGATCATAAAATCCATTATCTGTGCAACGATTGCGTATGTTATTTTATTTGGTATGTACATTTTTTATGATTTTGAATTTTTCATGCAGGATCTTTATAAGATGGATCTGCTGGAATTTGGCAGGAATGTTATTTTATACTATTTTATTTTTACATTGGTCTATGCTGTGATTTCTTATGTTGTTTATTCATATAGGTATCACAAAGCCAAGAAAAGCTTAAAAAAATACTATCATCATCTAAAGCAGTTATCTGCTATGTATGATTTGGAAAATCGTAAATAGGAAAGGAAAATTTTATGTCTTCATTATTGGAAATGAGGGAGAGACTTCGGAATTTTTACAGTAAGCATGAAGTGTATCTCGTCCCGTTGTTCAAATTTTTGCTGGCATTGATTTCATTGCTCTGTATTAACGGAAATATTGGCTTTATGGATAAGCTCAGCGGAAATATTATCATTGTTCTGGTTGTTTCCCTGATGTGCTCTTTCCTGCCCATGAATTTTATCATGATCATCAGTGCGGGATTTGTATGCGGTCATCTGTATGCGGTTTCTCTGGAATGCGCTGTTGTAGCTATTGCACTGTTTTTGCTGATGTTCATACTGTATTTCCGGTTCTCGCCAAAGGATACCATCGTAGTGCTGTTACTGCCCCTTTGCTTTGCATTGAAGATACCCTATGTAGTGCCTATTGCTGTAGGGCTGTTATGCACTCCCATATCGGTGGTCTCTGTAACCTGTGGAACGATTGTCTATTATCTGATCTTATACATTAAGACAAATTCCCAGACCATCAGTACATTGGAAGCGGATGAGGCAGTTGCAAAGTTCCGGTATGTCATTGACGGCATTCTGGGAAATAAAGAAATGATGATCACTATAGTTGCTTTTGCAGCAATTGTGATCCTTGTATATTTTATCCGAAGGCTGTCAGTGGATCATGCGTGGACCATTGCCATGAGTGTAGGAGCAGTAGTGGGTGTGGTCATTCTGCTGATCGGAGATCTTACCTATGATACACATATTTCCATTGGGTTTCTGATTCTGGGCATGGTAATCTCATTGCTTCTGGCAAAAGTACTTCAATTTTTCGCATTTAATGTGGATTATTCCAGAACAGAATATGTTCAGTTTGAGGATGATGAATATTACTACTATGTAAAGGCGGTACCAAAGAATTCTGTTGCACAGGCGCAGGTTAAGGTTAAGAAAATTACGAGTGTTCTTTAATAATTAAAAGGGATTTGATTTTTTGATGGAACGAGTAAACAGCTTTATAAATAAATATTTGACGACACTGCATATTCCTACGAGGATTGTGTGGACAGATATTGTGGAGATAATTATTATCTCCTTTTTGGTGTATCAGATTTTAATCTGGATTCGGGACACCAAGGCATGGAATCTCTTAAAGGGTGTTATCGTTATCCTGATTTTTCTGCTGTTTGCTGCTATTTTGCGCTTGAGCACCATATTGTGGATCGCAGAAAAGATTTTCTCTGTGGGAATCATAGCGGTTGTTATTGTTTTGCAGCCGGAGCTGCGGCGGGCTTTGGAGCAGCTGGGACAGAAAAATTTCGTGGCAAATCTTGTGCCTTTTGATGTGGCAAAGGCTTCCGACGGATTGTTTTCCGACAGGACGATCAATGAAATCGTCAAGGCAAGTTTTGAAATGGGAAAAGTAAAAACCGGTGCCCTGATCGTAATCGAAAAAAACCAGAAGCTGACGGAATATGAAAGAACGGGTATTGCAGTGGATGCCATTGTGACCAATCAGCTTTTGATCAATATTTTTGAACATAATACCCCTCTGCATGACGGAGCAGTTCTGGTGCGGGGAGACAGAGTGGTGGCAGCAACATGTTATCTGCCTCTGTCCGACAGCACAAGGCTGTCCAAGGAATTGGGAACCAGGCACCGTGCAGGTGTGGGTGTGTCTGAGATCACGGATTCCATGACTGTGATCGTTTCTGAGGAAACCGGTCGTGTATCTGTTGCTTATGAAGGAAAACTGACCAGAAACGTGGATGCGGATACTTTGCGGAAGATGCTTGAGTCCATCCAGAATAAGAACGTTGAAGAAAAGCCGCGTAAGGTCTGGAAAGGCAGGTTGAAGCGTGAAGAAAAATAAATTGACGGATAATCTGTTTTTGAGAATCATGGCTGTCATTGTGGCGATCTTAGTGTGGATCATTGTGGTAAATGTCAGCGATCCCATTATTGAATCCAGTTATTCCGGGGTGCAGGTGGAGATATTAAATCAGGATTTAATATCCAAACAGAACCGCACCTATGAAATACTGAACGGGACCAATACCATATCCGTTACTGTTACAGCAAAAAGGTCCATTAACGATCTGCTGGGAAAAGAAAACATTAAGGCAACTGCTGATATGGCGGAACTGGATGAAGAAAACGGCACCATCAGAATACATTTAGAGACCAATAAGTATAATGATAAGATAGAAAGCATCAAATCCAAAACAGATGTGCTGGAAGTGAAAATTGAAGACCTTATGAAGAGGCAGTTATCCATAACACCGGTTATCAATGGAGAGCCTGTAGAGGGTTATGTGACCGGTGATGTGACGCTGGACCAGAATGTTGTGACAGTCCAGGGACCGGAATCCATTGTATCCCAGATCGATTATGCTACAGCGGAGGCTTCTATTGCCGGAATGTCAGGAAGCATCAGTACTACTTCCGTGATCAGGTACTATGATGAAGATGGGGAACAACTGGATGCTTCCAGACTGTCGGGAAATATCAATGCAGTCAGCATTAAGGTGGAACTGCTTGCGACCAAAACGCTTCCCTTAAAGTTTAGTACTACAGGTACACCTGCAGATGATTATGGGCTGGCAGGAGAAATAACAGCAGACCGGGAAGAAATTCTGGTAGCAGGAAAGGCAAGTACTCTTGCAAATCTCAGCTCTATTTCCGTTCCGGCAGCGGCTGTTGATGTGACAGGTAAGAGCAGTGATTTTACTGTTGTAGTGGATTTGAATAAATATCTGCCGGACAATATTAAACTTGCGGAAGAGGATTTTGATGGTAAGGTTTCCGTTGATGTACCTATCGGCAAGATGGAAGTTGAAACCCTGACTGTTCCCAAAAGTAATATAACCATTACGGGACTGGATGAAGAAGAGCAGAAGATAACTATGACAGGTGCTTCTGATACCATAGAAGTTGATCTTAAAGGAATGCCTGATGATCTTAAAGAGCTGAAAGCAGATGATCTTAAAGGAACTATTGCTGTGGATGCTTTTATGACACAAAAGAGCCTGACTTCCCTGAAAGCAGGCGTTTATGATATTCCTGTGCAATTTGAACTGCCTGAGGGAGTAGTTTTGACGGATGACGAATTTACGGTTGAGTGCCGGATCAGAGATATAAAATAATGAAAATCAGAGGATGATGATATGGGAAGACTTTTTGGAACTGATGGTGTAAGAGGTGTGGCAAATGAGGAACTGACACCGAAGCTTGCAATGGAATTAGGGCAGGCAGGTGCATATGTATTGACCAGAGAAAATGCTCATAAGCCTACGATCATGGTGGGATGTGATACGAGAATTTCAGGAGATATGCTGGCAAATGCCCTGATGGCGGGAGCCTGTTCCGTAGGAGCCAATGTAGTTTATGTAGGTGTTGTGCCTACCCCGGCAGTGGCGTATCTGACCAGAAAGTATAAGGTTGATGCGGGAGTCGTGATTTCTGCCTCCCACAATCCCGTAGAATTTAACGGAATCAAGTTTTTTGACGGGAACGGCTATAAGCTTCCCGATGCTCTTGAGGATGAAATTGAGGAATTGATCCGCAGCGGTATGGAAGGAGTAAAGTTTCCTACAGGTTCATCTGTGGGTAAGATCAAGTACCGTACGGATGCCAGAGAGGAATATATTAACCATGCCATGAAGGCAATACCTGTCAGCTTAGAGGGACTGAAGATCGTGGTGGATTGTGCAGAAGGCGCTTCTTTTTACACTTCAGTGGAAACTTTAAAGGAGCTGGGAGCAACAGTTGTTGCTATTCATAATAATCCTGACGGCACCAATATCAATGCTAACTGTGGTTCTACTCATATGGAAGAGCTGATGGCGAGAGTGGTATATGAAAAAGCGGATATCGGTCTTGCTTTTGACGGTGATGCTGACAGACTGCTGGCGGTGGATGAAAAGGGAAAAAAGGTTGACGGTGACCAGATCATGGCTATCGTAGGCAACCATATGAAAAATAAAGGCGTATTAAAAGATAATACCATTGTTGCTACGGTCATGAGCAATCTGGGATTTTTCCTCATGGGAAAAGCCCATGGTATTGCCATGGAACAGACTAAGGTGGGAGACCGCTATGTACTGGAGCGCATGAAGGAAATCGGAGCCAATCTGGGCGGAGAACAGTCGGGACATATTATCTTCCTGGATGAAAATACTACCGGGGACGGTCTGCTCAGCGCCCTGCATCTGCTGCAGGTGCTGGTGGAAACCGGCAAGCCTTTAAGTGAGCTGGCTTCCATTATGGAGGTGCTGCCACAGGCATTGGTAAATGCCAGAGTGCCTAATCATAAAAAAGAAAGCTATATGGAATATCCTGAAATTGCAGAAGCCATTGGACAGTTGTCAGAGAAATTTGCAGGTGAAGGAAGGGTTTTGATCCGCCCTTCGGGCACAGAGCCTCTGGTCAGAGTTATGATTGAAGGAAAGGATCAGGAGCAGATCGAGGTGGAAGCTCGTAAACTGGCAGACCTGATTCAGAATGTCATGCTGTAAGGCTTGTGAAATAATGGGAAAAGTGTTATAGTTAATAAGGGTATAGATATATTGGAGGGTAATTTAATGGTAAGTCAAAAGGTAGTAATAAAAAATCCTACGGGGTTGCACTTAAGACCTGCCGGCATCCTATGTAAGGAGGCCATGCAGTTTAAGTCATTAATAACATTTTCATTTAGAGATAGTACGGCAAATGCGAAGAGCGTTCTAAGCGTTCTTGGAGCCTGTGTGAAATGCGGAGATGAGATCGAGTTTGTCTGTGAAGGCGAAGATGAAGAGGAAGCATTAAAAGCGTTGATCACAGCAATTGAAAACGGACTTGGTGAATAAAACAGTGCATGACGGCCCATCTATTCGGATGGGCTGTTTTCTATAAGAAGGAGAGGAATTTGTCATATGTTAAACTATAAGAGATATCAGAAAAATCCGGTAGTGCATTATCCGGAGAGGGAATGGCCAAATAAGGAAATCGAAAAAGCACCCATCTGGTGCAGCGTGGATTTAAGAGACGGAAATCAGGCATTGATCGATCCTATGGTAGTGGAAGAAAAAATCGAAATGTTCCAGTTTCTGATCCAGTTGGGATTTAAGGAAATTGAGATCGGTTTTCCGGCAGCAAGCCAGATCGAATTTGATTTCCTGCGCCAGCTTATTGACCGTAAGATGATTCCTGATGACGTGTGTGTCCAGGTTTTGACCCAGTGCAGGGAAGAACTGATCGACCGCACCTTTGAGGCAATTGAAGGATGTAAACAGGCGATCGTTCATATTTACAATTCCACATCCACACTTCAGAGGGATGTAGTGTTCCACATGGACAGGGAGCAGATCATCGATATTGCCGTAAAAGGTACCAATATGGTAAAGGAGCGTGCTGCTAAATTCCCCGGTAAGATCATTCTGGAATATTCTCCCGAAAGCTTTACGGGAACAGAATTGGACTTTGCTCTTGAGATCTGTACGGCAGTACAGAAGGCATGGGGACCTACATGGGAAAATCCTATGATCATCAATCTGCCTTCTACTGTAGAGATGAATACGCCGAATGTTTATGCAGATCAGATCGAATGGATGAATAAACATTTTGAAAACAGGGAATCCATTATATTATCCGTACATCCTCACAATGACAGAGGAACAGGTGTGGCAAGTGCGGAGCTTGCATTGTTGGCAGGTGCGGACCGTGTGGAAGGAACTCTGTTTGGAAATGGTGAAAGAACCGGTAATGTAGATGTTTTGAACATTGCCTATAACATGTTTTCCCAGGGGATCGATCCTGAACTGAATATCGAGCATGTAAATGATATTATCGAAATTTATGAAAGATGCTGCAAGATTCCCATCCATCCCAGACATCCTTATGCGGGCAAACTGGTATTTACTGCATTCTCAGGTTCTCATCAGGATGCCATCAATAAAGGCGTGGCAGCCATGAAGGAGAGGAACAACCAGTACTGGCAGGTGCCTTATCTGCCCATCGATCCTGCGGATATCGGAAGGGAATACGAGCCTATTGTCCGTATCAATTCCCAGTCCGGTAAGGGCGGCGTGGCATTTGTTATGGATACCTATTTCGGATTTAAGTTGCCCAAGGGCATGCACAAGGAATTCGCCAATGTGATCCAGGCAATTTCCGAAAAGCAGGGTGAGGTTTCTCCTGATCAGATCATGGATAAATTCCGTGAGGAATATCTCAACAAGAAGGAACCTATTCATTTCCGCCAGCTTCGTGTAGACGATCTGAGTGATGTGATCCAGTCTGAATTTGATACCAAGGTTACGGTAACTTATACAGACCATGGAGAGAAGAAATATTTTGAGGCTGTGGGCAACGGACCTATTGATGCCGTACAGCGTGGTATTCAGGAGACTTTAGGCGTTAAGGTTAAGGTGCTGGATTATGAAGAGCATGCTCTCCAGAGCGGTTCCAATTCCCAGGCTGCCGCATATATTCATTTACTGGATGCAGATGACGGCAGGGTGACTTATGGTGTCGGTGTGTCCAGCAACATTACCAGAGCCAGTGTCCGTGCGATCTTTTCAGCAGTAAACAGACTTGGGCTGGGAGAGAAATAAGCTTATGCTAAAAAGTTTCAAAAAAGTGATCAGTCAATATGTATATTTGATACTGCCAATAGGTACCCTGCTATGTTTAGCAGGGTTTATTGGCAGTTATTTATTTCCCAATGAAGTATTGGACACTTATGAGGTCAATATGAAAGAAACTGAGGGAGATGAAGAATTGATAAAGAGCCTGTCCGGTGCAGAGGATGAGATCGGATATGTAATGGAAACAGACGGACGTGCCCTGAAGGGTATACAGATCGGAATATCCAAAAACGGTGCATCCCTGGAAGGCGCTGAACTGATCTACCGGGTATACAGGCTGGAGGATGATTTTTCTTTTGAAGAAGAGCTCCCTCTGGAAATGACAAGTGAGGGACGGGAGCTTATTTTGGAGAAAAGCTATGGTCTGGGCACATGTCTGGACGGACAATATCCTTATCTTCCCTTTGATGAAGAAGGACTTTGTACCGGAAAGCTGTATATTACTTTTACTTACCGTGTCAATAGCAATACTGAAGGCGTTATGCCGGGGATTTTTATGAATCACGGCAGGGTGGACAAGGCGGCAACCTATATAAACGGAGAACAGATTACGGATATGATAAATGGTGAGGATGCGGCGGAAATGATTAAAAATTATTATATCTATTCCCACAATACCTATCCTCTTCTTTATGACAGCCGGGTACTGACTTTTGTATTCCTGGCGGCATCGGCAACCGTATGCTATCCTCATAAAAAGAGAAGGGAGGAAGAAAAAGATGCAGCCGGATAAGAAAAAAAGACTGATGAAAGGTGTATTCAAAGGTGCAGCTGTTCTTTTGGCGGTACTTTTCCTTTCGGTCCTTTCGGAAATATTGGTATTTAACAGACAGGCACTTTTTCATTCTTATAAAGCGGTTCAGTTTGGCAGAGAGAGAATGGCAACGGAGACTATTGACTCTTTGGCACAGCTTTCTGCCGAGGAACAGAATGCTATTCGGGTGGAGCAGGAAAATAAAAAGCTCTTAGCTGAATATAATGGAGAGGAATATGTGGAGGAACTGGATGAATCCCTTGTGGAACAGGACGGAGTTATTTACCAGAAGGTAAAAGAGACCAGAATCCGCATGGAACTGGGAGATGCCTATTATGTAAAGAAAATAAAGGTGGAGCTTCCCATAGAAGAAAATGCAGGCTATACAGTGAGTGTATATGATAAGGGAACGCTGTTGACAGATCAGGTTTATTGCAGTATCAATCCCAAGCTTGACGCAGGCATTGCCAATGTGGGCAAAACCGCAGATGCCATGGAAATCGTTCTTTTAACAGGTGAGGAACCGGATCTGTCCGCCTTAAAGGTTACCATTTCCAATGAGTTTTCTTTAAATACTGTGCGCATGAGCTTTTTTGCAGTATTCTTTCTGATGCTTTATTGGATATTTGGGGCAGGAAGAAATGTATGGGAGCAGATGAAACAAAGACCCCAGTGGTTTTTTGCTGTTTTTGCGCTGCTTTTGGGAAGTCTGGTGATCATGGGCATTGGGACCAATCAGGTAAGTTATGATGAGTATGCCCATGCAAAGAGTGCTTACAAGCTTTCATTTGGTTCTACCATTGAGACTACAGAGGCGGCAATGCAGATGGTAGGGAATACACTGCCATACTTTAATAATCCTGAAGAACGGGAATTGGTGGAAGCTTATGAGGATTTCATGAACGATCCCTCCCATATTGCCCCGGACATTGGGCATCAGAGCCGTTTCCCCAGGGCGGAAACAAGAGTCTATTATCCCATGGCAGCAGGTTTCTATCTGGGAAGAGTGTTTCATGTGGGATTTGCAGATATGGTTGCCATGGCAAAGCTTGGCAATCTGCTGTGTTATATTTTGATTGTTTTTTGGGCGGTCAAAAAGGCAAAGGGTTACGGCATGGTGGTAGCAGGCATTGGGCTGCTGCCCAACAACATTTTTATTGCATCAGCCCTTTCCTATGATGCACTGGTAACCTCATGCCTGCTTTTGGGCTATGTGCTTTTATTAAATGAATTTTTGACGCCGGATGAAAAGGTAAAGCCGGACAACGCATTGCTAATGCTTTTATCCTTTGTAGTAGGGTGTCTGTCCAAGCCCGTTTATATTGTCATGGCTTTGATGCTGCTTTTCCTCCCTGCAAAGAAATTTCATAATAAATGGATGGCTGCGCTGTTTAAAGTTTCCGTTACGATTCTTGCCGGGCTGATGATCTATAATATTTTCTTCCCGACTCCTGTAGCGGGAGGGGATTATCAGTTAGTCAGCAATGCGGCATATTCAGGAGATAAGCGGAGCGTAGGCACCAGCACCATGGGACAGATTTCTTATGTGATGCAGAACCCGCTGACTTATACCAAAGTTTTGTTAAAAGAGATGTTCGGTATGCTGTTTGGTTATACCTTGGCAGGTGTACCTTATGCAGGTTACGCATATTTGGGAACTGCGCCTTTCTGGGTAAACTGGCTGTTGATCCTTCTGGGCATATTTGCAGCACTTTTCGCCGGAGTAAAAGAGAAATTGGGAAAGGCTGTTCATGGTCTGACCCACCTGATGAATTTTGGAGTGGCAGCAATCGTATTTTCCTCCATGTACATTTCTTTTACGGCTGTGGGCAGCCAACAGATCCTGGGTGTACAGGGCAGATATTTTATTCCCCTGTTCCTGCCCTTTTTGAGCTGTTTCTTCGGCAGGGGAGAAGGAAAGGAAAAAGGGCTTTTCCTTGTAAAGAACAAGCTGCAGAGCCTTCCGGGTGTATATGAGAGAGTGATTTTTGGATTTCTTTGTGCAGTAAATCTGTTTATGACGTGGAAACTGATAATTCTTAAAATGAATGTATAATGTTTGAGCATAACCGTCGTTCACATATTGAGAATAAATAAATGAAGATGTAGGGAAAAAGTATGATCAGTGTCATTGTACCTGTGTATAAAAGTGAAAAAACTCTGGAGAAGTGTGTAAAAAGCCTGTGCGCCCAGACTTATAGGGATATGGAAATCCTTCTGGTGGTGGACGGACCGCCGGATGGTTCGGGAATTTTGTCGGAGAAGCTGGCTGAAACAGATGGGCGTATCCGCGTTATCAATCAGGAAAATCAGGGAGTCTCCAAGGCAAGAAACCGTGGAATCCGGGAGGCAAAGGGTGAATATATCCGGTTTGTGGACAGCGATGATTATGTGGATTCGGATTCCAATGAAAAGCTGATTGAAGCTATGGAAGCCATAGGCGCAGACCTGGTCATTGCAGGATTCCATCATTTGTATTTTGGCAGGGATATTCTGAAAGTGCCCAAAAGCGGCTCTTATGAAATGGGGAATTTAAGCATTGAGGACCAGAAGGAACTGACTGCTCTTTATGGAAAGGGTTTTTTCAATATGCCCTGGAATAAATTGTATAAAAAAGAACTGATAAAAGATGGTTTTCCCACAGACCTGAATCTGGGAGAGGATCTTTTGTTTAATCAGGCATATATGGAGAGGGCGGCGAAAATTGCCGTGATCGCCTATCCGGTCTGCAATTATATACAGGATGACCGGGGAACCACTCTCTCTACCAAAAAGAGAATGGATAAAATCCCCATTGCATTCCGGCTTTATGAAGCTTCTTCTGCTTTTTTTGAGAAAATGGAAATTGACTGTGAGAATATGCCTGCCACCAAAGCAGTCATAGAGTTTCTGGACGATCTGGAAGGACTGGCATTTGATAGGGAAATGGGCAGAAAAGAGAAACTGCAGGCAATCAGGCTCTACGAAGAGGCACTTGCCGGACTGGGAGAGCCGGGTAAGCATCCGAAGCTGGAGCTGCCGGATTACCGTCTGATATTTTTGTTTTATAAAAGGAACTGTACAAAAATGGTTTATTTTCTTGTGCATGTAAGAGGTTTTATTGCCGGGGTATTAAAAAAGCGAGGATAAAGTATGGAGAAATGTGTTTCCGTGATTGTACCGATCTACAAAGTGGAACCATATTTAAAGCGTGCGGTGGATTCCATCATTAACCAGACCTATTCCAATCTGGAGATCATACTGGTAGATGACGGTTCCCCTGATGGCTGTGGTAAAATTTGTGACGGTTACGCCCAAAAGGACAATCGAATAAAAGTCATCCACAAGGAAAACGGAGGTCTGTCCGATGCAAGGAATGCCGGGCTTGATGCGGCATCGGGAGATTATATTGCCTTTGTGGACAGCGATGATTATATTGCGGCGGATTTTGTGGAAACCCTTCTTTGGCAGTTGGAAAAGACTGATGGGGATGTAGCCATGTGTTCCTATGAGGTCACCACTTCCAAAGATTTTGACAAATCCATTTTTGATTGTCCCCCTGTCAATGAAATTCAGGAGGAAAATGAAAGAGATCATATTCGGGACGGAAGCATTGAGGTATGCAGCAGAAGTGCCCTTTTGTCCAATCTGTATGATGCCAACCACAGGGACGCAACTTATTTCATCGTATCATGGAATAAACTTTATAAGGCTTCTTTGTGGGAAGGAATACGTTTTCCCAAAGGAAAGATCCATGAAGATGAGGCGACCACTTACCGCATCTATGATAAAGTTTCCAAAGGTGTATATATTCATAAGCCTTTATATGGTTATTTTACCGCACCGGAAAGCATTACCCGAAGCCGGTTTAATCTGAAAAGGCTGGACTGGATGGACGCACTGGATGAGAGAATCCGGTATTTTGAAGAAAAAGGAGACAGGACGCAGGTGTCCTTTGCAAAAAGGGCAAGAGCGGATGGGGCAATTCATTATTACTATCCATTAAAAGAAGAACTGCCGGAGGAAAAGGCGCAGCAGAAGCGTCTGAAATCCTATGTAAAGGAAGAAATATGTGGAGAGAAAGAGGGGCTATCCCTGACCAAGAGGGCAGGATATCTGATTTTCCTTTTGTCCGCTCCCTTATACCGGACCTTGACCTGTGTGGGCAGGGATGAAAAGGAACGCATGTATCAGATGGGATTTCTTTTCCTCTTTGCATGGCTGGCTTTTTTGTGTTTCTATAAGCTGGATGTAAAATATGTTGATCCATGGGATGAATCCAGACACGGAGTCAATGCTTATGAAATGTTAAAAGAGGGAAATCTCATAGAGAGTACTTATCTTTATGAGACCGATTATTATAATTTAAAACCGCCTCTCAGTATGTGGACCATTATGGCAAGCATGGTGATCTTCGGGAAAAGTGTTTTTGCCATGCGTCTGCCGTCGGTAATATGCTATCTGACCCTCGCCTTTTGTGCGGCTGTTTTTGTCAGAAAACGTTACGGACGTGCTCCTGCATTGTTGTGTCTGGCATTTCTTTCTGCCAATACCACGCCTTTTCTGGCACATATGGTCAGGGCGGGAGATGCGGACAGCCTGTATGTGCTGATCTTTACTTTGGCAATGCTTTGTATGCTGCGTATCAGGGAAGATCAGAAAAATCTGTACCGGTGCGGAGTTTTGTTTGCGCTGGCTTTTCTGACTAAGAGTTTTCATGCCGGCGTGATCGTGGCAATCGGCGGGTTGTATCTGCTCTTTACCGGTGAATTTAAACGGATGAAACCGGGAGTCTGGGCGAAATTCCTTGCTTCTGCGGCATTGCCTGTGGGCATCTGGGGGATTTTGCGCTATTTAACTGACGGTACGGCTTTTCTGAAAGAAATGTGGTATACGGATGTGCTGGGGCGTTCCAGCCAGGGCTTTGGAAGCAATGAAGCGGGATTTGGGTATTATTTTTCTTATTATCTGGGCAAGATGAGCGGAAGTATTCAGATTTATCTGGTGGTATCGATCCTGATCCTGTTGGCAGGCATCTTTTGGGTAATATATGAAAAGAAAAAAGGAAAATACAGTCTGTGGGAAGCATGTAAAAAGACTGTTTTTCACAGGGATGTGATAGGATTTGTTCTGTGGATCGCAGTGCCTGCATTGGCTTTTTCTGCAGTGTCTACCAAGCTGCTGTGGTATTTGTATCCGGTGGTAACAGCGCTTCTGATTGCAGGTGCTGTTGTGTTGGGAAGGATTGTGGAAAAGCAGGAACTGCCTGTATTTTTTAAAGAGTCCGTATGGTATGGCGCTCTTGCCATAGCAGGAATCTATTCCTTGATTTTGTTTGGGACTTTTCGCCGTTATGGAATAAACGGTATCCAGACCAATGCCTTTCAGATTTTAATACAGGAGACAGCAGAAAATAAAGGAACCAGAGGTGCTTTGGCATATGTAGTGCTTGAGCCGGATCAGCCGGGGCAGCCTTTAAATGAAACATGGGCACAGCAGGATGTGTTTGTGGCAGAAGCCTATGGAGATTTTGAATGTACTCAGGGTGGATTAAAGGCTCTGTCAGAAGATATGAAAGACGGAGAAGAAAAGGAAGAAATAAAAATTATTTTTACCACTGCAGGATATTTTGAAGAAGAGCTGCTTCCTGCTTTAGATGATATGGGACTGATGCCGGAGATCATCAGTACAGAAGACAAATATGTTTCCGTACTGGTGGAATGGTAGTTATTCCCCGGCAATAATCTTGGGAATCTGGTGCATATCCGCGGCAATATCCGTAAAAGAGGAAAAGAAACTGCCGATGATCTTCTTTGTAGATGCAAGACAATACAGATCCAGCATGGCATCCTGAATGCCCTCAATGCTGTCTCTGGATAAATTCCTTTCCTGATTGGAAATGATCCTGCCGGGGAAACGTTCCCTTAAAACCTCTTCCTCGGAAAAATCATCTGTTGCCAGATAAAACATGGTATCGGGATCTGCATCGATTTCTTTATTCATGGTCTCCATAAAACTCTGGGTAGAGCTTTTGCCGATGGCAGGCATATTGTCGGTCCTGCGGATATGGACCCCTACGGAATGTGTTCCCAATTCCTGCTTTTTGGCTTCGATTCTTGCCATAACTTCTTCGGCAGGCACAAAGGCGGAATAGTCATGGCAGGGATAGAAATGTTCTTCCGTGGCTATATATACATAGGGGCCCAAAGAAGCGGCAAAGGCTTCATCCAATGTACCTTCCCCCTTGTGGGAACGGATATTTTCGTTGTCTATAAAAATTCCGAAGACCAGGGCAGTTAATTGATACCACATTTTTTTCAGATTCCATTTGGAGCGGATGTTGATAACCCTGAACTGGTCCGTAGGTTTAAAAATCTTTTCAAAGGGACACCCTAATTCCGGGTTTATAAACCAGATCACGGTCAGCTTTTCGTGGCGCTTCTCTGCCAGAATCCGTGCGGAATTTATGGCTCTCATTCTATTGCATAAACCCCCGATAGGTTGTATTATTAACATAAATGTGTCCTTCTTTCTGACTTTGTGTTATGAGAAAAGGGCATGTGCCCATTACAGTATATCAAAAAAAAGAGTGTGCGTATATGAAAATTTTGCAGGTAAATACTGTGGTCCGGGGCAGCAGTGTGGGCAGGATCATGGCAGATTTGTACCAGGTGATCGAAGCTTCGGGAAATGAAGCCAGATTAGCTGTGGGGAGAGAACCATGGCTGGAGGAATACAAGGGAATTCTCGTAGGCAACAAGAAGGATTTTTATCTTCATGTCATGAAAAACTTCTTTCAGGGAGAAAGCGGTTTTGGCTCCGAAGAAGTTACCAAAAGGTTTCTTGCCTGGATGGATCAGGAAAAGCCGGATATCATCCATCTTCACAATATTCATGGGTTTTATCTGCAGGTAGAACTGCTGTTTGAATATATTAAGAAGAGAAAAATTCCGGTAGTTTGGACCCTTCATGACTGCTGGAGTTTTACAGGACATTGTGCCTATTATGACTTTGCAGCATGTGATAAATGGAAAACCGGGTGCAATACCTGTGTGCATCATGCAAAGGTGTATCCCTATGCTTTGTTTAAGGACAATACCATAGCATCTTATTCCAGAAAGAGAAAAGCGTTCTGCGGTGTGGAAGATCTTACCATCGTTACGCCCAGCATATGGCTGAAGGAGCAGGTGAAACAGTCTTTCTTAAAGGAATATCCGGTTCGGGTTATTCCCAATGGGGTGGATCTGGAATTGTTTTGTCCGAAATCCGGTGAACGGGAAAACGCCGGAAAGAATTTGACGGATAATGAAAACCGGATCAAAACCATACTGGGTGTAGCCAATATCTGGGAGCTGCGAAAAGGTCTGGTCTATTTTGAAAAAATGGCAGAGGATCTGCCAAAGGATTATAAAATACAGCTGATCGGTGTTAATAAGAAACAGAAAAAAGAGCTGAATAAAAAATATGGGGGCAGGATCATTGCCATGGAGAGAACCTCCAGTCCTGAGGAGTTAGCAGAAGCTTACAGAAATGCGGCGGTTTTTGTCAATGCTACCCTGGAGGACAATTTTCCCACCACCAATCTGGAAGCTCTGGCATGTGGGACTCCGGTGGTAACCTATGCAACGGGCGGCAGCGGCGAGGCGGTCACGGAGGATACGGGAATTGTAGTACAAAGAGGCAATTATGATGCGCTTCTTGAAGCGGTTACCAGGGCTGCCGGGGGAATATTTGACAGTAATGCGTGCCGGAAACGGGCAGAGCATTTTGAAAAGAATAAAAGATACGGGGAGTATCTGGAGCTTTATCAGGAGATACTAAAAGAAAAGCTTTAGAGTAGAACAATGGGAAGAGTAAGGAAAATAGGCAGCAGAACATTACAGGTTGCAGCCATGATCGCTATGGCTCTTCTTTTTGTTACCCTTTTTTGCCTGTTTGCAGGCGGTTTTACTTTTTATGAAGATGCAGAATTTCTGTATTCTTTTGCGGGATCATCGGAGCTGGCGGTTCTATGCGGACTGGCGGTTCTTTTTTTTCTTTTACTTTATATTGCTTCGGGCAGGTTGTTTTCCGGGTGTTCGAAGCGGGTCTTAAAACTTTTTTATACCGGAATGATCCTGGTAATGGTTCTGGTACAATGTTATTTTTTGTTTTATGTGAGAAGCTATTATAAATGGGACAGCGGCTTTGTGATTGGCGGGGCGGCTTCTTTGGCAGAAACGGGAAATGTGGCGGAGGAAGCCTTTTATTATCTGTCTGTCTATCCCAATCAAAATACTTTTGTGCTGATCACGGCTGTTCTGGTCAGGCTGGGCAATCTTCTTGGCATCAGTGTGGCAGAAAGACCGCTGCTTTTTAATCTATTAAATACCGTCTGTCTGGATGGGGCGCTGCTGCTGGTCATTCCCATATTGAAAAGGTGGAAGAAAGATTTGCAGGATTGGGAACTTTGCAGGATTTTCATGCTCCTTGTGTGCAATCCCTTTTTATATGTAGGTGTGTCTTATTATTATACCATTACCCTGTCGCTGCCTTTGACCATGGGATTTTTGTATCTGGTCTTTTCCATGACAGAAGGGGACCAGACTGCAAAATGGGGTGTGGGAAGAATCGGCGGCACGGCTTTTCTCGCAGGCATTCTCTTAGGCGGCGGCTATGAATTGCGGGCGACGGCAGTGATTTTGGGAATTGCAGTGTTTTTTACAGGATTATGGCTTTTGTGGGGACAGGAAAAGAAAACAGCAAAAAGGATTCTGCTGTGTCTGGGAATCATAGGTTTGACGGCATGTCTGTCTGCAGGAACACTTTCGGTTGTGCAGAAATCATATGTGGGCATTGATACGGAGGATACGGCATTCCCGACCAGCCACTGGCTGATGATGTCTTTGACCATGCCGGGCAGCCATAACGGGGAGGATGAGGCTTATACAGCATCTTTCCCTACGAAAGAAGAGAAAAAAGAGGCTGTGGCATTGCGGATGAGGGAAAAGCTGGATGCCATGAGCGCAGGAGATTATTTATCACTGGTTAAGACCAAGGTAAGGAATACCTTTGGTACGGGAATGAATGGCTATACGACATTTTTGGCAGATGCCCTGAGGACAGACGGTTTGTATGAAGCAGTGTTCGGAGGACATAGGGACTTTGTGATCCTCTGGCATCAGGGATATTATCTGTTTTTGCTGCTGGGGATTTTGCTGTATGCCGGAAGCTGGATCTATCAGTGCTTTCGGTATCAAAAGGTGGACTTCGGCGGTTTTTTCCTGCTGTTGATTCTGTTTGGGGCAATTTTATTTTATGTATTGTGGGAGGCTTCTGAACAGTACAGCGTGCCATTTATGATGATTATGTCATGTCTTGCCTTTGGGGGATTGGCAGAGGGAAGTAAGGCATTGCAGGGGCGGAAGGCAGTTGTACAAAAGGGAGCTGCTTTTTGTGCATGGACCGGGGCGGCAGTCTTTGTTATCTGGGCAGCGGCACGTTTTTCCAAAATAACGGATACCCCCATAGAGCAGTCTCATCCTGTGGCAGTGCAGATTCTTGCCAATACTTCTTATACGGTGGACGACGGAGAGGAAATGGTACAGACACTGCATTTAACCCAGCCCTTTAACCGCATGATCATCCAGTGGAGGAATCCTGACCTGGAAGAAAGTACGGCAGTTTACCGGGTGCAGCTGCGGGAAACAGATGGGGAAATTCTGTTTGAAGAAGAGATTCATGCCCGGGGAACAGGATATAATGGTGCAGGAATTTATGATTTTGAAAAGGTGATTCCAAAGAAGGGGGATTACGAGATCAGTCTGTGCAAGATCGCAGGAGAGCCTGACCATGATCTGGAATTTGTGATATATGATATGTATGGATATACGCCTTATCCGGCAGGGCAGCTTTACTTAAAAACGGATACAGAGGGCAGCGGGAAGCAGATCATGACAGCATCTTTGCTGTTTTCCATATCTGAAGAAAGCAGGGAAAGCTATACTTCCGCAGGAAAATATATAATTTTTGTTTCCCTTATATTCCTAATCTTCCTATTTATGGGATTTTGGTGTAAACTAAGAGTAGTGTCTTTTACCGGGGAGGAAAGATAGATGGGTAAAAAAAGAGTACTTTCATTGATATTGATGCTGATGATCGTGATCTGCTGTGTTACGGAAGCCTTTGTGATCGGAGAACTGAAGAAAGCAAATGATGAAATGGCTCATGCCATAGAGGATTTAAATATTGAGATTTCAGATAATTCGGCTGCCATTGAACAGGTAAGCGCTGAAGTGGAGAAAAAGGCGGAGGAGGAAATTCCTGTTTTATATCTTCCTGAGGATATCTATGTATGTGCAGGGCTGACCATGGAAATTTATGATGATTGTGTAAGCAGCGGTGTCAACCTGGAGGATTATGATTTTTACTGGGAATGCGAAGTAGGAGACTGCATGGAGGAAAAATACCGTATCCATGCGGATGCAGAGGATGTGGGAGAGTATACGCTCACTCTCCATGTATATGATCTGCACCTTTCAGAAGTTGCAAGTGCCCGGACTACTCTTCATGTTGTTCCCAATGTCTTTTCGGAGGAAGGGACGGGAAGCCTGTCCATGCTTACCATCGGAGACAGCATGAGCGCCAGCACCGACTGGCTTTCCTATACCAGGTTTTTATCAGGGGACAAGCTGTCACATCTGGGAACTTTGGGAGATACGGAAGGTCTGATGAATGAAGGACGTCCGGGAATTACCGCTCTTGATTATCTGGAAGGAACCCTTTACGGAGAGCCTGCGGACCACCCTTTTATCAATCCGCAGACAAAGGAATTTGATTGGAATTATTATAAACAAAGTACAGGTCTGGAGCCGGATGTGGTACAGGTGTTTCTGGGAACCAACGGATTGGAAATGGACCCTGTGGGAAATTCAGGAAGTATCGTTGAGATCGTAAATAGAATCAGGGAAGCTGATCCTGATATTCAGATCATGGTTGTACAGCCTATTTATCCTTCCTATCAGGACGGCATGGCAAGGCAGCAGAATATACAGGGATTTGAAGGTCTTCATGGCATGTGGTCCCTGGCACGAAGTCAGATGATATTTAATCTGATCGGAGAGCTGGAGAAGGAACTGGCTGATTATGATAATGTGACCATTGTGCCTGCGGCAGTAATGTTTGACAGGGATTATGGTTTTGATCAAAGTGAGATCAGAGAAAATCCCCATTCGGAAGTATTGGATTCCATGCCTGTCCAGGGGGTACATCCTTCTGCCGGCGGCTATGACCAGATCGGGGATGTGATCTACAGCACGCTCTGCTGGCTTATTGATGAAGGAAAATTAGAAACTGCTCATGTGGAGGAAACCGGTGAGTAAAAAAATATCAGTCATTACTACTACCTATGAGGATCTGGAACATCTGAAGGAAGTGGTAAATGGAATAAAAAACCAAAATTATGACAATATAGAATATATCATTATAGATGGGGCATCAGGGGATGGCACCGTGGAATTTTTGCAAAACCTGGAGCAGGAATTCGGGCAGCATCTCGGATGGGAATTGAAATGGATTTCTGAGCCGGATAAAGGAATTTATGATGCTATCAACAAAGGCATTTCCATGGCGACAGGAGATATGATCGGCTTTATGTTTGACAAATTTGCTTCATCGGATGTATTGTCACGTATGGCAGATATTGTGGAACAGGAGCACAGCCAAGGGGTTCATGGGGACCTGGATTATGTGGATGAATCCGGCAATGTCATACGCCACTGGGTCATGGGCAATGGCAGGACCATAAAGGATGGCTGGATGCCTGCTCATCCCACCCTTTATCTGAAAAGAGAAGTTTATGAAAAGTACGGTTTTTATAAAACCGATTACAAAATTGCCGCAGATTATGAATTTATGGTGAGGATACTGCAGGATGGGACAGTAAGGCTTTCCTATATTCATGATGTGCTGGTGTATATGTTTTACGGAGGAACCAGTTCGGGAGGTCTTGGCAGTTATATCCTTTCCTTCAGGGAAAGCAAACGGGCATTGAAGGAAAACAACGTGCCCCATGGATTTATGATCTGTCTGAAAAGAACCATGAAGGTGCTTTTGCAGTTTTTAAAGGCTGCCTTCCGGCTAAAGGGAAAAGAATGAAAAGTATTGTGATCATACCTGCTTATAACGAAGAAAAAAGCATAGAGAAAACTGTGGAAGATATCAGGCAGAATGCGCCGGAATTCGATTATGTCATTGTCAATGACTGTTCCAGGGATGCTACTTTGAAGGTCTGCATGGAAAAGGGAATGCATGTGCTGAATCTGCCTATCAATCTGGGAATCGGCGGGGCAGTCCAGACAGGATACCGTTATGCCTATAAAAACGGCTATGATTTTGCGGTACAGTTTGACGGAGACGGACAGCATGATGCCAGATTTCTCCATGAGATGCGGGATTATATGATAGAGCATAAGCTGAATATGCTGATCGGTTCCCGGTTTATTGAAAAAGAAGGTTTTCAGTCTTCGGGAATCAGGCGTTTCGGAATCCGGTATTTTTCCGGGCTGATCAGGCTTCTGACCAAAACCCGGGTAACAGATCCCACTTCGGGTATGCGCATGGTGGACCGGGATATCATTGAGATTTATGCAGAATCCTATCCTAAGGATTATCCGGAACCGGAAAGCGTGGTCGCCATTTTGAATATGGGAAAAACCGTGGGAGAATATCCTGTAGTCATGAGGGAAAGAACAGAAGGCGTGTCTTCTATTTCCCCTCTGAGAAGCGTTTATTATATGGTAAAGGTAACTCTGGCAATTCTGGTAGAAATGTTGAGGAAGTGAAAAGATAATGATGACTTTAAAATTACAACTGATCATCGGCGTATTTCTGGTCATTGCGCTGATCGCCATTGTGAATATGATCAGGCAGAGAAAGCTGGAATTAAAATATGCCCTGTCCTGGCTGATCGCCATTGCATTTGTTTTGATCCTGGATTGTTTTCCTGCACTTTTGGCAAAGCTTTCCTATGCGCTGGGTATCTGGGCACCGGTCAATATGATCTTTTTCCTGGGATTCTGTTTTTCCCTGATGATCATTTTTATTCTGACCGTTACTTTGTCCCGCATGTCCGAAAGGGTCAGAAAGCTGGCACAGGCAGTAGCTTTAAATGAAGAAAAAATAGAAAATCTGATAAAGGAAAGGGAAATACAAGGAAATGAAGATTTTGATGATCGGTCTCGGCAGCATCGGTCAGAGACATTTGAGAAACATTAAAAGAGTATTGGGAGAAGATGCAGAGATCATTGCATACCGGGTCAGAGGTTTGCAGCGTACCTTTTCAGATGCCATGCAGATCCGTGACAATGTATGTCTGGAGGATGAATTTCATATTACAGCCTTTGGTGATCTGGATGAGGCGCTGGCACAAAAGCCTGACGCAGCGTTTATTACCAATCCCACCAATATGCACATTCCCTGTGCCATAAAGTGTGCAAAGGCAGGGTGTCATCTGTTTTTGGAAAAACCCATTTCCGATGACCTGACGGGAATTGATGAATTAAAACAAGCGGTAAAAGAAAGCGGCATAAAGGTATTTGTAGGTTATCAGAACCGTTTTCATCCGGCGATCCGTATGGTAAAAGAGGTTGTGGAGAGCGGTGAGCTGGGCAGGATACTGTCAGTACATTCCGTTGTAGGAGAAAGGCTTACCACCATGCATACCTATGAGGACTATAAGGATACCTATATGGCAAGAAAGGATATGGGCGGCGGCGTGGTAACGAATCAGCTGGTCCATGAAATGGATTATCTCTATTATCTTTTCGGCAAGCCTTTAAGTGTTTATGCCATAGGAGGAACCCTGGGCAGTCTGGGAATCGATGTGGAGGATAACTGTGATGCTCTGTTTGTTATGGAAGGGAAGGAAGGCAGCAGGGTTTCTGTCAATGTCCATGCGGACTTTTATCAAAGCCCGCCCAGCCGTTTTATTAAGGTTGTAGGGGAAAAAGGGCAGATCGAGGCAGATCTGATCAATGCCCTTGTGACAAAAACAGTATCTGATGTGACGGAACAGGCAGCATTTCCACAGTTTGCCAGAAATGATATGTTTATAGAAGAATTAAAGCTGTTTCTTTCCTGTATGGAAGAGAATAAGGAAGAGACAATTACATTAGAAGATGGCATTGTCAGCCTGAAAATGGCAATGGCGGTCAAGGAATCCATGAGGACAGGAGGTGTAGTAAATGTCGGTCTTTGATCAGTTTAAAATCACTGATAAGGTAGTTGTGATCACCGGTGGCGCCGGTTTGATCGGAAGGCGTCATACGGAGGCGGTTTTGGAGGGAGAAGGAATTCCGGTTCTTCTGGATATTTTTCCGGAGCCTTTGGAAAAAGTAAAAGAAGAATTTTTAAGTCGTTATCCCCAGGCGAAAATCGAAACCTATGTGGCGGATATTACTGACAGGAAGTGTCTGGAGGGCATCCGGGATGAACTTCTTGCCAAATACGGACATATTGACGGTCTGATCAATAATGCGGCAAATAATCCCAAGGTGGAAGGCGGTTCCAAAAATCTGGGAGCCATGCGTTTTCACAATCTGCCCTTATCTATCTGGGAGGATGACATGAAGGTGGGACTTACCGGAGCCTTCCTTTGCTGTCAGGTATTCGGTTATGAAATGGAAAAGCAGAAACAGGGAGTTATTATCAATATTTCTTCTGACTACGGAGTGATCTCTCCCAATCAGAATATTTATAAAAAAGAGGGAGTTCCTGAAGAAGAACAGACCGTTAAGCCCGTTTCTTATTCGGTTGTAAAGCACGGCATTATGGGACTGACCAAATATCTTGCCACCTATTGGGCAAAGAGTGGAATCAGAGTCAATACTCTCTGTCCCGCAAGTCTTTCCAACGGACAGGATGAAGAGTTTGTAAAGAAGATCAGCCAATTGATCCCTATGGGCAGGATGTCCAGACCTGACGAATATCCGGCAACGGTACTTTATATGCTGTCGGAGGCAAGCTCTTATATGACCGGAGCTACGGTTATTCTGGACGGCGGCAGAACAATTTGGTAAAATATGGCGTATGGATGAAAAAAGGAGAAAAGCGATGAAAAAGTTAATCATTACAGGATGCAACGGTCAGTTAGGAAGGGCTGTCAACGAATTATATGCAGGAAGCAATGAATATGAACTGGTAAATACGGATGTGGCAGAACTGGATATAACCAATATTGACGCAGTTATGAAGCTGGCAAGAGAGGTAAAGCCCTATGCCATTATAAACTGTGCGGCACATACAGGAGTGGATGCCTGTGAGACTCAGGCGGATGCGGCATACCGTATCAATGCTATCGGACCGAGAAATTTAAGTATTGCCGCAACGGAAACCGGGGCTAAGATGATCCAGATTTCCACCGATTATGTTTTGGACGGAAAAGGGACAAGACCTTATATTGAATTTGACCCGGTAGGTCCTGCGGGAATGTATGGCAAGACAAAATTAGCAGGTGAAAACTTTGTAAAGGAGTTTGCAAAGGATTACTTTATTCTTCGTACTGCATGGCTGTATGGAGACGGCAAAAACTTTATCAAGACCATGCTTCGCCTTTCTGAGACTCATGAGGAAGTATCCGTAGTAGGCGATCAGGTAGGAACCCCTACCAGTGCAAAAGAGTTAGCAAAGGCTATCGGCGTATTGCTGCCTACGGAAAACTATGGGTTGTTCCATGCTACCTGTGAAGGAAGCTGCAGCTGGGCACAGTTTGCAGAAGAAATTTTCCGTGTTGCAGGCAAGGATACCAGAGTAAAAGCCATCACAACAGAGGAATATAATGCCCCTGCTCCAAGACCGGCTTATTCTATCCTGGAAAACTATATGTTTAAGCTGACTACAGACTTTATGTTTGCAGACTGGCATGATGCCTTTGAAGAATATATGAAAACTCTTCTTGCATAAGGAGTGACCAATGAAACAGGCGGTAAAGCTGGATTATCTGGACGGGCTGAAGGTATTGTCCTGTCTGATGATCTTCAATTTCCATTTTATAAATTTCTTTTATCCCGGGGCATACAGCCTTTTGCCGGAACAATTTCATACGGAGTCTTTGGAATATATTTTTGGTTCCACGCCTTTGAATCTTCTGGCAGGGGGAAAATTCGGTGTCAGGATATTTATGACCCTCAGCGGATTTTTTGTAGGCTACAGGTTTTTCCTGACGGGAGATAAGAGATCTTTAAAGACCGGAGTGATCAAGAAATATTTTCGGCTGATCTTACCCATAGTTACGGCAAATATTTTGATCTTTATCCTGATGAGCCTTGGCGCATATCAGAATTACCAGGCATCCCTTCTGGCAGGCTCTGAGGTTTTTGTGGGAAATTATAATAATTTTGAGCCCAGCCTTCTGGGAGCCATGAAGGAGGCTTTTTGGGGCTGTTTTGTAACAGGAGCAAACCAGTATAACGGTCCTTTATGGTTTATTTATTATGAGTTTTTCGGAACATTGCTTATAGCGGCTATTCTGTCCCTTTTAGGGGAAAGCAAGGCAAGATATGTTGTTTATGCTGTGGCTGCGGTTATTTTTATCCGCTCAGATTTTCTGCCTTTTATTTTGGGAACGGTAGTCTGTGATCTGACGTATCAGGCTCCTGTGTGGCTGGAAAAGCTGTCAAAACAAAAATGGCTCATGGCTCTGTTGTTCCTGGGGGGCTTGTTTTTAGGGTCTTTTCCGCCTATCGGAGAGCGGATGGAAGGGACCATGTACCGGTTCTTTCCTCTAAAGATCATTTTGTTTTATAATGTGGGAGCTTCCATGGTCATCTATGGACTGCTGCATTTGAGCGGACCGGCAAAGATTTTGTCTATCAAGCCTTTTACCTGGTTCAATCAGTTTACCTATGGTTTTTATCTGCTGCACTTTGCGGTATTATGTACGTTTTCCTGCAGTTTTTATATTGCATTGCAGGATAAGATGAATTACCATGTGCTGGCTGTGCTGAATCTGATTTTGTCTTTTGTTCTGACAACGATTTTGTCTTATTTGTTGCATATGTTTGTGGAGAAACCGGGAATGAAGCTGGCGGGGAAAATAGGAGCTTATTTTGATGCTCATTGATATGGCATCTGTGTGATTTCTGCCGGAAATTTATGAATGGCAGAAAGAATATATGGAGGAGCGGAATGGAACAGAAAGAGATCCAAAGAAAAAATTGGATTGATGCGGCTAAGGGGATTGCCATTTTGATCGTGGCGTTAAATCACAGCGGACTGGTAATTCCGGGGATAAATTTCTGGGGCGGCATGTTTTATGTGCCGGCCTTTTTCCTATTGGCAGGATATACATATACCCAAAAGGAAGAAACTTATTGCAATTATGTGAAAAGAAAGGCAAAAAGGCTGTTAGTCCCTTATTTTGGAGCAAACCTGCTGCTATTTCTGTTCTTTTTGATCAAGGATCTGCTTTCCGGCAGTTTTCAGCTGTCAAAGACATTGATTTCCCTTTTGGGGATTTTTTATGGAAGGACTCAATTGATAAAAACCGGCGAAGGTCTGGTTATTTTTGAGGCTCCCATACCTGACCGGAGTATGATGCTGAATTTAAATGCGCCTACCTGGTTCTTGCCGGCATTGTTTCTGGTGCTGGTCAGTACAGAAGGATTATACCGGCTGATGAAAGGCAATAAGAAAAAGGTTCATTTGTTTGCAGCGGTATTTTCTTTTACCATGCTGCTGTACCATTATCTTTCTCCCTTTTTGCTGCCCTGGTGTGTGGATATTCTGCCTTTTCTTATTGGATTTTTCCTTATAGGACATGAATTCAGGGAAGGATGTTATTTTGAGAAATTGGAAGAAATAAATATGTCCCTAAAGATTCCGATTCTGACAGGGATCATTTTGATCGCTGCCGGCAGCAGCCTGTTTAATGGATCATCCAATCTTTCGGTCAGTTATTTTGGTAAAAGCGTAGCCATTTGCATGATTTCAGCAGTAAGCACAAGCTATCTGTTGTTTCTGGTATTGAGATGGACAGAAAGACAGCTTCCTAAGGCAACTGCCTTTGTGGGAAGGCTGGGAAGACATACCCTTACTATTTTATGCTATCACTATTTTGTGATGCAGATGTTTTTGGCAGCGGCAGGTGCAGCCATGCCTGAAGCGGCGGAAAGTGCCGGAATACCAAAGGCAGTTTTGCAGTTGTGCAGCATTGTCATATCCGTAGCCGCATGTGTGGTCTTGGATATTATTTATCAAAAAATTACAAAAGACTAAAATTATTTTGGGGGAACAAATGGGGAAAAGAGTTTATGACTTTAGCAGAAAGACCGTTTTTTGTTTTTCACTGGCAGTTTTTTCTGTATTTACCATATATTTGATCTTTATGGGCAGTTTTTTCTGGGAAGGCGGCAATACGGCATATCTGGAAACGGGTGTATTGCTGCGGGGGCTGGAAATGCTGGGCGCAACAGCTTTGTTGTTCCGGATGTTCATGCTGGCTGCAAAAGGTCTGGATCATTTGGAGGAACAGAGAATTGTGGCATTGTGTGCCCTGATTGGGGCATTTATGGTCCTGCTGCAGTTTGTGTTTGTTGCTGTGGCGAAAGCCGGAATCCGTTATGATGCCTTAAAGGTTTTTGATGAAGCGCTGGCGCTTTTTAGTCAGGAAGGGATTCAGGCAGGGGATCTGGAAGGATATTTTGCAAGATACTCCAATAATTATGCCATGACCATTATGACTCATTGGCTGATCAAGATATTCCGTGCCATAGGAATCGTACATGGGGATTTTTCCAATGGGGTTCTGGTATTACAATTTGTAAATGTGATTTTTGTAGATGCGGCTTTCGGGGGAGCCTTTGCACTGGTCAGAAAGTATGCAGGGACCAGGTCTGCCGGGGTTTTTATGATCTACACGGCATTGAATCCTTTGACCTATGTATGGCTGCCTTTTTATTATACGAATACCTGTTCCATGGCTTTTGCCGTTTGGGGAGCATATCTGCTGCTTGCTGTATTTTGTAAGAGAGAAAGGACAGGCGGAAGGAAATACGGGGATGTCTGTAAATGTGCTTTGGCAGGCGTTTTATTTGCGGCGGGGTTTGAAATCCGTGCAACTACTGCAATTGCTCTGATCGCAGTACTGATGGTAATATTTTGTGTCGGGAAGAAAGATGACAGCATTATAAATAAAAATAAGCTGTTGGAAAGTAAAATTGCATCTGCAGCAGTCTGTATATTTGTCCTTTTCATGGCAATGGGTATTACGGAAGGGCTATATTCTAAAATAGAGGATCATTATCTTGCCTTTGATGAAAGGGATACGGCATTTCCCATGACCCATTGGATTGCCATGGGGCTTTCGGATACAGGAACCTTCAGTCCGGCAGATGAAGCCTATACCATGAGCTTTGATACAAAAGAAGAAAAGAAGGAAGCAGACCTTTCTCTGGTCAAAGAGCGTGTATCCGCATTAGGACCGGTAGGTGTGGGAAAACTATATTTTAAGAAACTGGCAATGACCTTTGGGGACGGAGCCGGCGGCTACCATTCAGAATTAAATTTAAGCCAGGATTACGGCTGGCTTTGGCAGGTGGTTTATGGTGTTCACAGAGATCCCTTGCTGGCAGTTACCCAGGCGTTTTATCTCCTTTCTCTTATATCCGGGCTGGGTGTGGCAGTTTTGCTGTGGAAAAAGAAACTGCCCGGAGAATTATTTTTCCTGCCCCTGTTTTTGCTTGGCAGTTATCTCTTTCAGATGATCTGGGAGGCGGGAACTATCTACAGCATTGGGACCATGTATGTAAACGGCTGTATGGCAGCGGTGTTTATTCCGGGGATAATGCCTTATAATATGAAGAATGAGGCAGAGCAGAAAAAGATTGTGCCTGGAAGTTTTTTGACACTATGTATTCTTTTGTCTGCTTTGCTGATCCGGCGGCTGGCAGTGACGGAATATGTGGAAGTTTCCATGAGTGTGGACCAATTTCTGTTTCAGGCAAATGAGTATATAGCCATTTCCGATGGAATGGAAGTAAGCCAGACCTTTGTAACGGATAAAGCATTTTCTACGATTGCTTTTCAGGTGCACAACCTGGAAGGAGAGTATAATGACAGCCTTTACAGCATAAGCCTCTATGAGGAAGGAGGCAGCCTCATAAAAGAACAGATTTTACAGGGCAGCCTGGCAGAGGATTATACCTTTTATCCCCTTGCGTTTGAAAACAGGGAAGGTATCAGCAGCTACGAAATCAGGATCAAAAAGCTGTCGGGCAGTCATGACTTGATATTTTTATATTATGATACAGGTCACTATGACGTGTATCCCCAGGGAAAATTAACAGGTCTGACAAAAGGTGACAAAGGGGACCTGATCTTTGAAGTATATTGGCGGGAGGAAGAGTAATTGGACCGGGTAAACAAACGGGATGACGCACTGGATGCGGTAAAAGGTTTTGCCATATTGATTGTGATGCTGGGGCATTGCATGGTATTAAACGGTCTTGCAGACCCATATATATATGATGCCATCGTGGCAGTTCAGATGCCGCTGTTTATGGTTGTCAGTGGTTTTATTGCAGGCAGAGCGCCTCTCCTTCTGACGGAAAAGCCTGATGGAAAAAAATGGCTGATAAAGCTTCAAAGGAGGACGTTCTCTTATTTACTGCCCTTCTTTGTGTGGCTATTTTTGACGCACCTGACCAATCCTTTGGAGGAACTGAAGCTGCAGTTGTTTGCTTTGGACAGAGGATTATGGTTTTTGATGACCTTATGGATTGTTACCTTAGTGACAATGATTGCTTCCTATGGGGCTGACCATTGCGGATGGAAATGCAGCGGAAAGCCGCTGGTAAAAGGCATTCTGCGGTTTGTTGTTTTTTGTATGATCGTTGGCATATGTTATCTGGGATTCATTATACAGGGCAGAAGCGGCAACAGCTTTTTAAGCCCCAGCCTTACTGTTAAATATCTGCCTTTTTATGTGGCGGGATATTTGTGGGCGGCATATGTGATGCCCTTTATCCGTCAGCATCCAATTTCAGGAGTCAAAGGCAGGCTTATAAATTATCTGCTGTGGATTGCCGCATTTGCCGCATTTATATATTTTATTGCCGCTTTTGACATGATCGTGGTAACGGATGCCAGAGCCCTGTTGGTACAAATGACAGCATCTTTTTTAGGAAGCTTTGTGTGTTTTTACGGAATCTATCATTTTGCCGGGGGCTGGGTGAAAAAGGGACTGTCCTTTATCGGTCAGTATACTTTGGAAATCTATGTGCTGCATTTTAGATTTGCCAGATTGCTGGGAATCGGCGAAAAAGGGCTGCAGGTGTACAGCCTTCAGGCTGCAGGATGGCTGGCAGCGGCATTTGTGGTCATGAGTATTTTAACAGCATTGTGCATTTATCTTATTAAGAAGGTCTGGATTCTGGACCTGCTTCTGTTTGGTAAGAGCAGAAAAAAATAAAAAAACAGGGATATTCAGAATTGTGTGTGGCTTTTGCCTGCAAAATTCCCAATATCCCTGTTTTTTATAGATACATTAAATGATGCCTTTAAAATAATCGATGGTCTTAACCAATCCATCTTCCAATTTGATCCCCGGCTGCCAGTTAAGTTTTTCTTTGGCAAGGGAAATGTCAGGACGGCGTTTGGTGGGATCGTCGCTGGGAAGAGGACAGTAGATCAACCGGCTTTTGGAGTTTGTCAGGCGCAATACTTTTTCAGCCAGTTCCAGCATGGTAAATTCGCCCGGATTACCCAAGTTCACAGGACCGCAGAAATCATCATTTTCCATCATCCGGTACATGCCTTCGATGAGATCGTCTACATAGCAGAAACTTCTTGTCTGGCTTCCGTCTCCGTAGATGGTAATATCTTCCCCTTTCAATGCCTGTACGATAAAATTGCTGACTACCCTGCCGTCGTCGGGATTCATACGTGGACCATAGGTGTTAAAAATACGGATAATGCGCGTGTCCACACCATGCTGTAAATGATAGGAGAAAAACAGGGTTTCAGCAACTCTTTTTCCTTCGTCATAGCAGGAACGGATGCCAACGGTATTGACACAGCCCCGGTAGGTTTCCGGCTGGGGGTGCATTTCTGGATCGCCGTACACCTCGCTTGTGCTTGCCTGCAGGATGCGCGCTCCATTCTTTTTTGCCAGCTCCAGCATATTTAAAGCTCCCAAAAAGCAGGTTTTGGAAGTTCCTACCATATCTTCCTGATAGAAAGGCGGGCTTGCAGGACAAGCCAGATTATAAATCTGATCCACCTTTGTATCAAAAGGTTCTCTTACATCGTGTTCCACAAATTCAAATCCGGGTTGGGAAAGCAGATGGCTGATGTGGTCCATGGTTCCCGTATAAAGATTGTCCAGACAGATCACATGATTTCCTTCTTTGATCAGTCTGTCGCAAAGATGTGAGCCTACAAATCCGGCTCCGCCTGTTACTAAAATTCTTTTCATTTTTTCGTTCCTTTCTGTTTTATTTTTGCAAGATATTGATTTTCGATTCAGGTATTTTTGAATACTTAATCAATGGTCCTGGAATCTGATTTGCCTATAAATTTCAAATCAGCGTATTCTATAAAATAGATCAATATCAAAAATACTGTTACAAACATGGTTGGATAACTGTATTGGATAAAGGAAGCAGGCGCCGTCAAAAAGATTACCAGCTCTCTTGCCATCAGGGAGGCAAGGGAGAAAAAGATAAACCAGTTTTTTCTGAACAGAGAAATAAAAATGGTAAGCACCAGCAAGATCAATACAGGTAGATAAGCCTCTCCGCCGTGGCTGAATAAAAACATGGGGACAGTATCGGTGCCCGTAACAGGCAGCCTTTGGTTACCTTTGATCAACTCATATCCGTAGTCTTTATCGCTTTGGTACAGATGGAATTCCGAAGTGTTCACAGGTTCCAAACCTAAAACAAGGGAATCATCATAGTTATAGATGCCGTTTGTTACGAGGAAGAGCTGCAGCCTTTCAGCAAAATATAAATCCGGATTATGCCGGATCAGGCGGAAAGCGCTTTTCAGATAGGCGCTTTGTAATGCTTCGTCTGCCCCTGTTTCAGTAAAACGCCCCTGGTTAAAATCAGAGTTATAACGATTATATGAGCTGCACGATAAGGTTTCATAGCTGATATAGTCAAGGCTGATAACAGCATCAATATTGTCAAGGTCTTCTCCGGCTTCCGGATAAGTCTGTTCCCTGTGGATGATCAGGGAAAGGGGTCTGATGGTGGAAATGATCAGATAATCGCTGCCGTAATATTTTTCTTCCCCCTTGGACTGGGGAATTTTCAATGTTGTAAAGAAAATGGCAAAAGCCAGTAAAAACAGTGCTGTTTTTTTTATATGCACGCCATAGCACACAGGAATGAGGAACAGGCAGAAGACGATTAAAACAATGCCTTCGCTCCGCCAAAAGCATAACAGGGCTGTAAGCAGGGCAAGGAAAATAAATTTTCCTAAAGTCAGTTCCTTTTTTTCTTTTTTCTCAAAATACAAAAAAGCAAAGAAAAACAAAAAGAAAGGAGAATACAATGCCGGACGGAAACACATTAAGGCTGACAGCATGACAAAAGGCATGAGTCCGCATAATAAGATCACATATTTCAGTTTATGAGCAAAGAGCATGTCCGTCTTATAAAAAATAAATGCAAAAACCAATGCAAGGCACATATCATTTAAAATAATAGGTCCCGTAGAGGCTGGGAACAATGACATACCCGTCATATAAAATAAAGAAGTCAGGTAATTATGCCAATAAACCGGATAATATCTGGTTGCATAACCGAAAATGACCGTATCATCACTCATATAGTAGCCGGGATAGCTGCATAATAATAAAATGATATAAAAAAGAAAAAATCCCAAAAAGGCAGCCAGCAGCTTTTTATGCCTGAAACCATAATAGAAAAACTCCAGCATGCCCCAGATTATAAGAAAAACAAGAATCTTGGAAGCCATATGCATGAAAGAAACCGCATCCCTGTCAATGGGAAGACAGTTCATATTTAGGGCATCGTCTGTAAAGATTTTCTGATTGGTTATAAAAGTACAAAACCAGATGATAAGCGATCCTATAAACAAGCCTATATGAATTTTTTTACAGTTTTGAAATTGCATTTTCATTCGTTCCATATTGCATATTATACCCCAGGCGGCTTGCTAAATCTACTGATATTTGTTATATTTTAGCTGATTCCAGAGAAAGGGAAATTTATCATGATTCTTATTTTACCGGCGGCAGCCGTCGCATTATACGGATATTTAAAGGCAAAAACAAAAGAAACAGGGGAAGCTGTTGCAAGAACGGTTTTGTTTTTTGAAGTTCTTTTGCTGATCATAACCAACCTTCTTTCTGTTTTTCATTTACTGAACAGATATACGGTTTTTTCTTCATGGCTGTTGGTTTTCTTTTTTGCTGTGATGATGTATGGAAAAGAAAACGGTCTGCCGGCTTTTTTAACTCAAGGAAAAACGGATTATTTTAAAGGAAAAAGAATAGAGAAAAGGGTATATGACAAAGCAGAGGGCACAGATAGCGGGGATAGGACCCTGTGCAGGATCATGTTTGGCATATTGCTGGTTCTGTCTCTTGTGCTTTTGATAGGTGCGGTCTTTACTGTGCCCTATAATTACGATTCCATGTCCTATCATCTGGCGCGGATCGGCTACTGGATAGATCATCAGAGCGTTGCTCATTATGTGACCAATATTGACAGGCAGATATATTCTCCTGTGTTAGCAGAATATAACCTTCTGCACATGATGGTGTTAGGCGGAAATGATACCTTTGTGAATTTTTTGCAGTATATATCTTTGTTTCTGGCGGCATATTTTATCTATCAAAGTGCAAGACGCCTTGGGACAAACAGGACATTTTCTCTGTTCGGCGCTTTTGCATTTATGATGATGCCTTTGACTATTTCCCAGAGCATTACGACCCAGAACGATCTGTTTGTAACCGTGTTTTTTGCTATATTTGTTTATGAATTGATCGGTGTAGTCCAATGGGATCAGATCCTGTTAAATAAGGAACAGGTGCTGACTATCATAATGCTTGGATTGACAGTAGCATTTGCTTATCTGGCAAAGACCAGTGTTTGTGCTTCCATGCTGTTTTTCATGCCATGGCTGCTTATTTCCAGACTGGCAAAGAAAGATAAGCCGGGCAAGCTGATCGGAAGTGCAGGAATTGCGGCAGTCAGCATAATCATACCTGTGTCGGAAACGTGGATCAGGACTTTTCTTTCCAGCGGAAGTATTATGACGGATACTGCCAGTGGAGATATTATGGTCGCCACTAAAAATGTAAAATACATTCTGGTCAATATATTAAAGAATTTCTCTCTTTTGATCACCCAGAATTTTTTCCGTCCTTTAAACGGGTTTGTATATCGTATTGCCATTCATGCAGGACAGCTTCTGGGAGTGGAAGTGAATAATGAGGCGATCGCTTTTCACGGTTTCGATTTTCTGCATCATATGAATATGGGAGATGACATGTATTCCCACGACAAGACACCCAGCGCCTTTGCAGCTTATCTGGCATTGCTTGGGGGGATTTTATTGATCGTTCTTTTGATCCGTCTGATCATCAGGAGAAAAAAGGCGGAGGTTCAATTAAAGAAGCAGTGGAAACTTTCTTTGGGATTTGCCGTTTCCGCATGGCTTTCTTTTGGTTTTATCATGGCACTGCTGCGCTGGCAGCCATGGGGAACAAGATTGTTATATCCTGCGCTGGCAATCACTGTGATCATGAGTGCAAATCTGCTCTGGCTGTTTATAGATAAGCTTAAAAAAGGTATACGCAATGCGATTTTGATCGTACTGATCGGATTATGTACGATCCTGGCGGTTCCCTCTGTGACCTATAATATGAAACAGGCAGGAGATTTTTTGAAGAATGGCTGTGAAAACCGTATTTCCTATTATTTTGTATTCAATCAGAGACTTGCATCTTATGAAGAGCTTTTGCAAATGGCAAAGGAAGAAGGGGCGAAGGATATTGGACTGATCATTTCCGGCGATGGGTACGATTATCCCTTGTGGCTTATGTTCCATGAAGATTATCCGGAAGGAAAACTGCGCCATATCATTGCAGAAAACGGGGAAATATCCAGTGAGGATGCACCTGATGCAATTCTTATGGTAGAGCGGGATACGCTTTCTTTGGGAGATATTTATGAGTATGGGGGACAGACCTATGTGTGTACCTATGTAAATGAAGGCAATAACGATGCGTATTTAAGCAGGGCTCAAGAATAATTGAAAAAAAGCGGAGCGGCTTTTGGCTTCATCATACATGATTTATTTTTCCTTTCCCGGTGTAAGCATTTGTATTATTCCTTATATTAATCTTTCCACATCTTCCCAGCTCCGTGCAATGTAGACATTTTCACACAGCCTGGAAAATGTGCTGAAGTAGTCTTCATAATCACATTTTTCATTAAAAGAATCCTCTGCTAAAGGATAAAGAAAAATAATGCGGCATTTGCTATGGAACAATAATTTTCCTGCGACACATGCGGTTGAATAAAAAGAAATCAAAGTCTTTTCTTCCATTGCACCGGAAGCAATAGCTAATTCAAAAGGACAGGAATCCTTGTATACATGTAATTCACCGTGAAAATCGTCATGAGTTCCTCTGGGATGGGGCTTGATAACAAAATTATCGTTTCCCGCAATGTCTCTGAGCTTCCGGATCAATCTCTGATAGGTTTCGGGATTGCCGGAGCCGTTTTCAGTCCCCTGCCCTAAGAAGATAATATCCTGAGGGGGAACCTGGGCTTTAAAGCGAAAGATATCCTCAGCCATTTTCGTGATCCGGCTGATCCGTTCCGGCGTCTGGGGAATCCGGATCTTTTCAAAATCCACATTTTTTTCTGCCATTTCCGGCTCAAATAGCAATATCTCTCTTTCCATTTCGGTTATATCATAATGCCATAGCGCTTTATACATGGACATTCCCGAAGGCGTATTGATAACATGAACAGGTCTTTTGGTATAACTGGCGAATCCGTCCTCATATCTGTGAAAAGTCAGTTTCCTATTTTTCTTAATAAGGGTTTTGGCAATTTCCTTTACGATTTCATCCGGAGTGCCGGGGGAAGCAAAATACATTTTGTCATAAGCCGGCAGCGGTTTATCAATGATAACTTCCGTAGTGCCATTGTGGACAAAGCTCTCCCAAAAAGTAATTGCTGCAGATTTATAAGGATTTTTGATCTTCCTGCCGTCCGCAAAAGAAACCTTATGAAAATAAGGCTCCAGCCTGCCACTCTTATAAAGTTCCTCCATAGAAGGGGTTTTATCCGTCACAATCAGATCCACTTCGTCATCTGTTAAAAGTGCATCCTTAACAAAAAGAAAAACCAGAAGATGATAGGGAGTGCTGACCACTCCAAGTACCTTTGCCATAAAAAACCTCCTAACGGCTTCCTGTCCTATGCAATGTTTTCTGCATGATATCCAAAAGCATAGCCCGTTCCTTCTTACCAAATAAGAACAGTAGATTGATCATACAGCCCACAATACCACAGATGACCACATCCACAAAAATCCATAACCAGCTGTCCGAAGGTAAGAACAGATAAAATCCATAGAAAACCGCACCCATGGCAATGCTTACCAGAATGTACCGGATAATGGTAGGATAAAAGGACTTCTTAGGTATTTCCAGACAATGGGCTGCATACATGGGTGTAAAAGTCATGTTTTTTATGATGCCCAGGATCGTGGAAGTACCTGCTACACAGTAAACACCCAGGGAAGTGGTATCTAACAGTACAAAAACAATTCCTGCACTTAGAACGCCCATAACAAGGGTGATAATAGAATTCCATTTTAATTTGTTTACTACTGTATACACATTAAATAAGGGGCTGATCACGCCGCCTACAATTGTTCCGAACATAGTAAGAAGAGTTAGCACATATATGATCTGAATAACGGAAGCGTCCGTAATGGACTTGGAATTTGGCAGCCACAGGGTATAAAACGGAATACCGAAAGCAACCACAAAGCACAAAGGGATATTAGCAAAAAAGCCGGTCATTTTCATTGCGCTTGTCAGATCCTCCAACAGCTCTTTTTTGTTTTCTTTGGCGTAGCTGATGGTAAGAGATGGCGTAAACACTGCAGAAATGGTTTCATACAGGGTATTGATCGCCACAACAATAGTCTTGGAAGTGCTGATATAGCCCATTTCAGTACCGCCGATAAACAGATTGGTAATAAGGATATCCAGACCGTTGGTCAGGGTCTGCCCCGCCCGCATAACTGTGTTCCAGATGCCGGCAGACAGGATTTCCAACACTTTTTTTATGCTGAAATGTTTTCTGCTCACTTCGATCTGGGGCATCAGCTTTTTGGTATAGTGGATATACGTAAAAAGCAGATAGACCGTTGCAGCCAGGGAGGCAGCGCTTGTATAAGAAACATGAATGGGCAGAAAGAAAAAGGTTACAATTAAAATAACAGAACGAAGCATCTGGGACTCAATGGAGCGGAATGCCTGTAAGTCCAGCCTGTTTGCCGCAAATGTGGCAGTGGAAAAGGTAGTGCTGATAATCGTTATCATAAAATTCAGGAAAGTCAGGGCAAACAAAAGCTTTACATCGGGAGTCAATGCAGGAGAGATGTTCACCAGTTTGTCCAGAAAAGTAACGACCAATACACAGGGAATAAACAATGCCGCCACGATCACCATATTGGCGTACATGGTGGAATTAAAATATTTATTTGCGTTGTCATAATCCCCTTTGGTCAGACTGACGGTAATAAAACGTCCTGCCATGGAATTTAAAGCCATTGCTGCAATGTTTGCATAACTGACAAAATCGTTGGCAAGGGTCATAAACCCATAAGCTTCATAATCCAGTTTATCAATGATAATAGGGGATAAAATAAAACTAATAGCAAGGCTGACCAAAGTAGACACCATACTGGCAGCCATATTTACCATAATCTGTTTGCTTTTACTAACTGTTTTCATAGGCACTTCCTTATTTTAACCGCTTTCCATGAGATTATAGCATGTTAGGAAGTATTTGACTAGCAAAGTACGCAATGGTAAAATAAAAAGAGTTTTATAAGCAAAATTGGAGAATTCGTATGAAGATTATGCCAAACCGGATGGACCGGGGTTTTTACCAATATCAGGAAGAATTTGAACAGAAGGCTCTTGAAGTGCTTCGTTCCGGCTGGTATGTGCTCGGAAAAGAAGTAACTGCCTTTGAGGAAGAATTTGCAGCGTATACGGGAGCAGCTTATTGTGTGGGACTTGCCAGCGGACTGGATGCCCTTTGGCTTGCATTCCGGGTTCTGGGTATCGGTTTGGGAGATGAAGTCATCGTACAGGGAAATACTTATATTGCCAGCGTCATGGGTATTACCATAAATGGTGCCACACCTGTATTTGTAGAGCCGGATGATTATTATGAGATCGATCCGGCAAAAATAGAAGAAAAGATCACAGACAGGACAAAAGCCATTCTGGTGGTTCATTTATACGGACAGGCTACCAATATGGAGCCCATTTTGAAAATTTGCAAAAAATATGATCTGCGTTTAGTAGAGGATTGTGCACAGTCTCACGGAGCATGTTTTCAGGGAAAGATGACAGGAACTTTTGGAGATATTGGCTGCTTTTCCTTTTATCCTTCCAAAAATCTGGGAGCCTTTGGAGACGGCGGCGCCATTGTGACCGATGATGAGCAGATTGCAAAGGATATGAAAATTTTCCGCAATTATGGAAGCGAAAAGCGGTATTATAATAAAGTGGTGGGAACCAATTCCCGGCTGGATGAAATACAGGCAGGGCTGCTGAGAGTCAGACTTTCCCATATGGACGAGCTTACGGAAGAAAAGAGAAAAATTGCGGCACGCTATCTGGCAGAGATCAAAAATGATAAAATTCAACTGCCTATGGATATTCCTGGAGCCACCCATGTATATCACCAGTTTGTAATCCGTTGTAAGGAGCGGGATGCGCTGATAGCTTATCTCAATGAGAAGGAAATAGGGACCATTATCCATTACCCTATTCCCCCACACTTAGCGGAGGCTTATCATTATCTGGGATGGAAAGAGGGAGATTTCCCCATTACGGAAAGGCTGGCAAAGGAAGTGCTGTCCATTCCTATGTATAACGGCATGACGGAAGAGGAGCAGACCTGCGTCATTGATGCCATCAATAGATTTTGAACTATTTTACAAAAGAAAATATGATTTTGTGGAAAGTGAATGTTAAGGAAGTAAAAGATGAAGCATTTAAATGAACAGTTTCGGATTATTAACTTTAATGAATTCGGTGATGAAAGAGGCAATCTGGTTGTAGCTGAGGGAAGTGGAATGGATGTTCCCTTTGACATTAAACGGGTTTTTTATATGTATGGTTCTGATCCTGATATCGTCAGGGGACAACATGCAAACCGCAAGACGGAATTTGTTTTGATCAATGTCAGCGGCACCAGCAAAGTAAAGGTAGATAATGGCATGGAGACGGAGATCATAGAATTGAACAAGCCCCGTATGGGACTTTATATCGATACCATGGTCTGGAAGGATATGTATGACTTTTCTGCCGATTCCGTGCTTTTAGTCTTAGCCAGCGAACATTATGACGGTGCAGAATATATCAGAGATTACGACGCATTTTTGAAAGAAGTAAAAGGGAACAGAGAAGATGAGTAAGATTTCTATCGTAGTGCCGGTTTATTATAATTCCGACACGCTGATGATGCTTTATGAAGATATGAAGGAAAAAATCCTGGGCAGGCTGGGAGACTATGAACTTGTTTTTGTAGATGACGGCTCCGGAGACAATTCCTGGGAGATCATGAATCAAATTAAGGAAATGGACGGCAATACCAAATGCGTGAAGCTGTCCCGGAATTTTGGAGAACATGCGGCGCTCCTGGCGGGATTGTCTGTTTGTACCGGTGATTGTGCCGTGACAAAACAGGCTGATCTCCAGGAAGACAGTGAAATCATTCTGGAGATGTACGAGAGTTGGAAAAAGGGAAATAAAGTAGTCCTTGCGGTGCGTTCAGACCGGGATGAAAATCCTGTGAAAAAATTTTTTGCCCATATGTATTATGTGATCATTCATAAACTGGTAAATGACAAAATGCCGGTGGGAGGCTGTGACTGCTATTTATTGGACCGACAGGTGATCAATGTGCTGGAAATGCTGGATGAGAAAAATTCATCCCTGACCTTACAGGTTCTGTGGGCTGGGTTTAAAACAGACCACGTATATTTCCATCGAAAGGACAGAGAAGTGGGAAAATCCCGTTGGACTTTGTCCAAGAAGGTCAAGTTAGCCATGGATTCCATGTTGAGCTTTTCTTATTTCCCCATCCGTTTCATGTCAACGGTAGGTGTGCTCTTTTTTGTGGTTTCCGTTTTGATGGCGATTGAGGTAATTGTTGAAAAAGTTATGGTGGGTACTCCGATCCTGGGCTGGGCATCCCTTATGTGTGTGGTGCTTTTCTCTTTCGGCTGTATGATGCTGATGATGGGAATTTTGGGAGAATACGTATGGAGGGCTTTAGATGCCTCCCGGAACAGACCGCCGTATCTCATTGACGAAGTAAAAGAATCAGAAGAAAAATAATGGAAAGTAAAAAATCGTATGTATTCCGGACAACAGTTTTCAGGAAAATACATACGATTTTTGTTAGTCTTTTTTATAATGCAAGATTGCAGTATGTGACTGCAATACAGATACCTAATATTGCACCGATCAGGATTTGCAGGGGAGTATGTCCTACAAATTCTTTCAGATGTTCAATGGGATGTTTCCCATCCCAACGTCCCATTTCCTTAAAAAGCTCCATCATATCATTTAATACGATTGCCTGCTTGCCGGTCTCCAGACGGACTCCCATGGCATCGTTCATGACAATGATGGCAAAAAAGGTAGACATTGCAAAGGGGAAACCGTCAAAACCGCAGGTCATTCCGGTAGCTGTGGCAAGAGCACACACTGTTGCGGAGTGGGAACTGGGCATGCCGCCGTTTCCGATCAGCCGTTCCAGGACAAATTCTTTATTTACAATACAATGGATAATGGTCTTTAAGACTTGTGCAACAAACCAGCCCAATGCGGCACAGACAAAAATAGGATTCTTTATAATCTGATTAACGATGTTCATAAAATTTCCTTCTTCGATGAATAATAAATAAAATCTTAAAACTTTATAAAATATTATAGACCAAGTTTTTTTTATTATCAAGGAAATATGAAAAACATAACCAAGTTTCTTAATATAATGATAAAATGTAAAAATATAATTTACCACTTCTTCCTGTAAGCACTGGGTGTCATGGCCTCATATTTGGAAAATACTTTAGTAAAGTAATTCACATCAGGAATGCCGCAGGCAGCGGCAATGGCTCCTATAGGTTCTTTGGTAAAGCGCAAAAGCCGTTTGGCTTCGTTGATGCGCCGTCCGTTTAAATAATTGCCCAAAGTGATGCCGGTTATCTTTTTAAATTCCCTGGAGAGGTGGAATTTGCTGATAAAAAACCGGCGGGAAAGCATGTCCAGATCAATATCATCAGCGAAATGTTCATCCAGATAGGAACGGATGGAGAGAATCTTGCCATAGGTGCTGTCGCTTTTTTCTTCCTGGATAGAAGCGGATTCCAGGTAGCAGGCAGTAACGATATCCGTCAGATTTTTGTGGCATTTTAGTTCAAAAAAAGTACCTTTGGTATCCTGTTCATCAAATAGATTTTTTAGGGCATGGATCAGCGGGGAGGCGTCTGAAGGATGAAATAGATAATGACCGCCCTGCTCCTGATAATGCCTGTAAATTTCCGCAGCTTCTTTTCCGTAAAAATGTACCCAGGATAATTCCCAGGGATCATTTTGGCTGCTTTCGTGGGAGTATTCTTCCAGACAATTGATAAAAATACAGTCGCCCGTATTGATGGTCTGTTTTTTGCCCCTGTAGGTCAAGGTACCGCTGCCTTTCATAACAATAAAGAACAGCAGGGAAGCCAGATTGTCACGGCGGCTGATGTGGGGCTCTATACTTTGCAGAGAGCCTGTTTCCTGTACGTACAGATAATGGTCCCTGGCGTAAGAGGATGGTGTTGTAATAATACGATTTGAATTGAAATTGTTCATAAAAATCACCTGAAATCAATGCTTTTAATGAAAAAATAATGATAGCAATATTTTACTATTTTATGGCAAAATTGTCCATTGCTTTCTAAATCCCGTTGGAGTAAATTAGTGAAAGCGAACTAAAACGGAAGAATTGTCGCATACTAAGGAATAAAAACTTTTTAGGAAAAAGACGGCAGTTATAATCTGTGCCGCAGTGAATTGAAAGGAATGACAAAAACTATGAAAAATGTAGCACTTATTACGGGTATTACAGGACAGGACGGATCATATCTGGCAGAGTTTCTGCTGGAAAAAGGTTATGAAGTACACGGTCTGATCAGAAGACACAGTATCAGCAATACAGAAAGGATCGATCATCTGATCGCATCGGCATATCATAAGGTGAAATTCTTTCTTCATTTTGCGGATACCACTGATTCCAGTAATTTAATGCGCCTGATCGGAGAGATCAAGCCTACAGAAGTTTATAACCTGGCAGCCCAGTCACATGTGGGGATTTCTTTTGATGTGCCTGAATATACAGCAGAGGCTACAGGGGTCAGCACCTTAAAACTGTTGGAGGCGATCCGTGTAAACGGCGGTAACTGCAGATATTATCAGGCATCCACTTCAGAGCTTTTCGGAGGTATTCCTGAGACTGCTCCCCAAAGTGAAAAAACTCCTTTCTATCCCAAAAGTCCCTACGGAGTTGCAAAGCTGTATTCCTATTGGATCACGGTAAACTACAGGGAATCTTATAATATGTTTGCCTGCAACGGCATTTTATTCAATCATGAATCTCCCAGAAGAGGAGAAAATTTTGTAACCCGCAAGATAACGTTAGCAATTGCTAATATGATGGCAGGCAATCAGGAAAAGCTGACATTGGGAAATATGGATGCAAAGAGAGACTGGGGATTTGCCGGTGATTATGTAGAAGGTATGTGGAGAATTTTACAGAATGACAAGGCGGGAGATTTTGTTCTTGCCACCAATGAGACCCATACAGTGCGCCAGTTTGTGGAAGCGGCATTTGGAGAATTGGGCATTAAAATCCGCTGGGAAGGCAAGGGAGTCGACGAAAAGGGATATAATGCAGAAACCGGAAAACTTCTGGTTGATATCAATCCTGAATTTTATCGTCCTGCGGAAGTGGAATTTTTGTGGGGTGATCCCACCAAGGCAGAAACAGAGCTGGGATGGAAGAGAAAAGTTGATTTCCAGGGGCTTGTATCCATGATGATGGATTCAGATATGAAGGCTATTACAGGAAAAACCTGTGCAGAATATAAAGCGGAACAATAAAGAGCAACGGAAGGGAAGTTAGATTGAAATGGATAAGACAGACAAAATTTATGTGGCAGGACACAGAGGACTTGTGGGAAGCGCCATTGTAAGAAATCTGAAGTCCAAAGGCTATGAGAATGTGATGGGCAGGACGCATAAAGAACTGGATCTGACCGATCAGGCGGCGGTACGGGCATTTTTTGAAGAAGAAAGACCGGATGTAGTAGTCCTTGCGGCAGCCAAGGTTGGCGGAATCAATGCCAATAACACCACACCTGCGGAATTTGCTTATGAAAATATGCAGATTCAGTGCAATGTGATCAAATGCTGCCATGACTTTCAGGTAAAGAAACTGCTCTTTTTAGGCAGTACCTGTATTTATCCTAAAATGGCGCCTCAGCCTATTCCTGAGGACGCACTGCTGACAGGTCCCCTGGAGATCACTAATGAGGCATATGCCATTGCCAAGATTGCCGGACTTGAAATGTGCAAATTTTTCAAACGCCAGTATGGGGATGATTTTATCAGCTGTATGCCTACCAATCTTTACGGACCTCATGATAATTATGAATTAAACGGCTCCCATGTTATGCCGGCAATGATTCGCAAGTTTCATGAGGCGAAGGTAAATAATGCGCCTTTTGTGGAGCTTTGGGGAACAGGAACTCCTTTAAGAGAGTTTTTATATGTGGATGATATGGCAGATGCCTGTGTATTTTTGCTGGAAAATTACAGTGGGGAACAGCATGTGAATATTGGAACCGGAAAAGAAGTTACCATTAAACAGTTGGCTGAAACGGTACAAAAGTGTGTAGGATATGAAGGAGAGATCCATTGGAATAGGGAAATGCCCGACGGTACACCCAGAAAGCTGACAGATGTAACCAAACTTCATGAACTGGGCTGGAACCATAAAGTGGATCTGGAAGAGGGCGTCCGGCTGGCTTATGACTGGTTTAGGGAAAATGTAGAAACAGCAAGAATGTAAGAGGAATTTGTATGAAACGATATGGTGTGATCATGGCAGGAGGCGGAGGAACCCGCTTTTGGCCTTTGAGCAGAAAAGAAAGACCAAAGCAGCTTTTGAATTTAAGCGGAAAAGATTTCATGATCAATGAAACCCTGGACAGGCTCTCTTCTACCGTGGAGCGGGAAAATATGTTTATTGTCACCAATGTTTCCCAGGCAGAACTGATGAAGGAGGAAACAGAAGGAAGGCTTAATAAGGATCACATTTTGGCAGAGCCTGCGGCAAGGAATACTTCGGCATGTATCGGATATGCGGCAATGGAGATCCTGCGCAAGTATGGAGACGGCATTATGTGTATTCTGCCCTCAGACCATTTCGTAAAGGATGAAGAGGAATTTAGCCGTGTTCTGGAAGCAGCCATGCTGGCGGCGGAACAGACAGATGCGTTAGTTACTATTGGCATAGAACCTACTTTTCCGGCAACAGGTTATGGATATATTAAAAGTAAACAGGGCAGCCAGACGCCGATTGGAGATAAAAACAATAAAAACTATTCCATAGTGGAAGAGTTTGTAGAAAAACCTGATGAAGAAACCGCAAAAAACTATCTGTCAAAGGGCGGTTATCTTTGGAACAGCGGAATGTTTATCTGGAAAGCTTCCACGATTCTTTCTTACATGGAATGGCTTTTACCGGATGTTTTTCAATGTCTGTCTGAGATCGGGGATGCTATAGGGACTGTAAAGGAACAGGTAACGATTGAGAAAATATATCCTGTCATACCTAAGATTTCCATTGATTACGGTATTATGGAAAAGGCGGATAATGTATTGGTCATTCCGGGAAGTTTTGGCTGGAATGACATCGGAAGTCTGGATATGCTTTCCCTGATGAGGGAAGCGGATGAAAGTGGAAACACCAGATACGGAGAAACACTTTGTGAAGACAGCAGGAACTGTATTATTTACGGAACAGACAAGCTGATTGCTGCAATCGGTCTGGAAGATATGATCGTGGTGCAGACCGGGGATGCTGTGTTGATATGTCCCAGGGAGCGGGCACAGGAAGTCAAAAATATTGTGGATCAATTGGCAGAACAGGGAAGGGAGCAGTATCTCTAAATGAAATGTTTTGTATTGGCAGGGGGAAGCGGTGATGCGCTTTGGCCCTTATCCCGCAGGAATTATCCCAAGCAGTTTATCTATATCAGGGAAGGCAGATCCTTATTTCAAGAAGCCATAGCGAGGAATCTGCCTTTTTGTGATGAATTTTTTATTATAACCAACAGCAGATACCGCTATATTGTGGAAGGGCAGATGCAGGCATTTCAGGGGCTTGCATATCAGTGCTTTCTGGAGGAAATGGGCAGGCAGACTGCACCGGCTGTAGCCATTGCAGCCATGTGTGTGGATAAAGAAGAAGAAATTCTGGTTGTTTCTACAGATCATCTGGTTGGAGAAGGTGATTATAACGGAACTATTGTCAGAGCCAGGGAACTTCTGGGGAATGATAATATTGTCGTGGTAGGATGTCAGGCGGAACAAAGTATCCGGGGCGGGGAGCCTTTTTCCATGGAAGGACACAGTGCCTTTGTTTATGAAGGACACAGTGTGACAGCCTTTGTAAGCGGATGTAAGGGTGCATGTCAGGAAAATATGCTGTTGGACAGCGGAATTTTTTTGATGAAGGCGGGAACTTATCTGGAAGCTATACGGGAAAATGAACCTCAGCTTTTTGATATGTGTCAAAATGGCAGTGACAGAATCTATGTAGATGAGGATGCTTTTGTGATTTCCGGACAATGGCTTATGCAGATTCCTTCTCTCAGTGTAGGAGACAGCATTTTTCAAAAATGGGCTGGAAGACATGTAGATATTGTAAAGGGTGAATTTGCCTGGTCCAGACTGTTGAATCAGGAGGTTCTTACGGAGTTCGACGCACCCTCTCTCCGGGGACCGGCTATTACCAACCGGTGCGAGAACGTATCTGTATTAAATGAAGATAAGCATAAGTTAGTCGTAGCAAATGGCTGTAAGGATCTGCTCATTGTAAACACTAAGGATGCTGCATATATTTCCCAAAAAGGAGACAGCGCTGCCATCAGGGAAATCATGGGCAGCCATTATGAAGAACAAAGAGATATTTTTGATGAAGGAGATATTTTTTATACTCCCTGGGGCATAAAAGAGACATTGAACCGGTCAGAGGGCTATATGGTTAAGAAACTGACCATTTTTCCCGGGAAATCCCTGACCATGCACAAGCATGAACAGCGCAGCGAGCACTGGTCCATTGTCAGCGGGACTGCGTCTATTACCATGGAAGGGGTGACCAGGGACTATGGCAGAAATAACAGCGTGTTTGTGCCTGTGGGGACCTTTCATAAAATAGCGAACCGGACGGCAAATGATCTGATCGTGATCGAAGTCAGTGTGGGAATGAGTGCAGGCGCGAAAAGCGGAGATATTCTTCAGGCAGAAGAGGATTTTGTTAAGCTGAAGCCTGTCTATAAGGACTATATCTGGGGAGGTCAGAGGCTTCGGGAAATTTATGGAAAGGGAGAGGGAATGAATGCCCAAACCCAGATTGCCGAAAGCTGGGAGATATCGGCACATAAGGCAGGAGTCTGTACTCTTGCAGAAGGAAACAGAAAAGGAATGCTTTTTTCCGAATACCTGAAGCAGATTGGTAAAGGCGCTCTGGGATGGAAATGCCAGCCTTTTGAAAAATTTCCCCTTTTGATCAAGTTTATTGATGCGACTAATCCGCTTTCTGTCCAGGTACATCCTGATGACGCTTATGCTATGAGCGTGGAAGGTGACTATGGCAAGAATGAAATGTGGTATGTATTAAATGCAGAGCCGGGTGCAAGTCTTTATCTGGGATTTCAGAGAGAGGTTACCAAAGAAGAATGCAGGCAAAGGATCGAGGCAGGAACTCTTACGGAGGTTTTAAACAGAATTCCTGTAAAAAAGGGAGATGTGATCTTTGTAAAAGCAGGAACGGTCCATGCTATTTTGGAAGGTCTGCTGATCTTGGAAATCCAGCAAAGTTCCAATGCTACTTACAGGCTTTATGATTATGACCGTGTTGACGGGAATGGAAGGAAAAGACCCTTACATTTAGAAAAAGCCTTTGACAATATGGATTTTGGGGCATATGAATATGCGCCTGTTCCTGCAGGAGAACAGGAGAAAGGCAAAGGATATATCAGACAGCTTTTGGGAGAATGTAAATATTTTTCTGCTACGCTTTATGAAGTGGAGGAGGAAGCGGAGCTGTCTTTGGATGATGCTTCTTTTTGCGCCCTTGTTTTTATTGAAGGAAAAGGAGAAATGGCAGCAGGTGAGCAGAAAAGCGATTTTTCGGCAGGCGACAGCTTTTTTGTCCCGGCAGGGAAAAAGGTATTGAAAATTAAAGGAAAATGCAGATTTGTGTTGAGCAGAATTTAGCCGGAACCGGCAGTATAAATAAAATGCTTTTTTCTTTTGACGAATATTGTCGATGAAAAAATTAGACAAATTAGAACAAAAATGGTATCTTTATATCAGAACCGCGCACATTATTACAGTTATCGTAGAAAGAAATGAAGGGGAAACAAGATATGGTAAATGAAATAACAAGGCGCGTAGAGATGGAAAGGTATGTGACTAAGATCATGCTGGATTTAGGGGTTCCGGCACATCTGAAGGGATATCATTTCATCAGAGAAGCTATTTTGATTTCTGAGGCTGATATGGAGGTAGTAAGCAGTGTAACAAAGCTGCTTTACCCTGAAATCGCGAGAATTTACAAAACAACGTCTCAGAAAGTAGAAAGAGCGATCCGCAATGCTATTGAAGTATCATGGACACGCGGAAACACAGACACAATGGAAGAATTGTTTGGCTATTCCACAGCTTCCGGAAAAGGAAGACCTACCAACAGCGAATACATAGCCAGAATTGCAGATAAAATACGACTGGACTATCGTTCCAGCGACATGGCATCGTAAAATATACATATGAAATTTAAAACAAATCCGAAGTCTGGCGCGGTTGGCTTCGGATTTCTTTTATTTGTAAAGCAGCCACTTTCCTATGTTGGGGATTTTTCTTATGACAAAGGAAAGAAAATAACTGACTGTCAGAGAAAGAATCCAAAGTGTAATGACTTGCAGGGGCAGATTATTTATGACCTGTATATAGGAAATCATAAGCAACTGAATCATATTATGTATTAAATATATTCCAAAAGAGTGTTTTGATATATGATAAAAAAGTTTTTCAAAATGGAAATTTTGAATTCTTTTAAAAAGTTCAAAGATACATAAGGCGCAAAGCATCAGAAAACCGCAGTCGTACCAGACATTATATGGATAGGAATGCCTGTATGCAAATAATTGAAGCCAAAGGGTCAGAGCAAAGGAAATAAACGCACATAAAATTAAGTATGTACTTTTTATTTTTTGAAGATATCCATGTTTCATAAAATATCCCAGTATCAGATATATACCATAAACACCTCCGGAAAATCCAAATGATAAAAGGCTGGAAATGCCATTTTTGTTGAAAGATAGCAAAACCACATTGATAATTGGAATCAGAAATACATAAAAAGATATAAGCGATAATGGAAATATCAGCATTTCTTTGTGAATAGCCTGTAAGGCATTTGCTGCTATTGGGATGAATAAGTACATTCCCAATATCATTGGCATATACCACATATGGGACATATCAACCTTTTTAAGGAAAAGCATTTCTTTGATCAGGGAAGTGAAATAAAATGCCTGATCATCATGAAGAGTTAAAAATACATCATAAATAATGATCCAGCATTCCACTGTAACCAGTAGAGAAAACCATTTGTTTTTCCAAAAATCCAGACATTGCCCATGACCATAATAATTGTCGAGTAATAAATAACCTGTAATAAAAAGAAAAAAGGGAACTCCTAATCTGCCAATACTAAATGTGGTAAATGCAAAAAACTTTGATAATACATTTACATTAGACATATAATCAAGATTTAATTTATATACATTTTCTGTGGCATGACATAGGACCACACAAATGATTGCAATGCTCCTTAGTACATCTATGCAGACTATATGTTTCTTTTCGGTCATGACAATCTCCTTTTTTCAAACAGACTATTTAACAAGCATTTTTACAATAGGAATTTTTCTGATCAGTATTGTTGATAGTATACATATAAAAGTAATGAAAAGTGTCTTTATACAATTTAAGATGAAGGAATAGTATCCGGATAAATATTGGTATAGAAAAGTATTACATACAATAAGGAGCAGATAATGTATATAGTAGATGCCCATGGTATATGGACCGATACATTTTGCAATCCAATCACAGGCTTTACCTTTATGAATTGTAAAAAAGAAATAAATCCCTAATGCCAATAGAACTGTGGATAGCCTGTTATATCCATCTGCAAGATAAATGCCATTCCATTGGAGACTTCCTGTCTGCATGTATTTTATAAATAAAAGATTGATAGTTCCCAATAAAATCATAATTGCTGGAATAAATTTACCATATTTGTATGCCGATATATTATGCTTTAATTGATTTTCATACTCAAATAAAAAAGCGCCAAGTAAGAAATAGAACAGTATACTGCTGTAATTTGTTAATGGGGAAATAGATTTCAGACCGCTGATATCAATGATGCTCCAGCCTGTTGTTTTTGAAAACAATTCTAATAAAAAATTGCAAAATGGGATAAAAATTCCGCTGAAAAAGCAAATAGTAAGCAGGAAAAACAGTAATTTTTTTCCTTGCTTATCAGTATGAAAAAGGAAGTAGGAAACAGGATATAAAAGCAGGGCAGTCAAATAGGCATTGATGTACCACATAACCCCGGTATTGACCGGAGGAATATCCCCGAAAAAAAATAAGTATTTTATCAGTTCCGTTTTTGAGAAGGATATTTCCATAATAAAAAAATGTACAAGTAAATATATAATTTTCCATATAATAAGTGCAGAATATAATCTTAGAAATTTAAATATATATTTTTTCCAATAGAAAGCAGGAGAAGCATGCATTAAACCGCCGGAGATCATCATGAAGCATGGAACAGCGCCCCATGCCATTGACATAAAGATATTTCCTATATATGTATGAGATGGCAAAACTGTAAAATGGCAAAAAACGACTAATAAGATACAGATTCCTTTTATTGTATCAAGATATTCAATTCGTTCCTTTTCCATAGTTTTGAGACTCCCGATAAATTGTCATAGTAATTCTTCAATAATAATTAAAAAATACATTTATATTCTAGCATATCATGATATTTTTGCAAATAAAGCACAGAAAGGTGTGTCATAATGTATGCAATAAAAAATATGTTATGGGAATTCTGCTTGAATATTCGTGACAGATTATTTATAATGATAAATGTTGGGAACACTATAATAATCAACATGGAGACAGAAGGTTAAAAAATGGCAAATAAAGAAATTAAAATCGGTGATTATCTGGTAAATGAAAAGAGTCGTCCTTATATGATCGCAGAAATCGGAATCAATCATAACGGAGATCTGGATATCGCCAAAAAGTTAATTGATGCCGCCAATGCTACCGGCTGGCATAATGTAAAGTTTCAGAAGAGAACGCCGGAGCTTGCGGTTCCGGAAGCACAGAAAAGTGTTATGAGGGAAACCCCCTGGGGAACCATGACTTATCTGGAATATAAATATCGTGTGGAATTTGAAAAGGAACAATATGATGCAATCGATGTATACTGTAAGGACAAAGGCATGACATGGAGCGCATCTCCCTGGGATATGCCCAGTCTGGAATTCCTTTTAAAATATGATGTGCCTTATATTAAAGTGGCAAGCGCTTCCAATGGCAGGGATGAAATGATTGCTGAAGCAGCAAGATCGGGTAAACCGGTTATCCTTTCTACAGGTATGACAACTATGGAAGAAGTGGATCATGCAGTGGAAGTTCTGGAGAAATACGGTAAAGGAGATTATATCCTGCTGCACACCAACAGCGCTTATCCGGCTCCGGTCAAGGATCTGAACCTTCGAATGATCGAGACCCTTCGCAAACGTTTTGACTGTCTTGTAGGATACAGCGGACATGAGGCGAATATGGAGCCTACTATTGCGGCGGCAGTTTTGGGAGCGTGTGTTATCGAGCGTCATGTTACTCTGTCCCATGAAATGTGGGGAAGCGACCAGAAAGCCAGTCTTGAGGTTCATGCAATGGATATGCTCAATAAGAGAATCCAGAGCGTTTTTGAGTCTCTTGGCACAGGTGAGAAATATATGTCCGAAAGCGAAGCAGCACAGAGAAAGAAACTGAGAACCGTATAATTCAGATTTGTAAAATTATTCTATATTTCTAAATAACAATTCTACTCCATCGGCACTGTCCGGTGCCGATGGAGTCAAAAAAGATTTCAACCATCAAAAAATTTTATTTCAAAGCTAAAATTCCAATAAAAATTTATTTTTTTAAAGCAACTAAAAATAGTTGCAAAAAACGAAAAGAAAGGATATTATATGGGTAAGAAGGATAAACTAAAGAAAAAATTTTCGGCGCAGCCAAAAGATTTTACATACGAGGAATTGGCAGCATTATTGAATTCATTAGGGTTTAGGGAAGAAAGGACAGGGCATGCAACTGGTTCAGCAGTTTGTTTCGTGCATAATAAATTGACATTGGAGAAAGAGGGATTATTATGAAAGGATATTTAAAGTACAAAAATTATCTGGGCAGTGTGGAATATTCCGCAGAAGATGACTGCTTATACGGAAAGGTTGTAGGAATCCGTGGATTGATCTCTTATGAGGGAAACAGCCTTGATGAATTGAAGCAGGATTTCTATTATGCCGTGGATCAGTATCTGGAAATGTGTAAAGCAGAAAAAAAGCAGCCCGAGACTGCTTTTAAGGGTACCTTTAATGTGAGAATCGATCCGGAGCTTCATCGGAATGTAGCCATCAAAGCCAAAGAAGAAAATATGACCTTAAATGCCTTTGTAAAGCGTGCATTGATGAATGCGGTCATTTAGCTCCTTTCTGATTCAACAGAACAATCAAAGTCTGTAAAATGATCTTAATATCCAGCCCCAATGACCAGTTGTCGATATAATGGAGATCCAATTTCAGCACATCTTCAAAATCTCTGATATCGCTTCTGCCGCTGACCTGCCAAAGACCGGTCAGTCCGGGCTTAATGCTTAAACGGCGGCGGTACTGCAGCTTGTATTGGGCATACTCATCAGGTGTGGGTGGTCTGGTGCCCACCAGGCTCATATGTCCTGCCAGAATATTAAAAAACTGAGGCAGTTCATCCAGACTGCTCTTTCTTAAAAAATGTCCTACCCTGGTAATCCGGGGATCGTCGGTTACCTTAAACATGGGACCGCTCATTTCATTATGTGCTTTCAGCGCTTCTTTTCGGTCATCTGCATCTACATACATGGAACGGAATTTGTAGAGATAAAATTCGCGTCCGTTCAGACCGATCCGTTTCTGTTTATAAAAAACAGGGCCATGGGAATCACATTTAATTGCAATTCCCACAAAAGGAAAAAGAACAATAGTCACTAAAATTCCTACAAATGCTCCCAAAATGTCCATGATCCGCTTGATCATCAATCTGTGAAAATCAAAATCTGATATGCTGTATGTCAGAACTGTCAATCCGGCAAATGTTTCGGAGGTTTTGTGAACCATTAAATGGTCGAAAGGGTCGATATTGACATGGACGGTAATGCCTGCAAGTTCAAACTTTTCGATCATGGCACCCAGTTCTTTTGTATTGTATTCAGGCAGATAAATAAATACTTCATCTAAAACCAATTCGTTAATATGTTCAAATAAATTATTCTTTCCGGCAACAACGGGGACATGGTGAAATTCCTGTCCGGTAAGGTCTGTATCCATAACAGCCAGTGCGGTGATCTGATGGGACCATTCCGTGGCAGTCTGTAATCTGGGAAGCAGCTCTTCAATATGTCTGCTTTCCGTAATGACCATCATTTTAGAGCTGCTGTTGCTACGCATATAGATCTGGGTAAAAAAATGTTTGATGCAAAGGTGCATCAGATAAGTAAAGATCAGATTATAAATTAAAAAATAAGCGAAGGCTAATCGGGAAAAATCCTGTGCTTTCTGGGTTAAGAACAGGAAAAGTCCCAGACCGCAGCCCAAAGCAGTATCATATTTTAAAACAAAGAAAAATTCTGCCAGATATCCTCTGGTAATGAATTTGGCATTCCAATTTAATAATACATAAGATAACAGGCATAAAATAACTGCAAAAAACAGAATCAGAAGATAATATTGGGTATTGCGCCTGACATCAGCAACAATTCCCCGGGTAAGGATCGCCAGAACATAGGATAAACAGATGCCGGCAAGATCTGCAAAAAACAGTGTGTAGTTTTGGATAATATTCTGCTTTTGATTGGTGTGAGTCATATGAAATCCTTTTTTTAGTGTCAGTAGTGAAAAACGGCATTTATGCTTATTTGGTCATGGTCCATGATAATAGCCGCTCTGCGGCTATTATACCACAAAGCAGGGAGTCCGATAAACTATTTTCAAAAGAACATAAAAAATGAGCGGGAAGTTATGTAATATTGCTGACCTGTTTAAATTGCGTTATAATAAAATAATTATAAAATTACCGTTATGGAGTAAATTATGGATTTCTGTCAGATATTAGGGGTAAAAACAGCGGCAGCCACCATGGAGGAAGCAACGGCTATGGTCTGCCGGCATTATAGAAACTGGCGGGGGCAATATATTACCTTTGCCAATACGCATGCCGTTGTTATGGCTGATGACAGGAAAGAATACAGAAAAGCGCAGAACAATGCGGTCCTGACCTTTGCAGACGGCTATCCTGTAGCGTCCTATGAGAGAAAAAAGGGATATAAACGGGCAGAAAGAATAGCCGGTCCGGATTTTATGACAGAAATTTTTATCAGATCGGCAAAAGAGGGATACCGTCATTACTTTTACGGAAGCAGCCCGCAAACGTTGAGGGAATTAAAGAAAAATCTTCAGGAAAAATATCCCCGCATGGTGATCGCAGGAATGTATGCCCCTCCCTATACTGAAAAGCTGAATAAGGATTATGCCCAGGATATTAAAAGAATTAACGATACAAAACCGGATTTTGTATGGATCGGCATGGGCGCACCCAAACAGGAGCTTTGGATGTATCAGAATAAGGGTAAAGTGGACGGACTTATGCTGGGGGTTGGCGCAGGATTTGATTTTCATGCAGGAACAAGGAAAAGGGCACCGCGTTCCTGGCAGAGGATAGGAATGGAATGGATGTACCGGCTGCTGCAGGAGCCGAAACGATTGTTAAAAAGATATTTGGTCACTAATTCTAAATTTTTATGGAAAACCCTTGTGCAAAGGAAGTGAGGAAGATGAAAAAAGAGAAACGGTTCGGAATCCTCAGACTATATGGTGGAGCAAGTGGACAAGCAGGCTATTACAACCTTCAGGAAATGGGACTTGCAAGAGCGCTGGTAAAACGAGGGTATGAGGTGGTTATTTTTTTACTGCAAAAGGGTGGAAGGATATCGGAGGAGCGGCTTGAAGAACATATGACAATGGTACACCTTCCGGCAAGGATCATGGGGAATCAGAGCTGCTTTCCATTATCTTTATTGGATCATTATCCTGTTGAAATTTTGCAGATTCAAAGCGATAATCAGATTTTTGCGCCATCTGTGATGAAATATTGCAGGGGGCGGGGCATTAAATTTTATAACTATATCGGTGTGGTGGAAAGCCATAGCATCAGCAAATGGAAAAGATGTCTGATGAATCTGCTTTTTCGGCGTAATCTCAAATATCTGAAACAGTCTGCTGTGTTTGCTAAGACAGATGCCGTCAGGGAGCAATTAGACAGCCTTGGAGTACCCAATGTCATAGTGGCACCGGTGGGGCTGGACACTGAGGTTATTCCGGTAATCCCACAGGATAAAAATGATTTAAGGGAAAAACTGCAGCTTCCCATTCAAAAGAAACTGCTCATTTTTGTGGGAAGGCTGGAAGAATATAAAAAGCCTCTCCATATGATAGCGCTTATGGAACAGCTTCCGGAGGAATATGACCTGATCCTGATCGGAAAAGGAAGCCAGAAGGAAAAGGTGTTTGACAAAATCCGGTCAGAGCATTTAGAAAAAAGGATACATTATCTGGAAGCGGTGCCAAACAAGGAAATTCATCAATATTTAAAAGCTGCGGATTATTTTATCAATTTAAACGAAAAAGAAATCTTTGGCATGGGCATTTTAGAAGCCATGTATCAGGGCTGTGTTGTTATTGCTATAAAGGCACCGGGACCGTGCATGATGATCGAAGATGGAAAAAGCGGGTTTTTGGTGGAGGAAATAGGAGAAATCCCTGAAAAGTTAAAGCAGGGAAGTCAGATTATGGGAGAATATGCAGCCGCAAAGGTTCGGAAGTCCTATACATGGGATGAGACTTGCAGCCGGATCTTGCAGCAGATTGGTGAAGACGTTTGAGGAATAAAATGAAAATTTTAATGATACCTTCATTTTTTAGAACTCAGGATGATCCTACCTTGGGAGAATTTTTTTTCAATCAGGCAAAAGCCCTGATAAAGCTGGGACATCATGTGGATATAGTATATTGTGATACTTATTCGGTAAAATATTTGAAAAAATATTTTCATTATAGGGAAAAAGAAGTGGAACATTTCCAAGGAATTGGTATTTATCGCTGTCGGAAATTCGCACCGTTAAAGCGGAAAAGTGGTATGAAGGGGAATCGCCAGGTTTTTTGCCGGGGCATCCGCAGATTGTTTCAGCGGTATCTGGCAGATCAGGAATACGATCTTATTCATGCCCAGTGCTGCCTGTGGGGTGGTGCGGCTGCCAGGGAATTATCTCAAATTTATGGGATTCCTTATGTAGTTACGGAACATTCCAGTGTTTTTGCACTGCATCCTGAAGATATTGGAAAGCGGGATAAAATACTGGCAAAACAGATCTATGAAGAAGCCGGACAGGTAATTTGTGTCAGCAAGACCTGTCAGGATAGCATTCATGAATATTGCAAGAGATCCTGTATTATTGGAAATGCCATTGATCTGGATATTTTTGAAGAGCAGAGCCTGAATCAAAAAGATGATTCTGCAGGGAAAGTAAATATTGGGGTAAAATCGGATTTTGTCTTTATGACTCTCTGTTATATGAAAAATGAGGCGCAACTGATCAATAAAGGAATTCCCCTTTTGCTGCAGGCTTTTGGTAATGTGGTGAAAAAATATGACAATTGCCGGCTTTATGTGGGCGGAGGCGGAGATGGAGAGAAAATGCTCCGTCATCTGATAGAAGAAATGGGATTGTCTGAAAAGATTGTTTTAGGCGGGGCATTGACACAAAAAGAAGTGGCAGAACAGCTTGGCAGATGTGACTGTTTTGTGCTTCCAAGCCGTTATGAAACTTTTGGAGTTGCTTATGTGGAGGCATTAGCAATGGGAAAACCGGTAATTGCGGCTCAATCCGGGGGACCGGAGTATTTTATTGATGAAAGTCTGGGGATTATTGTACCAAAAGATGATTTGGAGAAATTGACAGAAGCAATGTTCCATATGATAGAGGAATATGACGGCTATGATCCGCAGGAATTGAAAAAAGTGGCAAGAGAAAAATTTTCTCTTCAGGCAGTCGGAAAACAGCTGGTGGAATTATATCAAAAGGAAATCATAAAGAAAAATGGTTAAAATAGCGTATTTAATATTAGCCCACAGGGATTTCGGACATATACAGAGGCTGGTAAAAAGAGTGGCCCGGACAGGCGATATTTTTCTTCATATAGATGCTAAAAGCGATCTGGACAGTTTCTCTTTTGAAGATATGCCGGATAATGTAAGGGTAATGGAGACCAGATTCCGTACTGAATGGGGTGGTTTCTGTGCAGTTGTCGCCACGGTGGAAATGATGCGTGCGGCAATGAAGGAAAAGCAGTATGACAGACTCATCCTTTTACAGGGAGCAGATTATCCCATAAAAACGGACAAGGAAATTCTGGATTTCTTTGAAAGAAACAGACAGACGCAATTTATCAGGGGATGTTGCTGCAGTGGGCAGAAGGATTCATATTTTGCTGAAAAATGCAGGTACTATTTATTCTATAATCGTAGGAATTTTATAAAGAAGTGCTGGAATAAGGCATCCAGGATATTGAAGCTGAAGTTAAAGGATGGATATGTCAGGGATGGTAATCGAAAATATCCGGTTTACTGGGGCAGTGCGCAATTTGCAGTGAGCGGGGAATGTGCTTCTTATCTGGTACAGTTTTATGATGAACATCCCAGGTTCAACCGTTGGTTTTTATCTGCTTTTCCGGCAGATGAGTTGTATTTCACCACTGTTATCATGAATTCGCCTTATAGTAAAGAAACTTCAGCAGGTGGACCAGAGCCGGCGAGAAGAGGTGTGGAAAACTGGCGCAATCTGCACTACTTTATTTATGAACCGGGCAGGATCAAAGTGTTTTCCATGAAGGACCGGGAAGCAATACTGGAAATGAAAGAGTTGTTTATTCGTAAAGTGGACACAGAACAATCAACTTCATTGTTGGACTGGTTGGATGAGCAAAATGAGAGAAATGTTTGAGGCAGTATATGAATTATTACCTTTTAGAACAGGTGGACAAACCTGATACCCGTTCTTCCGCAATAGGAAAAGCAAGAAAAGATGTTTATGAAATATGCAGAAGACAGGGATATGATGAAATTGAGTTCAGTGCAGATTTTATTCCTCATGACGGAGACGGGCTGTTCAAAAAAATGAACCAGCACTGGAAAGTATATAAAAGTCTGAAAAAAGTCTTGCAGAAATTACGAGCCGGGGACAGGCTTTTGATACAATATCCGCTGATGTACAACAGTATTTTTTGGGACAGACTGCTTAAAAGGAGTAAGAGACACAAAATTAAGGTTGTCTGCCTGATCCATGATCTGGATCAATTGCGTCTGGGACAATGGGAAACCATTTCTTTCAGAAAAAGATTAAAAATCCGCATACAGGAAACAAGGCAGTTGACGCAATGTCACTGTATCATTGTACACAATGGCAGGATGAAGGATTATCTGATTCAAAAGCGATTTAAGGAAGATAAGATCATCTGTCTGAATATGTTTGATTATTTAATGGACAAGGCGGCAGAAAAGCGGCAGCATGGAGAGGGAATCTGTGTAGCGGGAAATCTCAATCCCCATAAGGCAGGATATGTTTATGAATTGGCAAAAATACCTCTGAAATTTTTTCTATATGGTTCAGGTTATGATGAAAAAAGAATGGCAGATGTAAAAAAAGCAGAGTTAAATGAAATAGTTTATAATGGGCTATACGGACCGGAAGAATTGCCGGAGCAGCTGGAAGGAAATTACGGGCTTGTATGGGATGGAGATGAAAGGAATACATGCAGCGGTAATTTCGGTAATTATGAGCGTTACAATAATCCTCATAAACTTTCCCTGTATCTGGCAGCAGGTCTTCCGGTCATAGTCTGGAGCCAGGCAGCGGTTTCTTTATTTGTGAAAGAGCAGGGAGTGGGCATCGTAGTAGATTCTTTAAATGAACTGCCCAAGAAGCTGTCAGGAATTTCAGGAGAAGAATATGATCAGATGAAAGAGCGGGTTATGGCTGTGGGAAAAAAGATACGAAAAGGTGATTTTATGAAAGCAGCATTGGAGAAGGTTCATGAGTTGTAGCAGAAATATAACCAAAAAAAACGTCATATTTTTATTTGCATATGGTTTGTATATTCTCTCCATGACGCTGGAATATACTTCATTGCAGTACAGCTTTAATAAAGGACTGCAGATCATGCGTTATGGAGCATATGCTTTGCTCCTGCTCAAGATCCTGCTGGAATCCTATTATCGAAAAAAATCATTGGTGATTTTCGGAATCCTGCTGGCGGGCACCTTAATGCAGTCTTTTGTAAGCGGATTGAGAGAAATCTTCTTTTTGCTGCTTATTTTATATGCCATTTATGATGTGTATATAGAGGATGCGGTCAGAATTCAGGTTTATGTGCAAATGATCGTGCTTCTTATGGTATTTGCCTTATGTATTATTGGGGTTTTTGAAAACGGAGAGTTTTTTGACCATGGGCGTATACGGTATACCATGGGATTTGATTATATCAATGGTGCAGGGTCCGTTTTCCTGAGCAGTGAGATGGGATGGCTCTTTATCAGAGATAAAAAGCTGACTTTGTGGGAAGTGCTGGGAATATTGGCAGGCTGGTATGTCATCTATTATTTTACGGATTTCAGGACTATGGCTTTTGTGGGGGCAGCGGCGGTACTTTTATGTTATCTGGTCAAAAACTGGAAAATACGTATAGACAAATTTCCCTTTAAGGCGGTTTATCTGGCAATACCTGTTTTGATGACAGCGTTTACATGGGTTTTGCAGTTGTATTATAATGGACATGCTGTAACAAAATCCATGCAGAAAGCAAATGCCATATTCAACGGCAGATTAAATCTGGCAAAATCAGCCATTGACCAGTATGGACTGCATTTGTTCGGAGAAAGGGTCAGATGGGTAGGAAATACAGCCAACCTTTCCCGAAATCATTACAATTTCGTGGACTGCAGCTATATTAAAATAGCAATTGATTATGGTATATTCATAGCTGTTTTGATTTTAATACTCTATTGTTATATGTTTTACCGGTTAGTCAGGGAGAACCATCATACAGGGTGTATTTTGCTCAGCCTGTTTATGGTATGTGCTTTTATGCTTCCTGTTTTGACCGGAGTATATTATAATCCGCTGCTGTTGCTGGCGGGAGGCATTTTTTATGGCAAAACAAAAATCCATCAGTCTTAACTATATCATGAACTGCATACTGACTGCCTCTTCCATGATTTTTCCTCTGATCAGTTACCCTTATGTTTCCAGGATTCTGATGCCGGAGGGCATGGGAAAAGTGGCAGTTGCCAATTCGGTTGTGGCATATTTTGCCCTTGGGGCAATGTTGGGAATTCCTACTTACGGAATCCGCATATGCGCCGGTATCAGGGATGATAAGGAAAAGCTCTCAAAGGCAGTGTGGGAGCTTTTGACCATCAATCTTATAACAGCTTTGGCAGTTTATCTGATCTATGGAATCTGTCTGTTTGCCATACCCAGAATGGCACAGGATAAAGCATTGTTTCTGATTATGGGCAGCAGTATCCTTTTTCAGATGATCGGAGTGGAGTGGCTTTACAAAGCCCTGGAGGAATATTCTTATATTACCATTCGGTCTGTTATATTTAAGTTCCTGGCACTGGTTTTGATGATCTTATGCGTAAGAAGCAGCGATGATTATGTGATTTATGGAGGTCTCACCATGCTTGCAGGAGCAGGCTCCGGTATTTGTAATTTTATCCGTATGAGACGCTATGTTGTGCCTTATGGGAAATGCAGGAAGGCAGCGGTGGCATCAGGGGGCTTCCGGTATGCGAAACATATAAAGTCAGTTGGGATTTTTCTGGCTATGAGTGCTGCCACTACGATCTATACCAATCTGGATACGGTCATGCTGGGATTTATGAGTGGAGATATTGAAGCGGGCTATTACAGCTCTGCCGTAAAAATAAAAGGTGTTTTGGTCAGCTTTGTGATCGGACTGGGAGGAGTTTTACTGCCAAGGATGTCCTATTATGTACAGCAGAGGCGGATGGAAGAGTTTAGAAAACTGCTAAAAAAGGCAGTAGTTTTTGTGACGGGAGTGTCCATTCCTCTTTGTGTGCTGTTTATGGCAGCGGCTAAGCCCTGCATTCTGATCATTTCCGGAGAAGCGTTTCTTCCGGCGGTACCGTCTATGCGCATTATAATGCCTACTTTGATCCTGATAGGATTCAGTAACATTTGCGGTATGCAGATACTAGTACCATTGGGGCTGGAAAAAGAGGTGCTTTATTCGGAAATCATGGGAGCTGTTACGGATGTGTGTCTGAATCTTTGTCTGATTCCTTCCATGGGAGCGGCGGGAGCGGCAATTGGTACGCTGGCAGCAGAAGCAGCAGTTTTGGCGTATCAGGTTTATGCAGTATATAAGGTAAAAGATCAGGTTATTATGGACAAAGCAAAATGACAATAAATGAAAAACCTAATCCCCCAGCTATGCTGGGGTGAATGGAGTGAGCAGTAGCGTGTAGGATAACAATAAAAAGCCTCCTGCGTTACAATGAGAAAGGTATCGCAAGCCAATCTCAAAACAAAGGAGGCGGTCCTCAATGG
>JAGBEV010000035.1 GCA_017936785.1 Lachnospiraceae bacterium | reverse complement strand
GCGAACGGTAGTAACTTGATCCATGGCTAACCTCCTCTAGCATTACTACGCATCACTATAACTAGCGATACTATATGGAGTTTATTATCTCATGGATCAGAACCGTATCGGAAGGCATTAACTTATTAAGCGTTTACCTTAAATCTATTGAATATAAAGAAGATGGCAAAAGTTTTCGTTATGAGATATGCGATGATACAGAACCAAAACAGATTAAAAAATTGTTGAAAAAGCTGTTAAAGACGGAAAATGTCAGCGCGATCAGGATCGTTGGAGGAGAAAAAGATTCCGAAATCTTAATTTATGGTAATGAGGAAAAATATTTGATAGCAGTCAAAGATGATACCGGAATCAGATATGCCAGAAATGGAAAATTCAACACGGAATTTGTACAGGAGTTTGGATTGCGCATTCCACAGTTATGTGTGGTTGAATATCCTGTTTATATCAATGACTTTGTAGAAAATATTATATGCTCTGATCATGGGCACAAATTGATGGCATGGGTATATTTCTTTGATGAACATTTGAAGATCGAACTGCCGCCATTGGATTTTTCGCAGGCTGTGATCATGGAATTTCCAAAGTCAAAAGAGAAAAAGCCGCAAATTGTTTATACCGGTTTTGAATATAAACTGGATCGTTTCAGGCAAAGTCTTGATGAGGAAAAACTGGCGGGTATGACTGCGAGAAAGATGTGCAATCTGGCAGTTAAAAAACTTGAAACGGGAAAGCTTACCTATCTTTCTATCTGTGCCGTATGCGATGGAGAGAATGAACAAAATCTCATACTTTATGGGAATGGGATCAGTTTTTCTGTTGGGATCATTGATAAGGTAGAAGAAATAACACTTTGTTATGATAATGGAAGCGGGGATAATGCCATAACCAGTTTAGGCGGACAGGATTTCCCCAATACGATGATAACTAAAGATCTGCAGTTGCTTAAGGATATCGTGAAATGTTTTTGTGATAGGTGCAAGCTGCTTGATAGGGTTGAGTAAGAATATTAACATGTGAGATTACATATATCAAAAATTGATTTAAGGAGAAAAAGATGAAGAAGCGTACCAAAATTATATTAGTTATATTTATAGTTGTTTTCTTATCGTTTTTAGGAATGTCATATTATATCGGAACACAAGTTTTTACAGGCTCTACTCAATTAGTTACATGTGAAGATACCTCAACAGTAAAGGATAGTTTCTGGGAAAAATACGATATGGATTATGATAGTTTTTGCAATACATACACCATAGATAAAATTGAAATTACTTCAACTTTTGATGGGCATGTGATACCGGCGGATTACATATATGCGCTTGGGGCAGAAGGGAATAAGAATAATCAGACAGTTATTCTTGTGCATGGTCTTGGTGGAAATCGTTATACCAATTATCCTTTGGCAGAAATGTTTTTGCAGAAAGGATATAATGTTTTAACCTACGATCAGAGAAGCAGCAACGAAAATACTGCACAATATACTACATTTGGATATTGGGAAAAATATGATTTGATAGATTATATTGATTATGTTTATAGCTATGCACCAGAACAAGTGATAGGCGTGTGGGGGACTTCTTTTGGCGGAGCAACAGCAGGTTTGGCAATGGGGAATAAGGATGTTGAAAGCAAAGTGGATTTTCTGATTCTTGATTGTCCTGTTAGTGACATGAAATGGATGGTAGAAGAAGAAATGAGAAAGATGGATATTGGATTGCCGATATCATATATGACATTCTGCGGCAATATTATCAATAAAATAGAATTGGGATTTCGTTACGAAGACGCAGATGTGTGTGATGAAATTATGGATATTGAAATTCCTGTATTGGTAATAAACAGTAAAGCAGATACGCTAACGCCACAGTTTATGGGGCAAGAAATATATGATGCAATAAGTAGTGATGAAATGAAAATGATTTGGACAGTGGATAATAGTGAACACACGGAAATGTGGTTAGATTATAATCAAGAATATAGAGAAAAAGTTGAGGAGTTATTGAATTATTTACAATAATAAATCATGGCAGGCAAATTAGGTTGCTCTTGCCGGAATTGTGCAAAAGCTGGAACAGATGAAAGGTGTTGCGATTGTCCTCATCAATTCAGAAAAAAGGGTTTATTACAATCATCGGACGAGTAAGCAGAAAAATTGTAACTGTTAAAGGAGGTCTTTATCATGCCTGTAAACCACGAAAAAATTATTCCCAAAAGTGATATTCCACAAGAGATGCCCCAGGGTCTTTCTGTTAAATATGAAGTCACTGCTTTTGGAGATGCAAAGGAGATTACTGAAGAAAGTCTGAGTCAGTTGGTTAAAAAGATACATAACGGCGAAAAACTGGGTATTTACTTATCTTCGGACCCTTATTTAGAGGAAGACTATATGCAGATTGAAATTGATCATGGCTTGATCATGCTGCAATATGTTAAAAATGATGGATTGAAGGATGGCTGCTTTTATGTTTCTTTTGATCCGGAATATCTGGATTCTAAAGAGGAGTCTCCTATGGAATGCTCCGATGGTCAGTCTGTTATTTTAATGCGATATACCATGCGCAATCCGGAGTCAGCCGCAAAATGCGTAGAGTATTTTGTGCGGACCGGAAAACTTTATTCCGGAATGGACTGGTTAAAAGGCTGGACTGAATGGGAGGAGTAGAAAACAAATTTACAATGCACCCTTAGAGGAGGGTGCATTGTGCTTTAAAATAAATAGATTATGTGTCGGAAGCTCTTAGCCGATTTATTGTCCGATCAGTTTATCCTGATTCAATATGTGGTTTACAAGCCAGTCCGTAACTGTGTGAAGCATGTCGTCGATTGCTTCATCCTGATTTTCGTCAATGGCATCCAGATCCCATTCGTTGATGATCTCTCTTAATGCATTGTGCTGGCTGAGCTGGGTAAACATTCTTTTATAACCGATGGATTTCATATATTCTTCTTCATGTTCAAAGTGAGTTATTGTATATTCTTTTAATTCAGTAAGTATTTCCCTGATATTATCATATTTGTCAGGAATAAATTCTTCATTTTTCAGTTCATACAACTCATTTGCAATTTCAAATAATTTTTTGTGTTCCCTGTCAATTTGCTCTATGCCGGTTAAAAACTCGTCTTTAAATTCGTACATTAATGAATCCTCCTGCGCTTTTAATATTAGAAACTTATTATACAATCTTGTACAATCAAAGACAACAATTACTTGTTTTTTTAGTTCCCTTTTTGTAGTAAAATTAAGTTGTGAAACAAAATTTACACTAAGCAATAAATTTTGTGCGGACTGGAAAATATACTCTGGGATGGAACCGGTTAAAGGACTGGGCAGAGTGGGAGGAGTAGAAATTTGTGCTGACAGAGAGAACTTTCCTGCAGGGGAACAAAAAAGAAAGAATTTATCTGGCTCTGACAAAAGCCGGATGGTTTTATGGGAGTGCGAGTAAGTATACTCATGAATACGAAGATGATGTTCTTAAATTCGATTCAATAGTTCAGCTGATCCATAACGAATTATTATCTCATGACTTGGAATCCGTTGCTATGAAACCATGACAATTCTATCAATTTTAGTAAAAACAGGAGGAAAATACTATGTTCGGAAAAAAGAAGAAATCAACGGAACCTGTTGTTTTATTGGAAAGCTGGTCTCCAAGCTGTGAGATACAGGCATTTGTGGAAGAAAGCGATACCTGCTGCTATTTTTATCTGTGGTTTCACCCCGGCAGAGAAAATGCCCATGTAAAAAGCTGCTGGATATGCAATGTAGGGAAATCGCCGGATAAATTGGATACGGATGCCATGAAAAACGGTATGGCGCCGCCAATGCCAAAAGAATATGTGAAACATGATGCCGGCGGTATCCGGCTGAATCAGGAGAAACTGAATGTCATCTGGTTTGAAGAAGGAGATGCCGCTGCGCTTTTAGAAGGGGATAAGCTGCTATGTGTGATTCCCGGCTGGAGCGGGGAATATGATTTTTCCGGATATTCCAGATATGCTGTAGGAATGGCGCCCTATGCATGGGAACTGGCACAGGCAGAGAATGTGCTTTTAGAAAGGGTGCATAAAAGCCGGGAATTTTGGAATTATTTAGAAGGTGAATTCTGGGGGCAGGTACAACAGATGCATATGGAAACACTGGAAAACTTTTTCGGAAAGCATGAACAGTATTTTGCCATCGATGGTAGGAAATTTCCTCCCAAGGCGCTTATTTCAGGCAGCAAAGACGGTGTCTGCTACGGAATTACTGCAGGTGTCAGCCTGCTTCCCATGCCACAGGTCGAACAATATTTTCAGGATGAGACATCGGATTTCAGAAGGATAGAACTTGGTTTTGCAGCCACAGAAGAGAAACGGGATATCTGCATGAATATGTACTCTTACATTTCAAGTATTTCCAATATTCCCTGGCGTGAAATAAGCTTTCTGGGACATGGTCATACCGTGCCCTGTCAGGTCATAGATGGTTTTAGTGCAGTATGGCTGCTGGATTCCAGATTATTATCCCAAATTGATGCGCCTGTCTATCCTGATTTTATGAAAGATAAGATCAATCTGCTCTGGCTGGTTCCTTTGAAAGAAGAGGAATATCAGAAAGTTATGGAGATCGGAACAGAAGAGGCATTAAAGCTGTTGCAGGGATCTATGGAAAGGCTTCATGTATTTGATGGAAACGGAAAGTTTTAAGAAAGGTAAATATATGATCGGAAAAGAGATTGAAAAAGAAGAACAGAGATTATTTCAGTTTACCTTAAAACCCATAGAGGAATGTGCTTTGCCCGGAGAAACAGTAAAGAGTCTTTCGTGGTTTTATCTGACAGACAGCTGGTATTCCATCAATTTAGGAGAAACCCATCTTTTTGAGTCCTCTTTGGAATGGATGCAAAAATATCCGGGAAATCCGTTACTGGACTATTATTATATCCGCTGGCTGGAGGATTTTTTTGACATACTGCCACAGATAACAGAAAGCATACCACAGGATTTATATGAACTGATCAACAGTGAGGAAAATGGAACTGAGATAGAAAATCTTTGCATGGATTTTTGGGAACAGCATGAAGATGAAAATGAGAATGTTCCGGAAGAAATAGAAGAAGTCTATGTTACAGCTCTTAAACTTTTGTATCATGGTGTTTTGGATACAGGGTTTTTGCGTTTCCGCAGCTTATGCCGTTTTTGCCGGATAAATGATGAAATGGTCATTCATTATGATTTTTGCGACCAGGATGAGGATGGAGTTCCGGTCTGGTCGGCAGGAAACGGAAAATTCAGCATGTCCTATGAAAAATTTATAAGAGAAATCGAGATCATGCTGGATGATTTTTTTACTGCCATGGACCGGCAGATAGAAAATGCCGTGGAAGCTGCACGAAAAAATCCGGATAAATACAAGATCAGCGGAAATAAATCGGCGAAAACTCCTGATGAAATCCTTGCAGTGCTGCAAAAGGAGCAGGAGGATAGAAAAGAATATTTTTATAAAATATTGGCTTCAGTAAAAGATGAAAAGAAAGATTCTGCAAACTATTGGAGCGAAATACGGCAGGCGTTACAGCAAGCCGGGGTATTCTCAGTGATGTGCTTTGACTCATTTTAAAAGGAATATCGGGAGGTCCAATATATGTATGAAAGGTATCAGTGAGAGTAGCATTGATGTTGTATTCAGGATGATGATGTAAAAACAATTGTCACTGATATAGTAAGTTCAGATTATGTTGTGATCGCATTGCCTTCTTATTGGGCGGATGTTCCGGGGCAGCTAAAAACATTTTTCGACAGAAATACCCCGTATGGAGATACAAATGATAACCGGATATTAAAGGCATCTAAACACATAAAAGGAATAGAAACCGTAAAAAGAATATCCATTTGTGAAACAGATACCCTCAATGATTTATTAGAAAAGCACCAGACAGAAATTCGGGAAATATTGGAATTTGGCAAGAAGATTGTTTCTGACGAAACATTAGCTTAAGTCAAGTCAGGGCTGTTTTCCATTTGGCGAAGGAAAGAATTAAATGAACAAAATCGATTCAAAACCGTCCCCCAAAAGGGCGCTTTTTACCAGACAAATGAAAAAAACACATACGATCCTTCTGCCTCAGATGCTGGAGTATCATTCAGCCTTTTTACAGGCGGCATTTGAAGGAAGCGGCTATCACTTTCAGGTCATGAACGGAGGAAAGAACCTAAAGGACAAATCCCTGCGCTATATCAGCAACGATTATTGTTATCCTGCGATTTTGATCATCGGACAGATGCTGTCTGTTCTGGAGGAAGGCAGGTATCCTGCTGACAGGATCGCTTTTATGGAGCCACAGGCAGGCGGCGCATGCAGGGCGGGAAATTATTATCATGCCATTATCCGAACCTTGGAAAAGCTGGGTCAGGAGCAAATACCGGTTATTTCCCTGAACTTTAAAGGGCAGGAAAGTCATCCCGGTTTCCGGATTACCCTGCCCCTTCTTTTGTCTGCCATCAGGGCAGTCTGCTATGGGGATTTGATCATGAGCCTTTACCAGCAGGTCAAACCCTATGAATGTGAAAAAGGAGCAACGGACAAAGTGCGTCATAACCTGGAGCGGGAACTGGCAGCTCAGATCAGGGAGCATCAGGGGCTTTATGATCTTTCAGGGAAAAAGCGCAGAGCCTCATATCAATATATTCTGCAAGCCTTTGAGCAGATTCCGGTGTATAAACAACCCAAAAAAGCAGTTGGAGTGACAGGTGAGGTTTATATAAAGTTTTCATCCCTGGGCAATCATAATCTGGAAAAACTTCTGGAAAGGCAGAATTGTCAATGTATAATGGGCGGATTTATTAACTATGCCATCTATGTAGTAGACAGTGATCACAGAAACTATTTGCTCAATGGAAAGTTCCGTGTACTTGACAGGGGCTATGAGTTTGTTTTGAATTACCTGGAAAAGGTACAACGGGAATTATATGATGCAGTTGGGCAGTATAAGCGTTTCATAATAGATCCGCCCTTTTCGGAGCTCAAAAAGAAGGCAGAAAACATTATAGGATATGACTGTATAACAGGAGACGGCTGGCTGGTGGCAGCGGAAACAGTGGCTGCCATAGAAAGGGGATGTAAGCATGTGCTTATTCTTCATCCCTTTGGATGCCTTGTGAGCCATGTATGTGAGAGAGGAATTATTAAGAAACTGAATCTGCTTTATCCGGAGGTTAATATCCAGACCATAGAATACGATTACGATTCCAGTGATACCTTGAGGGAGAGCAGGATTTTAATGGGAATAAGCGATCTGGGGAAAATAAGAAAGAACAAGATAGGTCAATGTTCCCACAACACCTGTTCCGAAAATAATCTGGATAGCATTTAAACGGAATTTTCTCAGTAAAAAGAATGCCAGGATAAATAATCCGCATTCTACATATCTGAGATTGTCAAGAGATGCCCGGTTGTCTCCAAATATTCCCAACAGGAGAATGGACAATCCGGCAGATGCGATCAATGCTACAACACCGGGGCGCATTGCCGACAATATTTTCTGCATACCGTCTATCTGGCGGTATTTATAGTAAAAGTGTGCCAGGGCAAGACAGATAAAGAAGGAAGGCAGAATACATCCTAAAGTACATATAAGGACACCCGGAATACCTGCCAGCCGGATTCCCACAAAGGTGGCGGAGTTAATGGAAATGGGACCTGGCGTCATTTCCGCAATGGTGATCAGATCCGTAAATTCCTCTAATGTCATCAACTGATGGGTATCTACGATCTGGTTTTCGATCAGGGGAATGGCTGCATAGCCTCCGCCTACACTGAACATGCCTACCTGTATAAAACTAAAGAATAATTTCCATATCATTTGATTTCGATCTGTCCTTTCTTCAAAACTATCCTGTTAAACTTCTTTCCTTGCCTGCAGAGTTGAAATAATGGCATCCATAATGCCGATAACAAGACAGACTAATATGATAAACATTGCGTTGACACCGCATATTGCCGTGGCTATAAAGGCTGCGATCATCAGTCCTATATATAAGCCCCTCTTTGTTTTCCATACATTTTTTGCCAGGTTCAGCACCACATCAAAGATAACCGCAGCAACTCCCGCACGCATGACCTGAAGGGCAATGGCAATAATATAGTTCTCGCGGAATTGCGTGTAAAATACGGAGATCAGGGAAATGATGATCATGGGAGGAAGGGAAGTCCCAAGGATTGCCACAAGTGTTCCCCAAATTCCTGCCATGCGGTAACCCAGAATCACAGATGCGTTAATGGGGATGGGACCGGGAGAGGACTGTGCGATCGCTGTAATATCCAGCATTTCATTCTCATCCAGCCATTTCAGTTCTTCCACAAATTTCTTTTTCATGAGGGAAACGATGACAAAGCCTCCCCCAAAGGTAAATGCGCTTAAAGTAAAAGTTGCTGCAAACAGCTTCCATAAAATTTCTTTTCTGTTTTCAGTTGTTTTCATTTCAGTCCCCTTCATCTGTTTTGTCGACGAAAAATCTGATAATTTTCAATGCTTTATTTGAAATATGATATTGGTTTCTATATAATATTTTCTAGATATATTATCACGCAGTTTTAGGATGATTATACCGTTTAATTGTGATAAAAAAATTTATCAGGAAAGCTTGATGAGGTGAAAATGATGATGAATAATAAAATTGCAGTAATTTCTGATACGCATGGATTATTAAGGGATGAAGTAGTAGAAATCGTAAAGGATTGTGACGTGATCTTTCATTTAGGAGATATAGGCAATCAGGAAGTGCTTGACCGTTTAAACCAATTGGGAAAAGTATATGCTGTCAGGGGAAATAATGACGGGGAGTGGGCGAAAGAGCTTCCTGATGATCTGTTTGTAGAATTGTATGACTTCACTTTTTATCTGGTCCATGACAAAAGCATGATCTCTGCAGAACACTCAAAGAATGCAGATATTATCCTATATGGTCATTCTCACAGATATGAACAATATGAAAAGGGTATGAAGATTTATTTTAATCCCGGCAGCTGTGGAGTTGAGCGTTTCAGACTGCCTATTACCATGGCTGTTTTTTATGTGGATGAAATGGCAAGGGGAATCCGGATGGACAGAATTGATATTCCGGGAACCAGAGACAGACAGCCGGACTCTAAAATGTCAGCAGCAAAGCTTTTTATGGAAGAAATGAATATGAAAAAGAATATCAGGCGCATTATGAAAGGAATGAAAAAGAACAGGAGCATAGAGTTCATGGCTTCTAAATATCATATTTCTGAGAAACTGGTCAGACAGATCTGCCGGATCTATGTGACTCATCCGGGAGTGGATGCAGATGGCATCATGGATAAGCTGGAGGTTTCCGCATTATACCAATAGGGATATATGGGCATGTCACAAGATATTGTGTAAAATTTACAATTTATTTGTTTTTTACGACTAATTTTCATAGATTTTACAGATTGTTTTTGTCCCCAAATATGTTTATCCTTATAATCGAAAAATATGATTTACTGGGGATAGATTGGGATGAAGCATTTCTTTAATGTACATAAGAGGGAAATAGATAAAATTGTAGGAATTTTAAATAAGTTTTCCATGTTGTTTCACGGATTACTTTCCTGTCTGATCTGCTTTTTTGCAGAGAGCGTTTCCAGACACTCCCTGATAAAAGCCGTATTATTTGTATGGGATTCTCCCGTTACTTTTTTGTATAACGCAATGATCATATTCATCACCTTCCTGCCGGTGTATTTCTTTAAGCGCCGGGCGCTGGTGCGTGTTTTTATATCTTTTATCTGGTGCTTTCTGGGCATTATCAACGGATGTGTTCTGGCTGAAAGGGTAACGCCTTTTGGATTTACGGATTTAAAACTGATCAATGATCTGTTTGCCATGAAGTCCACTTACTTTACGCCGGCTATGTGTATTCTGGCTATTGTGGCAGTTGGCTTATTTGCTTTTCTGTGCATATATCTTTTCAGAAAAGGTCCGGTCTTTAAAGGAAAGATGCACCGCAAGATGATGTTCCTGGTGCTGGCGTCCTGTTATCTCTGGGTTCCCATGATAACCAATGCCGCAGTCAGCAATGAGGTGCTGACGGATTATTTTGACAATATTGCCCAGGGTTATGAGCGGTATGGATTTGTATATGGCTTTTCTTCCAGCGTCGTGGACCGGGGCATGGAAAAGCCGGAGGATTATGCAGAAGAAAAAATTCAAGAGATCATGGAAACGGTTTCTGACAACATGGTGGCGCAAAATAAAAATTGCAGCGGCGACAGTTATGTTTCTGCTGTTTTAGGTCAGGTAAACGAAAGTGTGTCCGCAAATGCCATTCAGGTCATACCTGCGGACCCTACGGACCCTTCTTCGCCTAATATTATCCTGGTTTTATTGGAATCCTTTGTAGATCCTACGGAAATTGGTTTTCTGGAGCTGTCCGAGGACCCCGTACCTAATTTTCATAAGCTGGAAAAAGAATACAGCACCGGCTATCTGTCAGTCCCCGTTGTGGGCGCAGGAACTGCCAATACAGAATTTGAAGTTCTGACAGGAATGTCCATGTGCTTTTTTGGAACAGGGGAATATCCCTATAAGACAGTCTTAAAGACCAATACATGCGAAAGTGCGGCAGCTGTTCTCTCTGACATGGGATACGGAACTTATGTAGTACATAATAACAAAGCAAAATTTTACAGCCGGAACAGCGTATTTTCCCAGATGGGCTTTGATGGTTTTGTAAGCCGTGAATTTATGGATATTCAGGAATATACACCTATGGAAAACTGGCCTACAGATGACATTCTCAGACAGCAGGTATTGAATGTGCTGGATGATACGCCGGGGCAGTCCGATTTTGTGTATACCATTACCGTACAGGGGCATGGGGCTTATCCTACGGAGAAAGTCATTGAAAATCCTGAGATCACAGTATCCGCAAACGGCATGGATATGGAAAAGAATTATCAATGGGAATACTATGTCAATGAGATTCATGAAGTGGATAAATTTATCGGAAATCTGATTTCTGATCTGGACCAGAGAAATGAAAAAACACTTGTGGTAATGTTTGGGGATCATCTGCCTACCATGAATCTTCAAAATGAGGATATGGCAAGCGGCGATATATTTAAAACCAAGTATATTACATGGAATAATTATGGAATGTCCAAAGAAGATGGGGATATTACCGCATATCAGCTGATGGCGCATATGCTTGATAAGACAGGGATTCATGAAGGGACTATGATCTCTTATCATCAGTCAGTCAATGCTGATCTGGATTCGGAGAATGATGAAGATTATATTCACAATCTGGAACTTTTACAGTATGACGTTCTGTACGGAGAGCATTATGCATATAATGGAAAAGATATTTATCCTGCAAGCGATCTGGAACTGGGGCTGGAAGATGCCTTTATCGAAAAGGTATATATAGAAGGCAATAAACTGATCGTTACAGGACAGAATTTCACTCCGTGGAGTAAGGTTTATGTGAATGGAAAAGCGGTAAAGACATGGGAATATTCCAACCGCTGTCTGGTTGTGGCATTGGAAGAATATACGCCGGAGCCGGGAGATGAGATCGTGGTAAACCAGTGCAGCGGTGAAGCGGTCTTTAGAAGCTCAAATGTAAAAATTTACTAAACAATGTTAAGGAAATGTAAAATTTTTCATTGACAGATTCCGGATTTGCCAGTATAGTATTAAATAAGTCAACGGAGACAACGATCATCAGTTTGTCTCCGTTTTTTATATTCAAAAGGAATATAAAGAAAGAAACGAAAGGGATGTGACAAATGGATAAGGTAAACGAAATTGTAAAATTGGTGGATGACTTTGTCTGGGGACCGGTAATGCTGGTATTGTTAGTTGGAACAGGTATTTTCCTTACTCTCAGAACAGGCTTCCTGCCCTGGAGAAATCTTCCGTATGCGTTGAAGAGCACTTTGAGCAAAGAAGCCAGAACAAAGAGCAGAGGCGAGGGAGATGTATCGCCTTTCTCAGCATTGACAACTGCTTTGGCAGCAACTATCGGTACAGGTAATATCGTAGGTGTGGCAACAGCCATGGTAAGCGGCGGCCCCGGTGCATTGGTATGGATGTGGATTTCCGCAGCATTTGGTCTTACTTCCAAATTCAGCGAATGTATGCTTGCTATTAAATACCGTGAAAAAAATGAAAAGGGCGAAATGTCCGGCGGTCCTATGTATACCATGAAGAAAGCCATTAAATGGAAACCTCTGGGAACTGTTTTGGGATGGCTGTTTGCATTTTTTGCAGTAGTTGCTTCTTTTGGTATCGGAAATATGACACAGGCAAATTCCATTTCTTCTTCCATGGCAGAAACCTGGTCAGTACCCACATGGATTACCGGCGTTATCATTACAATATTGGCACTGGTCATTATCGTAGGCGGCATCAAGACCATTTCCAAGGTATCTTCCGTAGTTGTACCTTTTATGGCAATCTTTTATGTGATCGGCGGTCTGATCGTCATTGCATTGAATTATAAAAACATTCCTGCCGGCGTGGTACAGATTTTCCGGTGCGCCTTCAGTATTCAGTCCATTACAGGCGGTGTTCTGGGTACGATCACAGCATCCATGATGAACGGCATGAGATATGGTGTGGCAAGAGGTGTATTTTCCAATGAAGCAGGTATGGGTTCTGCAGCCATTACCGCAGCAGCAGCTACTACCGATCATCCGGTCCGTCAGGGTTATATCAATATGACCGGTACTTTCTGGGATACTATTGTTGTATGTACAATTACAGGTCTTGCCATTGCAAGCTCCGGTGTGCTGGGCAGCGTAAATGAGGCAGGTGAGCTGATAACGGGTTCCGCCCTGACCATTGCAGCATTTAAAACTGTATTAGGACCTGTAGGCGGCTGGCTTGTTACCATCAGCATTGCTTTATTTGCTTTTTCCACCATTTTAGGATGGGAATATCATGGGGAAAAAGCCTTTGAATACATATTCGGAACACATAAATTCAATATGATATACAGAATTGTATTTTCATTGATCGTTTATGTAGGTGCAACCGCAACGCTGGATCTGGTATGGAATCTTTCTGATATTGCCAATGCGCTGATGGCGATTCCCAACCTGATCTGCATGCTGTTATTAAGCGGTGAAATTGCCAGGGATATGAAAGACTTCCAGGTGATTTTAAAAGAAGAGAAAAGCGCTAAGTAAATTTGCATCCATGGAATGAAATAAAGACAGAAAAAAACAAAATATAAGTGCCTTTATGGGAAGATTTCTCATAAAGGTACTTATTTTTTTGTAAGTGTTATGTTATGATTAAATATCATAAGGATAAAGGTGATTATTATGACAGACATATCATTTTCAGATGTTAAAATTCATAATGAAATCGAATTTTGTGTTGTACGGGACCCGGAAATCAAAATGAAAATTGAAAGGGCTTTTTTGAACAATCGAATCTCCTATTATGAGAAATGGGAAGATCCTTCTTTTTTCAGCAGATTATTCGGAGACAGGGGACGTGCCCAATGTACTTTATGTATTAATAGTATGCAGGCGGATAAAGCAGGTGAATTGCTGGAGTCTCTTCATTTGGATAAGGAACAGGTTGAAATGGTAATGAAAAGAGTAGATCGTACTTATTTTTAGGAGGTAGACTGTGGAAGAAAAAAGATTTGCCCTGTTGATCGATTCTGATAATGTTTCGGCAGAATATGTTCAGAAGATTCTGGATGAGCTGACCAAATACGGAATTGTCACCATCAAAAGAATTTACGGAGACTGGACCAGAAGCAACAGTAATAAATGGAAAACGGTGCTGTTGTCCAATTCCATACAGCCCATGCAGCAATTTGCTTATACCAACGGAAAGAATGCCACAGATTCTTTTATGATCATTGATGCCATGGATATTTTATATTCCAATAATGTGGAAGGCTTTTGTCTGGTTACCAGTGACAGCGATTTTACACGGCTGGCAGGAAGGCTTCGTGAAGCGGGAAAACATGTGATCGGCATGGGAGAGACAAAGACGCCGGATGCCTTTGTCAGCGCATGTGACCGTTTTATTTATCTCAACAATATTTCCGGTAAGGAGCAGGATGACAAGGAAAAGAAACATGCCAGATCCATGAAGTCTATTGAAAAGGCTATTGTGGAAATCCTGGATGAAAATGAGGATGCGGGAAAACCTATGACCAATATCGGCGAGGTAGGAAGCAGATTGTTGAAGAAATATCCCGATTTCGATGTGCGCAATTATGGCTACACCAAGTTTTCTACATTCTGTGAAGGGTTAAAGACGGTGAAAATCCATCGCAACAACAATATTATTTCCCTGATCAATGCTTCCAGACAGGATGCAGATCTGGAAGGGCTTATGAAAAAAATCATAGTGGGAAAGGGCGGAAGTATAGAGCTGAGCCTGCTGTCCCAGGAATTAAAGCAGCAGATTCCCGGTTTTTCAGTAAAAAATTATGGTTTTTCACAGTTTAAGAAATTCGTAAAGAGCTTTCCGACCCTGACTTTGGAGACGGATAAGGAAAACAATGTGAATTATGTCAGATTAAGCGGTAAATAAAAGGGGGTTAATGCATATGAGAATGTATGACCTGATCATGAAAAAAAGAAACGGCGGCGTATTAAGCCCTGAAGAAATCCGTTTTATGATTTGCCATTACACGGCCGGACAAATTCCTGATTACCAGATGTCTGCCATGATGATGGCAATTTATTTTCAGGGGATGAATGAAGAGGAAACCCTGAATCTTACCATGGAAATGGCAAAAAGCGGAGAAATGCTGGATTTATCCTCTATTCATGGAATCAAGGTGGATAAGCACAGTACCGGAGGCGTGGGAGATAAAACATCCCTTGCCTTAGGACCTATGGTGGCAGCATGTGGTATTCCGGTGGCAAAAATGAGCGGCAGGGGCTTGGGACATACCGGCGGCACCATCGATAAGCTGGAAAGCTTTCCCGGTTTTTCCACTTCTATTGATACGGAACATTTCATCAGGCAGGTAAATGACATCGGCATTGCCATTATGGGACAGACAAAGGATCTGGCGCCTGCGGACAAAAAGCTCTATGCCCTCAGGGATGTGACGGCGACCGTTGATAATATGTCCCTGATCGCCAGTTCCATTATGAGCAAAAAGCTGGCTTCCGGCGCAGATGCTATTGTGCTGGATGTGAAGACTGGCAGCGGTGCTTTTATGAAGGCAGAAGAAGATGCTTTTGCCCTTGCAGGAGAAATGGTACGTATCGGCAATGGTGCAGGAAGGCATACTACGGCAGTTGTGTCCGATATGGACCAGCCTTTGGGCTTTGCTGTGGGAAATGCCCTGGAAGTGCGGGAAGCCATTGATACCCTGAATGGAAAAGGACCGGAGGATTTTGTGGAATTATGCCTGACTCTGGGGGCGGAAATGGTCGTTGCAGGAGGCAGGGCATCTTCACAGGCAGAAGCGCGGAACATGCTTATGGAGAAAATAGAAGACGGCAGTGCCTTAAAGAAGCTGGCAGAATTTGTAGAAGCCCAGGGCGGCGACAGCTCTTATGTCTATGAACCGGAAAAACTGCCTGTGGCGGCTATGATAAAAGAAGTAAAGGCGGAAAAGTCCGGCTGGATATCCCATATCGATTGTGACGAAGTGGGAATCTGTTCCCTGATACTGGGAGGCGGCAGAGAGACCAAGGAAAGTGACATTGACTTAAGTGTAGGACTGGTGCTTGCCAAAAAAGCCGGAGATACCGTACAGACAGGAGATGTTCTTGTAAGGCTGTATGGAAATGATGAAAATAAACTTTGTGAAGCAGCAGAAAGATATATAAAGGCATGCCATATTGGGGATGAACCCACAGCACCCCATAAGTTTATCAAAGGTATTATTCGGGAATAATGCTCATATACTTTATCATGGGCAGATTAAACAGAAACAAAAATAAAATCATTCAGGCAGCAAGGGAACAGATGACGGATACCCTGAAGCTTCCCCGGGAGCTGGTCAACGGAGACAGCGTCATAACCATCAGAGGACAGGGAGAGCTGTTTGTAGAAAACTATCGGGGAATTCTGGAATGTTCCGAAACGCTGATCTGGATATCCACCAAAAATTTCAGATTGTGTATTGAAGGCAGAAACCTGACAGTGGCTTATTACAATAATGATGAAATGAAAGTTACCGGAACCATAGAACATATTTCATTTATGGAGTGATCAGCATATGCTTTCAATCATTAGATTTCTTCGAGGATATGTAAGAGTGTATCTTACAGGTTTTTCACCGGAAAGATTTATGAATTTATGCAACAACCATCATATTGAGCTTTGGGATGTAGAACCGGGGGAAGACGGATACGAATTTTATATGTATGTGGACGGGTTTCTGGGGTGTAAAGAATTTTTGCGGAAAACCAAGACAAAGGTAGTGGTCAGAAATAAGCTGGGACTACCTTTTTTATTGTTCCGCTACCGGAAACGAAAACTGTTTTTTGTGGGTCTTTTGGGATGCTTTCTTGCTTTGTTCATTGCCACCAGATTTATCTGGGCATTTGAGATTTCGGGAAACAGACAATTTACCGATGACATGTTTTTAAGTTTTCTGGAATCTCAGGGGGTCTATTACGGAATGTCCATCGACAGTCTGGATATCGACAGCTTTGAAAAGAAGCTGCGGGAGGAATATGATTATATTACATGGGCTTCGGCAAAAATAGAAGGAACCAAGCTGCACGTTACCATAAAGGAAAATGAAGTGGGAACCCGGGAGGAAATAAACAGTGGTGAAAACGGGGATATCCGGGCAACGGTCAGCGGCAATGTTGTTGCCATGGTCACACGGTCGGGAGTTCCCAAGGTAAAGCCCGGAGATACAGTTAATGCAGGAGATATTCTGATATCGGGCATTGTTCCCATCATGAATGATGACGCAACTCTTAGGACCTATCATGAAACAAGAGCGGACGGAGATGTGATCATAGAAAGTATTCTTCCCTATGAGGACGATCTTGCGCTGCAGTATCAAAAGAAAATCTATACCGGTAATACCGACAGGCTTTTGGTTTTGGGATTGGGTTCCAGGGAAGTAAAAATCGGCATGATGAATTTAGAGGAAGATTATGAGATCATGACGGTCCGAAAGCCTGTGAAGCTTTTGGATAATCTGTATCTGCCCCTTATTTATGGGCATAATGATTATATCGGTTATGAAACCATAGACAGCACCTACACCAGAGAAGAAGCAACAAATATTTTAAATGACAGGTTTTTGCGGTTTTGCGCAACTTTAGAAGAAAAAGGGGTTCAAATAATGAAAAAAGATGTTAAAATAGATTACAAAAGGGATAAGGTTATTATGAGCGGCACTCTTGTTGTACGTGAAAACGGTATAATCCTATCGCCTATTACAGAATTTCCCGAGGAGAACAACATTGAGTGATTATACAATGTTAATGGACATGGACACAGCTTCCATGCAGAAGCTTTTTGGCACAAACGATGCATATATCCGCAAGGTTGAAGATGAATTTGAGGTTTCCATTATAAACCGGGACGGAACGGTTAAGATTTCCGGTGAAAAGGGAAATGTAAAGAAAGTCTATAAATTACTGGGTGAATTATTGCAGATTTCCCATAAAGGAACGGAAATTGAAGAACAAAACGTAAATTATGCCGTTATGATGAGTAAGGAAAACGAAGATGACGGCTTACTTTCCATGGACGAAAACTGTATCTGCCATACCATCAGCGGAAAGCCAATACAGCCGAAGACCATGGGACAGAAAAAATATGTGCAGGCAATGAAGGATCACATGATCGTTTTCGGATTGGGGCCTGCAGGAACGGGAAAGACCTTTCTGGCAATGGCAATGGCGATCACTGCATTCCGGAGCAATCAGGTGGGACGGATCATTTTGACCAGACCGGCAATTGAAGCCGGGGAAAAGCTGGGGTTTCTGCCGGGAGACCTCCAGAGCAAGGTGGACCCTTATTTAAGACCCTTATATGATGCCCTTTACCAGATCATGGGAGCGGAAAGTTTTCAGAAAAATATGGAAAAGGGATTGATCGAAGTAGCTCCCCTTGCTTATATGAGGGGACGTACATTGGACAATGCCTACATTATCCTGGATGAAGCCCAGAATACCACAGAGGCACAAATGAAAATGTTTTTAACCAGGATAGGTTTCGGCTCCAAGGTAGTTGTTACCGGTGACAGTTCCCAAAAAGACTTAAGCGCAGGAACCAGGTCTGGTCTGGATGTTGCCACAAGGGTATTGTCGGGAGTAGATGAAATCGCTTTTTGCAATCTGACCAGCAAGGATGTGGTGAGACATCCGCTGGTACAGAAAATCGTCAAAGCATATGAGGATTATGAAGAAAAAGAAAACCGGCAGAGAGACCGGTCCAGAAGAACGCATGAGAAGGGTAAAAGAACGAGAACATGAAGGGACGTTTGAAGGATAGAAAAAGGAGTATATTATCACAGACCGCTTTTTCGGTCATGATCTTATTGATGGGGCTTTTGTGGACGGCTCTGTCAGGCAGTCTGCATCAGGTACGGACTTTTGTGCTTTACCGCAATCTGCTCCTTTCAGTCCTGATGTCATTTCTGATTGTTTTTTCCTATTGTACGGCTGAGAGGAAAATGGCGCTTTTTCCCTGGAATCAGGGGTGTATGGGAAGGTTTTCCGTAATTGTCTGCCTGTCTGTGGTCTTTTTGGCAGGAATGGGAGAGGTGCCTTATCTGGCAGCGCCCCTTTCGGCGGCGGCAATTATCTTAACGGTTTTTTCAGGGGGTTTTTGCGGGCTTGTTACTTATGGCGCATTGGTTTTGCAATATTGCATCATAAACAGTCTGGATGTGGCACAGGTGATCGTGCTGTTAGTGACAGGACTTTTAGGGGCACTGATGTTTATGAGTCTGGACCGTCATTTCCGGTATGGGGGAATCCTGTTCGCCTATCTTGTTGGGGATTTTGTCAGCTACAGCCTGTTTTTTGTCATGACCCAGGATGGACAGGCTTTGGGAGACGCTTTATTATACACAGGGATTCGTTTGTTTGCAGCGTTTGTGGGACTGCTTACGGTTTTGAAATTGTTAGGTGTATTTTGTATTTACAGGGATGATAAAAAGTTTGCTCTGATCAATGACCCCGAATATCCGCTGTTGACGGAGCTGAAAGGAATCAGCAGAGAGGCTTATTTTCATGCCATACATACCGCATACCTTTCAGAAAAGATCTCCCGCAGGATCGGGATTGATCCAACTCTGGCAAAGGCAGGAGGTTATTATCACAAAATCGGGCTGATAGAGGGCAGGGATTCCATACAAAATACCATTCTCGTGGGAACTGCCCATAAGTTTCCGGTGCCCCTGATTCGGCTTTTAAAGGAGTACGGAATCAAAAATATGCCGGGGATGTCCAAAGAAGCGGCAGTAGTACAGCTTTCCGATGCAGTGGTTTCTTCCGTCTCCTATCTTTTTACAAAGGACAGAAATGCCGTATTGGATTATGATAAGATCGTAGATGTTATTATCAAAAAGAAAATGGACAGCGGTGATTTTGAGCATTGTGCATTGACCATGGAGGAGCTTTGTCAGATCAAAAAGGGGTTTGCGGAGGAGAAATTGTATTATGACTTTTTACGTTGAGAACGAAACAGAAGACACATTTTCCTTTTCCATAGAGGAAACCGTGGATCAGGTCATTCGAGGGGCTCTTGAGTATGAAGGCTGTCCCTATGATGCGGAGATCAATGTTTTGATCACGGATAAAGAAGGTATCCGTACCTATAACAGGGAGTACCGGGGGATTGATAAGGAAACGGATGTATTGTCCTTTCCGGCAGTGGATTACGAAATGCCCGGAGACTTTTCCCTGGCATGTAAGGATAAAAACAGTTATTTTAATCCGGAAACAGGAGAAATCCTGTTAGGGGATATTATTTTATGTAAAGACAGAATTTTTTCCCAGGCAGAAGAATATGGACACAGCGTATTAAGGGAATTTTCCTTTTTGATCGTCCACAGTATTCTGCATCTGCTGGGTTATGATCATATGGAACAGGATGAGGAAATTGTTATGCGTTCCCATCAGGATAAAATTATGGAGAAACTGAATATTCTCCGGTAAGAGGAGTACACCATGGCGGAACAAAGAAGAGTGAAGAATCAGAATTTCATCAGTAAAAATAAACTGCGGGCGGCGGCATGGCTGGTGATCTGTATTGTGGTTCTTTTGAAAACTGTTTTTTTGAATAAAAAATTTCAAACTCAGGGACTTAGCTTTTATGTGGTAACATTTACCTTTGTATTTCTGACCGCATTCATTTTTGCAAGAACTTTAAGGGAAGTGGTAGGAAAAGCAGTGGGTTACCGTAAATCCCGAAATCAATATAAAAATGCCCTGCAGATGATGAAAACCGGTTCTCTGGCAGGATTGGCACTGGGGATTCTTATGTTTTTCATTTTTGTGCTGATTGCCGGAAGGGTCACAAATCTGACCTTTAAGCTGGGGGCATATGGAACCTTTCCCATGATCCTTTTTGCAGTATCCCTGCCGTTTATGTTTTTCTCTGCAGCAGTTTTGGGGTGCTTTGACGGATTTGATTTTGATATGCCTGACGGTGGTTCCAAGATCATTTTCGGCATTTCCGATCTGCTATTAAGCATCTGTCTTGCTTTTTTGGCAGGGGGTATGGGAGAAAAACACGCAAAGCTGCTTCATGATGATAACGTAGTCAGTGCCTTTGGCGCAACCGGCGCAGCGGCAGGCTTTAGCGGAGCATGTATTCTGATGGCTGTCTGGCTTTTTGCACTTTTTCAGGCATTTCGCAAAAAGATGAAAAGCAGGATTTTAGAAGATACCAGCCGCAGCCAGGAAAGCTTTTCCGAACAGATCATAGGACTGTTAGCGGCATGCGGAACACCTTTTGTACGCCATTTTGCACTGTTTGGGTCATTACTGTTGGAACAGATCCTGTTTTTTGGATTTTTCAAAGTGCCGGCTGTTCAAAGTGCTGTGGGTAATGGGCCCAATTATGTATGGATGTACTATATTCTGATCTTATTCTGGTTTTTGCTGCCTTTTGGAATGACTATGCTTTTAAGTAAATTTTCCGGTCTGTATTTGGAAAAGGTCATGAAAAAAGACGATATCTATCATTGCGGCATGCGGATCGTTCTGGGAATTAAGCAGTATTTATGCTTTATATTGCCTATGGTCTGTGTAATGGGTATCTGCTGTGGAGCTTCTTTTTCAGAGACGGCTGTTTTAGACAGACAATTTCTGCCATTCTTTTTAGTAACCATCGTATGTGTTCTTTGGGGGCTTGCTATTCTGGAAATGGCTATGCTCAAAGGAATTGGTAAGGAATGGCTGGGAATCGGATGTGCCCTGGGTGCTCTGGTTATACAGACAATAGGGACAGTGCTTTTGTTTTTAAAGTCCTGTTATTATGTAAAGGATATCCTGTTATGCAATCTCATAGGAGCAGTTGTATTCTTTGCAGGATGCAGCCTGTTTTTGGGGCGTTTCTGTGTATATAAAAAGAATCTGGTCCACCATATTCTCATGCCCCTGGCGGCAGCTGTAGTGGTGGTCGTGGCATCGGTATTATGTATGTTTTTAAGAAAAGCCATAGGCAATATTCCGGCTGTTGTGATCACTTTTGCAGTGTCCTTTGTGGTCCATTCCATTACGCTGATCGTGGTGGGTGCCGTAAAAGAAGGAGAACTCCATGAGTTTCCACAGGGGAAGATTCTTGGAGCCATAGGCAGACTCATGGGCATTTATAAATAAAATTGAATAAATTTGATGAATTGGGCTGATACTGATATAAAAGGAGTTTATTATGAAATACTTATATCGTATCAGCCTTACTTTTATGATCTTAACCATTCTTTCGGCATGTCTGCTGGGTGGTTTTTATTTTTATCAAAAATGGAATCTGGACAGCAAAAACAGCACCGTCCAAGAACCTGTAGAGGAAACTGCTGCAGGGGCGGCAAAAACGGACTGTGATACGGAATATGTGATCTTGGAGCAAAATCTGAATTCCGGCAAAAGCCAATCCTTAGTGGAAGAAATCCCGGCAAAATATATAGGAAAAACCAAAGAAGAACTGATTTCCCTTCTTTCCCAGGAGGAAAGAGCCCCTGCCCTGCGTGACAGACAGAAGGGAATCCAGTCCATCAGACTGTCAGCCTTTTCCCATGACAGGGTTGTAGTAGTGAAAACCTATGAAATAAAAGAAAGAACAGATGAAGATTCCCAAAAGGAAGAAAATGATGGAACAGAGGAAGAAATAGAAGAAGCAGAAGAAGAAACAGAAGAGACCATGCAGTCTCCCATAGAAAAGATCGGTGAGGAAGAGTTTGAAGAAAATACGGGAATCTATTATTTAATGGCATGTGACGGCATGGTCTGTGTCTACCATGAAGATATGAAAACATTATATCTTGCCACGGGTATTCTGTTAGACCAGCTGCCTGATGATGTAAGGCAGGAGATTTTAGATAAAAAATATATAAAAAACGAAGAAGAGCTTTACAATTTCCTTGAGTCTTATTCCAGTTAGAGGTATAATTTTAATATCTGTGCATGGAGGGAAATATATGAAAAGGTCTGTATGTATTGTAGGAGGAGGCGCTTCGGGAATCATGGCGGCAATTGCTGCAGCTCAGGCAGGAGCTCATGTTACCTTGTTGGAGCATCAGGACCGCATTGGAAAGAAAATTCTGATGACCGGGAACGGAAAATGCAATCTGACCAATCTGCAGATGGGTGTTTCTGCCTATGGTATTTCCCGTGAGGGTTCTTTGGTAGGAAAAGTGTTAGAACAGTTTGATCAGAATGATCTGATGAAATTCTTTGGTGAACTGGGCATGCGCATGATGGTAACAAGAGAGTCCTATGTTTATCCGGAAACAGAAGCCGCCGCTACAGTTTTAAATGTATTGCGGCGTGGGTTAAAACAGTCGGATGTTTCCTGTAAAACAGATATTTATATTAAAGAGATCAAAAAAGAAAAGGGGTTTCTGGTTTGTACGGATCATGGAGATTTTCATGCTGACAGCCTGATTCTGGCATGCGGCGGCAGATCATTTCCCAAAACAGGTTCAGACGGCTCCGGCTTTGTTCTGGCAAAAAAGCTGGGACTTAGGATAGAAAAGGATTATCCGGCGCTTACTGCCATGATCTGTAAGCGGGAGGGCTTAAAAGTCATCGGAGGATTGCGGACAGAAGGTGAAGCCTCCCTTTATATAGACGGTCATTTTGAGGCTTCGGACAGAGGACAGATTCAGTTTACGGATTACGGCATTTCCGGTATTCCGGTATTTCAGATCAGCCCTCCGGCATCAAAAGCGTTGAGGGAAGGGAAAGACGTCAGGGTAAATGTCAATCTTTTTCCGGATATGACAGAGCGGGAAGTGGCTTTGGAAGCAGAAAAGCAGCTCCATCATTTTGGAGAGCTGTCCTTTGAGGATGCCATGACAGGATTTTTACATAAAAAATGGATTGATTATTTCGGAAAACAGCTGGGACTTCACAAGTATGCCAATGCCGGCAGTATTCCCCGTGAAAGGATCAGGGCGTTTGCAAAAGAAATGACAGCAATGATATTTCCGGTAGAACAGGTAAAGGGATATGATTTCTGTCAGGTAACAGGCGGCGGCGTGGGACTGGATCAGGTGGATTCCCATTTACAGGCAGTGAAGATACCGGGGCTCTATGTTGTAGGAGAGATGTTAGATGTGGTGGGAAAATGCGGCGGGTATAATCTCCAATGGGCATTTTCCACAGGATATATCGCAGGGTGTCACGGAGCTGTGGGAGAAGAAGGATTTAGCAGGTTATGATCAAAATAAATCAGATAAAAATGCCTCCGGGCTATAGGAATGAGCAGATAAAAGCCCATATAGCAAAACAACTGCATCTGTCCGGGGAAAGTATTAAGGATGTCAGGATTTTAAAGGAATCCATAGATGCCAGAAAAAAGCCGGATGTTTTTTATACTTTATCAGTTGTTTTTTCCTGTGACAGGGAAACGGAAATAATAAAAAAATACAGTAAAAAGGCAGATATTTCATTTTATGAGGAAAGGACCGTAGCGTTTCCTAAGGTGGATCTTCAAGAGGTTGGGGATCAGCCTGTGGTAATCGGTGCAGGTCCGGCAGGGTTGTTTTGTGCTTATTATCTTGCAAAGGCCGGATTGCGTCCGGTTCTGCTGGAACGGGGCAAAGCTGTGGAAAGCAGAATGAAGGATGTGGAACGGTTCTGGGAAACAGGTATTTTGGATAGGGAATCCAATGTCCAGTTCGGAGAAGGCGGCGCGGGAACTTTTTCTGATGGAAAATTAAATACTTTAAATAAGGACCCTTTGGGCTATCAGAGGGAAATTTTGAGTCTGTTTGTACAGATGGGAGCGGACCCCGCTGTTTTATATGAGCAAAAGCCCCATTTAGGAACGGATAAGCTGGTATCCATTGTGAGAAATCTGCGTCAGGAGATCATACGCCTTGGGGGAGAAGTAAGGTTTGAGGCAAAAGTCACAGATATATTGCTGGAAAACTGCCATGGATGGAAAAGTGCAGATGATGCTGCAGGACATATGGCGCATATGGAAGAAAATGAAAAAGATATGGCTGTCAGGGGAATTGTTATAAACGGCAGTGAGAAACTGTTTTCTGGGCATATTGTCCTTGCCATCGGACACAGTGCCAGAGATACCTTTTCCATGCTTTCAGACAGAAACTTTCCAATGGAAGCCAAGGCATTTGCAGTGGGCTACCGGGTACAGCATCCCCAGAGGGCAATCGATATCAGCCAATATGGCAGCGAAAATCTGGGCAAATTTCCGCCGGCGCCCTATAAACTTACAGCCCATGCGGAAAACGGCAGAAGCGTTTACAGCTTTTGCATGTGTCCCGGCGGTTATGTGGTCAATTCCTCTTCAGAAGAAGGAAGGCTTTGCATCAACGGCATGAGTTACAGTGACCGTGGGGGAGAAAATGCCAACAGTGCTATTATTATTTCCGTTACACCTGAGGATTTTGAAGATCGGGGTTCTCTTTCAGGCATGTATTTTCAGAGAGAGCTGGAAAAAAAGGCATATGAAGCTGCCAGGGGAGTTATACCTGTGCAAAGGCTTGAGGATTACAGACTGAACCGGGCTTCCCGGGAAGAAGGGAGCATAAGACCCTGTATGAAAGGAGAGTATGCCTTTGCCAATCTGCGGGGAATCCTGCCGGATTCTCTGGAAGAAGCCTTTTTAGACGGCATGGAACAGTTTGGAAGGAAAATACCGGATTTTGATCATAAGGATACGATTCTGGCAGGCATAGAGGCAAGAACTTCATCTCCGGTGAGAATTACCAGAGATAAGAGGTGTGAAGCCATTACTGTAAAGGGTGTCTATCCCTGCGGAGAAGGTGCAGGATATGCAGGGGGAATCACATCTGCGGCAGCGGACGGTCTGCGGGTCGCCATTGCCCTGATGGAAGATTTAGGAGGAGAAAAAAAGTGAATTTACGGGAGTGTATCAAGGATAAACAGAGAATTGTCATAAAGGTAGGATCATCTTCCCTTCAGCATAAAGAAACCGGCGGACTTGACTATATCAAACTGGAAGTGCTGGTCAGGGAGCTGTGCAATATCAGAAACCAGGGAAAGGATGTTGTCTTAGTTTCTTCCGGCGCCATTGCCGTGGGAAAAAGAGCGGTTCATCTTGGAAAGGACGATAATCCCATAGCGGTCAAACAGGCATGTGCGGCAATCGGACAGGCAAGGCTGATGATGACTTATCAAAAGATCTTTTCTGAATATAATCATGTGGCTGCACAGATTTTGATGACCAAGAATACCATTGTGGACCCCTTAAATCGTTTTAACGCCCACAACACTTTTTCAGAGCTGTTAAAGCTGGGAGTAGTGCCTATTGTCAATGAAAACGATACAGTTGCCACCTATGAGATCAAGTTTGGGGACAACGATACCCTTTCGGCTATTGTGGCGGCGCTGATCGATGCGGACCTGTTGATCCTGTTATCGGATATTGACGGACTGTATACAGACGATCCTAATCAGAATCCAAATGCAGAGTTTGTCAGTGTGGTGGATGAGCTGACCGATGAATTAATGGATATGGGCAAAGGGACCACAGGAAGCAGTGTGGGAACCGGCGGCATGAATACCAAGCTGCAGGCGGCAAAGATCGCCACCAGCGCAGGGGCAGACATGATCATTGCCAATGCGGATGACATGCGTATTATACATAGGATCATGGATGGCAGGGACATCGGGACCTTTTTTAAATCCCATAAGGATGAGAATTTTTATCTTGCTGATTATGTTGCTGCCATGGAACATGTTTGAAAATTTACGGTGTGGGAAAGGAAAGAAACCATGGGAGATTTAAATATAAAAAGAATCAACGAATTATATCACAAATCCCAGACGCCGGAGGGGCTTACTCCGGAAGAAAAAGAAGAACAGGCAAGGCTTCGTAAAAATTATGTGGCAAGCGTCCGTGCTAATTTAAGGGGACAGCTTGATAACATCAATATTCAGGAAAAAGACGGAACCATAACGAATTTAGGTGAAAAGTTTGGAAAAAAAGAGGCTTCTGAGAACTAAAATGAAGAAATTGAGGGAAGCTCTTTCCTCTGATGAGCGATTGTATCTGGCACAAAAGATCATGGAAACTGCTGCATCCCATTCTGATTTTGAAAAGGCAGAGAATCTGCTTGTTTATATGTATACAGGCAGCGAAGTTAGAACTGACGGCATAATCAACTGTGGTTTCCAAAGGGGGAAAAGAGTATTTGTGCCCAGAGTTTCCGGCAGGGAAATGGAATTTTATGAAATCCGGGATTTAAAGGAATGCATTCCGGGATTTATGGGAATTTTGGAACCGCCGGAGGATGCACAGCCTTTTGTTTTTGGTAAAAAAATGAAAAGGGAAGATACTTTGATGATCCTGCCGGGACTTGCCTTTGATGAAAAAGGCAAAAGGCTTGGCTATGGCGGAGGATTTTATGACCGCTATCTTGCAAAGCATCCCGATTGTATCAAAATGGGAATCGCCTATGATTTTCAATGCAGGGAAGAGGTTCCCACAGAGGAAACGGATATCTGCGCAGATATTATCATAACGGAAAAAAGAGTGATCATACCGTCAGAAGCGGTGTGATAAGACAATATTTGTAAACAAAAAAGGAGAGACAGATGACAGATTTAGCATTATTGGGACAAAAAGCCGTGGCGGCAAAATATGAAATGCAGATGCTGGATACAGAAACCAAAAACAAAGCTCTGTTAAAGGTGGCAGAACGTCTGACAGCAGACAGTGAAAAGATTCTGGCGGCAAATGAAGAGGATATTAAAAAGGGAGAAGCAAACGGAATGCATCCGGGGCTTATTGACAGGCTGCGGCTGACTAAAGCAAGGATCGAAGCCATGGCAGAGGGACTGAAACAGATCGTGGATCTGCCGGACCCCATTGGGGAAGTGCTCAGCACAACAACCCGTCCCAACGGTCTGGAAATCAGTAAAGTGCGTGTGCCTTTAGGCGTTATCGGCATTATTTATGAATCCCGTCCCAATGTAACGGCAGATGCCTTTGGACTGTGTTTTAAATCCGGAAATGCCGTGATCTTAAAGGGCGGTTCCGATGCCATTACCTCCAATATCGCCATTGCGGCTTCCATCAGGGGGGCTTTAAAGGAATGCGGGCTCAATGAAGACGCCATTTTGTTGATTGAAGATACAGACAGGGAAGTTACCAGACAGTTTATGAAAATGAACGGATATGTAGATGTGCTGATCCCAAGGGGAAGTGCGGGACTGATCCGTACTGTTGTGGAAAACAGTACCATTCCGGTAATCGAAACGGGAAGCGGCAACTGCCATATTTATGTGGATAAGGATGGGGATGTGGAAAAAGCCATACCCATTATCATCAATGCAAAAACCCAGAGAATCGGCGTATGCAATGCCTGCGAATCATTGGTGGTACATCAGGATATCAGAGAAAAACTGCTTCCTGCTTTATCCCATGCCTTAAAGGAACACAATGTGGAGATCCGGGCAGATAAGGCTGCCATGACCTTTATTGCTGACTGCAGCGAGGCAACGGAAGAGGATTTTGCCACGGAATATCTGGATTACATTATTTCCGTCAAGACTGTTTCCGATGTAAAGGAGGCCATTGCCCATATTAACAAAAATAATACCAAACATTCCGAAGCCATTATCACGGAAAATAAAGAGACTGCAAAACAGTTTTTAAGAGGCGTGGATGCGGCGTGTGTTTATGTCAATGCCTCTACCCGCTTTACCGACGGCTTTGAATTTGGCTTTGGGGCGGAAATCGGCATCAGCACCCAGAAACTTCATGCAAGAGGACCTATGGGACTTCCGGAGCTGACTTCCTATCAGTACCGGATTCTGGGAGACGGACAGGTACGTCCCTGACAGAAAATCTGATATGATCAAAAATAACAGATATTCAAAGGACTGACCTGCAAAAGGAAAATCAGAAGAAAAAAAGAAAGGACTCATAATGAACGAGGCACAGATCCAGTACGGATACATAGAAAAAGCAAAACAGATCATATCTGAAAAAGCCAGAGAAAAGGGTGGCAGCTTAACCTGCTGTGTACAGACCTTTGGCTGTCAGATGAATGCCAGGGATTCAGAAAAGCTTTCCGGCATTTTAAGGGCAGTAGGCTTTGAAGAAATAGAAGACGAAGATGCGGATCTGGTCATTTACAACACCTGTACGGTAAGGGATAATGCCAACCAGAGGGTTTATGGGCGGCTTGGGGTATTAAACGGCTTTAAGCGGAGAAATCCCCATATGAAGATCTGCTTATGCGGCTGCATGATGCAGGAGCCTTCTGTCATAGAAAAAATCAGGAAAAGCTACGGTTTTGTGGATCTGATTTTCGGAACCCACAATATTTTTAAGTTTGCGGAGCTTCTGGTGGGTATGTATGAATCCGAAGGCATGCTCATCGATATCTGGAAGGATACGGACCAGATCGTGGAACAGCTTCCCGTACAGAGGAAATATCCCTTTAAATCAGGCATCAATATTATGTTTGGCTGCAATAATTTTTGCAGCTATTGTATCGTACCTTATGTCAGAGGCAGGGAAAGGAGCAGGAAACCGGAGGAGATCATTGAGGAGATCAAGTCTCTGGCGGCAGATGGTGTTGTAGAGATCATGCTCTTAGGACAGAATGTAAATTCCTATGGGAAAAATCTGGAAAATCCCATTTCCTTTGCAGAGCTTTTGAAACAGGTAGAGCAAATAGAAGGTATTGAAAGGATTCGCTTTATGACTTCACATCCAAAGGATTTATCCGATGAACTGATCCAGGTCATGAAGAATTCCGAAAAGATATGCAGACATCTTCATCTGCCCCTGCAGTCCGGTTCCACTAAAATCTTAAAGGAAATGAACCGCCGTTATACAAAGGAACAGTATCTGGCACTGGCTGAAAAGATCCGGCGGGAAATTCCCGATATTTCAATTACAACGGACATTATTGTGGGATTTCCGGGTGAGACCTATGAGGATGTGCAGGAGACCATTGATGTGGTGAAAAAGGTTCATTATGACAACGCCTTTACCTTCCAGTATTCCAAACGGACCGGAACACCTGCGGCAGCCATGGAAAACCAGGTCTGCAAGGAAGAAGTGACCAGACATTTTGATGAGCTGTTAGCAGTAGTGCAGGATACAGCCAGGGAACAGGCGAAGAAACTTCAGGGACAGACACTGGATGCTCTGGTTGAGGAGATCAATGAGCATGATGACAGCCTGGTAACCGGAAGGCTTTCCAACAATATGATCGTTCATTTCAAAGGGGGAAAGGAACTGATCGGAAAAATCGTTCCCGTTTATTTAAGGGAATGTAAGGGATTTTATTATTTGGGAGATATGCAGTAAGAAAAACAAGAATGTTTTTGTATTGACGGGGGAACGAAAATACAAATGAATTGAATTCTTGGAGGACATTATGGAAAAATTAAAACCGAAGCTGTTTTCGGTCATGAAAACTTACACAAAAGAACAGTTTGTAAAGGATGTGGTTGCAGGCATTATTGTGGCGATCATTGCACTGCCTTTATCCATCGCTTTGGCACTTGCCAGCGGTGTAACCCCTGAAATCGGTCTTTATACGGCGATCACTGCAGGATTTGTGATTTCTTTTCTGGGCGGTTCCAGAGTACAGATTGCAGGTCCTACGGCTGCATTTGCCACCATTGTGGCGGGAATCGTAGCCAAAAACGGCATGGACGGGTTGATCCTTGCTACGATGATCGCAGGTATTATTTTGATCATTATGGGCTTTATGAGACTGGGAAGCCTGATCAAATTTATACCATATACCATTACCACAGGATTTACTTCGGGCATTGCAGTTACCATCTTTATCGGTCAGATCAAGGATTTCCTGGGGCTTACTGTTGTGACGGAAGAACCTCTGATCGAAACCCTGGATAAATTAAAGGCTGTGTTTGCTTTTATAGGAACCATTAACTGGCAGGCAGTACTTGTAGGCGTTGTCTGTATGGTCATTTTGATCATTATGCCCTATATCAGTAAGAGAATTCCCGGTTCTTTAGTGGCGGTTATCATAAGTATTCTTATGGTAAAAGGCTTACATATGGATGTAAATACTATCGGAGACCTTTATACCATTTCCAATAAGCTGCCGGTGCCTCACATTCCCCAGTTTACCTTTTCCATGGTAAGAGAGGTGTTTTCCGATGCCTTTACCATTGCCATTTTAGCGGCGATCGAGTCCCTCTTATCCTGTGTGGTGGCGGACAGTATGGTAAACAGCAGACACCGTTCCAACATGGAGCTGATAGCCCAGGGAGCGGGGAATATTACATCCGCTTTGTTCGGCGGCATTCCTGCAACGGGAGCCATTGCCAGAACGGCTGCAAATATCAAAAACGGCGGACGCACTCCCATAGCGGGAATGGTACACTCCCTAACCTTGCTGCTGATCCTGGTAGTACTCATGCCTTATGCGGCATTGATTCCCATGCCGGCGATTGCGGCGATTTTGTTCATGGTCGCTTACAATATGAGTGAATGGCGTCATTTTGTGAGCCTTTGCAAAACTGCGCCCAAAAGTGATATTATTGTATTGGTACTTACCTTTGTGCTGACAGTAGTATTTGATCTGGTCGTTGCCATTGAAATCGGCATGCTGATGGCGGCAATGTTATTCTTAAAGAGAATGAGTGAAGTAACAGAGGTAGAGGGCTGGAAATATGTGGATGATGATGACGATCCCGATTCCCTGTCCTTAAGGCAGGTTCCTGCCCACACCCTCGTATATGAAATCAGCGGTCCCATGTTTTTTGGCGCCGCAGACAAGATCCTGCAGATATCTTTGACAGAAGATACCACCTGCCTGGTTCTGCGAATGAGAAGCGTCAATGCCATTGACGCAACGGCAATGCACGCTTTGGAGCAGTTAAAGGAAAAATGTGACAAAAAGAATATTAACCTGATTTTATCCCATATAAACGAACAGCCTATGAAGATCATGGAAAAATCAGGATTTGATGAAAAAATAGGAAAAGAGAATTTCTGTGCCCATATTGATGATGCTTTGGCAAGGGCGGAGGAAATTAACCGGAATGCGGCGGATAAAATCAGCGGCTAGAAGAGAAAGATGAGGAAGAGCAATGGCAGAATTGACACCTATGATGCAGCAATATATGGAAACCAAAAAGCAGTACCCGGACTGCATCCTGTTTTACCGGCTGGGTGACTTTTACGAAATGTTTTTTGATGATGCCATTGCCGCTTCCAAGGCTTTGGAAATCACATTGACAGGTAAAAGCTGCGGTTTGGAAGAGCGGGCTCCCATGTGCGGTATTCCCTATCATGCAGTAGATGGCTATCTGACCAAGCTGGTGGCGAAAGGATATAAGGTTGCCATCTGTGAACAGATGGAGGACCCAAAGCTGGCAAAGGGCATTGTAAAAAGAGAGGTTGTCAGGATCGTAACTCCCGGAACAAACCTGAATATGCAGTCTTTGGAGGAAACACGCAATAATTATCTCATGTGTATTGTCTATCTGGACAAGATCGGCATTTCCGTTATTGATGTTACAACCGGCGATTACTATGTGACCCAGGTGGATGACAGCAAGAAAATGTATGACGAGATCATTAAGTTTTCTCCGGCGGAGATCGTCTGCAATGACGGTTTTATTGTCAGCGGCTTTGATCTGGAGGATCTGCGTTCCCGTCTGGGAATTACCATCTACAAGCTGGACCCATGGTATTTTGATGATGAAACCTGTCAGAACCGTTTAAAGAAACATTTTGGAGTACAGACCCTGACTTCACTGGGGCTGGATGATTTTCCGGCGGGAATCATCAGTGCGGGAGCAGTGCTTTCCTATCTGTATGAAACCCAGAAAAACTCTTTGTCCCATATTACTCATATCAATCCCTACATAACAAGCAAATACATGCTTTTGGACAGTTCCACCAGAAGAAATCTGGAGCTGGTGGAAACCTTACGGGAAAAACAAAAAAGAGGTTCCCTTTTATGGGTCCTTGATAAGACAAAGACTGCAATGGGGGCAAGGACTCTCAGGAGCTATATTGAGCAGCCTCTGATAGAAATGGAGGATATTACCAACAGGCTGAATGCAGTGGAGGTTTTAAGCGCCCATGGCGTCAGCAGGGATGAATTGAGGGAATATCTGAATCCTATTTATGACCTGGAGCGGCTTTTGGGCAAGATCAGCTACAAATCCGCCAATCCCAGGGATCTGATCGCTTTCAGCAAGTCACTTTCCATGCTGCCGCCTATCCGTACAGTCTTGCAGGACTTTGACTGCAAATTGCTGAAAAATATTTATGATGATATTGATCCCTTAGAAGATATCTGCGGACTCATCGAACAGGCAATCGATGAAGAACCGCCTATTTCCGTCAGGGAGGGCGGTATCATTAAAAACGGTTTTCATGAGGACATTGATTATTTCCGCAATGCCAAAACAGAAGGAAAAACCTGGCTGGCAGAACTGGAACAGACGGAAAAGGAAAGAACAGGCATTAAAAACCTGAAAGTGGGATATAACAAGGTGTTCGGCTATTATTTTGAAGTGACCAATTCCTTTAAGAATCTGGTGCCGGAGGAATGGATACGCAAGCAGACCCTGACAGGCGGAGAGCGTTATATGACGCCTAAGTTAAAAGAACTGGAAGATACCATTCTCAATGCGGAGGACAAGCTGTGTGCATTGGAATATGATCTGTTTTGTGAGATCAGGGAGACCATTGCGGATAATATTGCCCGTATTCAAAAGACGGCAAAAGCCATTGCCGCCCTGGATGTTTTTGCTTCCCTTTCCTATGTAGCGGAGAGAAACGGTTATGTAAGACCGGAACTGAATGAAAAAGGCATTATCAAGATCAAAAACGGCCGCCATCCTGTGGTGGAAAAAATGATCGAGCATGATATGTTTGTGGCAAATGATACATTCTTAGACAACGGCAAAAATCTGATCTCCATTATTACAGGACCTAATATGGCAGGTAAATCCACCTATATGCGGCAGACAGCCCTGATCGTCCTTATGGCGCAGATCGGCAGCTTTGTACCGGCGGAAAGTGCCAATATCGGAATCGTGGACCGCATCTTTACCCGGGTGGGTGCATCTGATGATCTTGCAAGCGGTCAGAGTACCTTTATGGTGGAAATGAATGAGGTTGCAAATATTTTGAGAAATGCCACATCCAACAGCCTGCTGATCCTGGATGAGATCGGAAGGGGTACTTCCACCTTTGACGGACTTTCCATAGCATGGGCGGTCATTGAGCATATCAGTAACAAAAAACTTCTGGGGGCAAAGACATTGTTTGCCACCCATTATCACGAGCTCACTGAACTGGAAGGCAAGATGAACAATGTAAACAATTACTGTATTGCCGTTAAGGAGCAGGGGGATGACATTGTTTTCCTAAGAAAGATCATTAAGGGCGGTGCAGACAAAAGCTATGGTATTCAGGTGGCAAAACTTGCAGGCGTGCCGGATATGGTCATTGACCGTGCCAAGGTCATTGTCAGCCAGTTAATGGATAATGATATTATTGAAAAGGTACAGAGCATTGCCATTGAAGGAAAAACAGAAAGCAAAAAAGTAAAGAGATATGATGAGGTGGATCTGGAACAGATTTCCCTTTTTGATACGGTAAAGGATGAAGATATTTTAAAGGAACTGGATGAAATCGATATTTCCAACCTGACGCCGTTAGATGCGTTAAACACATTGTACCGCCTGCAGAACATGCGGAAAAACCGCTGGCAGGGATAAGGAGGTAATATGGCAGGATACATACATGTCTTGGATTCGGAGACCATAGACAAGATCGCGGCAGGAGAGGTAGTGGAAAAGCCTGCCAGCGTTGTAAAGGAACTGGTGGAAAATTCCATTGATGCCGGTGCGGATAAAATTACTGTGGAGATCAGGGAAGGCGGTATATCCTTTATCAGAGTAACGGACAACGGCTGCGGAATTGATAAAGAAGATCTGGAAAATGCCTTTATGCGCCATGCCACCAGCAAGATCGTATCGGTAAGTGATCTGAACAGCATTGTCAGTCTTGGCTTCCGGGGAGAAGCTCTATCCAGTATCAGTGCCGTGGCACAGGTGGAAATGATCACCAAGCGCCGGGAAAATCTCATGGGAGTAAAGGTGTGCTGTAACGGCGGTGTTATGGAGGAGCCGGAAGAAATAGGCGCTCCTGACGGAACAACCATTATTGTGCGGAATCTGTTTTATAATACTCCTGTAAGAAAAAAATTCCTGCGCACTTCCATGACAGAAGGCTCTTATGTGGCTGAACTGATGCAGCATATTGCCATGTCTCACCCCAATGTATCCATATCCTATATCCAAAACGGACAGAACCGGTTTTTTACTTCGGGAAACGGTGACCTTTCGGAGATCATATACAGGATTTACGGCAGGGACATTTCCGACAACATGATTTCTGTAGATGTGGAAAAAAACGGGATTCATATTTCCGGTTTTGTGGGAAAGCCTGTTTTAGCCCGTGCTAACAGAAATTATGAAACATTTTTTGTCAACGGCAGATATATTAAAAGCAAGATCATTTCACTGGCAGTAGAGGAAGGTTATAAATCCTTTCTGATGCAGCACAAATATCCTTTTGCGGTTTTACATTTCCGGGTTTCAGGAGAAGATATAGATGTGAATGTGCATCCTACCAAGATGGAAATCCGTATTATGAATCCCCAGCCCTTTTGTGAGCTGGTGAAACAGACTGTTGCAGAAAGTTTATCTGAAAGAGTCTTAATACCGGAATATGCTGAGGACCAATTGATGGAAAAGGCAGCGGGGAAAAAACAGCCTGAAGAGAACAAAGAACTGCCCCCGGAGCCATTTGAAACAAAGCGCCATGAGCAAATGGAGGAGGAGCAGGTAGGAAACAAAGCATTAAGTCAGGCTTCTTACCTGGATCGGGAAAGTGCAAATCCGGTATCATCTGCAGTACATGAAGAAATTCCAAGAGGCTTTAAAATTATAGGCAATCCACCGCCTAAAAGAACGCCATCCTACAGATCAAGAGAAAATCTGATCAGACAGGATGAAGTGGTAGTCAGCAAGGCGGCACAAATGGAAATGTTTACGGAAGGGCTGGAACAGTTTGACGAAAACCGCCTGTCGGGCATGCAGATCATCGGGCAGGTATTTAAGACCTATTGGATCGTGGAATTTGAAGGAAATATTTATTTTGTGGATCAGCATGCGGCACATGAAAAGGTCAATTATGAAAACTGGATGAAAAAGCTGGAAACAAAGAAAAATACCACACAGATGCTGATGCCGCCTATGATCATTTCTCTCAGCCCAAGAGAAATGACGGTATTCAGGCAGTTTGAAGATTATTTTGTGGGATTGGGCTTTGAACTGGAAACCTTTGGGGGAGATGAAATTGCCTTGAGAGGGATTCCCCAGGATCTGTATGGGGCAGATGAAAAACAACTGTTTTTGGAGGTTTTGGATGAACTGGCTGAATCACCTGTCCGTGGAACGCCGGAGGTCATTACATCCAAACTTGCTTCCATGTCCTGCAAGGCGGCTGTAAAGGGCAATCAAAATCTGTCCTTTGAAGAGGCAAAGGAGCTGTTAAAGCAGTTGTTTGTTTTGGAAAATCCCTACCATTGTCCTCATGGCAGACCTACCATGTTTTCCATGAGCAAATATGAAATGGAAAAGAAATTTAAAAGAATCGTATAAAAGCTATGAATAAAAAGAAACTGATCATATTAACAGGACCTACGGCAGTAGGGAAAACAGCATTATCTATCGGACTGGCAAAGGAAATCGGCGGAGAGATTATCAGTGCGGATTCCATGCAGGTATACAGGCATATGGATATCGGTTCTGCCAAGATCACCAGAGAAGAAATGCAGGGGATTCCCCACTATCTGGTAGATATTCTGGAACCGAAAGAAGAATTTAATGTCTTTTTGTTTCAAAAGCTGGCAAAAGAAGCCATGGAACAGATTTATGCCAATGGACATATTCCCATTCTTGTGGGAGGGACCGGCTTTTATATCCAGTCCGTGCTCTATGATATTGACTTTACGGAAAATGAAGCTGACTCCGATTATCGGGAAGAACTGGAGCGTCTCGCAAAAGAAAAAGGAGCAGAGTATCTCCATGATATGTTAAAGGAAGTGGATGCAGAATCTGCGCAGGCTATTCATGCCAACAATGTGAAAAGGGTAATACGTGCCTTGGAATATTATCATCTGACAGGCTGTCCCATTTCCGAGCACAACCGCAGGGAACGGGAAAAGGAATCTCCTTATGATTTCCGTTATTTTGTCCTAAATGATGACAGATCATTACTTTATGAGCGCATAGAGCAGAGAGTGGACAAGATGATTGAAGCCGGTCTTGTGGAAGAAGTAAGAAAATTAAAGGAAATGGGATGTTCCATGGAGCATATTTCCATGCAGGGACTTGGATATAAGGAAATCCTGGGATATTTAAACGGAGATTATGATCTGGAATACTCTGTTTATCTCATTAAGCGGGATACCAGACATTTTG
>JAGBEV010000034.1 GCA_017936785.1 Lachnospiraceae bacterium | reverse complement strand
TATTATAGCAAAGGAGCTTATCTGTACATAACGCTTAAGCTATTTCAACCACTTGCATAGCAAGTGGTTTTATTTTTTTGCTACGTTCATTTCTCTTTTAAGAGAAACTCACTTGCAAAACAGGGCATATGCCCTAACAAAGATAACGGTCAGATTAAGTATCCATAATCTGACCGCTTTTCGTTTTTTTGTTATATTTTTTATATTATATTGACAAATAATATTATACATCGTATAGTATATATAACAATAATATTATATGGCATATAATATTATAGCAAGGAGGAAAAGACATGGTATTTAATACGGGATCGGCACTTCTTGATGCTATTGTTCTCGCAATTGTAGAACGTACTCCTGATGGAACCTACGGTTATAAAATAACCCAGGATGTTCGTAAAGCAATTGAGATATCCGAGTCAACACTCTATCCTGTTTTGAGACGTTTGCAAAAGGATGACTGCCTGGAAGTATATGATCAGGAATGCGGCGGACGAAACCGCAGATATTATCAAATCACAGAACAAGGACGGCGGCAGCTTACTCTGTATCAACAGGAATGGGGAACATATATCAAGAAAATCAACGAAATCCTCTTAAAAGAGGACACTATCAAATTATAAATGAAAAGGGTGAAAAAAATGACAAAGTATGAATTTTTAGGAGATTTAAGTCGATTATTATCTGACTTGCCAGAGGATGAACGAAAACAGGCTATGAAATACTATGAAGATTATTTTGCCGATGCCGGCGAAAGCCATGAACAGGAAGTATTACAGGAACTTGGCTCACCTGAACGGATTGCACAGTTGATCAGGGAAGATTCCTCGGAGACTATTGAATATGGTGACAGCCGTTTTGCCCGGACCACGGACTATATACAGCCCTATGACAATTCCTCTTCCAACGGAAGAGATGATAAAAACCAAAGTTCTTCCGATCAGACGTACTGGCAAAATAACAAAAATGCGGACTCTAACTGGCAAAATACGCAGACTGGATACCCAAATGACAAGGGTCACAAGAACCAGAATTCTTCCAATGATACAAGCCGAATCGTTATTTTAATCATTCTTATTATATTATCCAGTCCGGTGTGGCTATCAGTACTTACAGGTCTTTTTAGCCTGATTTTAGGGATAATTGCTACTGCATTTGGTATCTTTGCAGCTCTTATCCTGGGAGGCGGCGGTGTAGCCATTGGAGGAATCGCGTGTTTTATCGGGGGATTGATTGCAGCTTTTGCTGGAGAAGCAGCTGCTGGAATATTAACTATTGGTGTTGGCTGTATCCTCTTCTCTGTGGGTACTATCTGCTGTTATCTGGGAGTAATGCTCTGCATCAAATTTTCCCCTGCTGTTTACCGGTCACTGCTGAAAAGCTTTCATTGGTGCAGCAAAAAGTTCAGCCAGATATTCCAATATTGACATCTTTAAAAACTTTTGAACCATCTATCACCTTATCGGAAAGGAGATATCTGGTAATACCAGATGGAAAATAAACATGAAAAATAAAAATTTATTCTTACTATTGCTGCTTTTTATCTTTCTGGTAGGAATTGTCCTGACTATTACAGGACTCGTTTTTGGCGGACGACTTTACTCCTATCAGATCGTATCCGAGGATACAATCTCCGAAACAGATGCCTATCAGTCAACTCCTACGACACTTTCCACCAAAGACGCTGATTCAGTCAAAGGAATTGACTTTGATATACAGACCAGTGCTGTAAATATTGTTGCTGGTGATAATTACAGCATCTCTGGCCAGGGGTATTATAAATCCTATGTAGAAAATGGCATATGGTATGTAAAAACAAAATCCAGAAAAGTACATATTACATTTCTGAACCACACCATAGATATTCCTTATTTTTGGAACCATGAAGAAAAATATAATATAAACACCATCACGATACCATCAGATAGTAACCTTGACACCGCAGATATCAAGGTTTCAGCAGGATCTCTCAATGGAGACAAACTTTCCGCTAAAGATATCATACTTAAAATCGGTGCCGGTTCTCTGGAATTAAATCAGATTGCAGCAAAGGATTTACATGTAAAGGTTGGCGCAGGAGAAGCAATATTTGACAATATTACAGTTACTGGTTCCTGCAATGCCAAGGTTGGTGCCGGACAGATTGAATTGGGAACAGAAAATGTTCCTTCCGGTGTCAATACCATTGCCAATCTTCAGGGAAAATGTTCTGCCGGCGAAATGGATATCGTTGGCAAGCTTACTGGCAACGCTGACCTGGATTGTTCTACTGGTGACTTGGATCTGCTTTTGGATGGCACCAGAGCTAATTATTCCATCAAAAGTGACAGTTCTCTTGGTGACATTGATATAGATGATGATGACGATATCCTTGTCTCAGAAAAAAACAATGAGCACTTCGGAAATCTTACACTGAAATGCTCACTGGGAGGAATCTCTGTTGAATTTCAACATTGATTTTTCACACTTTACTCTTCACTCCAGTGCAAACGATGGAGTTTTCCCTCCATCTGCATCTGGAAAAAGTCATGCTGACGTAATGCCTCGTATAATACGATTGCAACAGAATTGGAAAGATTCAGAGAGCGTATATTTTCATTCATTGGAATGCGGATTGCTCTCTCTTCCTGTTCTACCAGAATTTCTTCCGGAATCCCTGCACTTTCCTTACCAAACATAATATAGGCATCTTCTTCATAATTTGCTTCTGAATAGGTGTGTTTTGCCTTGGTGGTAGCCATGTACATTTTCTTTCTTGCTTCCGGATTTTTCTCAAGAAAATCCTCATAACAGTCATAAACCGTAACATCCAGCTTATCCCAGTAATCAAGGCCTGCTCTTTTTAACATCTTATCACTGATCCGAAACCCCATTGGCTCAATCAGATGAAGTCTGGTACCTGTAGCACAGCAGGTTCTGCCGATATTCCCTGTATTTGCCGGCATTTCCGGCTCCAATAATACTATATTTAACATAATTTATTTCCTGTTCCTCTATGTATCTGTTTCCGCTCTACCGAATGCGTTGGATAAAACGGTTCATCCGTTCCAGCGCCACTTTTAAATCTTCAATGGAATAGGCATAGGAAATCCTCAAAAAACCCTCTCCACATTTCCCAAATGCTGTTCCCGGAACAACTGCCACTTTTTCTTCCTGCAACAGACGACTGGCAAACTCATCCGAAGTCATGCCAAACTGTTTGATACATGGAAATACATAAAAAGCACCAAATGGCTCAAAACATGGCAGCCCCATATCACGAAATGTCTTCATCAGGAAATTTCTTCTCTGATTATAGGCAGTACGCATACGTACCACGTCATCGTCCCCATTCCGCAGAGCATCCACGGCTGCATACTGGCTGGTAGTCGGTGCACACATAATAGCAAACTGATGAATCTTTAGCATTTCTTTCAGAATTACTTTTGGTCCACAGGCATAACCCAGTCTCCAGCCAGTCATGGCATAAGACTTGGAAAATCCATTGATAACGATGGTGCGATCACGCATCCCCGGAAAAGAAGCAATAGAGACGTGATTGCTGCCATAAGTTAATTCCGAGTAAATTTCATCAGAGATTACATAGAGATCATGCTCCAAGACCACATCCACAATATCCTTCAAATCTTCTCTGGTCATAATGGCACCAGTAGGATTGTTTGGAAATGGCATGATCAGAACCTTTGTTTTCTCTGTAACTGCATCCAGCACCTGCTGCTTAGTCAGTTTAAAATTGTCCTTTTCCTGTAATTCAATTATCTTTGGTACTCCATCAGCCAATGTAATACATGGTTCATAGGAAACATAGCTTGGCTGCGGAAGAAGAACTTCATCCCCCGGATCCAGCATTGCACGCAAGGCTCCATCAATTGCCTCACTGCCTCCCACTGTCACCATGATTTCATCTTTTGCATCATAGCTCAATTGAAAACGGCGTTCCAGATATCTCGCAATCTCCTCTTTCAGTTCTTTTAAACCAGAATTGGAAGTATAAAATGTTCTTCCCTGCTCCAGAGAATAGATCCCTTCCTCCCTGATATGCCACGGTGTATCAAAATCCGGCTCCCCCACACCAAGAGAGATCGCATCCTTCATCTCGCTGACAATATCAAAGAATTTACGAATGCCAGATGGTTCAATCGTCTGTATTTTTTTCGATAATGGGTCTCTCATGGTGTAATCAACATCCTTTCTGCCTTCTGCTGTTCATCTGCCATAGTCAAACCATGCTCTTTATATTTCTTCAGTACGAAATATGTCGCTGTGCTATTGACATATTCCAAAGTAGACAGCTTTTCTGACACAAATCTGGCTACCTCCTTCATGCTCTTTCCTTCAATAAGGACTGTCAGATCAAATCCGCCGGACATTAGATAGACACTCTCCACTTCCTCAAACTTATAAATTCTCTCCGCTACCTTATTAAAGCCCATATCACGCTGTGGTGTCACTTTTACCTCGATCAGTGCCGTCACCTTCTCATAATCCGTCTGGTCCCAGTTGATCAGAGTAGGATAGCCACAGATTACCTTTTCTTTCTCCATTTCCTGGATTTCCTTTTCTACAGCCTCTTTCTCTGTTCCCAGCATCGCTGCTAAATCCTCTGTGGAAATACGGCTGTTTTTGCTAATGGCATCTAATATCTGTTTTCTCATGGAAATCTCCTTTCATTCCAAATCTTCTCTCACAATACATTCTGTGGAAATCCTGTGCATTGATAGATTCTACACAACTCCGGTCTCTACAATGATTCATATATTTTATATAGCTGGTCACTTCCAGCCGGCTCTAAAAACCTCTGTTCCTCACCATTTACCACAACCCGGTCATTTCCCTCTACGGCTCTTCCAATGACAGCAGCCGGAATCCCCTGTTTTTGCAGTTCATCTACCAGAAGGTTTCCATGAGATGTCCCGATTAGCATACTTCCACTGGAAATCAGCATATAGGGGTTTATGTCAAACAGCTCGCATACCTCTATCGTCTCCTGACGGATTGGGATTTTCTTTAAATCGGCAAGAATTCCCACACCGGATGCTTCCCCCATTTCCCATAATGCTCCAAAGATTCCTCCCTCAGTCACATCATGCATGGCAGAAACACCGGTCTTCACCGCGACTGCAGCCTCCGGTACCACAGAAATATATTCTCTCATTTCCAATGCAGCATCTATAATCTGAGAAGGAAGTCTCTTTGCCAGTTCCTCCTGCTTTTCTGCAGCAATAATGGAGGTTCCCTCCAGTCCAGCCCATTTAGTCATAACAAGATCGTCACCCGGCTGTAATCCACCCGTTGATACCAGTTGGTCTTTTTTTGCTTTTCCCACACCGGTAACAGTGATCACGGGTCTGTTTACCACATCAGAAATCTCTGTATGACCTCCCATCACTTCTATTCTTAACTCCCTGCTTGCAGCCACAATCTCCTGCATAAGTTCACGCAGTCTCTTTTCTCTTGTTCCCGGAGGAAGGATCACACAAGTCAGAATTCCTACCGGCTCTGCACCGCTGGATGCCAGATCATTGGCGGTAATATGTACTGCTAAGGTCCCCATTCCTTTGGATGCACCTGTGATTGGGTCTGTAGAAAAGACTAACACTTCATCCTCTTTTGTCTCAATGGCAGCGCAGTCTTCCCCCACTCCCGGATGAAGAAGCACCTCCGGTCTGACATGCTTTATCTGCTTAAAAACAGCTCGTTTTAATACATTTTCAGGTACTTTTCCAATTTCCATGTTATTCCTCATTTCTACCCATATTTTATATACATAAAATTCACTATATCTGCGTGAATCTCCGCCTGACTTCCCCGCTCCTTATTCTTCCGTTTCCTTCTGGCTGGTTACTTTCGGTTTTGCTGTTGCCTTCGGTTTTGCTGTTGCCTTTGATGGCATCTTCGGTTTTACCGTTGCTTTCGTTTTTGCTTTTGGTGTGGCAGAATTTGCTGCCTTTTTATCTTTTGCCTTTGCGGAAGCAGATGGTGCAGGCGTCGCAGTCTGCTTTCCAACAGTCACATATTGTGGTGATGCATTATAAGAACTGGAATTAAGCTGGATCTTTTCTGTCTGCACTCCATCCACTTTGACAATCTTCCACAACTTTGCCCGGTACCCCACATGGGCAGACTGGGTTACCTCACGGTAATCTGCCGGCAGGGACGGATCCTCTGTCACTACCTCTTCTCCCGGCTCAATAGTAGCTGTTGTCTCTGATTCAAAAGAAATACTCCGGTTCTCAGGACGTGTCTCGTGTCCATAAACCTTAAAAGATAAGACACCTCCATATGCACTTCCCATAATGTATACCGGATATTCCGTATTATTTTTAAATTTAAAATCTTTGTAATCACCAGCAATCGCAGCATCCCTTGAAACAGGTACATAGGAAACTACCATAGAATGCGGTGACCGCTCTACAACTTCCAGTTCTGCATTAATAACTGCATTATACAGTGTGGTGGAAACCTGGCAGACTCCACCACCAATACCATCTACTACCTTGCCACTGGAATATTCCGGTGCCGCCTTATATCCATTGGCTTCTGTACGGTCTTTGATCACCTTTATCGTAGAAAATGTTTTGCCCGGATAGAGTACAGTTCCGTTGATGCGTCCTGCCGCTGTAGCCACATTGCCGGAACGCTCCACCTGATAGGTACTATATGTGGTAGAATAGCTTCCCAGCAGATCGGTACACTTAGACACTTCTTCCTGGGTATATTTTGGCTCTGTTGTCTCTACAACTGCTGTAACCTCGATCTTTTCTTTCTCATCAGAGGATAATACCGCTTTCTTCAAAAGCTCCGCTGTCTCCTCTGCCTGCAGCTCCTGCCCTACACGCGATTTCGTTGCCTTCAGTTTTCCGTTCTTAAACTTCAGCTTAGAATCTTTTGCTTTGATGTCATATACAGAACATTCCTTTTCCATAAACTCTTCCAGGCTTTCCTCGTTTAATTCCGGTTTTAAATCATAAACGATCTTACCACTTTCTGCTTTTCTGATTTCCTGGAAACGCTCCCACAGGTTTCCTTCCTTTCCTACGGCAAGTGCCTGTTTGGCAAAATCTTCTCTGCTGTAAGACAGACCCAGTTCCTGGCAGGTTGCTGTAACCTGATTCTCCTTTATCTGGATCACAATCTGCTTCTCCTCCTGTGCAGATATATATTTCTCCACCTTCTCTCTGGCTTCTTCTTCTGTCATTCCTCCCACATCAATTGACCCAATTTGAATCCCATCACAAATCAGTTTATCATTTCCAAAATTATTCTTTGCAAACATGGTAACTGCACCGGCAATTCCAATAACAGCTACACATCCAACAGCAAATACAACTGTCAATATCTTATTTTTCTTCATAAACTCCGCTTCCTTACTCTTCGATTATTCTTCTGTCCAATTTGACATTATAAAATTAATTTTAACATACCAGTGGCAATTCGCAAGTCAAAGATTATTACCAGATTTGACAATTTTTCGTATATTCTGTATAGTCAAACCAGTAGTAATATTATTAAGTAAAAAATCAGCAGATGCTGTCTACATCTGCTGTAAAGATCATTACTGTCTGGTTTTCTCCAGTTGCAAATTGAAATACAATTATTTTACCAAATAGCCCAATACCATTGGCACTACCATAGCTGCCACCAAAATGATACAGATGATCATTGCCATCTTCTGCTGATTTTTCCTATTGAAAAAGTTCATACTGACCTCCTGTCTGCGCGATACCCCGCACATAGTAAATTACGATAATGTACCCCTTAGATTAGCCTAACGGCAATATATTTAGGAAGGATGATATCCCATGCCTGTATTTTTCATATGTTTTATTTTATTCATTATATGGATGAACGTCAAGAGTAAACAGGAAAACAAAAAAAACTCTACCTGGAATGAAGAATTCTGGGAAAAAGAGCGGAAAGCTAATTTTGTCCGCAAAAAAAACATTGAGGATCTTGATTATATTATCGTAACGGAAAATGATTTACCTTTTTCAGCTACTGCTGCCGGAGAAGAAAAAGACCTGCAGGAACAGGTTCGTAATTTACTTTCCCAAAAAATGCTGAATCTGTCCGGCAAATCTAATACAGATTTAAAACTGGAATATGGTACAGCTAACTTTTCCACTCTTTCAGAATATGACCAGAATTATACATTATTGATCCGCAGCCTCGGACAATGGGGAAGTTTTCTTCACAAAAATGTTCCTGGAGCTGATATCCGTGCCAGGCAAATTCTTGAATACGCAATTTCACTGGGCAGTGACATTACAGGTACTTATTTGTCACTGGCAGAAATCTATCTGGCAGATAATGACATTGAAAAAATCCAGCAGTTAATGAAGCAGGTGGACGATTCTGAATTTTATATGAAAGAATCCATTATACGACAGCTGAAAGATGTCATCCGCAGTTACAACTAAACTCCTGATTATTTTTTCCCACAGGATGGACAATATTCTTTCAAAAAACACTCCTCGCACTTGGGACTCCTTGCGGTACAAATGCTTCTTCCCAATGTAATGATATGAATATTGAATAAAATCCAATGATCTTTCGGAAGAACTCTCATCAATTCAAATTCAATTTTCTCCGGATCTTCTTCCCTGGTAAATCCCAGTTTCCGGGAAATTCGTTTAACATGAGTGTCCACTACAATACTTGGCTCGTGATATATATTTCCACGGATAACATTTGCCGTCTTTCGTCCTACTCCTGCCAGAGAAGTCAGTTCCTCTATGTCATTGGGAACTACCCCTCCATATACCTCAAGCAGCCTCTGGGTACAGGCAATAATATTTTTTGCTTTATTTCTGTAAAATCCTGTTGGCTTGATATCCTGTTCTAATTCCTCCAGACTGGCACTGGCAAACGCCTCCAGAGAAGGATATTTTTGAAAAAGCTCTTTTGTTACTATATTTACCCTGGCATCTGTGCATTGGGCACTCAGGATGGTAGCAATCAGCAGCTGCCATGGTGTTTCATAATTCAGATAACATCTGTATTCTGTAGTATACTCTCTGTCCAGACGCTCCAGAACCGCATCTACTCTTTCCTTCTCCTTTTTTGTCATTCTCTTTGCCATCGCAATTTTCCTCCTGCATTTCTTTGTCCATTATCTATATGGTCTTTCATCGGATAAACCGCTTTGTCCACAAGTCATCTCAATAACTACCCAACCCGACAAATCCGAGCCTGATGACTCAATGGATTTCTCTGATGGTAATCAAACAGAAGAATGCATTTTTCCTCCTTTATTTCACCTGTTGCCAGATACTCAGGAACAGAAAAAGTAAAATGTTCCAAATGAGTCATCCTTGCTGTCTGTTTCCAGTCATAAGAAGAATATTCCGGCAAATAATGCAGTCGCCTGTCATCTTCCTGATAAAACTGCCGGTTCCAATCCTTCTGCTCTTTTCCAACCGGACACTCCAGAAAATCCGGTCTTGCTTTTAGATTCTCTCTTGCATACAGATCATACATCATCAGCTGACGAAGGATTTTCTCATCACATCGGGTATTTTCTCTGCAAAAGTCCAACAGGATCTCATAATTTTGCAGACGGGACTGGTGAAGCCCGTTAAATCCCTCTTCCTGATAATATTTTCCCAGACTCTGGAAAAAATCAAATGGTTCCCCAAACTGTTCTGCCACAAAAGGCAGAGCCGCCTCAAACTGCATACTGTTGTAATACCGCTCCACCATATCTTCTACCTGCTTCAGCCGGAGAACATCTTCATAGGACAGCCACCTGGTAAATAACACCTCATAGGGCGGGGTGTCCTGATAGACAATGCCAAATTCTTCCCTCTGACAATAAATAGGAGAACCCTTTAACACCTTTAGAAAACCTAACTGCAACTGATCTGGTTTCATCGCATAGACTTCATTAAATGATTTCTGGAATGAGGTGTAATCTTCCCACGGAAGCCCGGCAATCAAATCCAGGTGCTGGTGAATGTTTCTTGACTGATGGACGCGGGCTACCTTGTCCCTCAATACATCCAGACTTGTTTTTCTGTGAATTGCCTCTATGGTACAGGGATTGGTAGACTGTACACCGATTTCAAACTGGACCAGTCCCGGACGGAATTTACTCACATATTCTATCTCATCTTCCGTCAATAAATCTGCAGAGAGCTCAAAATGAAAATTCGTCACTCCATTATCATGCTCATAAATATATTTCCAGATTGCCATGGTATGCTCGTGACGGCAGTTAAAGGTTCTGTCCACAAATTTTACCTGAGGGACCTTTCTGTCCAGAAAAAACTGCAATTCCTTTTCCACCAGTTCAATACTCCGAAAACGCACTTTTTTCTCCACAGAGGACAGGCAATAGCTGCAGCCGTAAGGACATCCCCTGCTGGTTTCATAGTAAACAATCCGATGCTCCAGCCCTTCCATATTCTGATAGGGAAATACCAGTTTGTCCATCGGTAATTTTTCCCTTTCTGCTGTAATAACGAGTTCTCCATCAAAGTCCCGGTAGACAAGTCCGGCAACAGAGGTAAGCTCTGGCTCATCTATATTCTGAGAATATGCCTGGAACACCTCCCGGAAGGTTTCCTCCCCCTCTCCAACCATGACACCAGTCACCCAGGAATCATCTGCAACCAGCTGTTCAGCATCAAAAGAAACCTCCGGACCTCCCAGCCATATCGGAACCTGAGGCAGTATTTTATTTAGCTCTGCCGCCAGCTCCTTTATCTGCTGAATATTCCAGATATAACAGGAAAAGGCAATAAAATCCGGCTGATGGCGGTAAATATCTGCCAATACCTCCTCTCTGTTCTGGTTGATGGTATATTCTGCCATCCTAAGCTGCTCTTCCGGTATTCCATGAGCAAGTCCATAGGCACGAATACTGTATATTCCCAGATTGGAATGAATATACTTGGCATTCATTGCCACCAATAACGCCTTCATCTATTCACTCTCTCCTTCCCATAACCTGTGTTATTCATACCAGACCGCACCTTTTTCCAGCCGCTCTGGTGCTGACGCAAAAAAATGACAGTCCGGCTCATGAGGACATCCTTCCTCCAGTACATGTCTGCATACCATCCGCTTTTTCTTATACTCCTGAACCACTCCATTTTCCTCAACTGACTCATATTCTACCGGCATCAGGCAATTGTACTCGTCTAACGGACAATAGCCTTCCACCAGCCATTTTTTGTAATCCATGTTTTTTCCTCCTCACTTCATCTTCTTGCAATATTTCTATCTCACCCCATGGCTGTATGCTGTTCATACAAAGCAATGATTTTTTATCTCATTTTCACAATGGTCTGCTTAAAACAGTCCTTCATAGGGATTATCCCTTGCCTGTATCCATTCTTCCTTCCGCTCTTCATATTCTTTACAAAGCCAGTCGTATACCTGGTCCAGCCCTTCTTCACAATAAGGAAATTCCTGCACTGTCTTTTTTTCCTCTGCTGTCTTTTCATAACAAAAAGGCTCCGGCCAGATTGTGGCACGGAGTACCTTGTCACTTTCCTCGTCCTCCTGATGCTGCTCTATCTGGTAACGCATTCCCTGAAAACTTGCCTTCAGCACTGCCTTTTTATTATAAAATGATTTGATATCATATAATGAATTCCGTTTATTCACAATGTTCCTCCGTTCTTCTTTATCCCTGTTTTTTTCACAAACATGCTCCATGTATCGGAATCAATTTTATCACATGATGCCTTCATAGCAAACATATTTCTGCCTAATATAACACAATTTGATTTTATCATTTCCCAAAAGGATAGGAAAGTATTAGCTCAATATAAAAAGAAGCAGGTACATCTTATAAGATTTTCAAATTTTTCCCCTTGACAAATCCTGCTAAAATTTGTATACTATTCAGGCAGTGCAAATTTAGCACTACTCCATATAGGGGTGTAGTTCATCGGTAGAATAAGAGTCTCCAAAACTCCAGAGGAGGGTTCGATTCCTTCCACCCCTGTTATCAAATGTTCTGCCAGCAGAACAAGAAAAGACCTCAGGAATCTATTAAAATGGGTAGCCTGAGGTCTTTTTGTTGTTTCTTTTTTGATTTGGCATTTAGAGAACAAACATTGATTTCATCTCTTCCGAAGTAGTATCATAATTGCTAGTATAGAAAGATAAAAATCTTTCCAAATTATATATTATTATTTTTCATCCAGCACAATTTTTATTTCCCTGAATACATTTCTCTCTTTCTATATCCTTTTGTCAGAATTTTGACTCTTGCATTATTAGCATCAACTTCGATCAAATCTCCATCGTCCAATACAGATGTTGCCCACTTTGTGCCAATTATTGTTGGTATCTCAAGTTCTCGAGCCACAATTGCAGCATGGCACAAAACACCTCCTTCATCAGTTACCATAGCACTTGCCTTTTTCATAATTGGCAAAAACTTTGGAACAGTCATACTTGCAACAAGAATATCCCCTTGTTCCATTTTATAAAAATCATTCTCATTTGTAACAATAGTCACAACTCCTTTTATCTTTCCTCCATATGCAGCCGTTCCTGACAACTGTTCTGATGTATCCAAATCCGTTTCATTTTCTGATAATAATGCAATATGGTTTGCATTTAAAAATCTATTTATTTCATTTTGATTTCTTTCTACAAGAAGCATTTTATTAAAATACATATATCCTTGCTTTCTTGCAACAAGCTGTTCTACATCAAATGACGTCTTTCCGAAGGCTTCGTTTATCGTATAGAAATATAAAAAATTATTGTCCACCAAACTTTCAGCTTTTTGCAATAAAAATTCTTCTGCTATAGTCAGCAATTCCCCTTTTTCTTGTCGAAATTCCTTAAAAACATCATAAACTTTTCCAACCAGAACTTCTGGAAGATTTCCCGCTAAATTTCCAAGACTACTAAATGGATAAATTTTTAAGATTGCAGAAATAAAATCGTTTAATATAAATTGCATATCACCATTGATCATTCGTTCTACACAATCACAAGCAACTATAGTTTCCTCGTATTTTTTTAAAAAAGCATCATAGTGATTGCATAAAAAACTGTACATATTAATAGGGTTTTCTTTTTGGGAAATATTATTGTAATATACAATTACTTTTCCCAACTCATAAATAAAAAGTGGATTAAAGTAAAACTGTCCATCAGTAAGCCACTTTATTCCCTCATACTCGCCCATAGCATACAACTCCACACGCATCAGAGGAAGTGGTCTTACCAAAGTTTTTTTGTAAGGTTTTGGTCTCTTTTCGATAGCTGTAATTGGTCTCGCTTGTAGAAAATAAATCACACCATCCTTGATACACCACTCAGTATCTACATCTATTTGATACAATTCTTGAATCTTACAAATATTTGACGCCAAAGCCTCCACCATATTAGAACTAAGCAAATTATTGGATACAGGATTAAAAAAACGTTGTTTTTTTATAGAATAAAAGTATTGGTTGGGAGTAATAATACCAGATACAATATTTTCTCCAACCCCAGATGCAGCTTCAATAAAAACACAATCTTCATAATTAGCAACAGGTGATTTTGAAAAACCAATTCCTGAAATTTCAGCATCGACCATCCTCTGAACAATGACTGCCATCCCCGAAAATGAAACAATTTGGTCAGCATACTCCACTGCATTATCATTATAATACGAAGCCCAACACTTTTTTATGCTTTTTTGCAAATCCTGAAATGGGACAAACAGAAATGAATCGAACTGTCCCGCAAAGGATTTTCGTTTTCCATCCTCCAACAATGCTGATGAGCGAACAGAAACTATGTCCATATCAAACAAATCATATGTTTGCCATATTTCTTTCCAAATATCGTCCGGAATTTCCTGTTCCATAATCAAATTACGAATAGTTCCATACTCTTTCTTCTCAAATAGATCTTTAATTTCTAAATCAATTCCATTCGTACACAAAAAATCGTGATAAGCATCGGTCGTAATCACAAAAAAATCTGGTATATTTAATCTAAGCTTACAGAGACTAAATAAAGATTGAGCTTTCCCACCTACTTTTTCTTTTATAATTTCTTTCGTACAATTATCATTTCTCATTATATACTTTTTCATAGGCTATTCCTCCCCCTATTCATTTATTCTTATAAACTTTTCTTCTTCCTTTTTCTGCAATTCCAAAGAACTAGCTTTTTGATCAGTTACAGCCTTTTGTATTGATTCATATGTAGATTGTTCATCATCTAACATTATAATACAAGAAGCAAATGTAACGTCATTATTTTCTTTATACGACTCTAAAACAGCGAAAAACGAAGCAACATCAAAAGTAACGTGTTCAAATGTCGTAGATTGTAAATAAATTCTATCTACCTCACAATTTAAAAACTTACATTTATAAAAAAGGGTATGAGAAAAATTTGCAAAACCCAAATTGCATTGAATATAATCGACATATCTGACATTAGCATGAATAAAATTACTTCTAAACAGATTCGCATCTTCAAAACTAACATTCTTTAAAAAACATCTGGTAAAAACAGATAAATTCATTTTAGCCATCCGAAACGAAACATTAGATATTCTTGAATATGTAAGATCACACTCTTCCATATTTACCCAATTTGCCGCAATGTTCTGAAAAATTGCATTTTTTAATGTTGCGCCCTTAAAATCACTTTCGTTCAAAATTGTATTGTACCACCAACTTTCAACTGCATTCAAATTCTGAAAATTAATTTGTGTCCATTTTGAATATCTATTTGTCTCTTTTATTCGATCTATTTTAAAATCTTTTTCTGCAAATAGAGGATTATTAAAAGAAAGAGAACTCTGCTGTTCATCTTTACTCACCAGAATTTTTTCAGAACTTCCTAAAATCTTCATAAGAAACCCACTTACATTAGCCAAACTAGACTGATTCATATCTACATCCACAAATATCATCTTACCAAGGTTACAAAATTGAAAATCAGACATAGAAAAATCACTTTTTACAGCAAGTGAATTCCTAAGATTTGCATTCTGCATCTTCACTCCCACAGCTTTTGTAGTGTTTAACCATAAACTATTTGTTAAGACAGAGCCTACAAAAGAAGCTCCGGACAAATCCAAACAACTCAGATTAATTGATTTGAGCATTACATAATCTAATGTTGCAACGTCTAATTTGGTCTTATTTAAAACTTTCAAATAAGATACTTGTTCTGAATATTGCTCCAATTTTTCCCAATCAATACTTTCAAGTTGAAAAATCTTGATTATTTTCTTTTTCAAGTCAGTAATTATACATATATCCCTTCGATCATGAAAAGTGACATCTGTTAATTTTGCATTTGTTAAGTTAATAGATGTACAATCTGTTCCAATCAAACTTGCATATCCAAGATTTACGTTTTTTAAATCCGCATCACTTAAATCCGCATAATCAAGTTTAGAATTAGATAAATCTGAGTTTAATAAAACCGCTCCCTTCATATAAGCATGTGAAAAATTGCTACCAGTTAAATTACTATCTGACAAATCTGACCAACTCAAATATGCTTCTTGAAAGTATCCACCACCGATATTCAACTTCGTAATTCTAACAAAATTTGAAAAATAATCCAGGGTAATGTACAACATCATTACAACAAACTTACTAACGTCATCCGATATCTCTATGTCTTGTTCTTCTTTTTTATCTATTTTTACAAGTGCATTCCTCAGTAATACCAAATGTTCATAATATTCAACATATCTCTCTATCAATTCCGAAGTTTTTTGTTCATATATTTTAAAATCCATACTATTATAATGACATTCATAATTATATAATCTTTTGATACGCCTTTCGTATTTTATCTCTCCAACAGTTGTATCAGCAAAAACAAATTTCAGGGCCTCTTCTTTGCTTCTGTTTCTACCCTTGATTGCATTCAATTCAATTACTTTAGTAATGATAGTTTCAACTTCATGTATATATTTTATCAACTTTAAAGTTTGTTTTGATAAAGCAAAACTTCTTCTTTCGCTTTTCCCCCCATAATGTCTTATACTATCCTTTTCACTTTTTTCCTTGTATTTTTCCCATAAATGTCCAGAATCTGTAAAGTTACTTGGCAAATTATCATACTGTCTTTCAAAGTAGATAATTTCTTCTTTAACGACTTTGACAGCTCTATTCTGTATCAATCGGTTAGGATTAATAATATGACATAAAAAATGAAAATTATATAGAATTGATCCTATTGAACCAACATACGCCAAATGTTGCAAAATATATTCCTGGATTCCTCTAAATGCATTTTCATCTTCTACCCCGTTATCCTTTACAATAAAAATTACTATAAAACCAAATGCAATAAATACAGCACTTGCAATGCTGGCTACTACAATTTTCAAAATATATGTTTTATTTAATCCTTCGATAATGCTTGCTAAACTCTGATCCCCTTCCGTTACAGTACCAAAATAACCATTTAAAAATATATATCCTGAAATCGAAAGTCCAATTGATGTAATAATGATAGTAATCAATGCAATATCCGTACTAATTACCGTACTGGCAGTCATATTCATACCAAATCTAAATCTATGTACAAGATATCCATAAATCAATAGCGCAAACACAGCGACACCTACAGAAAATAATATTGGAATTTTAAAAATGAACCTTAAAAACTTTTTCCAGCATCTTTTCATATCATCACCTATAACTTTCTGGTAAACTTAATGTATTATTCTGACACTGGACACAAGAAGGTCCCAATCGCATTCCATATTTTTCACATAACTTACTCGCTTTATTATAGACTTGTATCAAATATTCATTTGAGGGTGGAGTCTCATGAAACATCTTTGTTTTCGGAAGCGGTCGAAATATCGATAAAATCGGCTGGATATGATTTTTTGCCAGTTCCTCAATTCCCCGAAAAAATGTTTCGTCATTTTCCAAACCTACCAATATAATAGATCGAACATTTCCACTTTCTCCCAATAAAGAAACACCTTGTTTCAGCGCATCCATATACTGCTTCAAAGGAATGTTACCTTTTCCCGGCATTAACTCCATCGCATACGAACGTTCAAAAACTTCAATATTAAATCCGATTTCCGTTGCACCTGCTTCACACATATTCCTAACTATATCTTTCTCTTTCGGTGGAAGACACATAACATATATATTTTTATTGCTCTTAATACGTATATATTTTATAGTTTCTATGATATATGGATATTCTTTTAACGACTTTTCTGATTGACCACCGATTAGAAAATGTTTAAAATTTGTATTTTCAAGATAAAAATCTATTACTTCATATATGTCTTCCATTGCAATATTTTCATTACCCATCTCAATGTCACAAAAAGCACATCCCTTACCCCTACTTTTAAAAATACAAGTTGTCGTATGATGAATCCGCAGCCTATCTGAAGACAGATTTGCAATAGCATTAAATGGGATGCCATTTTTTGTCTTTTTCATAGAATAAATATCTACAGGGTTAATATGTATTTCTTTAAGAAAGCTGTTATAATAGTATAATTTTATTTTATCATAATCAACATCAACAGAAAATGGGGAAAACTCCGAAAATTTAGTATTTACAGGACAATTTATTACAATATCTCCCATAAGGATATCAACAGAACAATTAGTACCTGGACGAATTCCTCCCTGTCTTTCCAATTTTTTTAAAGCATTCGAAGAAAACCAGATACCCTGATTAAGTAATGCCACTTTTAAATAAAGAAGATTTTTCTTTTCAACCTCTCTATAAAATTTTCTAGATGGTTCTTCTATATTACTATAAATGGTTACTTCTCCATTTCCATTTATTCCAGATATATTCGTATTAAAGATCACTTTATACTGATATGCAGCATTCTCACTCGGCTGTAAAGGATTATATCCATCTCTCACTATATCTTCCACATAAATCCTGTTTTTATCTTTTAGGACAAGATTATAAAAATATGACAAATGAAAATTGACGTCACCAGATGTATAAATATAATTGCTATAAGGGATGTCCATATTTGGAATAGTATCTAAAAGGTATTCAGGAATATCTTTACCTTCAAATGCCCATCGATTTATTTCATGAAGCGACGGCTGACCAATTTTACTTAATTTTAGATTAATAAGTGGAGTAGATGCCTGAAAGCGGTTATTAACCTCAAGAACATATACTTTATCTTCAGTAATCATGCCATCGACACCACAGATTCCTCTATATCCCATTTGTTGTAATTTTTGTCCAACAATATACATTTTACTTTCAAATTCTTTTCGATCTTGTTCAGAAATTTTTTTATAAGTAATAAAATCCGCACCACGATAAAAAAGTCGATTATCACTTTCTTTCATAATCTGAACAGAACATGGTGTAAGTAATATATGATTATCAAAAATAATCATATGCCCATTAACAGATACTGACTTTTGCAGGTATACTGATACCAAATATTCACTCCCCTGAATAATTTCTCCCTGAATCGCATGTTCATTATCAGGACCAAGCAAGAATGTTCCATATCCTCCGCTTGCAACCGGTGCTTGAACAATAAATTTGGTATTCTCTGACGTTATACCAAAAATTTTTTTAAGATTCTCATATTGACATTCTCCAGATAATATAATTTTACAATCCAGCATATCTACTAGATTCTTAAATATTTTTCGAAAACTGATTTTATTATTAATCAGTTCCATTAAACCTGCTTCGTTCAAACAAAGAATATGTTTCCTAATGTCCATTAACTTTTTTATTTTGTAGACAATATTAGGATTATAAAACATAAATTCTGCATCAGCATCTTCTGACAATCGATTCATAACTTCTGTAATCGTAAAGTTATCTTGATCCTCATCTATAATATTATGATTAACCCTTGAATGGTAATTTTTACAAAAAGCACTACTATTTCCATGCTTTTCATCCCCAAACAACGTTATCATTCCATCAAACATGTCACTTGTATAACTGACATCAGAATCTCTTGGTCCTATCCAATAAAGCATTACTCAATTCCTCCAAATAGTGTTATTTTTAATATTATCATATTTTTTCTTTTTTTACACCCCTTTTCACAACAATGTTTAAATACATTTTAATATACACCGAAAATCAAAATCCGCATTGAGTTGGGAAAAATTTATTTAGAATAAATCAATGAAATTTTTTAATTTTAGAAAACAAAACATTACCATTCTACACTAGGCATAGCTTCATTTTCATTACTATAATTTATAATAAAAAACGGGACATTAAGAGATGACAGGAAGAGTAATCAGCAAGTTTGCTCATAAAACAGCATTTTTAAAGAGCAATGGTTATTATTGTACAAATTGCAATCTCTGCAAGATAAATATCATCATACTTTTCATCACTTGTATTTTATGACTGGCTCTGAACGGAGATTTTATGATTCAATTGCTTTTTTTGGGGAATACTGATTTTATCCAGAATACTTCTGCCTATGGCAGAATGTCAATAAAGAAAGGAAGGTTGATCCTATGGCAATTAATGACTCTATTAGTTTACTCAAAGAATGTGATGCCGGCACGAAAATGGCTGTCTCTTCTATCAATGAGGTGATTGAAAAAGTAAATGATCACAAGCTGAGACAGCTGTTGACGGAAAGTAAAAATCATCATGAAAAACTGGGTAATGAAATCCATTCTCTTTTATGCAGATACCAGAGTGAAGAAAAAGAGCCTACTCCTATCGCAAAAGGAATGTCCTGGCTGAAAACAAATATGAAAATGGCCATGGATGAAAGTGATGCCACTGCTGCCAATTTAATCACAGACGGCTGCAACATGGGCATCAAAAATCTTTATCAGTATTTAAACCAGTATCAGACAGCAGACTCTGACTCCAAAGAGATCTGTAAACGCTTAATATCCATTGAAGAACAACTGGAAAAGGACTTACACAGTTATCTTTAAAAACAAAGAATAACAGACACCCACCCTTTGAGAGAAACACTTTAATCCCTCTATTTGCTCATTCACCAGGTAAATATCACACAAAGCCTTGCTTGTAATTCACATTCCTATCTTTTATAATGGGAATTACAGTGACAAAGAGGAATAATATTTATGAGGGACTACTATGGAGCAACGATTACCCAAATATCAAAAAATAGATATGACAACGTGGTCACGCAGAGAACATTTTAATTATTACAGAAACACTGTAAAATGCGGATATTCACTAACATCACGTGTAGATGTCACACAGACTGTTGCCTATTCTCGAAAAAAAGAGAAACGCTTTTATGCCTGTTTTATTTATGCTGCTGCAAAAGCTGTTAATGATCTGGATTCTATGAAGATGATGATCACGCCAGATGAAGGGGCAGGTATTTGGGAAATATCCCATCCTAATTTTACTGTGTTTCATAAGGATGACAAAACGTTCAGTGATCTGTGGACAGAATATAAGACAGATTTTGATGATTTTTATGAGGAATTTGAGAGAGTAATAACAGTCTATGGTGATAAACACGGAATCAAAGGCAGACCAGAACAACCAGCCAATTTCTTCTGTATCAGTTGTGTCCCATGGCTTGATTTTACGGCTCATTCCACATATTCTACGGAGGGGATGGCTCTGTTCCCGATCATAACATTTGGAAAATATACAGAAAATAACGGGCATTTTACATTGCCGGTTACTGTTTCCATTTCCCACGCGGCAGCAGATGGTTATCATACCAGCCTGTTCTTCCAAAAATTACAGGATAATCTGGATGCTTATGATTTGAATCAATAACTTTTATACAACAGACAAAGAGGATAACCATTATGAAACTATTAATTTACCGCTGGAATGCCTGGAACCAGAAAGATATCGAAGAAAGCTTGTGCTACCTTGGACATAAGCTTTCTTATATTGCTGTTGCACCACAAAATCCGGAGGAAGATAATACCTTTATCGAGTTGCTGATCAAACAAATCCACAGACAACAGCCTGAGCTTCTCTTTTCCATCAATTACTTCCCTGTTCTTGCAGAGGCATGTCACCAGACTGAGATTCCTTATGTATGCTGGAACTGCGATGGTTCGCTGCTGGCAATGTATCATGAATCTGTCTTCTATGATACCAACCACATCTTTACCTTTGACCGGGAATGTGTCACCCGTTTTCGCAAAATGGGCGTCTCCCGTATCTGGCATCTTCCACTGGGAGTTAATGCCAGACGGCTTGATCAGTTATTTTCCAACAGTCCTATTCACAGCCAGAATCCAATCTGCACGGACAACTACAACATTTCATTTATTGGAAATCTTTATACAAAGAATTCCTTTGATGATATTGCTGATAAACTGCCACCCTATCTTGCCGGTTATCTGGACGGTGCATTATCCGCACAGCAGGCTGTCTCTGGCGGAAATATGCTGGAACAGCTTCTGACACCTCAAATTTGCCAACAACTGGAAGAAATCACTCAATACCATCGCTCAGAACGTTCCTTTGCGGATATACGTCAATTATTTTCCAGTACGGTCTTAGGTTTTAAATCTGCCAACCTACAACGCTGCCAGATTCTGAACGCCCTTTCCAAAGCTGGAAGAACATGGTCTCCCCAAGCACAGGTACATTTATTTACAATGGATTCCATACAGGAGCTGCCATTAGTACAACAGCACCCATCTGTAGACTATTTTCAGGAAATGCCGTTTATTTTCCGTCACAGCTCCATTAACTTAAATTCCACGGTTCCCACCATACAGACGGGGATTCCTCTCCGGGTATGGGATGTACTTGGCTGTGGCGGTTTTCTTCTTAGCGACTATCAGGCTGAATTAGGTGATTATTTCCAGTCCGAAAAACACCTGTCCGTATTCGAGGACACAGAGGAACTTTTAGATAAGGCTGCATTTTATCTGGCACATGATGAAATACGTCAAAATATTGCGTCCACATCCCAAAAATTGGTTTGCACCAATCATACCTGGGATATCCGCCTTTCCCAGATGTTTCACCAACTCCATTTATCTATCTGATCCTTTCCCTGTAACATAACCGTATTCTCCCTTATGGTGAGCCTCACTGTCCCGTACATATGCCTGTGCGTTCTTCCAATTTGCCTGAATCTCTTCTTCTGTCAAACTGCGTACTACCTTTCCGGGGCTGCCCAGCACCAGACTCCGGTCCGGTATCTCCTTATTCTGTGTTACCAGTGTGCCGGCACCAATCATACAGTCATTTCCTATTTTGGCTCCATTCAGAATAATCGCTCCCATACCAACCAGAGTATTATCTCCAATCCGGCATCCATGAAGGATCGCACCATGACCTATACTGCTTCCCTCTCCAATTTCCAATGAAATTCCCTTGTCCACATGAAGAACAACATTGTCCTGAATATTGGTACGATTTCCTATCGTAATAGCTGCGTCATCTCCCCGTACTGTAGTCTGATACCAGACACTGGACTCATCTCCCAGTGTCACATCACCAACTACAACAGCACCTGGCGCAATAAATACATTATTTCCCACTTTGGGACAAATCTTTTTTTCCTTTTGCATAATAATCTCCTCCGTCTGCTTTTTTGTTCCATTCTATCTTCTTTTGCTGCCAAATACCAGTCCGAATTTTCCCAAAGGAGAATAGGAATATCCAACACGGTCTCTTGACATTTCCCTTCCATTATTTACAATTGTCTATACATAGATTTCTAAGAATAGTTCCCATCAGGAATTACTCAGATTGGAGTGACCATGTTATACAAACAAAATCTTACAATACAAAATACCACCACAAAACCGGCTGACAAAAATAAGCCACTCTTCCTTACCAGACCGCTGGTCGTCTGCTTGTTGGCAGGTATCTGCTGCCTGCTTTGGGGCAGTGCATTTCCCTGCGTAAAAATAGGCTACCAGCTATTCCATATCAATACACAGGATACTGCCAGCCAGCTTCTCTTTGCCGGCTGCCGTTTTGCCCTCGCCGGACTATTGGTGCTTCTTTTTGCCTTGATACAGGGAATACCGTCAAATAAGAATACCTCCGCCGATTCTGGAGAGAATAACACCATGCAAAAGCTTTTTCCCCGTCATATTACCACCTGGAAACATATTGTTATTCTAAGTTTTTTCCAGACCATTGCCCAGTATTTTTTCTTTTATATTGGTCTGGCACATACCAGCGGAGTAAAAGCTTCTATCATCGTAGGAACAAATGTATTTGTTGCGATACTGACAGCCAGCCTGATTTTTCATCAGGAAAAACTGACCCTTTCCAAAGTGGCAGGATGCCTGATCGGCTTTCTAGGTGTAGTTCTGGTAAATCTGGGAGAAGATGGCCTCAATCTTTCCATGCGGTTTACCGGTGAAGGATTTATTTTTTTATCCACCATTGCCTATGCCTTCAGTTCTGTCATAATGAAAAATTTCTCGCAACAGGAGAATCCTGTACTGCTCAGCGGCTGGCAGTTTTTTATCGGAGGTCTGGTACTGATTGCTGTCGGAGGTGGTCTAGGCGGACATGTCCAGTCAGATAACCTTTTCCAGGTCATTATGTTACTGTATCTTTCCTTTATTTCAGCCGGAGCTTATACTCTTTGGAGTATCTTAATTAAATACAATCCGGTATCGCAGGTAGCTGTCTATGGTTTTATGAATCCAGTGTTTGGCGTAATCCTGTCCTGGTTTTTGTTACAGGATTCCTCACAGGCTCTGGGTATCAACAGCATTCTTGCCTTAATTCTGGTATGCTTTGGAATCTATGTTGTCAATGGTATTCCTGCACGTTAAATAACCATTTTTATTCTATATTCACTTTTAAGGAGGTTTTTATGAACATAATATATCCAAACGCTGAAACAGAAAGAGAACAATATCAGGAACGCTATGACCTCTCTCTGGAACGGATCCGTTATATTCTGGAAGAAACAACTCAAAATGACTGTCTGATTCCGGAAAAATATCGGGGTTATTTTCATTCTGTCGCTGATTTTCTTCTACAGACGGATGCTGTCTTACAGCAAGTACAAGACGGCTCTCTTTACCAACTGCCGTTAAAAGAACTTCAGACAATGAATCATTCTCTCTATGAGGATATTCTTCCAGAGAATTATGATGCCAGCTATGCCAATCCTTCCTATGCGGTCTCTTTACTTGGCACAGATATGGGAGCATTTCTCTGCCTGCTCTACACTGAGCTTCGCGGCAATATCGTATATGCCTTTGAACAGAGACTTTTTTACCTTACTATCAGTTTGGAATTATTTATTGAGATTTATAATCTTTTAGAAGATCCACTTTGCAAACCAGAGGAGATTAAAAGTGCCATTTATTATTATGTATCCGATTATGCTGATGTCACCATTGCCGACCGTACTGCATCCACACTGGACCCTTCTTATGCCTTTGCGGTATCCATTATACAGACAGCTGATCTGACTGATTTGCGCTATCTTTACTATTTTGGCGAATATATTTCTGACAATGAGCTGGAAACAGCCAGACATTTAAATGAATTGACCTCTGACCAGCTGGAGGATATGGCTGCCACCTACACCAGAGGATACCAGAAGGGATTTGAGCTTTATCAGATCGATCTGTCCAAAAAAAGCTGTGTAAATATCCGTTATCGCCTGGGATTTGAACAGATTATCCGCAAGGCAATCGTACAGTTTCAGGAAATGGGCTTACAAACTGCCATTTACCGTTCGGCTGTCAGTCTAATCCACAAAAATGGAAAAGGAATCAAAGTTGGTTACAGCTCTACCAGTCCGAATCAGCAATATGATTATGATCATCGTATGGATGACGCACTGATTCTGGATAAAGCATTAACTGACAGAAAACTGGCACAGCAGCGTCACGCATATGAAACACAAAAGGAACTGGCTTCCCGGTATGCCGGTCCAGCTGTCATAGAGGTATTTGGAGAAACACCTTTTACCCCTGTTTTCAAACCAGATGCACCAGAATACAATGAAAAACAACAAAAAATCCGCAGAGAATATCAGTCTGCTTCCTCTCTGCTTTCCAACGAATACATTCCGGGTGAGGAAGTCAGTTTCACTATCATTGCCTACCCATTACCGGAAATCGGTGAAAATTATGCCGCTATCTTTGATGAGACTGTTCGTGTCAACACACTTGATACCACACAGTATGAAGAAATCCAAACAAAAATCATTGCTGCACTGGACCATGGTGATTATGTCTCTATTACTGGACGAAACGGAAACCGTACCAACCTGAAGGTTGCTCTTCCGCCTCTGGAAAAACCTGACTGCCAGACCAACTTTGAAAACTGTCTGGCAGATGTCAATATCCCTCTGGGAGAAGTATTTACCTCTCCACAGCTTTCCGGCACCTGCGGCACCTTACACATAACCCAGGTGTACTTAAATGAGCTGAAATATATTGATCTTTCACTGGAGATTAAAGACGGTGTCATAACAAACTACAGCTGTAAAAATTTTCCTTCTTCTGAGGAAAACAAAAAATATATCGAACAGAATCTCTTATATAACCATCCGACACTGCCAATGGGCGAATTTGCCATCGGTACTAATACAACTGCTTATGCGATGGGACAAAGATATCAGATTTCCCATTTGCTGCCGATCCTAATTGCAGAAAAGACAGGACCGCACTTCGCCTTCGGAGATACCTGCTTTTCCCATGAAGAGGAATTGAAAACCTATAATCCAGATGGAAAACAGATGATGGCAAAAGAAAATGCCTTCTCCGCACTACGTCATACCCAGCCAGAAAAGGCATATTTCAACTGCCACACAGATATTACCATCCCATACCACGAATTGGGCGATATCATCGTTCATCACCCGGACGGAAACTCAGAGATTATTATAGAAAACGGCCGCTTTGTGCTGCCAGGTACAGAAGCTCTGAATGCTCCGCTATAAAAAGTATCAGATTCTATATTGAGACAAAAAAAGGGGGGAATCCATCCCCCTTTTATAAGATTTCTTCAATATACAGCGATTTCTCCTTTCGCAGGTCTATAATCTCCTCATCTGCATAAATAGTAGGACGCGCCAATGCCTGTCCGTCAATATAGACAATCTTTCCTTCCCTGCCATCGCTGAGACGAACTCTTTCGTTAATATAAGATTCTGCAATCCGTTTCAGAAAAACCATAATGAACTTACTATCATATTTTTGTAAACCTTCTTTGACAAAAATGTCAATTACATCGAAAGGACACATTGGTCCCCGATATACTCTCGGTGAAGTCATGGCATCATAAACATCTACAATAGCAACCACCTTGGCAAAGTAGTCAATTTCTCTTTCCTTTAGTCCATTGGGATAACCACTGCCATCACACCTTTCATGATGCATTAACGCCACATTTCGTATATGATAATTCAGACAGTTTTCTTCCAGAATTTTGTATCCCATCTCTGTATGCTTTTTGATAATACGGTATTCTTCATTGCTCAGTTTCCCTGGCTTCTGGATAATATGCAATGGCATCCTGGTCTTTCCAATATCATGGAGTACTCCCCCCAGCGTAACAATCTTTTTGTCTTCCTCTGAAAATTCCAGCCAGTTGGCAAATACATTGCACAAAAGACCTACATTCATCGAATGGGCATATGTACTATCGTCATACCGGCGAAGGTTCTGGACCATATCAAACGCATTAAAACTGTTTTTTGTATCCTTCAACAAATCTATGATCTGGCAATATAACGCCTCCACATCAATCTCATCATTCTTTTCGATTACATTATTTAGCACTCTTTGGAATTCCATAACTTCCCGGTCATAATTCTGCTGAAACGCTTTAAATTCCGGACTATTCTGTACTCGTTCAGAATAGGAAGACCGGTAAAATTTTTTTGATTGAAAACTGGAAATCAACTCATCTTCAATCATTACCCTTAAAATAGAAAACTGTTGCAGTTTATTAATGATATGGTCATTCAGAACAGTCCCTTTTTTGATAACGATCTGATGTCCAAAATTATAGATATCCTGTCCCAAAACCATCCCAGGTTGCAATCTTCCTTTCTCAACCATCTGCATATCCCTCATCTCCTATCTTGGGAAATATCCCTTTTTATTCTATAATATTTTTGTCTAAAAATCAATTTTCCTCCCCTATAAAGAAACATTTTGTACCACACATGTTCCGGATTTTCCGCACAGAATAAAAAATTGATCTGCTTTCTATAGAAACCCAAAAAGAGAACCAGTATGACTATGTCTACCGGTTCTCTTTCTTTCTCTCGCCGAAAATCTTCATCAATCTTTATCGATGATTTCCTTATAGAAGTCAGAATAATCTTTTCTCTTTTCCTTTGTAGCTGCAATAGCAGTACGTGGATGCTGATTCAGATGACCTGTGATCAGATATGGAATATCATATCCCCAGACAACTCCGGCCTCCTGTAATGGTACCATATATTTTTCCACAAACTGAAGCACTGGAAAAATCTTGTACTTTGGATTCTTCAAAAATCCCAGTAACAGTTCCATCGCACAGTTCCCTGCACCACGTCCCATGCCGCTCATAGTCGCATCCAGGAAGGATACACCCTGTGTACAGGATTCAATGGTATTGGCAAATGCCAGTTGTTGATTATTATGTGCATGCATACCAATATACTTACCATACTTTTCACCAATTTCCATATACTGCTCTGAAATCTTACGGATCTGCTCCGGGAACAGGGAACCATAGCTGTCTACAATATAGATGCCATCTACCGGGCTCTTACCCAGCATCTCCAACGCAGCCATAATATCCGATTCCTTTGCATTGGAAATCGCCATGATATTACAGGTAGTCTCATATCCCTTTCTGTGGGCATCCTCAATCATATCAATGGCAGCTGGCATTGTATTGACATAAGTAGCTACTCTGATCAGATCTACCGGACTATTGCTTCTCTCCTGAATATCCTGTTTATAATTGCAGCGTCCCACATCCGCCATTATGGATATCTTCAAATCTGTATTATTGTCACCTACAATCTCACGGATCGCATCATCATCACAGAATTTCCACTTACCAAACTTGTCTACATCAAACATTTCCTTGTCTGCTTTATATCCAAATTCCATATAATCAACGCCGGCTTTTACATTGGTCTGATATAATGCTTTAATAAACTCATCATCAAAGAAGAAATCGTTTACCAGTCCTCCATCTCGAATTGTTGCGTCCAGAACCTTAATATCCGGGCGATAGGACAATAAATCTCCTTTTTGTGCCATATCTAATCTTCCTCCATTTCAAACTCAAAATCTTTATGTAAACTGTCTTTCATTGCAGCAAACATATTCAGTATACCCGAAAAGACAAGAACTGACAAGCGAAAAGTATCATCTGGATTATTTTCACTAAATAACGCACCCCCCTCCAATGTTATTGTTAATTCTGAACTTAATACGCCTGCTTCAATGACAGTATCTTCAAAATTTAATTTCGATAACAGATGTATGCCGTTATCTGTATTCGATCTTTTTGATTTTTGGAGAAGACATTTTTGATGGTGGTAATCCCATTTCTGGCACAGCGCATTGCCTGTACCGCGAGGAACAGCAACGTAAATTCTCTGGCATATTCCCGTGCTTTTTCATACATGCTCCGGTCGTTCAGGGCAATGTCTGCCAGATGTTTTGCATATACCGCCAGAAAGACGATGGTCACAACTAAGGCAGCCTCCGGTACAGCGGCGGCAAGGAGTTCGACACCCGCTGCCGTTGCTGCCATGGCGAGAAGCTCTTCCGGGGATGAGAGCAGTTCCCCGACCGCATCCTGCATTCCCAGGATGATGCTGTCGGTCAGACCGCATATGATCCCAAATGGAGTGTCAAGGCTGCGGTAGCCGGGTCCGGTGATCTCAATCCGGGCGAAGTGGGACTGCTGTTTATTGTCAAAGTGTACCAGCTGTTTTTCCGTCTTCCGGCTGCACAATACCATCGTGTGGTTCCCGGATGCCCCAAAGGAAGCGGGCTGTCCTTCCTGATGGAAGTTTCCTTCCAGCTCAAACCTGCCTTCTTTTAACATCGTGGCATGGCTCAGGGTGGAACTGGTGGCATAGTCACCAGACACATGGACCCTGTCTTCCCCTTTGATCATCTGCAGGATGCTGTTGCCCTTCATGATGTAGTCCCCGCCTACCTTCAGGGTCTCCCTGTCCAGATTCATCAGGGTATTTACCTGTTCCAGATTTTTATCTACCTGGAAGGTATGTCCATTGCAGTGGATCAGTTCTCCATAAATAGCCAGCTCTCCATGGAAGTGTTCGTCCTGCTCCAGGGTGAACCGGGAGTCTGTGAGTGTCAGTATTTTGTTGGTGATCTTATCCCATCCCCGGAGGCTTCCATAGTTAAAAAGGAATCATAGTTTCTTGCTTATTTGTATAATTTATCTGTTTTATTAACAAATGCTTCCAGTATCATCTTCTTTGGTAGAGTACACTTATCTAACAGCATTTTTATCTTACACGTTATTTTTTTATGTCATCTATAGATAGTAAAGATATATCCATTTCTCTAAGAGCATCTATACAGGCTATAAACAAATCATCATTATTAATATGTATCATTTCCATTATCTCTGATACTGTGTTTTAATTAGATATTTAGATGTTCTGTTTTCCCCCTTATCCCCCTGGTGAGTGCCATTGTAACATAGGGCTGAGGATCATCAAGAAAAATGTCACAAATTTAATATACTACTGCATATATATTTTCCACACTATAATGACCAAATACCTTCTTGATTTCTTCCTTTAATGTCTTATTATCTAAAAGAAATGTTAGATAATAAGTTAATCCACCTGGTTCATCACATGTTGAAAAGCAATTTTTTCTAAGGCAACGAATCTCTTCTGAAATATCTTCAATCTTTTCTTTGCCTGTTAATTTTAGAATGTACTTCTCAAAGTCAAATTCATCCGTACAACAAAACTCATATTGATATAATTCCATTCGCTTATTATCTTGAATGTAATATGGAGTAATTAAACACTCCTCCATTTCCAATTTAAAATCTGTTTTTAGTAAATCATCCAACTCTTGAAGATTAATAAATATTTCTCCTGCATATTCAACAGATTTGATGACTGTACTTATTTCTGTAATTCTCAT
>JAGBEV010000033.1 GCA_017936785.1 Lachnospiraceae bacterium | reverse complement strand
GTGTTTGTGGATGAGATCCATAGATTCAATAAAGCCCAGCAGGATGCTTTTCTTCCTTTTGTGGAGAAGGGAAGCATTATTCTGATTGGCGCTACCACCGAAAATCCGTCTTTTGAGATCAATTCCGCTCTTTTATCCAGATGCAAGGTATTTGTGTTACAGGCATTGACTGTACAGGACATGGAGAAATTACTTCATCATGCGCTTACGGATAAGAGGGGCCTCGGAAACAGCATGATTAATATAGAAGAAAGACTGATCCATGCCATTGCTGTTTTTGCAAACGGAGATGCCAGAACAGCTTTAAACACGCTGGATATGGCGGTTTTAAACGGCACGATCAATCCGGACGGTTCCATTACCGTACAGGAGGAAATACTGGAGCAGTGTATCGGTAAGAAGATGCTTCTCTATGACAGAGATGGGGAGGAGCATTACAATCTCATATCGGCACTGCACAAGTCAATGAGAAACAGTGATCCTGATGCCGCAATTTACTGGCTTTCCCGGATGCTGGAGGCAGGAGAAGATCCGCTTTACGTGGCAAGAAGACTGATCCGGTTTGCCAGTGAGGATGTGGGTATGGCGGACTCTCAGGCATTGCAGATTGCTGTGGCTGCTTATCAGGTCTGCCATTTTAATGGTATGCCGGAATGTAATGTGAATCTGGCTCATGCGGTAGTGTATCTTTCCATGGCACCCAAATCAAACGCCCTCTATGTGGGATATGGAAAGGCAAGGGAGGATGCCGCAAAGATGTTGACTGAACCGGTACCACTTCAGATACGAAACGGTGTCACCGGACTGATGAGAGAGCTTCATTATGGAGAAGGCTATCAGTATGCCCATGATACGGAAGAAAAACTGACTCGTATGCAGTGTCTGCCTGAGTCACTGCAGGGTAAGAAATATTATGAACCCACCGGGGAAGGTCAGGAAGCCAAAATAAAAGAGAAACTGGAACAAATTGAAAAATTTCGAAATAAAAAGGATTAAAAGACAATAATTGTGAAAATGTGAAGGTGCAAATGTATAGGTAAGCAAGGATAGAAGAAAGGCATGGAAGACAGGAGCAAGCAGGAAAAACAGAATATGATCGTAAGCCGTAGTCAGCAGACACCTGCAATAGGGATGCCTGCTGTCACAGAGTCATCAGGGAACATGACGCTGATGGAAAAGCTTACCATTCTCTCTGATGCGGCCAAGTATGATGTATCCTGTTCTTCCAGTGGCGTAGAGCGAAGGGGCGACGGAACGGGCATTGGTAATACCTCTGCGGGAGGAATCTGCCACAGCTTCAGCTCCGACGGCAGATGCATTTCACTTCTCAAAATCCTTTTTACCAATGAATGTATCTATGACTGCAAGTATTGTATTAACCGAAAGTCAAATGATGTGCCGAGAGCTTCCTTTACACCGGATGAGGTCTGTGAGCTGACGATCCAGTTCTACCGGCGAAATTACATCGAAGGTCTTTTCTTAAGCTCGGGGATCATTAATAACCCGACCTATACCATGGAACTGATCTATGAGGCGGTCAATAAGCTGCGTACCTTATATCGTTTCCAGGGCTACATTCATGTGAAGGCCATTCCCGGAGCTGATCCTTTGATAGTGCAAAAGCTTGGGCTTCTGGCAGACAGAATGAGTGTGAACTTAGAACTCCCCACGGCAGAGGGCCTTAAAAAGCTTGCTCCCAATAAGCATCGGAAAAATATTTTAATGCCTATGCGTCAGATTCAGCAGGGGATCACACAGAACAAAGAAGAAATCATGATATATAAGCATGCCTCCTCCTTTGTACCGGCCGGACAGTCAACCCAGATGATTATAGGTGCCACTCCGGAGAGCGATTATCAGATAATGATGGTGGCAGAGAGTCTGTATAAGAAATTTGATCTGAAGAGAGTTTATTATTCTGCCTTTGTCAATGTCAACGAGGATAAGGAGCTTCCTGCGCTTCCGGGTGGTCCGCCACTTCTTAGAGAACACAGACTTTATCAGGCAGACTGGCTGTTGCGGTTTTATGGATTTGAGGCAGATGAACTGCTCAGTGAACAGAAACCGAATTTTAATGTTCTTCTGGACCCCAAGGCAGACTGGGCACTGAGACATTTGGAGCTTTTTCCTGTAGAGATAAACAGAGCCGATTACCGCACTATTTTGAGAGTTCCGGGTATCGGAGTAAAGAGTGCGCAGCGTATTGTGCGGGCGAGAAGAAATGGAAAGCTTACTTTTGAAAATCTTAAGAAGATGGGTGTTGTCCTAAAGAGAGCACTGTTTTTTATCACCTGCAACGGCAAGATGATGTATCCCACCAAAATAGAGGAAGACTATATTACAAGAAATCTGATTTCAAATGAAAAGCGACTGCCCATTGACAGAGACGGAATCACCTATAGGCAGCTGTCACTGTTTGATGATCAGATGATGTTGGATGGTAACGGAGAAAATCAGTGGAAGAATATTATCTGATCTGTGAGGATTCCCTGGAAGGAGTTTTTACCGGAATCTATAACGCATATTTAAAGAAGCTGCCTCATGAGAGAATACATCTCTGCGTAGGAGAGGAAGAGAATTATCGTCTGTTTGCTGTCTATGAAAATTGTGCGGTGGACGAGAAAAAATCATCAAGTGTAGCAAAAACT
>JAGBEV010000003.1 GCA_017936785.1 Lachnospiraceae bacterium | reverse complement strand
GTAAGCGCTTAATAAGATAGTGCCTACTAAATAAATAAGGGATAGCATATAATACCATCCCAACAATCGTTACTTACATTGTTCTTGTACATCAGGTGCCCAAGGCATCAGATCATCCAGTTCCTTCGGATGATTTTGCCAGTCGGTATCCGGCATATACAAAAGCAAATGCTGAAGATATGCAAATACATTGAGGCCATTTGCTTTCGCAGTCTCAGTCAGACTATATACGGCAGCTGACGCAGATGCTCCTTTAGGAGTATCTGCAAAAAGCCAGTTCTTTCTTCCGACAGTGAAAGGACGGATGGCATTTTCCGCTGCGTTGTTGGAAAGAGCACATCTGCCATCAAGCAGATAGTTCTCCATAAAAGGGCGTTGATTTATGGCATAAGTGACTGCCTTTCCTAAAGCAGAGCCTTTTAATACATCCAGTGATTCTATCCAGCACCAAAAAGCTTCAAGAATCGGTTTTTCCAACTCAAGACGCTTACAGAATCTTTCTTCCGGAGTTAAGTCCTTCAGGCTTTCCTCCACTTTGAACAGCCGGTTGCAGTAATCTCTTCCGATTTCTGCAGTAGTGGGCGGTGCACCAACAGCCTTTTTATCAGGAATGGCTTCCACAAACTTTCGCCTTAAATGCGCCCAGCAGCCGCACCTTATGACTCCATCCAGCCTGTTATAACCGGAGTATCCATCGGAATGGACATATCCCTTAAAATCCTTCAGATAAGATGCGGCATTGTCTCCGCTTCTGGAAGGCCGGTAATCATACAGGATAATCGGTGCCTTACCGTCATCTCCGGTACGGTACAACCACATATAAGACTTCGTCTGCGGCTTTTTACCTTCTTCCTTTAGTACCTGAACCGGTGTTTCATCACAATGAATGACCTCTCTTTTTAGAAGTTCTTTCTGCAGATGCTTCACAATCGGTTCAAAGTAATCCTGAGAGGTACGGATTACCCAGTTAGCCATGGTTGCCCTGGAAAGAGCAATTCCCATCTGCTCCCAGTCCTTTTCCTGACGGTAAAGAGGAACGCTGTTTACATACTTCTGATACATGACATAAGAAACAGAGCTGGGAGAAGCAATAGAATGGTTTAATACAGACTTAGGAACTGCAGCTTTTTTTATGAATGGTCTGCTGGTATGCTTGCAGGCAGGACATTCACAAGCCTGCTGCATATACCGTATGATCTGAACCTTCGCAGGGATATATTCGATTTCGTCACGTACTTTGACAAAACCGATTTCCTTAAGGGAGCCCCCGCACTGATTACAATACATATCATCCGGATGAAGAACACATGGGAATTCTTCCACCGGAAGATCTTTTAACAATTCCTCTCTGGAAGTCTTCGGTTTCTTTTTATACAGACAGCCTCTTCGGCTTATGATGGGTTTCTCCATTTCAGATGAAGCTGCCAGTTCAGCTTCATTAAACAGGGACAGCTGACCGTTGATCTGTTTCGGAGTCTTTTCACTGGAAGAGCCAAACTTTTCTTTGCGCAGCAAAAGAACCATCTCCGTGAGACGGGATACCTGATTCTGTAAATCCTTTATGGTATTTTCAAGGTGTTCAATATAGGCATCTTTTTCATTCACAACTGGTATGATTCCTTTGCTTTTGATAAGATAATGATACCACAAAAAGTGCCAAAAATCCAGTAAAATCAAGGCTTCAAGAACTTTTCAGATTAACAGAACCCGCCTTTTTTAGCAGGCATGATTGACTGTTTTTGTTCAATCTGAAGTCCTTCCATAAGCCAGCGGAACTGTTGCCATGTAATCGGTTTTACATCCGATTCATTCCGGGGCCATTTAAAGAAACCATTCTCCAGCCGTTTATATAAAAGGACAAAACCATCGCCTTCCCACAGGAGTGCCTTCATGCGGTTTCTTTTTCTTCCGCAGAAAAGAAAGAGTGTATTGGAAAAAGGCTCCAGATGAAACTGTTCCTGTACAACTGCTGCAAGTCCATCTATGGATTTACGCATATCAGTATAACCACATGCAATGTAGATGTTCTCTGCAACAGTTATATCGCCTAACATACACTTTGCAGCGCAAGAAGCACTGCCTGTATCGTCTGTTGACCGGCTCCCTCATTTACTTCAACTATGGCACCGTTTAGTCTGATGATAACAGCAGCCTGGGTGCCGGGGATCGGTGTCTGTACTTCCAGCTTTTTGAAGGAAACTGGTTTTTCATCTGACACAGGGAGCGGGGCAGGAAATGATTCCAGCATTTCCTCCCTTAACTTCTTCAGATTTTTATAATAAGTCTGCTCACAAATGCCATTTGTCCTGCACCAGGCAGTAACGGTCATGCCGCTGGAGCGGCATTCAGTGATGATAGATTTCCATTGTTCGCGATTCATCTGTTTGCGAACGGTAGTAACTTGATCCATGGCTAACCTCCTCTAGCATTACTACGCATCACTATAACTAGCAATACTATATGGAGTTTATTATCTCATGGATCAGAACCGTATCGGAAGGCATTAACTTATTAAGCGTTTACTATAATCCAATCCCTCCTGAAAGAATAATTAGATTATACGAGCAAAATAAATGATACTAAAAGTGGATAAGAATGAAATCGGTTTTTTAATAACCATTTCCTGTATTCTTCAATTATCTTATATTCAGTATCTATTAAGGTGTTTTGCAAATATGTATATATTAAGATTAAAAAAACTGTAACGATATTAGTGTTTTGAGAAATACTATAAGGCAAAAAAATATTTTATTGATACCATATAAGGGAATAATGGTAAAAAAAAATAGTGTATAATATAAATGTTCTATAAGTTAAGTGTCAAAGTAAAATCAATAAGAAAAATATAAATAATCAAAGTAAATGATTAGGTGTGCTATAAAGTATATAAACATTTTCTTAATTTAAGGAGAACATTAAATTGTACTTCCAATATAAAAAAGTGTTTTTAAAATTTATAAGGAGAATAGAGTAATGAGTAGTAAAGGAAGAGAATTTTTGGGAAAAGTAAAAGATGTTTGTTTAGCAGAACCTTTAACAACTAAGGGTAGGATAGCATTGGCTAATATGAAAGTAGATATGACGGAGGATGAATTTTATAGTTCAATATATGTTGAACCTTTTTCTGAATATAATAAGGAAAAAGAAGATAACAACAATGTTGTTCAGGAAATAGATTCAGATGTTGATCAAAATTGTTATCAGGATATTATTGAATTAAATTTTTTACAAAATATGAAGATAGAGTTCGAGAAAGCTATAATGGAGTTGAATGATGCGCTATTTGTTATTAAGGGAGTAGCTGGTTCAGGGAAAACAACATACCTTCATCGCTTGTTGCGAGATATAGTTGATAAAACGCAAGTTCATATTTATAATTTTGAGGAAGTCCGGCAATCTAATGCATTTATGGCTGCATATTTTGATTTGGAGAAATTGTATGAAGATAATGTTTATAAATTTTTATCTATTTTGTTAATGGAAATTTCAAAAATTTTAAGTAAAGGAAAGAATACACAAGAAGAACATTACGAATTTGTAGAAGAGATTACAAATATATATAAAACTCATTTTCAGGTAACAGAAGAGGAATTGATAAATACGAATCTACTAGAAACAAATGTTGATATAAGAGAACAGCAAGAATTGTTTGATACATTAAAGCAGTATGTTGAGAGAAAAATAGATTATGAACATTTATCAAAAATATTACTTGAAAAATTTTTGAAAAGATTTAATTCTAATAAAACTGATAGCATTACTGACTTAGCATATATTTCAGGATTTATTATAAGGCTCTATTTTTGTGTCTCCCAAATTACTTCAAAAAAGCAATTATGTGTTGTGGATAATATTGAAACATTTGTTACATATGATGAACAACATCCAATACAGCAATGTGAATTAGAAAGGATTTTACTTGGATGTTACAATGCTGCGGTTAAAGTAAGAGAAATTTTAGTACCGCTACAAAAAGTAAAAGGATATAATACATTTTATGGTTTTTTAATTGTTACACGAGAGACCACAGCATCGACTGCTTTGCGCGATTTAGATCATTTTAATGATTTTAAAAAGGAAAATGAGATAGATATATCTGGATGGTTTTGCACAGAAGAAATTTTTGAAAATAAAAGAGATTTTTGCCAAAAAAGAGGTGCAGGTGTCGAAAGCAACTGCTATTTTGAATGTTATCAAAATATATTGTGCGATTTTTCATTATATCGTTGGGGGTTAAATGGCATTCTTTCTAAAATGTATAAGCATAGTCATAGAAGGAATGCTGAATGTGTTCCAGAAGCTATTTCAGTTATACCAGAGTCAGAAATTATTTATTTTAATAATTTATGGAAGGAAACATATAGTAAAACCGCTCATACAAGTGGACTAAAAACGTTATGTAGAAAGTATATATTACGAATTTTATTAGATAATGTTCAAAGGAAACAATATTTTGATAAGATAATGGTAGAAAATTTGGATTTAGATTATGATCAAAGAAATTTGGCTAATAGAGAAAAAATCCTTGGATGCAAATTGCACAAAAATGAAAGTAATTCTTATGCGAGAAAGATTGCAACTATATTACATAGGTGCATGCTTGAGTATGGAAAAGAAACTTATATTTCTTTTCCACGTTTAATAGAAGCTGTATTGAAGCGACCATATAAACCTAATTATATAACGGATAATCAAATTGAAAATTTAGGAAAAATATTGTTTCTAATGAATGAGACGAGAAATGAAATTACAAATTGGACGTCGTTGGTTTGTATAAAATATGATAGTAAAGAAATATATAATGAGAAAGAACTTTGCAAGAATTTGATTAATGAATGGCATGATTATATTGATCATAAAAAAATCAATATAGATGATACATCAAGATTTGGTGTCCAAATTACAGATGCAGGTAGTTTATTTGCTAAAATATTGGCTGATTTTGAGTATTTTGCATGTAGATTTTTATCAAAGGAGCCTCCTTTATTTTCAAAGGAAAATATCAAAACAATATACGTTAATAGGAAAAAAAGTTTTCGTGCAGTAGAAATTATTAATATTGTTAGGGAAAAGGCATTTATTTGTATAGATGAAATTATAGAAAAAGATTTAGAGTTTTTTTCAGACCCCGGTAATAATAGTAATCGTTGCCCCGGTTTTTCGAGTATGTATAGGAATAGATATAGTTGGGTTTATAAAGATTCAATTAATGCAAAACTATTGGTTCATCCGTATAGAATTTTGACTCAGCATCAAGGATATCTTTCAAATTATATTAGTTATGTTGAAAGTTATATATCAGAAGAAGAATTTGAAAATAAAGAATGCAAAGGGGTATTTTTGAGTAAAGTGAAAGAGCAATTGACTAAATATAATGAAAGAATGTATGAGTTAATGAATAAGTATCCAAATTATTTTAAGGTGTGATTATATTTTTTTATGTATTTTATATTAGGAATTTGGAGATATTATGTATGAAATTAATATATATAAAAAATGGTATATTTATATGTAAAACGGTATATAAATTTATTGCCAGTGATTTTATGGCAAATAGTATTTCTCTGTTTAGTCTAGTAGTTGCAATTATTGCGATTCTTATTGGAGGGAAAAAAGTGTCAGAAGTTTTATTAGAGTATAAACGAAAAAGGCGAGAAGCTGTTTTTGGGTATCATATTAATTTAAAAAAATATATATTGCGACTAAAACGCTTAGTTTCAGATAATAGATGTAAACCTATGGAAAGTTTATATTTGTTCAGTAGTAATGAAGAAATAAGAAAAAAAGGAGCAGGATATGAATCCTTAGGCATACAATTGTCTAATTTGGCTCAAAAGTTTCTTGACTACCTTTCGACTGAATCAAATCAAATTCCTGCCTGCATGAAAAATTGTAAGATTGAAGAATGGGATATACTAATTGATAAACTAGTACATTTTTTAGTAGATTTTTTACTTTTTGAGACTAGGTCTTATTTACCCGAATTTGATACTGAAGAAAATGTCGATAAATATCATGATAAATTGGTTGAGGTGCTAGATAATATTTTGCTTTTGATAGAAGAATCAAAAAGTGATTATAAAGATGAATTAGGTGATGAAAATGATTAAAAAGTTCTAGCGTAATAATTCAACTATATTTTAAGCTTATAATATACTTTTTATGTAACAATGCAGTGTTCGTATTAATACAGGAAAAAATATTATTGATTATATTTATGCTGAGTGCGAAACCAGAACTACCGAAAGACTTATAAAATAGTTAGATTTAAACTACGGTAAAGCTAAATTATAAACAACCCCATAAAGAAGCTAATCCTACGAAAGGTACCCAATGAACAAAATATGCAGAGATATTTTCAGAGCAATCCACGAAGGCAAATGGCTGAAAATTGAATATCGCAACAGAGAAGAGCAGATCACCAAATACTGGATCGGAATCCGCAACTTAAATATTATAAAGAAAACCTTATCTGTAGATGGTCTGCATTTAGGCTTGTATGAAATAAAAAAACTTGATAATATATACATAGATTCTATTTTATCTTCCGAAATCGTAGAAGGCTCTTATTGTCCTGTTAATAAAAAGCTGGTCGAGGACATTTATCTTAATCCACACCGTTACAAAAGCATATTTGAAAATGTGGCAAATCTTAAAATCTTAAATTATCTTGAAATGTGTAATCGCATGGATACTACACCTTATTATTCCGACTTTAAATTAGTAAAACATTTGGATCGCGACAGCTTTACCGGAGAGAGCTTTCAACTAAGCGAGGAACAGTTCAGATATATTGTAAATAATTTTCAATATAAAATGGATAGGAAAAAGAAGGAAGGACGGCTTGCGATCCAACAGTTGGCAATGAATGTTCTGAGCATTCATACCCAATGGGGCTTATATGTGCTTGCCTATCGAAAATTGGATCTGGATGTGAAGAGAAAGGTTTTGCATCCGTCTGAGGATATTACCATATGCACAGAATTTACATACGAGGGGACAAAAGAAAATATCCGTAAATATCTGGATGCAGATGACTATGAATTGCTGGGAGAGTTTGAAAAAAATCAGGAGAGAATAAAGGATTGCATTACCAGACACAACAATCAGGTAATGGGTGTTGATGATATGCCTTATATCATAGGCATGGGAATGGATATTGTCTTAGATTTACATAGTGAATATCATGCCATTATCAATATGTATCAGAACGGAAATGCCACCATTCCCATTAAGGCATTTTTTGGTGACTTGTTGAGCCGCCCAAACCGCAGGAAACCTTATCCCATTACGCTGCTCAACAAAAGAATCAATCTGGATCAGCTGCTAGCCATCAATAATGCAATGAAATACCCTATTGCATATATTCAGGGACCTCCCGGAACGGGTAAGACGAATACGATCATCAATACCATTATTACTGCTTTTTTTAATGAGAAAACGGTACTTTTTTCATCCTACAATAACCATCCTATTAACGGAGTGTATGAAAAACTGACAAGCCTGGAATATAAGGGAAGGAAAATTCCTTTTCCGGTACTGCGTCTGGGAAATATTGATAAAGTAAAAGAAGCTATTGAACATATCAAAGATGTGTATATGCAGACAAAGGATATAACAATATATGAAGCGACTCTTGATAAAAGAAAGGATGACAGAAAAGAGCGTGCCAAAAAACTATCAGATCTTTTAAAGAGATATGAAGAAGTGCTGGATTTAAAAGAACGAAGAGAAACTTTGAACCGGATGATGGAATATCAGGGAAAGGTGCAGGGGCTTCCGGGGCTTTTCTCATTTAGTACGGATTTGCAGGGAAGACAGCTTGTGGCTGTGCAGGAGCAGATCAAAGAGCATGGGGAGATAACGGATAAAGAGGCAATTGCCTTGGTGGACAGCGACGAAGCCGAATTGTATCAGTATTTATATTTTACATCTGCAAAATATATTAAGCGTTTGGATGAACCCAGATATAGCGATCTCCGAAAAATTATCTTTGAGGCGGACGAAGCGGAACAGGCAGCAAGCTTTAGCAGGTACTTAGGAGAAGAGGCAAATATTAAAAAGCTGCAAAGGATATTTCCGATCATCATAACAACCTGCATCTCTGCACATAAACTTGGCGAGCCGAAGCCCATGTTCGATATGGTGATCATAGATGAAGCCAGTCAGTGTAATACAGCGGTTTCTCTGGTACCCATTGTGCGTGGAGAGAGCCTGATGCTGGTAGGCGATCCGCAGCAATTAAATCCGGTTATTTTGTTAGGTGAATTGGAGAATCAGCAGCTACGGCGGAGATATAATGTTTCTGATGAGTATGACTATCGGAAAAATTCTGTGTATAAAACCTTTTTAGCATGTGACTCAGTCAGTGACGAGGTGCTTTTACATAATCATTACCGTTGTCACAAGAAAATAATTGAATTTAACAATCGAAAATATTACAATTCCAAGCTTTTCATTGAATCAGACAGCAAAGAAAATGAGCCCCTTGTCTATATCAATGTATCTGACAGCCGGTGTGATGTTAAGAATACCTCTCCCGGAGAAGTATCAGAGATCGTCAGTTATGCAAACGCAAACAAGGATAAGATGATCGGAGTGATCACACCCTTTGTGAATCAGAAAAAATTAATAGAAGAGGCATTGGAACGGGAAAACTTAAAAAATGTAGCTTGCGGAACGGTGCATGCATTCCAGGGGGATGAGAAGGATGTGGTATTGTTTTCTACAGCGATTACCGATCAAACAAAGCCGGGGACCTATGACTGGCTGAAAAATAACAGAGAACTGATCAATGTTGCAACCTCAAGGGCAAAGGACAAGCTGATCGTATTATCTGATTATAAAAATTTGCTCAGGCTCCATCAGGATGATAATGATGACCTTTTTGAACTGGTGCAGTATGTAAAAGAAAACGGAAGATCCCAAGTAACACAAAAAAGAGCAAACTCAAGGGCGTTGGGAGTAAAACCTTTCAGTACAGCTACAGAGGAAGCGTTTTTGGAAAATCTGACCCATGCTCTGGGGAATATATGGCTGGCTCCTAAAAAGTATACCATCCATAAGGAAGTTGCAATTTCCCAGGTTTTTGCGGATAACATCAGTCATGATGATCTCTTTTACTCAGGAAGATTTGATTTTGTTGTTTATGAGGTTGAATCTAAAATGGAGATACCTGTACTGGCAATTGAATTGGATGGAAAAGAGCATTTTGAAGATGAAATAGTGAAAGAGCGAGACCGAAAAAAGAATGCAATCTGTAAGGCGCATAATATGCAGATCATCCGGGTGGAAAATTCCTATGCCAGAAGATATAACCATATTAAACAAATATTGTTTAATTACTTTTCGGTCAGACATTAGTTAAAAACAAATGAAACGGAGGAAAGCCCATGACTCCAAAAGAGGCTTTAAAAATATATTTCGGTTACGACTCATTCAGACCGGGACAGGAAGAAATCATTAACTCAATACTGGCAGGCAGAGATGCACTTGCCATTATGCCCACAGGTGCCGGAAAATCCGTCTGCTATCAAATCCCAGCACTTTTGCTGCCGGGAATCACACTTGTGATTTCTCCGCTGATCTCCTTAATGCAGGATCAGGTAAAAGCATTAAATGAAGCAGGAATCCATGCCGCTTACATCAATTCATCTTTAACAGAAACACAGATATCCAAAGCTTTAAGCCGTGCTGCCGAGGGAACCTACAAGATTATTTATGTTGCGCCTGAAAGACTGGAAAGCTATGGATTTATCCAATTTGCATCGGCAGTACAGATTTCAATGGTTACTGTGGATGAAGCGCATTGTATATCCCAGTGGGGACAGGATTTCAGACCCAGTTATCTAAAAATCGTTGAGTTTATACAGAAACTTCAGGAAAAACCTATTATCAGCGCATTTACTGCAACAGCAACTGATGAAGTCAAAACAGACATTGAATGTATACTGAAGCTAAAAAATCCAAATACAGTTGTAACAGGTTTTGACCGGGAAAATCTTTATTATCGCGTGGAGCACATTTCCGGGAAGAAGAAAGATGCTTTTGTCATCGATTATGTAAAAAAGCATGCCGGGGAAAGCGGAATCATATACTGCGCTACCAGAAAAAATGTAGATACCTTGTATGAAGAATTACAAAAAGAAGGCGTTTCGGTATCCGGTTACCATGCCGGGCTCAGCAATGAAGTGCGTAAAGTCAACCAGGAGGATTTTATTTTTGACCGGGTTCAGGTCATTGTTGCCACTAATGCCTTCGGAATGGGGATAGATAAATCCAATGTAAGATATGTGATTCATTACAATATGCCTCAAAGTATGGAAAATTATTATCAGGAGGCGGGGCGTGCCGGAAGAGATGGAGAAAAATCAGAATGTATTTTGTTGTTTTCGGCACAGGATGTCATGATTGATAAGTTTCTTCTTGAAAAGAAGGATTTTACCGATATGAATCCGGATGATATAGAACTGCTTATGCAGCGTGATGCGGAAAGACTTCGGGTTATGGAGGGGTATTGTAAGACAACCCTTTGCCTGCGCAATTACATACTGAATTATTTTGGCGAAAGAACTTCAGGAGCCTGCGGTAATTGCGGCAACTGCCATCGGGAATTTCATGAAGTTGACATGACGGCAGATGCAAAATGGGTAATAAACTGCTTGTATGAAACCCGAGGAAGATATGGTCTTAATATTGTGATCGGTACGCTGCTTGGTGCGAACCGCGCAAGGCTGAAAGAGACGGGGACTGTAAATTACAAGTCTTACGGGAGTTTACGTCATAGAAGTGAAGGGGAGATTCGGCTTCTTATTGAGCAAATGATTACGGATGGGTATATCATTCAGACAGCGGATAAGTACAGTGTGCTGCAAATCGGAGATATTTCTGTTTTAAAAGACGAAAATACAAAAATAACAGTACGAGAGATTAAGGAAAAGAAGCAGGAAGCAAATAAAGTCAGAAAGCAAAGAAGTACAGACGCTCTTACCGCTGATGGCTATAAGCTATTTGATAAGCTTCGTGAGCTTAGACTTACCATAGCGCGGGAAGAAGGAATGCCGCCCTATATTATTTTTAATGACAAGACACTTGTGGATATGTGTGTCAAAGTGCCTTTTGACAAAGACAGCATGTTAAATGTTTCCGGTGTGGCAGAAAGAAAATTTGATAAGTGCGGTCAGAGATTTATTGATGCTATTCAGACTTATGTACAGGAGCATCCGGGAAGCACCTTTAGCATTCCCGCAGATACTGAAGAGACTGATTTGTCATATGACATGCCAAAGAAAAAGTCAAAAGGTAAAAAGTCCGACTTTTATCTGAATCATGATGATGCAGGGAAGTTTCCGTACAAAGAATATTACTATATTTCAGATATCAAAGATCATCTGAATGAAATTACTTCCGGGGAGAATGTAAAGAAGGTAACGCTTAAAGCAATTTGGGAGTTTCTTGTCTCTGAAGGGCTGGTTGTTGAAGAAAATGTAGAAGGATCTCTTAAAAAAGTGCCCACAGAAAAAGGCTGGGAAATGGGAATTATCACTGTTGACAGAGTAAGCCAATATGGATTCCCATATCAGTTATTACAGTATCCTATAGGCGTGCAGGAAATCGTAGTAAAGCATTTTTTGTTAAATCTGGAATAAATAATATATTTTTTGCTAAAGTTTGTAAAATTATGTATTTTCCTATCGCTTAGGGGCTGCAAATAGTGTTATGATTAGTTATAAAGATTTCATAAGATAAATCTTTCGAGAGGAGAATTTTAAATGTCAGATTGGGAAACGATTATACCAAAAGTAAATGAGGCATCTGAATTTTTGGAGATTGCCAGCGATTTTGGAGATCCTATGGAAATATTTAGAGAAGCATTGCATAATGCGTATGATTGGGGCGCTTCTGAATTTAAAATTATCATTTATGTGAAAGAGATAGACGGTCAGGACAAGCTTGTAATAGAACTGGATGATAATGGAGTCGGAATGTCTAAAGATACATTGTTAAATAATTTTTGGAATCTTGGAGACTCAAAATCCAAAGGAAATAAGTATGCCATCGGAGAAAAAGGTCATGGCACCAAAATTTATCTGCGCTCTGACAGGGTAGTGGTTCATACTGGCTATGAGAATCATTCTTATGAATCCATATGCGACGGGGCTTTTTCCTGTCTGAATGCAGGGAAGATGCACAGTCCCAAGATCAGGGAAAGTGAAGAGCAATACAAAAAAGGCACACATATTTGTATTGAAGGCTATAATGGCAATCAAAGGTCCATGTTTAAACAGGAAATATTGAAAGATTATCTGTATTGGTATACGGTTCTTGGTACTGTAGAAAATCAATTTGCAGGTAGGAATCTCAGGGATTTTAAAGTTTATTTACAGGCACTGGACAGGGAAGAACCGGAAGAGTTAGCCATGGGTCACCCCTTTGCGGCGGAGAATAATGATATTAACAAATTGTTCGAGGACTTTGGCGAGACGGCAGCAGATTATTATGTCAAGAAATTTGTTTATCAGGATCAGACCTTGGAATCCATGCCGGAAGTTAAATATGATGTTGTCATTTATTTTGAAGGTGATGAAGCAAAAAGATTATATAATCCTATGATCAGAATGAGAAAAAATAACGCAACCGGGAAATATAAAGTGTCTGACCGGTACGGGTTATGGCTTTGTAAGGATTTTGTACCGATTCAGAGAGTCAATGAATGGATTACCTCATTTGGTACAGGGTCCAATTCCTATGGCTTGCTCCATGGATTTATAAACTGTCAAAAGCTGAAACTGACGGCAAACAGAGGATCTATTGCCAATACCAATATTCAGGTGATCAATGAACTGAAAAAAGCTGTTCAGGAAATCATGGATGAAATCAATATAGATTTATATAAACATGATGTTATGACCTTGCGGAAATGGAAAGAAGAAGCGAAAACATTGGAATTTGAAAAAGCTGCATTTAAAAGGCGAAAGGAATTGGTAACCCAGAAGAAGTATTTTGTAATTAACGAAAGGACCTTTTTAGCGCCCAGAAATGAGGCTGAGCTGTATGGTTTATTTATTTCGCTATATACCCTTTATCCCAACGATTTTGATTTTGAACCATTGGATTATGATGAATCGGCAGGCATAGATCTTTTGGCAAGAAACAAAACCAACAATAGAATTGCTGATTGTGAATTTTGGTACGTGGAACTGAAATATCAACTGGGAGCCACAGCATTTAATCATTCCTTTAGCAATATTCGTTATATTGTCTGCTGGGAGTTATCTCCCAAGGTAAAAGACGGAACCCAGTTAAAAACATCAGTTGAGGATGAGACAAGGATTTTGCGTATTATTCCCGGTGAGAATGGCGGAATGAAAAAGTATTATCTGGATAGTGACGATACATCTGTCAAAATCAAGGTGGTATGTCTTAAAGACTATATAACACAGAAATTAAATATTTCTTTGTTGGATCAGTAATAGTCTGAGGAAATTAAATTGGCAGAGCATCGAACTGATATGATGAATGGCATAGAAAAATGTTTAGTGACAGGCAGTCTTTAAGATTGCCTGTCATATTTCTATAATCTGGATTTTGATTTCAATGTGAGAAAAAATAAAAAATGTATTGACCCCTACGTTGCGTAATAGTTTATTGTATATTTACACGGGAGGAGGAATTGACAATGATGACAGTAAATGAGGTAAGTAAATTGACCGGAGTGAGTATACGCACTCTGCAATATTACGACAAAATCGGATTGCTGAAACCAACTGAGTATACAGAATCCGGTTATCGGTTGTATGACGATACAGCCATGGAAATGCTGCAGCAGATTTTACTGTTTCGGGAATTGGAATTCCCCTTAAAGGAAATCAAACAAATTATATCAGGACCGGATTTTGATCGGAATAAGGCATTGGAGCAGCAAATTACGTTGTTGACAATGAAAAAAGAACATTTGGAGAACCTGATTGATTTTGCCCGTAAAATAAAATTGATAGGAGTGAAGACAATGGATTTTTCAGTATTTGATACAAAAAAAATTGATGAGTATGCAAAACAGGCAAAGGAGCAATGGGGAAAAACAGCCGAGTATAAAGAATTTGAGCAAAAATCCCAAAGCAGAAGCAAGGAAGAAGAACGAGCTGTTATGGAACAATTTGTGCAATTATTCATAGACTTTGGGAAGTTAAAGGATATGGAACCGGAAGCTGCTGAGGTTCAAAGCTGTGTTGGGAATTTACAAGATTATATTACGCAGAATTTTTATAAATGCACAAATGATATTCTTTTCAGTCTTGGTCAGATGTATGCCGGTGGCTGAGAGTTTACGACCAATATTGATAGTGTTGGTGGAAAAGGAACGGCAGAGTTTGCAGCTGAGGCAATCCGGATTTATTGTGGCAAGTGATCAGAACCCATCAAAACCTGTTGGCTCATTAGAAAATTGACACCCCTTTCTTTTTTGTATATAATCCACACATATTTATCAAAGCAAAGGATTAACCAAAAAGAAATGAGAAGTATACAAAAGGGTGTTGAAAAGAATAATGATAAAAAGGTAGAAAGGGTTAAGATTGCAAATGTTTCCGTGAGGCTTTTAAACATCATGATCTGTGATGATGAAAAAGCGCATATCCTGCATTTGCAACAGCTTTTGGAACAACTGCAGGATGAGATCAGCCTGAGCATAACAACAGATGACTCTCCCGAAAAATTATTACAATTGTTAGAAGACCGGGCAAAATGGGGCAAGGTCCTGCCTGATGTTCTTTTTCTGGATATCCGGATGCCGGAGGTGGATGGCATATCCTTTGGAAAAGCCTTACGCAATATTGCGCCGGATATCTACGTGGTCTTTACAACTGCTTACAGGGAATACGCCATAGAAGGTTATGAAGCCCAGGCATTCCGCTATCTTTTAAAACCTCTTACAAAAGAAATGATACAGAAAGTATTGATAGAAATACAAAGAGATATGGGCGGAAAAAAGAAACTGCTCCTTAAACTTGCAAAAGAGGAAAGGATGCTGGATCTACGTGAAATCCTGTATCTCAGTGCAGAGGATAAATATACCATCCTTTACACAACTGACGGATACTATGTTGACCGCACCAGCTTAAATGATTATGAGTCATTGCTTTCACCCTACGGTTTTTACAGAATACACAGAAAATATATCGTAAACTTCTATCATCATAAAAGCATGGAAAAAGGCTTTGTAACCTTAAGTCAGGGAACCAGACTTCCTATCAGCAGGCGCAGGGCGGAAGCATATTATGGGGAGCTGTTTCGGGGAGTGAAAGAGGAACTGTTATGATGATGGAATGGCAGAGTATTGTTTTATCAATTATCATAAATACGTTCAGCGTATTGGATATTCTGTTGATCCTGCAGACATTTTTCGGAGTGGACCGATGTAAAAAGCTATGGCAGTATTGTGCCGTTGCCGGGATATTCATTGTGCTGAACATAGGATTGGAGCTATGGTTTTCAGATAAAGAACTACTTTATTTTGTGGTGATTTTTCTGTATATTGCTCTTGTTGCCGCTGTTTTGATGAAGGAGCGCAGATGGAGGTCGGTTTTTCTTAGTATATCGGCGCTGTTGCTTTATTTGCAGTGGGATTGTTTGTGCGGGCTGGCGGATCTGTTATTTCATTTAGGAAAGTACGCATATACCTGGGCGGAAACCGCAGCCATTGCCTATGAGCTGTTGTCTGATCTATTATTGTTTGCCATATTGCTGTATGTTACAAGATCAAAAAAGATAGAGAAGGGGATGCTGCAATTTACCACCGGAGAAACCATTCTTCTCTCTGTATTTTGTATTTTTTGTCCGGTTTTGGAAACTGTTCTGCAATACATGGAGGAAATCTTCAATGACTTTATGTATTCTATGGCATGGGTATCCTTTGTCCTGATCTTAAACTTTGCAGTGTTTTATGGTATTTTTCACAGGAAAAGAGCAAGGCATTATCAGGAATTGTCGGAAAACTATAAACAGCAGTTTAATAGGGAGTATACATATTTTAAGAAATACAAGAAGGAACAGCGTAACATTGCCGGTTTCAGACACGATTGGAATAATCATCTGATCGTGCTGACCTCTATGTTTGAAAAAGGAGAATATGAAAAGGCAAGGGAGTATTTTGAAAACTTATCTTCCCACAATAGAATAGAAAGCGGAAACATCCTGACCGGAAATGAAATTGTGGACATGATCCTGGAGGCAAAATGGGAAAAACTGAGTCAGGAAAAAATTGCGGTAACATGCAGCAAGGGACTGGAACAGCTGCAGTTTATGGAGCCGGTTGACTGTTGCATATTGTTTTCCAATCTGATCGATAATGCCATTGAGGCAAATTGCAAATGTGATGGGGACAGGTTTATTGCAATTCATGTGTGCAGTAAAGCCAGTACGCTGATCATAACCATTGAAAATAAAATGAATGGTGAGGTAAAGCGGGAGAATGGGCGGCTTATAACTACTAAAAAGGCTGGAGAGAATCACGGTATCGGAACACAAAATGTTTTTGAGATCATAAAAAAATATCGTGGAGAATATAGAATTGTAATAAAGGAGAATATTTTTGCAATTCAGATCTTATTTCCTGTTACTTAAATTCCTTTACATAAGGTGAGGGAAAATAAAAGCCGTTTATCGCAGAACGAATACCGTTCATCACATGCCCGTTTTGAAGCGTTTCTTTTATGATATACTTTCTCTGAAAAGGGGAAGTGTCTCGTAAAAGGGGCGTTTTTTTATGGAGAGATTTCTATAGTGGAGGTTGAGATTATGAGAGGGAGCTTTATGAAAAGAAAAGTACTGTTTGCTGTATGTACAATGCTGGCAGGATTGACTATATTCGGGTGTGCGAAGTCAGAAAATTCAGAAAGCATGGAAAGCAGTCAAATAAATGGAGCAGGAGAAGAGGAGAAAGAAACAGAGGAGCCAGAGGAGACCGAAAAAGGGGAAGCAGAAGATCCTGTTCAAAGTAAAGGAACCTTAACATTAGAAGATGTCATGAATGCACCTGTTACAGATGAGCAGTATTTTACCTATCGGGAGACGGAAGGGGGAATAGTGGTTCTAAGTTGTACCTGCGAGGACGATATTATCGTTCTGCCTGAAACCATTGACGGAAAAACGGTAGTGGGGATAGATACAAATCTGTTTGCTTATAATGGGACAAAGGCGAGAGGAATATATGTTGCGGATACTGTTGAAGTAATACCGGAGAGAGCTTTTGCGGATGCTGATAACCTGGAAATTCTGGTGTTGGGAACAGGTATAAAAGTAATGGAATGTATTAGTATTGCGGATGATAATAATTTAAAGGTTGTCGCCATATTATCCAAACAATTGGAAACACTGGAAGAGTGGATGGTAGCCAGCTGTCCTGCACTGGAGGAGATTTATTTTGAGGGGGATTGTAATGAGGTTATTGGTATAATTGGTGATGCTGACCCTACGATATATGGTCCGGCGGATTCAAATATTGAGAAGTATGCAAAAGAAGATGGATTTACCTTTGTAGCCAGATGATCGAATTTTATTATTGAAAATAAATCTTATGTGGAGGATAAAATAATGAAAAAAAATGTTATGAAAAGAAAGTGCTTTTTTAGCGTATGCACAATCATGATGGTTTTAACGATGTTCGGGTGTACAAAGTCAGAAAATGCAGAAAGTACAGAGAGCGGTCAAACAGCCACAGAAGCAGATGAAACAGTAGATATGACTCAGAGCGAAACAGCAGATTCCGGGCAGAACGAGAAAGGAACATTAACAGTAGATGATGTTATGAATGCGCCTGTTACGGATGAACAATATTTTACCTACCGGGAGACAGAAGAGGGGATTGTTGCCCTGAGCTGTACCTGCGAGGATGATATTATTGTCCTGCCTGAAACCATTGACGGAAAAACAGTAGTGGGCATAGAGCCTAATCTGTTTACCTATAATACCACCGGGGCAAAAGGAATATATGTTGCTGATACAGTTGAAGTAATTCCGGAGGTAGCCTTTGTAGATTGTAGTGATCTGGAGATTTTGGTGTTAGGGAAAGGAGTAAAAGTAATAGAACATGGCAGTATTACAGTAAATGAGAATTTGCGGGTTATTTCTGTATTATCAGAGCAGTTGGAAACTCTGGAAGATCATAGTATAGTTGCCTGCTCTGCGTTGGAGGAAATTTATTTTAAAGGAGATTGTAAAGAGGTTATGCATATGTTCGGTGCAACAACTCCTACGATTTATGGTCCTGCAGATTCCAATATTGAGAAATATGCAAATGAAAATGGGCTGACCTATGTAGTCTGGTAATAAAATTGTATTTTTGAAATTAAATGTTATGCGGAGGATGGGGTAATGAGAAAGAATTTAATAGAAATAAAAATGCTTTTTGCTGTATGTACAATCGTGGCAGGATTGATGATGTTCGGATGTACGAAATCAGAAAATGCCCCAAATGCAGAACGTGGTCAAACAGCAGCGGAAGCAGAGGAAACAGCAGAGCTGACTCAGAGCAAAACAGCAGATTCCGGGCAGAGTGAAAAAGAATCTTTAACATTAGATGATGTCATAAATGCGCCTGTTACAGATGAACAGTATTTTACATATGAGGAGACTGAAGGAGGCATCATTATCCTGAAATGCACTTGCGAGGATGATATCATTGTGTTGCCGGATACTATTGGTGGCAAGGAGGTAGTTGAGTTGGATGCTGCTGCATTTAGCTATATCAGAGGAAGTGTAAAAGGCATTTATATTTCAAATGGAATAGAAATCATTGAAGACAATACCTTCGCAAATATGGAACAATTAGAGATTGTGGTATTGGGAAGCGGAGTGAAAGAGATTGGAAAAGCATTTGTTGTCAGTTCAGTCAGAATGGTCAGTATCTTATCTCCCAATATAGATAAAATTGTATCATATGCTTTTAATAATTGTAAGGAATTAGAAGAAGTGTATATCAATGGTGATGTTGAAGAAATAGAAATGGCAGCTTTTACCAGTTGTGCTGCATTACAGGCAGTTTACTTTGAAGGTGACGTGAATGTAATTGATGAAAAAGCTTTCTTTGCGGTTACGCCTGTTATTTATGGCCCGGCAGGTTCAAACATTCAGCAGTATGCAGATGAGAAGGGCTTCATATTTGCAGCACAATGAGCAGGATAAGAAAATTTGAAAATGGCTGAAATACTATTTTTTATCGCATATATGTGTTGTTTCGGCGATCATCATATACGTCCTGATATATAAACGTTCCTGGAAGCAATCTCCATAAAGACTATAAAGAAATTATGTCAGAAGAGATCCGTAATATGGAACAGACGGCATTTGAGGATGTGGAGCTGGTTATGGTTGTTTCAAAATTTAATGCCTTTGCTTCATTGCTCAGATTAGGAATGCCCGGTGCCTTCATGGGAGGGACAGCACTGGGCATTCTATAGGAAATGTAATGTAGAGTAGAATGTAATGTTTTTTCTATATTATTTTGTGCAAATATGTCTTGAATGCTTCTGCAATATATGCGGCAGCTCCTTTACCGTATTTTTCATCATAATATTTTTTTACGGCATCATGAGAGTAGCTTTCGATTACCATATCCCAATATCCCTCACCCATATCTAAGCCCATACTTGTCTCTTTGAAAAAATCCATAATTTCCTTTACAATATCCTGAATCTCTTTAGAAGAGACATCTCTGGTCATGTCAGCAGTCAGAAGGGAGTATAGAGCATCATTTTTTTCCATAAGTTCGTCTTTGTTTTCTGCAAACATCTGGAATTTTTCCATAAGCTCCGAAAAATGTTCCAATTGATATTTTATCGCCTCTGTATATTTTTCGATACTGCCGAATTGTTTTATGGCAAGTTCAGCTACCTTTGATTCATTGGCTTTCCCTTTTTCAATAAATTGGTTGAAGCTTTCCATGCTTCCCCAGTATTTGATAACATCATCGGAATTCTGCTCTTTGAATTGCTCTAGTGCTTCAAAATATTTACTTAAATCAAATTCTTTAAAACTCATGCATTGTTCTCCTTTTTCCAATTTTTCTAAAAGCGCGATCAGATTGTCGATTCTTTGGCGCTTTAAAAGAAGCAGTTCTTTCTGCCTGCTATAAGCTGCATGCTTATTGAATTGAGGGTTCTGCACAATTTCTTTGATTTCTGTTAATTTGAAATCCAGCTCTTTAAAGAATAAGATCTGTTGTAATGTTTCTAAAGCTTCCTTATTGTATAGGCGATAACCTGCAAAAGTCACCTGACTGGGCTTCAGTAATCCGATTTCATCATAATATTGCAGAGTGCGGACGCTTACTCCGGTTAATTTAGCAACCTGGCTTATAGTTTTCATAATGGACTGCTCCTATTCATAATTGAGAAAAGAATACAGAAAGCTGCCGGCAATGATTTCTGAATGCTTCCTCTAAGATTATAGTACATTATCACGCAGCGTGAGAGTCAATAGATTTTAACCGGAAAAAGAAACAATAAGTTTTCGTTTGTTTTCTTCAATGATCGGGATAACCACATATACATCATATGTCTGGTCTGCAATGATGGAAAACATTCCATGATAGGATTCGGTAATAGTCTTTACGTTTTCAAGACCATACCCGTGGAGCAATGTGTCTGTAGTATTATTTTCTTCCATCTGCCCAGATGCAGTAGTGTTGCCCAGATGGATAATAAACGTATCGTTAGCATCAATATAAATCTGAACCTGAATATAACGTTTCATAGGGGGAATGATCTTATGGCATGCCTGAAGGCTGTTATCCAGCAGATTTCCTAAAATGACACAAAGATCATAGTCTTTTACCGGAATGCGGTCAGGGTCTACATGAATATCCGTATCGAACTGAATCCCTTCTTCCGTAGCCATATCGAGATAATTGCTGACAAAAGCATCGATAACCAGATTGCCGGTATTGATCTTGGCATAAGTATTCTCCAGATCGGTAATGGCAGCTTTTAAGTATTCGTCCAGTTTGTCAAATTCCATATTTTTAATATGTGACTGTATGCTGAAATAGTGTTTTTTTGTATCGTGAACAATGCTTCTGGATTTCCGGTATGCGGAAGAAAGCTGTTGGTATTTTTCAGTCTGGAATGTAATCTGCTGCTGCATATGAATGTTTTTGGCTCTCAGCTCTGTCAGCTGTTTCACATAGTCTAACATAAAATAATTTACTATATTCAAAATAATAAGGCTTGTAAACAGAGATAAATAAAAACTGTTTAAGTTTAAGGAAATGAGCTTGGAGGAAGGAATGGACAAAGTGATAAAAAGAGTGATAGCAGGAGTTACAAATAGCATAATGTTGTAGCTGGGAATGCTTTGTTTGATTTTTTTATCCCAGAAAAATATACAGGCAAGAACCAGCAATAGCAGGATTAATTTTGAACCCAGATTCATAATAGCGTTAAGCAGAACATCGTTTAATAGGAGTACATCTTGTTTAAATCTGGTAATAATGATAGAAAATATACCTTCACCCAGAAGTGCGAAAATCTGAAAAAGCAGAGAAGTAAACAATTTGTGCTTTATTGTGGATTCGTACAGGAAACATAAAGCAAATGTGGTAATAAAGCTGATTGATGAAGTAATAAAATATGATGAATATGTATGACTGGCAGTATGCAGCATGGAGTTGGCAAACATGACAAATTCCATCATAATGAAAGCGCCATAAAAAAAAGGAACAGGAATATAGTCCTTTCTTTTTTTTAGGATATGATTAAAATAGATCAGTAATATAAACATATCAAAGACATAATTTATGATATTGATCACGATGCTCATATTCAAAACCTCCAAAGGATTTTAGTAATTTTTCAGAATTACTACACGGTTCAGGTATAGATCCCTTAGCTTCTTTTCATTTTTTCTGCTCATAGGTATCCGCTCTCCGTTGCTGAGCACCAATTCTTTTTGATCAAAGAAATGTATGTGTATCAGATTGACCAAAAATCCTCTATGACATAAAAGGAAATTGTACTCAGCCAGTTCTTTTTCCCATTTTGTCAGGATACCCCTGGTCGTTATGCAGCGACTTTCAAAATGAAATCTGATCAGCTCATGCTTGGCATCCGTAGTTTCAATATATAACACATCTTTTAGATTTATGGTTTCTTCAGAGTGATCATCCTGTATCAGCGTGCGCAGCACCTTCTCATCCTCAATATCCTGAATAATATTGTTCATAAGATGAATGATTTTTTCCTGGGAAACAGGCTTCTGCATGTAATAATAAGGATGTACGGAAAAACTTTCCTGCATGTATTTGGGATAATGGCTGACAAAAACGATCATGACACGGCGGTCTTTCATTTTCCGTATTAATTCAGCAGTTTTAATACCGTTTAATTCAGGCATTTCCACGTCAAGAAATAAAACATGAAAAGTACCGGGTTTTGAATAAGCGTCTAACAGGGCTTTGCCGTCGCAAAAACTTGCCAGTTGAAAATCTATGTTATTCATCATCTGATAGGTGTTTAAGTATGAATAAAGTGATGTTAATTCAGTTTTATCATCATCACACATTGCTATTTTTAAGATCATAACGTTGCTCCTTTACATTTATTATGATGCCGATTACCTGATTGATCAATATGATTGCAGTGCAGGTGGAAATGATTCCATAGTATGCGGACATTTTATTGATAAAAAAAATAAGATATATAAGACTTATGGCTGATAAATAAAGAAAACAATATTTTTTTAAATTCACTTTTTGTACCTTGCTATATCGTTTATTCTTTGTGCCCACAGGCGATAATATGATAATAAAAATGTAACATATTAAATAGACGGACAAAAGATAGAGTGGAGGGATCTGTGGTGCAATCTTTGGCGTAAATACAATGACTGACAAAGAAACACTGTAGGAGATAATATCACAGATCAAAGGCGTAGGAGCATGCATACCGCCAGCCATCATTTTGGTAGGAGACATAACCAGTATATACAGAAATGCAATCTGAAAATTTCCCAGAAATCCCCCAATTATTAAAACGCTGATATTGTAAAATATGAGATCTGCTAAAAATCCAAAGCAATAGGAATAGATTTCTTTTTCATTTTCTCTGATTATACCTGTTTCTGTCAGACAATCAGCTACATAGCTGCACATGGAATCAGTCCATTTCAAAACGGTCACATCCTTTCCTTAACCCTTTGTATTATTATACAACAAACTGTATGCCGGGCATTCTTAGGGGGATGAATTGCTGAAAAAGGGGGATAAATTGCAATCTGAAGATGTTTTTCAAATTAATCCTTTTCTTTTTGCTTTTCATCCTAAAAGTCAAATTTGAATAAAATACTATGTTAATTTTTAAAGTGATATATGGGAAAAAATGTAAATGAAAGGAAGGTAAGAATTTTATGAGGAAAATGAAAAGGAAGTTTTTAATACTGACGCTGGTATTATCAATGACAATTACCGGTGCGGCGAGTTTTGGATGTGTTGTAAATGCTGCTAATACATCTGATCGTACTTATTCATTTAGTAACACTGTTGCTTTTGGGTATACTTCATGGGATTCCAAAAAAAATAGCTCAAGAGTTGATGTATACCCCCTATCGGGACCTAAAATTTATTATACTGTATACGGCGGATGGGAATCGGCAGGAACAGCCAATGTAAAGTGTTCTAACAGGGTGGCAATTCCTGCAGGGGTATATGCCAATATTACAAATACTGTAAAAGAAAAGGGGTTCAGCTATGCCCGGTTACGCCTTGATACAATAACACTAAGCAATATGAATACAAAATTTATGTGGAAATCAGACTCTGAAAGGAATGGGACGATCTTTGACTAGGCGACAAACGGCAAAAAATATAGGACAAAATGCCATGATCAGATGTTTTTGCCGTTTATCCGTTGGTTTTGGCTTCTTATCCGGAAATTAAAAAGCAGACAGAATAATATGATAATCTCAATTTGGCGACAAAAAACTACATGTGGTTTTCAAATCCACAGGGAAAGGAGGGGCTATGAAAGAGAAGGTAAAAGCTTTCATACAAAAATACGGAAGACAGCTTCCGGCGCTTGCATTAACAGTGGCATCAGTAGCAACATTGTGCTGCAGAGGTGACTGGTATCAGCCTGAGGAACCTGAAGGACTGAGCGAGTTTGCAAGAAGAAAATAGTAAAACAAAGAAAGAGAGGTAGTGTTTATGAAAACAAAATTATTAACAATGATGTTAGTGTTCTCAATGGTCATTACGGGAGCAGCAAGCTTTACAAGTGTTGTAAGTGCGGCGAATACGGCAGATACGACATATGCCTTCAGCAATACTAATACAACAGGACAAAGCGCTTGGCGTACTAAGGAAAATACAACAAAGGTTTATGTATATCCAAAGTCCGGACCGAAAATTCGTTATACTGTATATGGAAGAAAGGACAGTTCCGGCAATGGAGTATTTTGTTCTAATCAGGTGGCAATTCCTTTGGGAGTACAGGGAAGTATTACCAATCAGGTACGGGAAAAAGGATATAACATGGCGCAGCTTAGATTTGAAAGAATAACTTATGCGCAGGTTGATACCAAGGGCGTTTGGAGTCCGGATTCTTCCCAAAATTATACAATTTACAATTAGTATGATTCTTGCTTTGTAAATTTGAGTTGATGGAGGCTGTCGCATTTATAAAATTTTATAAATGCGACAGCTTCAAAAAGGAGGTTTTATGAAAAAAGTCATATACATAGTTGGAACTCTGATGGTTATTTTGGTAGGATCTATTCTGATTTTTTGTGTATCTCAGAATGAGAAAAACAATATCAGTCCTGTAGAACGATATCAGGAAAGTACAGAGAATGAAGCAACTGTTGAAGCGCAAAATGATAAAAGCAATACTGATGCACAAAATCCGGACAAAGAATCTGAAAGCCAGACGATTATGGTACATGGACCTTTAAAATATGAATTCCTCTCCTATGAAATAGTTGATGACAGCCAGATCGGGCAGCAGACTCAATATTTACCTGATCATTATTATAATCAGGAACTTCCTGATCCAAATGAACTGGTAGAGTATCAGGATAGAGATGCTATTATGGAGCAATGCCCTGAGTTAAAAGCTTTATGGGAAAACCCGGAAAATTATTCTTTGGAAGAAAGCGAGGAGATCTATAATTCCCATTTGGATGTCATAGAAAAAAATACCTCTATGGTTCATCCGGAAAAGCATTATGTGTTTGTAAAATGCAGGATAACAAACTCATTGGATAAAGGTTTTAGCCAGCATCTTTCGGAGATGACTGTTGTATTATCTGATAAAGATAATACAAATTTCAGTATATCTACTGATACTATGTGTTACTTTGATCAGGCGACTCATACAGAAGGAGATGACAGATTACATAGTTTTTTCTTGTATGAATTTGAGCCAAATGAAACATTAGAATGCACCCTTGGTTTTGAAGTCAGGGATGAGGTAGACGATCCGGATTACTATATTGGATTTGTTGATGTAGAACTCCAAAATGAGGGTTTAAACCCTGTTCTGGGCAAATATATGCTCAACCTTGAGAACATAGAAGGTTCGGTGGAATAAATTATGACAAAGAAAAAAATCATAATCCTGTTTTTACTGTGGCTTTTGTTGTTATGGGGAGTACGGATAGTCAAGGTTAACCGGGAAAGTGCAGTCCCTGAGACTTCTTATCATATGAAGGAAACCTTTGACTGGATGGGAGTAAAGGTAACTCCTCTGGAAGCTCATATGTACAGCCTGGAGGAATATAACGATATCATGGGAGCAGCAGCTTCTACAGATGGAAATGACGATAATATCCTCTGTCTGAAATTGAATGTTGTCAATGAAACAGGAGAGGATATCAGCTGGGATGCTTTGTTTGATAACTTTGGCTACGGCTTTGAGACCACTACCTGGTGCAGTGCCATCCAGCCCTATTTGGGGGCAGAAATCAATATTTTCTATTCCGAAATGCTGCAGGATGGAGCAAGCCAGGATATATGGCTTGCAACTACGGTGGAAAAGGATTGTTTTAAGAAAAACCATTGGGAAAAAGTTGACCATATGGACTATTACTATGTAATGTCAGTTTATCCGGAACCGGTGAAAATCAAATTAGAGTTTTAGCAGCAGTTAAATTACCGGAACATTCTGACGGGGACTAAGAGGTTATAAAAATGAAAAGAATTTTACGATTTGAAGTAAAAAGGGCGGCAAGGTCCAAAGGTTTTCTGATCAGTCTGGCAATGAGCTGCTTTATTGTTATCCTTGATTTTGCTTTATTCAACCGGATGTACGCAGGATCAAGGGCGGTTCATAATGCGTTGGAAGCATGGATCGGAACGGATTTTCAGTTTGCATATAACAGCCTTTTTTATGTGCTGTTTCCCATTATTGCCACGCTTCCCTTTGCCGGTTCCTATTACACGGATCTGCAGAGCGGATATATTAAAAATATCTGTACAAGAGTTTCCAGAAAAAATTATTATATGGCAAAGTATTGTTCTACTTTTCTCTTTGCGGCAATAGCAGTAATGCTTCCGTTGGTTTTAAGCTTGTTTCTCTGCATGGGAATTTATCCTATGCGAAGACCGGATAAGCTTCTTTTTATTACGGCAGGTATTATCGATGTGAATCTGATGCCGGAAATCTTCAATCTATATCCTTTCGTATACTGTATTTTGTTTATATTGATAGACGGAGTATTTGCCGGAATGATTTCCGTATTCTCCATTTGTATTGCTGAGCGGGTAGAAAGCTTTTTCAGTGCCATTGCAGTTCCTTTTGCAATCTACGTACTTTGGGGTGTTTTATTTGCAGGAAACAAAATCGGTAACTGGTCGTTGATGGAAATGGTAAATCCCCTGCAAAGATGTATTACTCACGGATGGCAGTTATTGACATGTCTTTTGGGAGGATTGGCAATTGCTCCTGTCTGGATTTATCTGAAAGGAAGAAAGAAGGATATTTTATGAAAGAAATACAGCTTAGAGGAATCTCAAAAGAAATAAAAGGTGTTACTGTTCTGAAGGATATTGACATGGTTTTGAAATCAGGAACCATTTACGGACTGCGCGGGAAAAACGGCTGTGGTAAAACCATGTTGATGAGGACGATCTGCGGACTGATCATTCCTACAAAAGGAGAAGTAATCATTGAAGACAAAGTACTTCATAAAGATATTGCATTTCCCCAAAGCATCGGCGCTCTTATTGAAAATCCTTCTTTTCTGCCGCAATATACAGGTTTTAAAAATCTGAAAATGCTTGGAAGTATTCAGGGGAATATTTCCCATGAAGATATTGAGCTGGCAATGGAACGTGTGGGGCTGGATTCAAAAGATACAAGAACATATAGAAAGTATTCTTTGGGAATGAAACAGAAGCTTGGTATTGCCAATGCCATCATGGGTGAGCCGGACATCATTGTGCTGGATGAGCCGATCAATGCTCTTGACGAGGAAAGCGTCAAAATGGTGAAAGAGGTTTTGATCCAATTGCGGGATAAGGGTAAACTGATCATTATTGCCTGTCATGATAAGGAGGAACTGGAATATTTAAGTGATGTAATATTTTTGATGAAAGACGGAAGCGTTGTTGGAATGGAGGAACTTGCCAATGAAAATCATGAAGCTTCTTAAAAGGGATATTGCTCTGGGAACTGCAAGAAACTGGTTTAAGTTTTTAGTGGTTGTACTGGTGGTGATCGTCTATTCACATTTTCTGGCGCTGATGATCGCATCAGGAGTGGATAGCGGAAGCTTTTACAGCAATGGCACTGTCATGGACTATCTGTTATACATAACCCAGGGAATGGAAGTGTTTCATTTCAGCCCGGAAGAGTATTTCAGCATTCCCATATACTGGTTTGTGTTTCAGATCGGTATTTCCTATATGATCGCATATTACCCGGAAAAAGATTTTAAAAATTTTGGAAAAAAGATTTTTCTTTCTTCCGGGTCGAGAGTGAATTGGTGGATATCAAAATGTCTCTGGGGAGTCTTGAATGTGATTTTATATTTTGCAGTCCTCATTCTGGCAACCATGGGAATAGCAAAATTCCATGGAGCTGAGATGACATGGACGTTTTCAGAAGAAATCATGACAGGATTTTTCGGCAGCAACATGCAGTATATCAATATGCAGGACGCATGGCTTATTTCCATTATTCTTCCCTGTCTGATGACAATAGCATTATCTCTGCTCCAGATATTGCTCAGCTTTCTTCTGACACCGGTCGTAAGCTTTGCCATGATGTGCGGGATTTATATTGTTTCAGCTTACTACACGTCCTGGATCCTGCTGGGGAATTATACTATGTGGCTTAGGAGCTCCTATGTGGGAATGGAAGGAATAAACCCTCAGAGCGGAATATTGATCGCAGTGTTTATTATTGTGGCAAGTATATTTGCCGGATGTGTTTATTTTGATAAGTGTGACGTTTTCTGATAGGTGTAAATGAATTGTGACAGTTAAAAAATACCCATAATATGACATGGTGTTGTCATATTATGGGTATTATAATGTTCTCATATAAATATTAACTGCCACAATTTAAGAGCAGCATTCAGCAGGCTGTTGTTTTGAGACTGGCAGTATATAGAGAGGAGACGCCAATGGATCTTATTAAAATAACTGCAGACAATATTGAAGAAGAACATATCTGCTGTGCCATTGCAAACAATAAAGACTGTCAGGTGGCAGCAAAAAAATCCTGGCTGAAAGAAAGACTGCCGGAGGGACTTGTATTTTTAAAGGGCAACGTAAGGGGAAAATGTTTTATTGAATATATTCCTGCCGAATACGCATGGGCCCCGGTGGAAGCAGACGGATATATGTATATTGATTGTTTCTGGGTGGCAGGGCAATTGAAGGGACAGGGCTATTCCAACAAGCTTTTGGAAGAATGTATTCGTGATAGCAGGGAAAAGGGAAAAAAGGGCTTGTGTATGTTGTCTTCTTCCGGAAGAAAAAAGAAGCCGTTTGCCATAGAGCCTGATTATTTAAAGTATAAAGGATTTGAGATCGCAGATGAGGCGGAGGATGATTTTGCCCTATGGTATCTCCCTTTTGAGAAAACGGATTTGAAACCTTGTTTTAAGCCGCAGGCAAAACATCCTCATGTGGAGGAAAAAGGCTTTGTGCTGTATTATACCCACCAATGTCCTTTTACTGTAAAATATGTTCCGTTGCTTGAGGAGGCTGCAAGAGAGAAAAAGGTTCCTTTTAAAAGTATTTTTGTGGACAGCCTGGAAAAGGCAAAAAACGTTCCTGCCCCCACAGCAAATTATGCGCTGTTTCAGGACGGAAAGTTTGTTACAAATGAGATTTTATCCGCAAAAAAATTTATAGGTATGTTATGATGAGAATAAATTTAAATGTTGTAAAGTAAACTGATTTTTCGATATTTTAGTAGAAAGGAAAATATATGGCTTTTGATTACAAGAAAGAGTATAAAGAATTTTATATGCCCAAAAACAAACCGGAGGTCGTGGATGTTCCGGCAATGAATTACATTGCAGTAAGAGGAAAGGGAGATCCCAATGAAGAAGGCGGAGACTACAAGCAGTCCATCAGCATTCTTTATTCCCTGGCATTTACCATTAAAATGAGTCCGAAAGCAGGTTACAAAATGGAGGGCTATTTTGAATATGTTGTGCCGCCCCTGGAAGGTTTTTGGTGGCAGGAAGGTATAGAAGGCATTGATTATGGCAAGAAAGAAAAATTTCAATGGATTTCAGTTATCAGGCTGCCGGATTTTGTTACCCGGGATGATTTTAGATGGGCAGTAGAGGAAGTGGAGAGAAAAAAGAAAATAGATTGTTCAAAGGCAGAATTTTTGTCATTACAGGAAGGATTGTGTGTGCAGATCATGCATATAGGACCTTATGATGATGAGCCTGCCACCATTGCCCTAATGAATGAATATCTGGAGCAGAACGGATATGAAAATGATATGACGGATAACAGGCGCCATCACGAGATCTATTTATCCGATGCCCGCAGAGTTGCACCGGAAAGATGCAGGACAGTCATCCGTCATCCCATTAAGAAAAGAGAGGCTTAAATGCAGATCAACCGATTGTTTGAAATTGTTTATATTCTTTTGGAAAAAAGAAAGGTCACTGCCCAGGAACTTGCAAAACACTTTGAAGTATCCCCCAGAACGATCTATCGGGATATAGAAATCTTATCCGGAGCAGGGATTCCTGTTTATATGAGCAAGGGAAAAGGAGGGGGAGTTTCTCTCCTGTCTGAATTTGTCTTAAATAAGGCAGTCATTACGGAAAGAGAGAGGGAAGAAATCTTATCTGCCCTGAAGGCTGTAGATGCTGTAAGGTTAGGAGAAGAGGATAGTGCCCTGCAAAAACTGGGAAGCCTTTTTGGAGAATCCCAGTCCGATTGGATTGAGGTGGATTTCGGATTCTGGGCAGATGGAAAAAGAGAAGAAAGGCTGTTTCAGGATATAAAAGAAGCCATTATAGGGAAAAAGGTAATCCGGTTTTCTTATGCCAATGTAAAGGGACAGGAAACAGAACGGGAGGTGGAGCCTCTTAAGTTGTGCTTTAAGGGGGAGTCATGGTATCTGTATGGATATTGCAGGAAGCGGGAGGATTGCCGCTTTTTTAAATTAAAGCGGATTCGTAAGCTGCAGCTAACCGAAGAAACTTTTATGAGAAGCTGCGGGGGGCAGGTGTTAAGAAGACAGCAGGAGAATTATCGGCAGGAGACTATAAAACTGAAATTAAAAATCGCAAGGGAAGCAGCCTACCGTGTCTATGATGAATTTGAAAATTATGAACAGATGGAAGACGGCAGCTTTTTGGTGGAGATCCGGTTTCCTAAAGGGGCATGGATGTTTTATTATCTGATCAGCTTTGGCAGGCATTTGGAGGTTTTGGAACCGGAAGAAGTGCGGAAACAGCTGAAAGATGAATTAAACAAAATTCTGGATATCTATTCCTAAAGTAAAAGGTGCAGCCCAATATAGAAAAATAGAGTGTAGGGAAATATAGGAAAATTAAGCTTATTGAAAAATATGACCGGCAAATGCTAATATATTACATAAGTAAAATGCTTGAAATACATGAAAAAAAGGCAGGAAGAGACAGATGATAAAGAAAACAATCGGTCATTTTAATTTAGAGCAGATCTGTCGGTCAGGACAATGCTTTCGTATGTCTCAAAAAGAGAATGGGAGATATGGGGTTATTGCGGGGAAACGATATCTGGAGCTGGAACAGCAGGGAAAAGAATGTATTTTCTATTGTGATGAGGCAGAGTTTGAAAGCTTTTGGAAGGTATATTTTGATTTAGATGGGGATTATCCGTCTTATATTGAGGGGATCAATTCGAAGGATTCTTATTTAATGGATGCGGCGGCTTTTGGCTGGGGTATTCGGATTCTGCGGCAGGATTTATGGGAAATGATAGTTTCTTTCCTGATTTCACAACAAAATAATATTGTGAGGATTCGCCGTTGTATTCAAAATATATGTGAAAGCTATGGAGAAGAGATGAAGAACTCTGAGGGTGAGACATATTATGCTTTTCCGACGCCGGAATCTTTGGCGAGTCTGGAAGAGGATGCCCTGAAAGAGTGTAATCTGGGATATCGCAGTAAGTATGTAGTGCGCACAGCCAGAAGCGTTACAGCAGGAGAGGTGGATCTGGAGAAGATTTCGCAGATGTCCTATAAGGAAGCAAAGGAAGAACTTTTGAAATTGTTTGGTGTAGGAGAAAAGGTTGCGGATTGTGTCTGTCTCTTTGCCCTGCATCATTTAGAGGCTTTTCCAATAGATACCCATATTAACCAGGCAATGAAGAGGCATTATAAAAAAGGTTTTCCCAACAGACGCTATAAAGGGTATCAAGGAGTCATGCAGCAGTACATATTTTACTATGAGCTGTTTGGGAACAAACAGAAATAATCATTGGATGCTGATACAATCACCTATTCCGGCTGCGGTATTGGAGGTGTTAGAAGTGTCTTTTTTTCCCGTTTTATCCGTAGTGGTGATCCACATTACCAGCGGATTTTTAATTCCGCCCTGATATACTAAGTATATCTCGCAGTCGGAGGAATGGGCAGAACGAAGCAGTTGCTCATAAGTTGACTGGTTTAGGTCAGACCATCCTAATGTATCCATGACTTCCTTTGACAGCTTGTTATCAGCAGGGGTCATCAGACTTTCTAAAGTGCATGGGGTTGTCATCCCGTCGATCAATGCTTTGGAAGCCGGGTCAGATGCAATGTCCGGATCGGCAGAAGCATAGACCACTGCCTGATAGACAGAGTCCAATAATTGCTGGTCGGATGACACATTTGCTTTTTCCACATACTTGATCATGACCGGTGTTAAGACTCCAATGAGAATTGCCATAATTGCAATGACAATGATCAATTCTACAAGGGAAAAACCCTGATCGTTTCTTTTCATATTATATCTCCCTGCCTATGGACACTGCTTTCTAAGAGTGTCTTAAAAGAATTCTATTTATTATATTCTCAGAATAACAGAGTGAATCAATAAAATCAATACAAAAAATCGTTTGTATGAATTTGGAATGTGGATGAAAAATTTATACTACAGGTATAATGACAAATTTGTTTTAATATGTTATATTAGGTCCAGAAAGAAAAAGCGGCTGATGAAAAGCCCGGAAAGGAATTTATGATGATGAACACATTTTTTATATCTGCTTATCTGAATGAGGAACATTATCAAGCACTGAGTCAGGATCAGGGCTTAGATTTCATGCTCTCATATAAGATAAGGCAAAGACAAAGAAATGTGTGATATTATTTTATGAATTGACCTACATGGATTTTGAAACCGCTTATCTTATAGGAAGAGATAAGCGGTTTTCTTTATGCATATTTATAAAGTAATAAAAACATATTTGGAATATGAAAAATAAATCCAAAACAATCTAAAAGACCATATAAGAATTAGTGAGGAAATAAGAGATGTTAGAAATTAAAGGAAAAGTAAACACAGCCATTTGTTATGCAAAGGTAATCGAAGAGGAAGCCATAGAACAGATCCGCAGAATGTGTGACTACGAATTTACTCAGGGCAGTAAAGTAAGGATCATGCCCGACGTACATGCGGGAAAAGGCTGTACCATCGGAACTACCATGACCGTTGTGGATAAAGCAGTTCCCAATATTGTGGGAGTGGATATCGGATGCGGAATGTATACAGTCAACTTGGGAAAAGGCGACATTGATTTTGAAAAACTGGATGAAGCGGCGCACTATGTGCCTTCCGGCATGAATGTATGGGAAGGAAGACAGGAAAGATTTGATCTGACAGTTCTTCGCTGCTACAGAAGCCTGAGAGATACCAAGAGGCTGGAGAGAAGTCTCGGAACCTTAGGCGGAGGCAATCATTTTATCGAGGTGGACCGTGCCCAGGATGGAACCAATTATCTGATCATTCACAGCGGAAGCCGAAACCTTGGCAAACAGGTGGCAGAAATTTATCAGAAGCTGGCAGTTGATTTAAATAAGGGAAAAGAAACTTATTTTGAAGAAAGGGATGCCATTATCAGGGAGTATAAGGCTGCAGGAAGAAGAAAGGAAATCCAGGCGGCATTGGAGGCGATTTCCTGGAATAGAAGGGAAGCTACCATGCCTGAGGATTTGTGTTTCCTGTATGGGACTTATTTTGAAGATTATCTTGCGGACGTGGAAATCTGCCAGCAGTTCGCCAGAAGAAACCGGGAAAAAATAGCGGAAGTATTGCTGGAAAGAACCGGAATGACCGGTACGGATGCTTTCCATACCATTCATAATTATATTGATACAGATGAAATGATTTTAAGAAAAGGTGCCATTGCGGCACATGAAGGAGAAAAAGTGCTGATTCCGATTAATATGAGGGATGGAAGCGTACTGGCAATAGGAAAGGGCAACCCTGAATGGAACTATTCCGCTCCCCACGGAGCCGGAAGAATCATGTCCAGAAAGAAAGCGAAGGAAAACTTAAGCCTGGATGAATACAAACATGAGATGGAAGGAATCTATACCACTTCCGTCAACGAAGCAACATTAGACGAAGCACCGATGGCATACAAATCTTTGGAAGACATCATAGATGTGATCAAAGAATCCGTAACTGTCGTTGATGTGATGAAACCAATTTATAACTTTAAGGCAAACTGAGCCGTGTGCAGCAGAATCTGGAAGCAGATTGTTGAACTCCCGCCAATCACAGTCAATGTATGGTGTAGAATCTGTCTCCGGCGGACTCTCAGTTTGCCGGAACAGGAGGAAAATAAAATGACACAAATCCCTACCATTGATATGGTAAAAACGGGACAGAATATCATTCAGTTGAGAAAAAAGAACGGATTGTCTGTAAAAAATCTACAGGATATCTTTGGATTTTCCACACCACAGGCAATTTACAAGTGGCAGCAGGGAACAGCGTTGCCTTCCATAGATAATTTAGTGGTATTGGCAGCAGTATTCCATGTACATATGGATGACATTCTTGTTGTAGATATTTCTGCACAGATCAGCATTGGTGCGTGAGATAAAAAAGCAGGTAACGGTAATGCCGGAGCCTGTGTAAGGTCCCCTGGTGTAAAGGTCAGGACATCGGCCTTTCAGGCCGAAGATGTCAGATTCAAGTCCCACGGGGATCATTATGGATGGGTATGCCTAGCGGCGAGGGCAGGGGTCTGTAAAACCCTGACATGAGAAACACCGTAGGTTCGAGTCCTACCCCATCCACTTTGGAAAGGTGGCCGAGAGGCTTAAGGCAGCGCATTGCTAATGCGCCGTATGCGAAAGCGTACCGGAGGTTCGAATCCTCTCCTTTCCGTAGTTCAAACTTCAAAAGGAAATGTTATTCAACTTCTGGTAGAATTTGAAACATATCTTCAAATATTCGGTTATTGCGCCTTTATTTTCTGTTTTATACAATAAAGACAGGAAATGGAGGCGTTTTTATGCTGGATAATCAAAAAATAGGAAATTTTATTTCATACAGAAGAAAATTGCTGGGTCTGACCCAGGCGGAGGTGGCAGAAAAATTAAAGGTCTCTTTTCAGGCAGTTTCCAAATGGGAAAACGGTACACTTCCTAATGTGGAAATGCTTGTGGATCTGGCAGATCTGCTGCAGGTCAGCGTAGATGAAATACTGGCGGGGCAGGAAAGAAATGCAGAAAGTTTTTCCTATAGCAAGGCAGGTGTGGATATTTCCTATACAGATGCCATGAAAAAGGAAATGGCTGTTTATCTGAAAACGGAAGATAAGCGGGTGTTAAACGGGCTGGGTCCTTTTGCCTCTTTATATGATATTTATTTTCCGGAGATCAAAAATCCTGTTCTGGTATTGAAAGCAGAGGAACCGGGGAGCAAACAGAAGTTAGCCATGGAATATGGTTATAGTGAATCCATTTGCCACGATATGATAAATCATCTGGTAAATGATATTGCAGTCATGGGCGCAAAGCCTTTGGCTGTGTTGGACACAGTGGTATGTGGAAATGCGGAGAAAGAAACGATCAAATCTTTTGTAAAAGGCATTTCTGAAGCATGCAAAGAAAATGAATGCGCTTTGGTGGGAGGAGAAACGTCCATCCAGCCTCAGGTAGTGGATAAAGGCACTTATATACTTACTTCCAGCATTGCAGGGATCGTATCAAAAGAAAACTTGATTGATGGTTCGGCAATAAAAGAGGGAGATGTGGTGTTAGCAGTTGCTTCCAACGGACCTCACACAAATGGCTATTCTCTGGTACGGATGCTGATGGATAAAATGCCGCAGATCAAGCTTGATAAGATTCAGGGAGAAACCTTTATTGAGCAGATCATGAAACCCCATACGCCATACTATAAAGCTATCAAAGATTTGTTTGGCAGTCCATACATTCACGGAATGGCACATATTACCGGCGGAGGGATTGAAGGAAATCTGTGCAGGATTATTCCGGAGGGATTAAGTGCAGTTATTGATCTGGTTAAGATAAAGCCGCTTCCTGTTTTTTCTTATATCCAAAGCGTAGGGAATATAGGGCAGGAAGAGATGCTTTCTACTTTTAATTGCGGTGTGGGACTGACGATAGTGGTAGAAAGCGGATATGAAGAAAAAGTTATGAAAGCTGTATGCGGGCATTATGATTGTTATGAGATCGGCGAGATTGTAAAAAGGGATGGAAAGCAGGTAATTTTGGAAGGAAATCTCAAAAAGTGGATTTGACACTAACGGATGGCGTCAAATCCGCTTTTGTATTTGTTGAAAAACCAAAGAAGGCACAGATATAATAAATTTATCAAAGAGATTGATTGGCCAGTCAAACCCCAGAACGAATTTTACTTAATGGTATGAAAAGGTGAGGTGTGAAATCAATGAAGGAAAAGGTACAGCTTTTTGGAAGGGCATTAAGCGGAATGGTAATGCCTAATATCGGAGCATTTATTGCCTGGGGACTTATTACAGCATTGTTTATGGCGACAGGGTGGATTCCAAATGAAACATTAGCGAAGATGATAACTCCCATGTCTACATATTTACTGCCGCTTCTGATTGCGTATACAGGAGGTAAAGTGGTAGGAGATCACCGGGGCGGCGTTATCGGTGCGATAGCAACGATGGGTGTGATCGTAGGGTCTGATATTCCCATGTTTATCGGAGCAATGATCATGGGACCCTTATCCGCCTGGATTTTGAAGAAATTTGACAAATTGATAGAGGGAAAAGTAAAAGCTGGATTTGAGATGCTGGTAAACAATTTCTCTCTTGGAATCATCGGAGCGATCTTGGCATGTATTGCAATGGTTGCCATTGCGCCGGTTGTAACAGCTTTGAACTCTGTAATGGAAATGGGCGTTGGATTTTTTGTAGATCATAGCCTGCTTCCCCTTGCAAGTATTTTTATTGAACCGGCAAAAGTATTATTTTTAAATAATGCTATCAATCATGGAATTTTGTCGCCAATGGGAATCCAGCAGGTAAATGAGGTTGGAAAATCCGTATTCCTTTTATTAGAGGCAAATCCGGGACCGGGACTTGGTGTTCTGTTGGCTTATTGCATCGCAGGAAAGGGAAGTGCAAAAACTTCTGCACCGGGGGCAGTGATCATTCACTTCCTTGGCGGTATTCATGAAATTTATTTCCCTTATATATTGATGAATCCGCTGCTTTTACTGGCGGTTATCGCAGGCGGTGCATCAGGAATCTTTACCTTTACACTATTTGATGTTGGATTGACAGGAACTGCCTCTCCGGGAAGCATTATTTCCATTCTGATGATGTGTGAAAGACATTCCTATTTGGGATTGATCCTGGGCGTACTCATATCCACAATAGTTTCTTTGGTCATTGCATTGCCGCTTTTAAAATTTGCGGGAAAAGATGTCAGCTTAGAGGAAGCAACAGCAAAGAAAGACAGCATGAAAAAGGAATCCAAGGGTATCAAGGATGAAATTAAGAAGGACAGCGTGATCAAAATTGCATTTGCCTGTGATGCAGGTATGGGTTCCAGTGCAATGGGAGCAACTGTCTTGAAGAAAAAAGTGGAAAAAGCAGGTATTACAAATATAGACATCATACATACACCTGTTTCATCCATTCCGGCAGATATCAATATAGTGGTAACACACGAAGAACTGGGAGAACGAGCGGCGCATAGCAATCCCAATGCACAGTTGATACTGATCACCAATTTCCTCGCTGCACCGGAATATGATGAGCTGATATCGGATTTGCAGAAGATAAGAGAACAGTAGAAAAACAGCGGATTCTATGTTATAATGACTTCATCTGCAAAAAACATATTTCTTTGAAAATAGGTAAATTGGAGATGAAGAAATCATTACATAGGTTCGGAAAATTTTATAGTAGTGTAATCTTGAATTTTATTGGCATATTTATTTTTGTAGGCATCATATCCGTGGTCTTTGGAGACTGCGGATGGATGCCTAATGAGAATATTTATGCCATTTCTCAATTTGCATATAGTGTAGTGATACCGGTTTTGATTGCCTATGCAGCAGGAAATCAGATGAGGCGTGACAAAAGACATGGAGATTCAGAAAGGCTTCATGCAGGCGGGGCAATTGCCGTTATGGCAGCAGCGGGTATGATCCTTGCAGACAGTGAATGCGGAATATTAGGTGCAATGATACTTGGTCCTTTGAGCGGAATGCTATGGGAATATGTTCTGGAGCCATTGGTTAGAAATGTAAAAGCAGGAATGGAAATGTTGATCCATAATCTTGTGGCGGCATTTGCAGGAAGCGTTATGGCAATACTTGCATTTTATCTGGTAGCGCCACTGCTGTCGGCATTTGCGGATGTTCTGCTTTTGGGAATGAATTATCTGATTGAGCATAAACTGATCTGGCTGCTCAGTATTCTGATAGAACCGGCAAAAGTATTTTTCCTGAACAACAGCATTAACCACGGGATGCTCCTGCCCCTTGGTGTGCAGCAGGCGGAGCATTTAGGTGAATCCATATTGTTTTTACTGGAGACCAATCCGGGACCGGGACTTGGCGTATTAGGGGCATTGTATATTGCAAAAAAAGAGAAAAGGAAAGAATATGCGGCATCCATGTTTGTGGAATTTATCGGGGGCATCCATGAAATCTATTTTCCGGAAGTGCTTTCCAACCTATGGCTGTTATTGGCTTTAATATGTGGTGGGGCAGCAGGAAACTTTTGTTTCCTCATCAGCCATGGTGCAGTGACCGGAGCTGTTTCGCCGGGAAGCATCCTTTCTATCCTTTTGGTATGCAGCAAAAGTCGGATTTTAAGCGTTTTGCTGGGAGTTTTTGTTTCGGCTGCAGTATCGGCACTGGCGGCACTCATGATCTTGAAAATACAGAATAAAAATTCAGTAAAAAAGGAAAACGGCAAAGAAACAGAAACTATTTCAGAAAAGACAACGGAGAAAGAAATGATAGCCAAAATCGGATTTGTCTGTAATGCAGGCGTTGGTTCCAGCGCCATGGGCGCGGCGTTGTTTCGGCGAAAGCTGCGTGAAATGAATATATCGGGAATAGAGGTTGAGGCATACCCGGCAGATCAGATACCGGATCAGTTAATGCTCATAGTATGCCAGAAGGATTTTCAGGCAGCAGTGCCCTTTGAATGGAAGGAAGATAAAATATATACTGTGGAAAGCTTGTTAAATCAGACTGAGTATGAGGCGATCATTGAGGAAATACAAAGAAGAGGTAAGGAAAAGGCATGAATTTGACACCGCGTTTAAAACAAATTCTGCTGATCATGTTAGAAGAGGGGCAGGTAATTCCGGTAAAGGAACTGGCTTTGCGTATAGGAGTCAGCAAAAGAACAGTACAGCGTGAGCTGGAGTATATTGGAAACAGCTTAAAAGCCTATCATATTACATTTGAATCAAAGACCGGAACCGGGGTCTGGCTGTCCGGCAGCGATGAAGATAAAAAACAGCTTCTGGAAGAGCTCAGGGGAGAAGATAATTATGATGTAAGCAACCGGGAAGAGCGGAGAAAACGGCTGATACTGGAAATATTGAAGGATAAGGGACTAAAAAAACTCTTTTACTATTCCAGCCAATTTCAGGTTAGTGAAGCGACAATCAGCTCGGATCTTGAGGCTATAGAGGGCTGGCTGAATGCGCAGCAGCTTACCATCAGGCGGAAACCCGGAAGCGGAATCGAAATAAGCGGAACAGAGGAAAGTTATCGCAGGGCAATCCGTACCTTTATTGAAGAAAATATAGACACCCAGATGATCAGGGAGTCCTATGAAGTAGGAGAAAGCAGAAAGGAGATCAACGCCGCTTACGGCGGGATGAACCAAATATTAAAGGATGATGTTTTGAAGAGGGTGGCAGACTGTATTGACGGGATGAGTGACAAAAGAGTGCTGACACTGACAGAAAGTTCGTATGTAGGGCTTGTGCTTCATATTTCCATAGCCATGAGCCGCATATTGAAAAATGAAATCATCGAGCAGAAGGAGAATTTGAGTAGGGAGCTGCAGGAGGATGATGATTATGCACTGGCAAAGAAGATCGTCCAAAAACTTGAGGAGGAATTTGAAACAGAAATTCCGGAAATAGAAACGACTTACATATGCCTTCATATTAAGGGGGCAAAACACCAGAATATTGAATGGAACGGGCAAAAGATCATTGAAGTGGAACGAAAGGAACTGCTGGATCTGATAAATGAAATGATCAATGCTTTTGACAGTGAGAACGCATTTGCCATCAAGCAGGATGATGAATTTATTCAGGGATTGCTGGCACATCTGCAGCCTACATTTGTACGTTTACTTCACGATATGAAAATATCCAATCCGGTGCTGGCAGATATTAAGAAAAATTATCCGGAGATATTTGAAAAGAGCAAGCGGGCAGCGGCAGTTTTGGAAAAGTGGATCGGAAAACCGGTCCCGGAAACAGAAGTGGGATTTCTGACCATACATTTTGGCGCGGCACAAGTGCGGATGGAAGGGAAAAAAGAGAATATCCGCCAGGTATCGGTAGGCATCATATGTGCAAGCGGAATCGGCATTTCAAGGCTGATGCTTTCAAAACTGGATAAGATATTTAAAGAACGTATTCGTATGGAAACTTACGGTCAGAAGGATATTACCCCTTATGTTGCCAGTAAGGTGGATTTCTTTATCAGCAGCATTGCCATCAGGCAGTTAGATGCAGATGTGCTTCAGGTAAATCCTTTGTTGGATAGTGATGACATTGAAAAAATCCGCCAGAAGATTTTTCATTATGAACGAATTCCCAAAAAAGACCATGAGGAAACCCGGTTTACCATGGAGTTAGAGCAGGTAAACGTTCTGGCGATGCAGATCAAGATCATTTTGCGTTATATGGAGGTCTTTAAGGTCAGCAATGATATTTCATTTGAAGAACTGGTTGTTGCAATTTCGGAAAAAATGTCGCCTTATAGAGACAGACAGGTAATGATCCAGGAAGATATTGAAGAAAGGGAGAAACTGGGAAGCCAGATATTTGCAGAATTCGGCTTTGCACTTCTGCACACGAGGACAAAAGGAGTTATCCGTCCAAGCTTCAGTGTTTGCACCACAAAAGATATGAAAGCATTCAACAATACGTATTTTAAGGGGATCAATGTAGTGCTCGTCATGCTGCTCCCGGTAGATGAAAATGTAAAAGTAAACAGTGAGATTTTGGGATATATCAGCAGTATGCTTATAGAAGATTATGATTTCCTGACTACCATTACCGGCGGCGATAAAGAAGAAATACAGTCAGCTTTATCCAGACATCTGCGGAAATTTTTTAATCAGTATTTGAACAAACTCCAGTAAACGGAATTGAAAACGGAATTGAAAAATAAAATAGAGACAGAAGAAAAGGAGCTGTTGTATTCAAAAAACTATATATATCAAAGGAAACCTTTATAAAAACGCCGGTCCTTAATCCGTGTATTTTGCGGATTTATGTACCGTTGCGTTTTTATAGAGCGCAAGCGTGTTTCCGTGATATATATAGTTTTTTGAATGCAACAGCTCCTTTTCTTCCATATAATGCCAAATAAAAAATGAAAAATGACACTATCGGATGACGCCAAAGCCCATCTTCTTTAAATTGAAAAAGGGCTTGTAAGCCCCCTATAATAAAGGCATAGAGAAAGTATCGTATATAGAAAAACAAGAAAAGTATAAAGGAGGAAAAAGCAATGTTTTTTCAGAAAAAAAACAAGAAGGAAGAAAGTAAAGTTGAGAAATTGGCGCTCTTGTATCCTGAAAATGTGCGGATAGGATGTAAAGCGGATACAAAGGAAAATGTAATTCGCACAGTAGGGCAGATGCTGGTGGATGCAGGGTATGTAAATCAGTCCTATGTAGATGCCATGTTAAAAAGAGAAGAAAGCTTTTCTACTTATATGGGAAATGAACTGGCATTGCCCCATGGGGTAGAGGAGGCAAAAAAAGACATCAAGGCTTCCGGAATTGCAGTTATGGTTTTCCCCGAAGGTACGGACTGGGGCGGTGAACAGGTAAAAGTAGTAGTTGGGATCGCCGGCGTAGGCGAAGAACATTTACAGATCTTATCCGTCATCGCAGAGCAGATGCTGGAGGAAGGAAGTGTTGAACGGATCACTTCAGGAAGCGTGGAAGATGTATATGAAATGCTAAAAGGGGGAGACGAAGCATGATCGTAACGGTAACCATGAATCCGGCGATTGATAAGACTGTTGATATAGAGGCATTGGAAAGAGGCAGATTAAACAGAATCAGCCATGTGGAACTGGATGCCGGAGGAAAAGGAATCAATGTTTCCAAAACAATTTCCAAGCTTGGCGGAAAGAGCATTGCTACCGGATTTATTGCAGGAAATACAGGCGGGATCATCCGTGGAGTAATGAATGACTGGAACATAGAGAATGATTTCATTGAAGTTTCCGGTGAAACCAGAACCAATACAAAGGTATTTGAGAAAAACGGGGAATTGACGGAGTTAAATGAACCGGGGCCCACTGTAGGAGAAAAGGACATTCATGCATTGCTTCAGAAGCTGGAAGGTTATGCAGGAGAAAAAACACTTTTTGTTTTAGCAGGAAGTGTACCCCAGGGTGTGGAAAAAGATATTTACTCCAGGATTATTGAATTTGTACATAAAAAGGGTGCAGCAGTACTGCTGGATGCGGACGGAGAGCTTTTTACAAAGGCATTAGAGGCAGGTCCTGATATTATCAAACCCAACCGTGCCGAGCTGGAACAGTATGCAGGAATAGACTATATTGCATCGGAGCAGGAAATTTTATCGATAGCAGAAAAACTGATGGAAAAGGGAATCGGGACTGTTGCAGTTTCCATGGGTAAAAACGGCGCAATGTTCCTGAAAGAGAACCACAAGATCAAATGTCCGGGATTAAAGGTAAAGGCACATTCTACCGTAGGAGCAGGTGATGCAATGGTAGCAGCACTTTCCTATTCCTGGGATGAAGGAATGTCCTTTCAGGATACAGTCAGAACATGTATGGCAGTTTCGGCAGGAGCAGTGACCACCATAGGAACAAAGCCACCTTCAAGAGAAGTGGTGGATTCCTTAATGGAGCAGGTGGAAATAGAAGAACTATAGGTAAGGAACGAAAAAAGTGAAAGAAAGGAATGAAGGATCGTGAAGACAAAAGCAGTCAGAATGTATGGAGCAAGAGATTTAAGATTAGAGGAATTTGAATTGCCGGAGATCAAAGACGATGAAATTCTGGTAAAAGTAATGAGTGACAGCATCTGCATGTCAACCTATAAACTGGTAGAGCAGGGCAAAAAGCATAAAAGAGCGCCTCAGAACATTGATACCAATCCTATTATTGTGGGTCATGAGTTTGCAGGAGTCATCGTAAAGGTGGGGGCAAAATGGCAGGACCAGTTTAAGCCCGGACAGAAATTTGCACAGCAGCCGGCGCTGAATTATAAAGGAAGTCTGGCATCACCGGGATATTCTTACGAATATTTTGGCGGAGCATGTACCTACTGCATCATTCCTCATGAGGTAATGGAGCTGGGATGTCTGATGAATTACGATGGAGACAGTTTCTTTGAAGCATCTTTAGGAGAGCCTATGAGTTGTATTATCGGTGGATATCATGCTAACTATCATACCAATAAGAGAAACTATGAGCACACTATGGGAACCAAAGAAGGCGGCAATATTCTGATCATGGGCGGCTGCGGTCCCATGGGATTAGGTGCAGTCAGCTATGGTATTCAGTTTGAGAATAAACCCAAACGCATTGTAGTTACCGAAGTAAGCGAAGAAAAGATTGCAAGGGCAAAAGAAATGATTCCTGAAGAACAGGCAGCAAAGAACGGTGTAGAGCTTCTGTATGTGAATACGGCTGCAATGGAGGACCCTGTTGCAGAGCTGATGGCTATTACGGAAGGTCATGGATATGATGATGTATTTGTATATGTGCCTGTTAAACAGGTGGCTGAGATGGGAGATAAACTTCTGGCATTTGACGGATGTATGAACTTCTTTGCCGGACCTACCGACAATCAGTTTAAGGCAGAGATCAACTTATATAATACACATTATACAAGCACTCATATCATGGGAACTACAGGGGGCAACAATGACGACCTGATCGAAGCAAACCGTCTTGCAGCGGCAGGAAAGATCGAACCGGCAGTCATGGTAACACATGTGGGCGGCATTAACAGTATTATTGATGCTACTTTGAATCTTCCCAATATTCCGGGCGGCAAGAAGCTGACCTATACACAGTTTGACATGCCCCTG
>JAGBEV010000032.1 GCA_017936785.1 Lachnospiraceae bacterium | reverse complement strand
GTTATCAGTCTCAAAAACGGACGCGAAGTCCAGGAAAGGAAGCCGATATACCGATTGCTCCATCATTATACAGCTTAAGCAATAAGATGGATAATTCCTTACTGGCTGTAAGGGATATTAACCATAAATATATTGTAGTAGGATAGCAGGGAAGAAAATGCGGTGAATCAGGACATCCGGGAAATTCATGAAATTGTAAAAAGGGTAAAAAGTGACAGGGAGGTGTCGGTTAATTATATGAAATCGTGGGAATATGAAGCATGGATTCGTGAGGAAGCCGCCAGAGAGGGAAAAGAGGAAGGATTTAGACAGGGCATAGAAGAAGGAAAAGAGCAAGGGATAGAAAAAGGAATAAAACAAGGAATAAAACAAGGAATAGAACAAGTGATATTCAAGATGCTCTCTATGAATATGGATGATGATATTATTTGTCAGACCACTGGCTTTTCCAAAGAAAGGATAAGTGAACTGGCACAGGCGTATCAATCAATGTGATAAATATAAAAAAGATATAGAAGGAAAAGGATATGTTTACGGAGAAAAAAATTTTAGCAGTGATACCGGCAAGAAGCGGATCTAAAAGTGTAAAAAATAAGAATATCAGGATGATCAATGGGAAGCCTATGCTGGCTTATTCCATTGATCATGCTAAAGGGAGCAGATACATTAACCGTATTATTGTTACTACGGATAGTGAAGAATATGCTGCAATTGCAAGAGAATATGGTGCAGAAACACCTTTTATCAGACCGGCTGAATATGCTACAGATACAGCTTTGGATATTGATGTTTTCCGCCATGCGCTGTCATGGCTTAAAGAAAATGAAGGTTATGAAGCGGATATTGTTGTACAGCTTCGTCCCACAGATCCTTTTAGAGATCCGGCAGATATTGACCGTATGATAGAGATCATGTTGGAGGATGAAAGTGTAGATGCAGTCAGAAGTATCAAGGAAAATGAAGTGGTGCCCCATAAGATGTGGTATTTAAAGGAAAACGGAACTATTGAGCCCATTCTCACGGATATTCCGGAAGCTTATAATATGCCCAGACAGGAACTGCCCAAAACCTATTATCAAAACGGAAATGTGGATCTGCTCCGCCCATCCAATATCTGGAATTACAATTCCATGACCGGAAAGAAAATCAAGGGTTATGTAATGAAGGATATGTATGATGTAGATACGGAAAAGGATTTTGACCGGGTTTCTGAATTTATGAAGATCAAAGAGGGCGGGAAACAGTTTGTGTTTGACATTGATGGTGTTATCGCCTTAAAACGGGAAGATCTGGATTATGGTCAGGCAATGCCCAATGAAAAAATGATCGCAATTGTTAATCAGCTGTATGATATGGGCAACCGAATAGTGCTTTTTACTGCCAGAGGATATGTGACAGGAATCGATTGGAAGGCTGTTACGGAAAAGCAGATGAAAGACTGGGGCGTGAAATACCACGAATTAAAAATGGGTAAACCCAATGCAGATTTTTATATTGATGATAAATTCCTGGATATGAATTTTCTGTACCATGAGTTTGGAAAATAAATTGATTAAAAAACATCAGAGAGCTTATGGAAAAAGGACAATTTCGTTGATAACCTTTTCGACGAAATTGTCCTTTTAGCAATATCCGTTAAACAGCATTCCGCTGTACGCACTTGTAATATACGGCGCTGCAAAATTTTTGCCGGGATTTTTGTATGCTACGATGGTCTTTTCCACATAAGCCATAGGATTCAGGGTTACCTGACCTGACTTGCGGTAAAGCGCTTTGGTAAAACCTTTAATCTGGTCCAGACCTTCTGCCATTCCACCGTCTGCAATGGATTGACGCAGAATATCTTCATCCATGTCAATAGAACCGTCTTCTGTTATGTTGACACCGATTTCTGATAGTGGTTTGGCGAAATTACCTGCCAAATGCCACATCTCACTTACCAATTGGTTGCTTTTCGGATGATTTTGTGTGTAATCAATAGCAGAATGAAGAAATTGATTGTATCCGCCGAATAATTGGCGGAGATTTTCCATGAGATTTTCCGCATCTGTTTTGATTCCGATATTTGCAGTCATACCTTCTTCGGGACTGACTCCGTTTAAAGTTACCTCATAAAGTCTTTCAATGGTAAAGGTATTGGAAGCGGCAGAGTGTTCTGCTCCATTGATGGTAAATTCCGCATTGGAAGGAATGCGGGTAATTTCCCCTATGCCAAGATAATCAACAATTCCGGCAGTTTTACTTGTTTGTCCGTCAGAAACACGGAAAACGTATTCCCGGTCCTGGGAAATACCGCTTTTTTTGGAGGTCAGCTTTAAACTTGAATTTCCGCTTTCGTCCTCCTGTGTTTCCGCATAAATGCCAATGTCTGCATTATTGATCAAACGGGTTAAGCGGTTTTGCACATCTATATTAGTATCTTCAGAACGTATCTGGAACTGAAATTCATAATTTAAGTCATTAATACTTAAATCAAAGGAATAAGTATCCGGCTGCAGTTCCACCGGTTCCCCTGAAGGGATGTATTGTCCCATATTGACTTGAGGTGAAGCGAGGGAATGGACTTCCAAAGCCAGTTCCGGAGCAGAAGAAGCTTCTTCCGGAGTTCCCAAAAAGAGAACAGAGGCAATGGATTCATTACTGGAATAAGCTGTCTTCTTATTTAAAAGAGCAACTTCGTCCATACCGCCTAAAGAAGCAATGGTGTTTTGAAGTTCCCTGGCGTTTTCCTTTAAGCCGATGGCGTATGCTTTGGAATCGCTGCTGTTATCCAAAAGGTAGAGCGGGGATTCTTTATTCAATTTTACAATGGAATTATAAATGTTTCTGAGCTCACTTTTCTTGTGCGTATCCAAAGACGTAGTGCCTTTTGGCGCATAAGAAGTAAGATAATGATTATATACGCTGAGAGCTGCAAGATTAGCCATATCCGCCCTTCCTTTCATCCTTGAATTGACAGTGCTGACAAATCCATTGTCCTGCCCGGGCATAAAATATCACAATAAGCCTATTTTCTTATAATTATAGTAGCACCGGAAAAAAGCAAATGCAAGAAAAAGTGGTAAAAAAACAGGAAATTTCCGATTTTTATTATTGACGCGCCCTTTTCCTTATGATATAGTAGGCAGGTGAGAAGAGATTTGGCTCTTTTTTTTGTGCAAAAAATTAGAATAGGCTCTTTTCGCATATATTATTTTTAGGACGAATGGCACGCGGAGGTGGAAAAGAAATGCGTACAAAAATTACTTTAGCATGTACAGAGTGCAAAAACCGTAATTATAATTTAACAAAGGATAAAAAGACTCATCCTGACAGAATGGAAACAAAGAAATATTGCAGATTCTGCAAGACTCATACATTACACAAAGAAACTAAGTAAATCCGTTTAAGACGAGGAAGTGAAGATATGGGAGAAACAAACAACAGCCAAAAACAATCTAAGCTGGGCGGCTTTTTCAAGGGCTTAAGTGCTGAATTTAAAAAAGTTATCTGGCCTGATAAGACTACTCTGTTAAAACAGACAGTTACAGTGACGGTTGCTTCCGTTGTTTTGGGACTTTTGATTGCTTTGATCGATACAATCGTTCAATACGGTGTAAACTTCTTGACAATGTAAGAGTGAGGGTAAAAGCATGGCAGAAGCAAATTGGTATGTAGTCCATACCTATTCCGGGTATGAGAATAAAGTAAAGGCCAATATTGAGAAGACCATTGAGAACAGACATCTGGAAGAGGAAATTCTGGAAGTAAGAGTTCCTATGCAGGATGTTGTGGAGGTTAAAAACGGGGCTAAAAAGACAGTTTCCAAAAAGCTGTTTCCGGGCTATGTTTTGATCAATATGGTAATGAATGACGACACCTGGTATGTTGTAAGAAATACCCGCGGTGTTACAGGATTCGTGGGACCGGGAAGCAAACCAGTTCCTCTTTCCGAAGCAGAAATGAAACCCCTTGGCATTAAGGTTGATAACATTTCTGTTGATTTCAAAGAAGGCGATACCATCGCAGTTGTTGCCGGCGTATGGAAGGATACAGTTGGCGTTGTTCAGAGAATGGATTTCGGCAAACAGACCGCCACGATCAATGTAGAAATGTTCGGCAGAGAGACTCCTGTGGAAATCAGTTTCGCAGAAGTCCGTAAAATGTAAGACTGTACGGAAAAGGGTTCGCACAAAGGAATTTGTTATTTCGGGTTGCATTTTTATGCATCTTGGAATATAGTAACAAGTGATGTTCATAGGAGAAGTCCTACTTATATAAATTTAAGAAGAATTTCGGTATGAACTGTGGGAGGGTTTCTTCGACCCGCCACTACCACAATTTATTAGGAGGTGCCACAATGGCAAAGAAAGTAGAAGGATACATTAAGTTACAGATCCCTGCTGGTAAAGCTACACCAGCACCACCGGTTGGTCCTGCACTTGGACAGCATGGTGTAAACATCGTTGAATTTACAAAACAGTTCAACGCAAAAACAGCAGATCAGGGAGATATGATCATCCCTGTAGTTATTACAGTTTATGCAGACAGAAGTTTCAGTTTTGTTACCAAGACTCCCCCTGCAGCAGTTCTTTTAAAGAAAGCCTGCAACATTAAGTCTGGTTCCGCAACACCAAACAAAGCAAAAGTTGCTACTATTTCTAAAGCAGACCTTCAGAAAATTGCTGAGACAAAGATGCCTGACTTAAATGCAGGAAGCCTGGAAGCAGCAATGAGCATGATCGCAGGTACTGCAAGAAGTATGGGAATCACAGTTGAAGAGTAAAGATTAATACGTGGGAGGAGCTGCAAGACTCCGCCACTACCACAAGGAGGTAAACAAAATGAAACATGGTAAAAAATATAGCGATGCAGCAAAAGCAATCGACCGCGCTACACAGTATGAACCTGCTGAAGCAATCGCATTAGCAAAAAAAGCAGCAACAGCAAAATTCGATGAGACAATCGAAGCTCATATCAGAACAGGCTGTGACGGACGTCATGCAGATCAGCAGATCCGTGGTGCCGTTGTACTGCCTAACGGAACAGGTAAGACTGTTAAAGTTCTGGTGTTCGCAAAAGGCGATAAATTAAACGAAGCAGAAGCAGCAGGAGCTGATTTTGTAGGTGGTGAGGAATTAATTCCCAAGATTCAGAACGACGGCTGGCTGGATTTCGACGTAGTTGTTGCTACACCTGACATGATGGGTGTTGTAGGTCGTCTCGGTAAGGTTTTAGGACCAAAAGGTTTAATGCCTAACCCTAAAGCCGGTACAGTAACAATGGATGTTACCAAAGCTGTTAATGATATCAAAGCAGGTAAGATCGAGTACAGACTTGACAAATCCAATATCATTCATGTTCCTGTAGGTAAAGCTTCTTTTACTGAGGAACAGTTAAAAGAGAATTTTGACGCTTTAATGGATGCTATTGTAAAAGCAAAACCAAGCACTTTAAAAGGACAGTATTTAAGAAGCATTTCCCTTGCTCCTACCATGGGACCTGGTGTAAAAGTAAGTACTGCAAAGTTCTAATTCAATATGGTATACTAAGGACACAGCAAAGGCTGTGTCCTTTTTGCGTGAATAAAGTCATAAAAGGCGTATGCGCTATGGGATTTCATGGGCATGATTACCGGTTGTGAGCAGATACTGTAAAGGATTGTGTGGGGGATCGTATAATAATTATGAAAAGAAGAACAAGAAAAAAGAAAAAACAAATTCTGTATTTTGGTATAACGCTGGCTGTTATTATTGGCAGTGGGTTATTCGTACTATACCTCATATCCAATGCCCGCAGGCTGAACGAAAAAGATAATATGTTTCAAGAAGGGGCAGTTGAAAATACAGAGGACTTACAGGAGAAAATGGAGAAGGAAATAATTGATCCCGAACCGGAACCTGTAGAGAACACGGAAGAGGCAGGACAAAATGAGAATGAACTGCCTGAGATTGAACAGGAAATCCAAATGGTAACAATGGCATTTGGCGGAGATGTATGTTTTCATGATGAATATGCCAATATGTATTCTTTGCAAAACAGGGGCGGAAAGATAGAAAGTTCCCTGTCTGAAGAGCTTCTTTATGAAATGCAGCAGGCGGATATTTTGATGGTCAATAATGAATTTTCCTATTCCCAGAGAGGTGCACCGCTGCCTGATAAGACATTTGCCTTCAGGAGCCGCCCTGAAAATGTAAATCTGCTGCATGAAATGGGTGTGGATATCGTATCTTTAGCCAATAACCATGTATATGACTGGGGAGAGGATGCGCTGTTTGACACTCTGGATACCTTAAAAGGTGCAGGGATTCCCTATGTAGGGGCAGGAAGAAATCTGGATGAAGCAGCAGCTCCTTACTATTATGAAATAAACGGCAGGACCATCGCATTTATCTCTGCCACTCAGGTAGAACGAAATGAAAATCCTGATACCAGAGGAGCTACGGAAGTAACAGCAGGAACCTTTCGCTGTTTTACCGAAGAAGAATTTTCCAGACTATTAGATGTGATCGAAGAAGCAGACCGGAAGGCAGACCTGACGGTAGTATACATCCACTGGGGGACAGAAAACACCGATGAACTTCATTGGGCACAGGAATGGCAGGCACCGGAAATCGTAAAAGCCGGCGCAGACCTCATAGTAGGCGATCATCCCCACTGCCTTCAGCCAATCGATTACATAGATGGTGTTCCTGTTTTCTACAGTTTGGGGAATTTCTGGTTTAACTCTAAAACAATAGATACGGGATTGTTAAAGGTTACTTATGATGAAACGGGTAAACTCAGATGCCGGTTTCTGCCGGCAAAGCAGCATGACTGCCGTACTGACTTGATGATGGGAGAAGAAAAACAGCGGATTCTGGATTACCTGCAGTGCATTTCCCCGGATGTGACCATCGATGAAGAGGGCTATATCACCGACATCCCTTACAGCGGACCGCCCATTATATACGAAGATGTTCAGCGTCTGCCACCCAAACCGGCAGAACGCCCTCCGGAGCTGGACAATGGAGCCCAGCCCGCTGCAACCGATGGAAACTTATGATTCGGCATCTGATCTAAAAAAAATAAATACTTGACAACACTACTCTTACTATGATAAATTATACAAGGTCTTACAAGACTTTGCCGAAGACAGTAGGTGCCCTGGCTTAGGGCGTAAGGATTCCGCCTACCGAGGAAAGAAAGAGTATCTGAATGACTTTTTGCCTTCCGGTCTTCCGGGAGGCTTTTCTAATATGTACGCTTATGGGCGTACGGCATGAATACTCCTATCGGCAATAAAATCTATAAGGAGGTAAATGTAAAATGGCAAAGGTTGAATTGAAACAACCAATCGTGGAAGAAATTTCCGGTCATCTGAAAGACGCACAGTCTGTTGTGTTAGTTGACTATCGTGGACTTACCGTTGAGCAGGACACACAGCTTCGTAAAGCTATGCGTGAAGCAGGCGTTGTTTACAAAGTATACAAAAACACAATGATGAACTTTGCGTTCAAAGGTACAGATTATGAAGCATTAGCACCATATCTGGAAGGACCCAGCGCAGTTGCAATTGCAAAAGATGACGCAACAGCTCCTGCAAGAATCTTAGGCAAATACGCAAAAGATATCGAAGCCCTTGAGATCAAAGGCGGTGTAGTAGAAGGCGTTGCATATGATGCAAAAGGAATCAGCGCAATCGCAAGTATTCCCGGAAGAGAAGAATTGCTTTCCAAATTACTTGGAAGTCTCCAGTCTCCTATTACTAACCTTGCACGCGTCCTGAATCAGGTCGCAGAAAAAGGCGGTGCAGGCGAAGCAGCACCGGTTGAAGAAGTAAAGGCTGAAGAGGCAGCAGCTCCTGCAGAAGCAGAAGCACCCGCAGAGGAAACAGCAGAAGCAGCAGCTCCTGCAGAGACTGACGCAGAATAATTTCAAATAATAATTTTAAATGGAGGAAATGAAAATGGCAAAATTAACAACAGCAGAATTTATTGATGCTATTAAAGAGTTAACAGTTTTAGAATTAAATGATTTAGTAAAAGCTTGCGAAGAAGAATTCGGCGTATCCGCAGCAGCAGGCGTTGTTGTTGCAGCAGCAGGCGGTGCAGCAGACGGCGGTTCTGAAGAAAAGACTGAGTTTGATGTTGAGTTAACAGAAGTTGGTCCTAACAAGGTTAAAGTTATCAAAGTTGTTCGTGAAGCTACAGGTCTTGGCTTAAAAGAAGCTAAAGACGTAGTTGACGGAGCTCCTAAAGTGATCAAAGAGGGTGCATCCAAAGAAGAAGCTGATGATATCAAAGCTAAATTAGAAGCAGAAGGCGCTAAAGTTACTCTTAAGTAATAAAGCCTTTTCAAATTGAAAGAAAACAAAAGAGCTGTCAGGAATTTTGGAACAGATACAAAATCCGGCAGCTCTTTTTATATAAAAAATTCCGAAATTTAGTTGACTAAAACATTGCATTGTAGTAGAATGGATGATGCGCTATTGTGGTGTGATAGGCTTTTTCGTGCATCCAATTGCATTAAGATAGGCTGATAAATAGAAAGAACGGGGTGAAATGTCAATGGAAAAGAACAGAATACGTCCAATCGCATCCGGTAAAGACGTACGTATGAGCTATCAGAGACAAAAAGAAGTTTTGGAGATGCCGAACCTGATCGAGGTTCAGAAAAACTCCTATGACTGGTTCCTGAAAGAAGGATTGAAAGAAGTATTTGACGATATTTCTCCAATTACTGATTACAGCGGACATTTAAGTCTGGAATTTGTCGATTTTGAACTGTGCGAAGACGACGTAAAGTATTCTATTGAAAAATGTAAGGAGAGAGATGCAACTTACGCAGCACCATTAAAGGTAAAAGTACGTCTCTACAACAAAGAAAAGGATGAGATCAGTGAACATGAGATCTTCATGGGCGATCTTCCTTTGATGACAGAGACAGGTACATTTGTTATTAACGGTGCAGAACGTGTTATCGTTAGCCAGTTAGTGCGTTCTCCGGGCATTTATTATGGAATCGGTCATGACAAGATCGGTAAGGAATTGTATTCCTGTACTGTAATTCCCAACCGTGGTGCATGGCTGGAGTATGAAACAGATTCCAATGATGTTTTCAGCGTCCGTGTAGATAGAACCAGAAAGGTGCCGATCACTGTGTTTATCCGTGCATTAGGTATCGGTACTAATGAAGAAATCAGAGAATTATTCGGAGACGAGCCAAAGATCGAAGCAAGCTTTGCAAAGGACCCTTCCATTACGGAAAAGAATCCCAGCGGAAGCTATGAAGACGGTCTTTTAGAGTTATACAAAAAAATCCGTCCCGGTGAGCCTCTTTCCGTAGACAGTGCGGAAAGTCTGATCACAGCCATGTTTTTTGACCCCAGAAGATATGACCTTGCAAAGGTAGGCCGTTATAAATTCAACAAGAAATTGATGCTGAGAAACCGTATCAGAAATCATGAACTGGGCGAGGATGTTATAGATCCTTATACAGGTGAGCTGATTGCGGCAGCAGGCACCATCGTAACCCCTGAACTGGCTGACCAGATCCAGAATGCAGCCGTTCCTTATGTATATATTCAGACCGAGGAGAAAAACGAAAAAGTATTGTCCAACATGATGGTTGACATTACGAATTTTGTTGAATGTGAACCCAAAGAGCTGGGCGTAACAGAACTGGTGTACTTCCCTGTATTACAGCAGATTTTGGAAGAGTATGGCGAAAAGCCGGACGAACTGTCTGATGCTATCAGAAGAAATATCCATGATCTGATCCCTAAGCATATTACCAAGGAAGATATTATCGCTTCCATCAACTATAATATGCATTTGGAATACGGTATCGGTAATGATGATGATATTGATCATTTGGGCAACAGACGTATCCGTGCAGTAGGTGAATTATTACAGAATCAGTATAGAGTGGGTCTTACCAGACTGGAAAGAGTTGTTCGTGAAAGAATGACAACCCATGATGCGGAAGAGGTTTCCCCTCAGGTTCTTATTAACATTAAACCTGTACAGGCTGCGGTGAAAGAATTCTTTGGTTCTTCCCAGTTGTCACAGTTTATGGATCAGAACAATCCTCTGGGTGAACTGACACATAAGAGACGTTTATCCGCATTGGGTCCCGGCGGTCTGTCCCGTGACAGAGCCGGATTCGAGGTCCGTGACGTTCATTATTCCCATTATGGAAGAATGTGTCCTATTGAGACCCCTGAAGGTCCTAACATCGGTTTGATCAACTCCCTTGCTTCCTATGCAAGGATTAATGAATATGGTTTTGTGGAAGCACCATACCGCAAGATCGATAAGAGCGATCCGGAGAATCCCGTTGTAACTGACGAGGTTGTTTATATGACAGCGGACGAAGAGGATAATTACCATGTAGCACAGGCTTCCGAGCCTTTGGATGAGCAGGGACACTTTAAGAAAAACTGGGTTTCCGGCCGCTATCTGGATGAAACACAGGAGTATCCTAAGGCGATGTTCGATTACATGGACGTATCCCCTAAGATGATTTTTTCCGTTGCAACAGCATTGATTCCTTTCTTACAGAACGATGATGCGAACCGTGCCCTGATGGGGTCCAACATGCAGCGTCAGGCAGTTCCGCTTTTATTTACAGAAGCACCTGTTGTAGGAACCGGTATTGAGACAAAAGCAGCTGTTGACTCCGGTGTCTGTGTTGTGGCAAAGAAGGCAGGAACTATTGATTATGTATCTTCTAAAGTGATTCGTATGACTTATGATGACGGAGAAAAGGATGAATACCGTCTGACCAAGTTTGTACGAAGCAACCAGTCCAACTGCTATAATCAGAAGCCTATTGTATTTAAAGGCAATCATGTGGCAGCAGGTCAGGTAATTGCTGATGGACCTTCCACAAGTGAAGGCGAGCTTGCTTTAGGAAAGAACCCACTGATCGGTTTCATGACCTGGGAAGGCTATAATTACGAAGATGCTGTATTATTAAGCGAAAGACTTGTACAGGACGATGTTTATACATCTGTCCATATTGAAGAATATGAAGCAGAAGCCCGCGATACCAAATTAGGACCGGAAGAGATCACAAGAGATGTTCCCGGTGTGGGTGATGATGCATTAAAGGATCTGGATGAAAGAGGTATTATCCGTATCGGCGCAGAGGTCCGCGCAGGTGATATTCTGGTCGGTAAAGTAACCCCTAAGGGAGAAACAGAACTGACAGCAGAAGAAAGACTGCTGCGTGCCATTTTCGGTGAAAAGGCACGTGAAGTAAGGGATACTTCCTTAAAGGTTCCTCATGGTGAATACGGTATCGTAGTAGATGCCAAGGTATTTACAAGAGAAAACGGCGATGAGTTATCTCCCGGTGTAAACCAGGCAGTCCGCATCTATATTGCCCAGAAGAGAAAAATCTCTGTAGGTGATAAGATGGCAGGCCGTCATGGTAATAAGGGTGTTGTTTCCCGTGTTCTTCCTGTTGAGGATATGCCTTATCTGCCTAACGGACGTCCTTTGGATATCGTATTGAATCCTCTGGGTGTACCTTCCCGTATGAACATCGGACAGGTGCTTGAGATCCATCTTTCCCTTGCTGCAAAGGCGCTTGGGTTTAATGTGGCAACTCCTGTATTTGACGGAGCAAAGGAAAGCGATATCATGGATACTCTTGACCTTGCCAATGACTATGTAAATTTAAGCTGGGAAGAGTTTGAGAAAAAACATGGCGAAGAATTACTGCCGGAAGTATTACAGTATTTATCCGATCATAGGGATCATAGAGAGCTTTGGAAGGGCGTGCCCATTTCCAGAGACGGTAAAGTCAGACTGCGTGACGGTCGTACCGGTGAGTATTTCGATTCTCCTGTTACCATCGGGCATATGCATTATCTGAAACTCCATCATCTGGTAGATGATAAGATCCATGCACGTTCTACAGGACCTTACGCTCTGGTAACACAGCAGCCTCTGGGTGGTAAAGCACAGTTCGGTGGACAGCGTTTCGGTGAAATGGAGGTTTGGGCACTGGAAGCATACGGTGCCGCATATACACTTCAGGAAATCCTGACCGTAAAATCCGATGATGTGATCGGTCGTGTTAAGACTTATGAGGCAATCATTAAAGGTGATAACATTCCTGAACCGGGTATTCCTGAATCCTTCAAGGTAATGCTCAAAGAGTTACAATCCCTAGGTCTGGATGTAAAAGTCCTGAATGAGGACAGACAGGAAATTGAAATTATGGAGACCATCGATTACGGCGATAATGAACTTCGCCGTGAACTTGAAAGTGAGTCCAGAAAATATAATTACGAGGACGAATCCTTAGGTTCCATGGGTTATCAGCAGGTGGAATTCGATGAAGAATCGGAGGAATTGGTAAACGTGGAGGAAGAAATTGAACTGGAAGAGGATTTTGATGAATCTGAATTTGCAGAATCTTTTGATGAGTAAGGATAAGTAAACGTAATTGGAAGGAGTGCCATTCATGCCAGAAACAAATAATGAAGTTTATCAGCCCATGACCTTTGATGCCATCAAAATCGGATTAGCATCTCCTGAGAAGATCAGGGAATGGTCCAGAGGCGAGGTTACAAAACCTGAAACAATTAACTATAGAACCTTAAAACCGGAAAAAGACGGTCTTTACTGCGAGAGAATCTTCGGACCCAGCAAGGATTGGGAATGTCACTGCGGTAAGTACAAAAAGATCAGATATAAAGGTGTGATCTGTGACCGATGCGGTGTTGAGGTTACCAAGGCAAACGTGCGTAGAGAGCGTATGGGACACATTGAGCTTGCTGCTCCTGTTTCCCACATCTGGTACTTTAAGGGAATTCCCAGCCGTATGGGGCTGATCCTGGATCTGTCTCCCAGAGTGCTGGAAAAAGTATTATACTTTGCTAACTATATCGTTTTGGACCCGGGTAATTCCGGTCTGGAATATAAGCAGGTATTAACGGAGAGGGAATATCAGGATGCAAAAGAAAATCCCGATGTGAATTTCCGTGTAGGTATGGGTGCTGAAGCAGTTAAGGAACTGCTGCAGGCAATCGACCTGGAAAAAGAATCTGCGGAATTAAAAGAAGAACTGAAAAATTCCACAGGACAGAAGAGAGCACGTATTATCAAGAGACTTGAGGTTGTAGAAGCCTTCTGTGAGTCTGATAATAAGCCTGAATGGATGATCATGGATGCGATTCCGGTTATCCCTCCGGATTTACGTCCTATGGTACAGTTGGATGGCGGACGTTTTGCCACATCCGATTTAAATGATCTGTACCGTCGTATTATCAACAGAAATAACCGTTTGAAGAGATTGCTTGAGTTAGGCGCTCCGGATATCATTGTCCGCAATGAGAAGCGTATGCTTCAGGAAGCAGTTGATGCGTTGATCGATAACGGCCGCCGCGGACGTCCTGTAACAGGACCCGGTAACAGAGCATTAAAATCCCTGTCCGATATGTTAAAGGGTAAATCCGGACGTTTCCGTCAGAACTTACTTGGTAAGCGTGTTGACTATTCCGGACGTTCCGTTATCGTTGTAGGACCGGAACTTAAGATTTATCAGTGCGGTCTGCCCAAGGAAATGGCTATTGAGCTCTTTAAGCCTTTCGTTATGAAGGAGCTGGTGGCAAGAGGTATTTCCCAGAACATTAAGAACGCTAAGAAATTAGTAGAAAAAGTAGATCCTCAGGTTTGGGATGTGCTGGAAGAGGTTATCAAAGAGCATCCTGTTATGCTGAACCGTGCTCCCACACTGCACAGACTTGGTATTCAGGCTTTCGAGCCAATTCTGGTAGAAGGTAAAGCGATCAAGCTGCATCCGTTGGTATGTACTGCGTTCAATGCCGACTTTGACGGTGACCAGATGGCTGTCCACCTTCCGTTGACAGTAGAAGCTCAGGCAGAATGTCGTTTCCTGTTATTGTCTCCAAACAACCTGTTAAAACCTTCTGATGGTGGTCCTGTAGCCGTTCCTTCACAGGATATGGTACTGGGTATTTACTATCTGACACAGGAAAGAGAAGGTGCAGAAGGCGAAGGCAAATGCTTTAAGAGTGTAAACGAAGCTATTTTGGCTTATGAAAATAAAGCAGTTACCCTGCATTCCCGCATTAAGGTCAGAGTGACCAAAACAGATGCGGAAGGAAATGAAGTAAGCGGTATTGTGGAATCCACATTGGGAAGATTTATCTTTAATGAGATCATTCCTCAGGATCTGGGATTTGTAGACAGAACCAAGCCGGAAAACATATTATTGCCGGAAATTGATTTCCATGTAGGAAAGAAAGGCTTAAAACAGATCCTTGAAAAAGTCATCAATACTCACGGAGCAACAAGAACAGCCGAAGTATTGGATGATATTAAATCCATTGGTTATAAATATTCCACAAGAGCGGCAATGACTGTATCTATCTCCGATATGACCGTTCCTGCCGAGAAGCCTCAAATGCTGGCGGCAGCACAGGATACTGTAGATATGATCACAAAGAACTTCAACCGTGGTCTGATCACAGAGGAAGAACGTTATAGAGCAGTTGTTGAAACATGGAATGAAACCGATAAAGAGCTGACAGATGTACTGTTAAAGGGGCTGGATAAATACAACAACATCTTTATGATGGCGGATTCCGGTGCCCGTGGTTCCAACCAGCAGATCAAACAGCTTGCGGGTATGCGCGGTCTGATGGCTGATACAACAGGTAGGACCATTGAGCTGCCTATTAAATCCAACTTCCGTGAAGGTCTGGACGTATTGGAATACTTCATGTCTGCACACGGTGCCCGTAAAGGTCTTTCCGATACGGCGCTTCGTACAGCCGACTCCGGTTACCTGACCAGACGTATGGTTGACGTATCGCAGGAGCTCATTATCCGTGAGGTTGACTGCTGTGAAGGCAGAGAAGAAATTCCGGGAATGGTCGTTAAGGCGTTCATGGACGGAAAAGAAACAATCGAAGGATTAAAGGATAGAATTACAGGAAGATATTCCTGTGAGGATATCAAGGATAAAGACGGCAACCTGATTGTTAAGAGAAATCATATGATCACTCCCAAGCGTGCATCTCAGATATTAAGCGTAGGCGTTAATGAGAACGGTGAGCCTGTTGAAGCAGTTAAGATTCGTACGATCTTAAGCTGCCGCTGTCATAACGGTATCTGCTCTAAGTGTTACGGTGCCAACATGGCTACAGGAGAATCCGTACAGGTCGGTGAAGCAGTAGGTATTATTGCAGCACAGTCTATCGGTGAGCCCGGTACACAGCTTACCATGCGTACCTTCCATACCGGTGGTGTTGCCGGTGATGATATTACACAGGGTCTTCCCCGTGTAGAGGAGTTATTTGAGGCACGTAAACCCAAAGGACTTGCAATTATTGCTGAGTTTGGCGGCGTGGCAACCATTAAGGATTCCAAGAAGAAACGTGAAGTGGTTGTTACCAACGAAGAAACAGGTGAAAGCAAGACATATCTGATCCCCTACGGATCGCGTATTAAGATTATGGACGGAGCTGTACTGGAAGCCGGCGATGAGCTGACTGAAGGTAGTGTAAATCCTCATGATCTGCTGCGTATTAAAGGTATCAGAGCCGTTCAGGATTATATGATCCGTGAGGTTCAGAGGGTATACCGTTTACAGGGTGTAGATATTTCCGATAAACACGTTGAGGTCATCGTTCGTCAGATGTTAAAGAAAGTCCGCATTGAAAATTCCGGTGATACAGATTATCTTCCTGGAACATTGGTGGATGTACTGGAATACGAAGACCTGAATGAACAGCTGATCGCAGAAGGCAAAGAGCCGGCAGAAGGCAAACAGGTAATGCTGGGTATTACCAAGGCAGCTCTTGCTACCAACTCTTTCTTATCTGCAGCTTCCTTCCAGGAGACTACCAAGGTTCTGACAGAAGCAGCAATCAAAGGAAAAGTTGATCCGCTGATCGGTCTGAAAGAAAACGTTATTATCGGTAAGCTGATTCCTGCAGGAACGGGTATGAAGAGATACAGAAACGTCATGCTGGATTCCGATATGAAATTAAATGATACCATTTCATTTGATGAAGATATTGCATTTGCAGAAGAAGATCCGGAAAACGGAGAAGTAGAAGAATTTACAGAAGAAATACTTGAATAATAGATATTATTTTTAAACTGTATTCAATATGTATGGGATATCCCAAAAGAAGAATAATAGATATCAAAGGGAATTGTGTTTCCGGGATATCTATTATTCTTTTTTCATGACCGCCGTATATGGACATTTTGAATTATTTTAATGATTATCATGCATTTTGATATTGACAATTAAAAAAACAATCTATATACTAAGTTAGTGTGCGTGAGAATGCATGTTTCTTTTTGTGTGCGAATGTAGTATTCGCCGGAAACCGGCAGGAGCGCGCTGCATCATAAAATAAAAATTATCAGAAATGAGGTGAAAAAGAATGCCAACATTTAACCAGTTAGTTAGAAAAGGACGTCAGACATCTGTAAAGAAATCTACAGCTCCTGCTCTGCAGAAAGGATACAACTCCCTGCAGAAGAAAGCTACGGATACAGCTTCTCCCCAGAAGAGAGGTGTTTGTACAGCTGTTAAGACCGCTACACCTAAAAAACCTAACTCAGCTCTTAGAAAGATCGCCAGAGTTCGTCTTTCCAACGGAATCGAAGTAACAAGCTACATTCCCGGTGAAGGTCACAACTTACAGGAGCATAGCGTTGTTCTGATCAGAGGCGGCCGTGTTAAGGACTTACCTGGTACCAGATATCACATTATCAGAGGTACTTTGGATACTGCCGGCGTTGCCAACAGAAAACAGGCTCGTTCCAAATATGGTGCTAAGAGACCGAAAGCAGCAAAATAATAGCAGGCTATTATGAGACTGCGTACCACAATTTAAAACTAATTAGTGTTGGGATTCTAAGTTTCACAAGTTTGTGGATATAAAAGGAAATACCGCACGTACACATTAGTGGTTTATATGTGAGTACCGATGAATTAATCATTATTAAGGAGGGAAGAACCGTGCCACGTAAAGGACATATTCAGAAAAGAGACGTGTTAGCAGATCCTTTATACAATGACAAAGTGGTTACCAAGCTTATCAATAACATCATGTTAGACGGTAAGAAAGGTGTTGCCCAGAAAATTGTATACGGAGCATTTGCACGCGTAGAAGAAAAAGCAGGCAAACCTGCACTTGACGTATTTGAAGAGGCAATGAACAATGTTATGCCTGTATTGGAAGTAAAAGCAAGACGTATCGGTGGTGCTACTTATCAGGTACCTATCGAAGTAAGAGCTGACAGACGTCAGGCATTAGGACTTCGTTGGTTAACAGCATATTCTCGTAAGAGAAGTGAGAAGACCATGGAAGAAAGACTTGCTAACGAGATTCTTGACGCAGCCGCAAATACAGGTGCTGCTGTAAAGAAAAAAGAAGAAGTACACAAAATGGCAGAAGCAAACAAAGCATTTGCTCATTACAGATTCTAATAGGAGGACAAAACCTTGGCTGGAAGAGAATATCCACTTGAGAGAACCAGAAATATCGGTATTATGGCTCATATCGATGCGGGTAAAACTACATTGACAGAGCGTATCTTATATTATACTGGCGTTAACTACAAGATTGGTGATACTCATGAAGGTACTGCAACCATGGACTGGATGGAGCAGGAACAGGAAAGAGGTATCACAATCACATCAGCCGCAACAACTTGTCACTGGACATTGGAAGAGAACTGTAAACCCAAACCGGGTGCTTTAGAGCATCGTATCAACATCATTGATACTCCCGGCCACGTTGACTTTACAGTAGAAGTAGAGCGTTCTCTTCGTGTACTCGACGGTGCTGTAGGTGTTTTCTGTGCAAAGGGCGGCGTTGAGCCTCAGTCAGAAAATGTATGGCGTCAGGCTGACACCTATAATGTACCTCGTATGGCGTTCATTAACAAAATGGACATTCTGGGTGCAAACTTCTATGGTGCAGTTGACCAGATCAGAACAAGACTTGGTAAAAATGCGATCGTTTTACAGTTGCCTATCGGTAAAGAAGACGATTTCAAGGGAATCATTGACTTGTTTGAAATGAAGGCATATATCTACAATGATGATAAGGGTGATGATATTTCCATTACAGATATCCCTGATGACATGAAAGATGATGCTGAATTGTATCACTCCGAGTTAGTAGAGAAAATCTGCGAGCTGGATGATGATTTAATGATGATGTATTTAGAAGGAGAAGAACCTTCTGTAGAGGAAATGAAGAAAGTATTGAGAAAGGCTACATGTGAATGTACAGCCGTTCCCGTATGCTGTGGCTCCGCTTACAGAAACAAAGGTGTTCAGAAGCTTTTGGATGCAATCTTAGAGTTCATGCCCGCTCCTATCGATATCCCTGCTATCAAGGGTGTTGACTTAGACGGAAATGAAATCGAGAGACATTCTTCTGATGAAGAACCCTTCTCCGCTCTGGCATTTAAGATCATGGCTGACCCCTTCGTAGGTAAGCTGGCATTCTTCCGTGTATATTCCGGAACAATGAACTCCGGTTCCTATGTATTAAATGCTACAAAAGACAAAAAAGAACGTGTTGGACGTATCCTTCAGATGCATGCCAACAAGAGAGCAGAACTTGATAAAGTTTACTCCGGTGATATTGCAGCAGCAGTTGGTTTCAAATTCACTACAACCGGTGATACCATCTGTGATGAACAGCATCCCGTAATCTTAGAGTCCATGGAATTCCCTGAGCCCGTTATCGAGCTGGCTATCGAGCCTAAGACAAAAGCAGGTCAGGGCAAGATGGGTGAGGCTTTGGCAAAGCTTGCTGAAGAAGATCCTACATTCCGTGCTCATACTGATCAGGAAACAGGTCAGACAATCATCGCCGGAATGGGCGAGCTGCATCTGGAAATCATCGTTGACCGTCTGCTTCGTGAATTTAAAGTAGAAGCTAACGTTGGTGCTCCTCAGGTAGCATATAAAGAGACCTTTACAAAACCTGTTGATCAGGAATACAAATATGCAAAACAGTCCGGTGGTCGTGGACAGTACGGACATTGTAAAGTTAAATTCGAGCCTATGGACCCTAACGGTGAGGAAACATTTAAGTTCACTTCTTCCGTAGTGGGTGGTGCTATTCCTAAGGAATACATCCCTGCAGTAGGTGAAGGTATCGAAGAAGCAGCTCAGGCCGGTATCCTTGGTGGATTCCCTGTACTTGGTGTTTCCGCTAACGTATATGATGGTTCTTACCATGAGGTCGACTCTTCCGAAATGGCATTCCATATTGCCGGTTCCATGGCATTTAAGGAAGCTATGAAGAAAGCAGGTCCGGTATTACTTGAGCCTATCATGAGAGTGGAAGTAACAATGCCTGAAGAATATATGGGTGATGTTATCGGTGATATCAACTCCCGTCGCGGACGTATCGAAGGTATGGATGATATCGGCGGCGGCAAGATGGTAAAAGGTTTCGTACCTCTTGCAGAAATGTTCGGTTATTCCACAGACTTACGTTCCAAGACTCAGGGACGTGGTAACTATTCCATGTTCTTTGATAAATATGAGCCGGTTCCGAAATCCGTACAGGAAAAAGTATTGGCTGCAAAAGCGAAATAATGCTTGAAAATATTGGTTATCTTTTATATAATTACAGGTAGCCGAGTAAATGGAAACTATAAAATCTTAAAAAATAAAAATGTAAGAAGGAGATTTGCAAAAATGGCTAAAGCTAAATTTGACAGAACAAAACCACATTGTAACATTGGTACTATCGGTCACGTTGACCATGGTAAAACAACATTAACAGCTGCTATTACAAAAGTATTAGCTGAAAGAGTTAGTGGTAACGAAAAAGTAGATTTTGAGAATATCGATAAAGCTCCTGAAGAAAGAGAGCGTGGTATCACAATTTCTACAGCTCACGTTGAGTATCAGACAGAGAAAAGACATTATGCACACGTTGACTGCCCCGGCCATGCTGACTATGTAAAGAACATGATCACCGGTGCTGCTCAGATGGACGGTGCTATCTTAGTAGTAGCTGCTACTGACGGTGTTATGGCTCAGACAAAAGAGCACATCTTACTTTCCCGTCAGGTAGGTGTACCTTATATCGTAGTATTCATGAACAAATGCGATATGGTAGACGATCCTGAATTACTTGAGTTAGTAGAAATGGAAATCACAGAGCAGTTAGAAGAATATGAATTTGAAGGATGCCCTATCATTCAGGGTTCTGCATTAAAAGCTCTTGAAGATCCTAACGGAGAATGGGGCGACAAGATCATGGAATTAATG
>JAGBEV010000031.1 GCA_017936785.1 Lachnospiraceae bacterium | reverse complement strand
GGGCAGAAGATATCAGGCATATATTTGAGGAAGAAGTAGAACGGATGCATGTCTATGAGGTCAATAAGTCCAGAAAGACCAGAGGACGGATTGCGAACATTGGACTGTTTATTTTGCTCTGCTATATGGCATTGAAATGGAAGGCAGCCAGGAAAAAAGTAAAAACAGAAAGTAAACCCATGGAACAATGTGTAGGAGAGATAACAGCAAGCACAATGAGAAAGTGGCTGAGGTGGAAGTACCTGTTGCTGGGAGGAGGCGTTACCTTCTGGATTTATATGCTGAGACCGATATTTTCAAGATTTTTCCTGTTCTGGATAAACGGAACTGTAAATGGATATACAGCGTATGCAATGTCTGCTGTGGTTACTCTGACAGTAGCATACGCTTTGTGCAGAAAAACGAAGGAAAGAGATAATATAAAAAAGGAAAACGGGAGGGCTGCATGGATAAGAAGGAAAATCATTCAGCTGTTTCAAATGTCGGCAGGCTGTGGGGGTATGATATTTTTTATCAACCTCAGCAGAATGTACGATTTCTTCCTGCGGGCATTTTTGAGGTGGTAATATATACTGATGAAACATAAGACCGTATTGTATTTTTCAGAATCATATGTCAAAATACAATCATGTATGATACAGAAGAAAGGAAGGAAAATAGAAAATGCCTGATTTTGATGATGCGGTAGTAAAATGCTTTTTAGACAATCAATTACAGCTTTATCCCGAGCCTGTGGCACAAACACCCCAGGAAGCCTGTGACTTTTTAGAAGAGTGCATGGCAGTTGTTGTAAATTCCAAAAAAGAAGTCTGGGAATATTTTGATGAAGAGGGTATAGACATGGAAGGCATGAATGAGGACGATATCTTAGATGCTGATGAGGTATTTTCCGTAGGCGATGGCAGATACCTGATCGTAGAAGGTTGATTTAGTCTGTTATAGTAAAAGTTTTGCCATAAAAATAAGACCGGATATTGCCCGGTCTTATTTTTATGCCGTCATGAGACAATGCTATGGATAGATGAAGCTGCTTTTATTATCATATAGATTCTGCCATTTTATTTCTCTATGGTGTTTTATAAAATTTCCGTAAATATTTCCAAAAATCCGTTATGATTGTTATCTGACTTTGTAATATAGTCTGCAGCGGCTTTTGTATCCGCTGTTCCATTACACATACAGACGCCGCATCCGGCGGCTTCCAACATGGGAATGTCATTTGCTGCATCTCCCGCTGCAATGGAATCCTTAATATCAATACCTAAATGTTTACAAAGAAAACGAACTGCATTTCCCTTTGAAGCCTCCAGCATACAACATTCCAGATAAACAGGGGATGAGTAGAAGGTGTGCATTTTACCTTCTGCCCAGGGAGCCAGTGCCTTGCGGAATTCTTCCAGTTTTCCGTCCTGTTTCAGATGAATCAGGATCAGCTTAAAAGGTTCTTTTTCCAAAGCAGAAACCACATCTTCGGTGATCAGGGCAGGCATATGAATGTGCCTGCGGTAGTATGCCAGTTCTTCATCATCCCTGGGGGAAATGATCGTATTATCATTATAGGTCTGACCATGAACACCGCATTCATCAGCTACTTCCAACACCTTTTTTACATAATCATAAGGAACACGATGCTCCCAAATGGATGTTTCCTGTTGGCAGTCATAGATCAAAGCACCGTTATAGGCGATGATATAAGTATTGGGCAGATTTAATCCCAGTTTCGCTTTGGTTTCCAAAATACTTGCCAAAGGTCTTCCGCTGGATAAAACAAAACGTCCGCCCTGGGCAGTAAAATCCATGATTCCACCATATATTTCAGGGGAAAGCTTTTTTTCATCATCTAACAGCGTGCCATCCATATCGGAAAAGATGATCCTGTTACGGTATCTGCCGTTTTTGCGCCGGTATTCCTTGATATTTTCCAAAATATCATAAGGAACAAACAGCCTGCCATATCCGGTGCCAAGATCCAGGTTAGGTTTGGTAGTGCCATGGAAATCAGAACCGCCGGAAATCAACAGATCATATTTGGCAGCCAGATGGCGCATCTGCCTTTCTTCAGCGGAATTGTAAGTGGAATAAACCGCTTCAATACCTGCGAGTCCTGCCTGCTTTAGATCGGCTACCAGTTTATCCAGTCTCGCATCACTCATATGATAGAGTACTGGATGTGCCAGAATGGGCACTCCGCCGGCATCCAGGATCAATTTCACCGCCTGCATGGGCGTCACCTTTTCACGGGGCAGAAAACAGGGGGCATGATCGCCGATATATCGCTCAAATGCTTCCGGCATACTTTTTACAAACCCTTTTTCCAGCATATATTTGGCATAGTGTGCCCTGGTCAATACCGCTCCGGGAAAATGCTCGGCAAGCTCTTCATAAGTAACAGGAATACCATGTTCTGTCAGCTTCAGACACATTTTATGATTGCGCAGATCCCTGGATTCCTGAAAATCTTTCAGATACTTCTTGAATTCTTTACCGCTGTAATCAATATAAAGCCCCAGAATATGAATGTCCTTTCCTTCATACTCCGTAGAAAACTCAATAGCCGGGATCACTTCCAGTCCGGTTCCCTCAGCCGCTGCAACAGCCTCAGCAATTCCTTCCGTCGTATCATGATCGCTCAAAGCAATAGCTGCGAGTCCTTTTTTTAACGCATACTCCACCAGCTCCGTCGGTGTAAAACTCCCATCCGACTTGGTAGAATGCACATGTAAATCCACACTTTTCATTTCATTTCCACTCCTTACATCTCAAATAAGCGGCACTAAAGACAACAAAGTGCAATCATTTAAGATTTAGAGGGAGTGCGTCCCGATAAACTTATATGATTGCACTTTGTATCCGTTTAACCTAATTGTTATCGTCTTCCGTATTCGCCGTATAAACGGTTCGTTTTCTGGCCATTTCATCACTGGCAAGATACTCATCATAAGTAGTGATCTTATCGATCAGCGTACCATTGGGCAGAATTTCCATGATCCTGTTTGCCGTAGTCTGCACAAACTGATGGTCATGACAGGCGAACAATACAACTCCGCCAAATTTGATCAGTCCGTTGTTCAATGCGGTAATGGATTCCATGTCCAGATGGTTGGTAGGCTCGTCTAACACCAGGCAGTTAGCGCCGCTGATCATCATTTTGGATAAGAGACAGCGGACTTTTTCACCACCGGAAAGAATCTTTACTTTTTTGACACCGTCTTCACCGGCAAAGAGCATACGTCCCAGGAAACCTCTTACATAAGTGATATCGTCAACAGGAGAGTAGCCCATGAGCCAGTCTGCAATGGTCAGATCGTTGTTGAATTCCTCAGTGGAATCCTTGGGGAAATAAGCCTGGGAAGTAGTAACGCCCCATTTAAAGGAGCCTTCATCCGGTTCCATTTCTCCCATGAGGATCTTGAAAAGGGTAGTCTTTGCCAATTCATTGCCGCCCACAAAGGCTACCTTATCATCATGATTTAAAATAAAGGATACATGGTCTAAGACTTTTTCACCATTAACGGTCTTTGTAATATTTTCAACTGTTAATACTTCATTGCCGATCTCCCTGTCGGGACGGAAATCAATATAAGGGTATTTTCTGCTGGAAGGTCTGATCTCATCCAGCTCAATTTTTTCCAAAGCTTTTTTACGGGAAGTAGCCTGTTTGGATTTGGAAGCATTTGCGGAGAAACGGGAGATGAATTCCTGTAACTCTTTGATCTTTTCTTCTTTCTTTTTGTTGGCTTCCTTCATCTGTTTGATCAAAAGCTGGCTGGATTCGTACCAGAAATCATAGTTGCCTGCATATAACTGGATTTTGCCATAGTCGATGTCGGCAATATGGGTGCAGACCTTATTTAAGAAATAACGGTCATGGGATACTACGATAACCGTATTTTCAAAATCAATGAGGAAATCTTCCAGCCATGCAATGGCATCTAAGTCCAAATGGTTGGTAGGCTCATCCAAAAGCAGAATATCCGGATTGCCAAATAATGCTTTTGCAAGGAGCACCTTGACTTTTTCGCTTCCGTTTAAGTCACTCATAATGGAATAGTGTAATTCCGTATCAATGCCAAGTCCGTTTAACAGCATCGCCGCATTGGTTTCCGCATCCCAGCCGTCCATTTCCGCAAATTCCGCTTCCAGCTCGCTGGCACGGATGCCGTCCTCATCGGTAAAGTCCTCTTTGGCGTAAATGGCATCTTTTTCTTTCATGATCTCATATAGTCTGGCATTTCCCATAATGACCACATCCATGACCGGATAAGCGTCATATTTAAAATGATCCTGTTCCAAAACGGAAAGGCGCTGTCCCGGTGTAATGATGATCTCACCGTTAGTCGTTTCCAGGCTGCCGGATAATATTTTTAAAAAAGTAGATTTGCCGGCACCGTTGGCACCGATTAATCCGTAACAGTTTCCTTCTGTAAATTTAATGTTTACTTCTTCAAATAAAGCTTTTTTACCTACGCGGTAGGTTACATTACTGGCTTGTATCATTGCCTGTACCTCCTGAAAAATTGGGTTTTGCAGTCACTCTTACTATTTTACAGAAATTAGTGAAAAATGCAAGATAAAACCGGGTGTTTATGCAACAACCCGGTTTTTACCGTCTTTCTTACCTTTATATAGATTGTCATCCGCAATGGAAATCAATTTGGTGATTCCAAATCCCGGGATATATTCAGCAACTCCGAAAGTCATGGTTATATGAATGGGAACTTCCTCAGTCTGCAGCGTGGATTTGGAAATTTCCTCTCGTATTTTTTCGGCAATGGATATGGCTGTCTGGGCGGGACTGTGGATCAGGATCAGTATTTCCTCACCGCCCCATCGGCATACATTAGCATCTTCAGGAATATGAGAAGTAATGATATTTGCCACATTGACCAGAACGTCATCTCCGATATTGTGTCCGTAGGTATCATTTACCTTTTTAAAATCGTCGATATCGCCGATGATAACAGAAAAGTGTTTCCCCTTTGATCTGGCAAGGTCAATGGCTGAAGTCAGGTGTTTATCCATGCTTCTGCGGTTCAACAGCCCTGTAAGGGGATCTTTGCTGGAAACAGCTTCCAATATGCTGTTCTGGGACTCCAGGCGTATCTCATTCCGGCGTATCTCGATGGTAAACAAAACCGAAAAGAAAATCAGCATCAGGAATGAAACTGATCCGTTGAGGTTGTAAGCCCAGGTCAGATTGACATCATATTTCCTGTTGGTATAGATTGGCTGGATATAATCACACATGATCCTGGTCAGGATAAAAACGCACATGGCGATAAAGGTAAAAACAAAGGGCTTTGCCATGCTGCGTCCAAACTGAGGCAGGGAATATGCCAGATAAAATGCAACCGGGATCAATGACAGAGTATAGATCATATAACCCCATCCCCATCCTGCCAGAAGAGTGGCAAGAGAAGAATGAAACAGTATTTCACAAAAGCTGCATAGATAAATGGCATAAAATCTTCCTTTTTTAGGCAAGATCGTACCAATGACCAAATAGAAAACAACAGACAAAAAGTTGTAAATATATAAAAATGTATAATTCAATGAAAAAAATCTGATGGTAATAGCAATATGGACACATGCGATGGAATAACAGATAAAACTGTATTTACTCACATCAGAAAGCTCTTTTTTGCCGTATAAAATATCCATCAGATTTCGAAACTGCTGTATTAAAACATTCATAGAAATCCTCTTGACCTCTTGACTCCAAAGTAAAATATACGGTCTGTGCTATATTATACGAGTACATCTATATTGGAGCCAATATGGGGATTCACGGATAGTTCCATTGAATTGTCGATCATATTGACCAGACCTGTGCCCAAGTCCTCGCTGATTTCCATTGTTTTGTCCAATACTGCAATGCTGACACTGTTCATGACATCAGAATGCGCCAAAGCTGTAGATAAAGCTGCAATATCCATTAGAAATTCCTCCCTGTACCCTGTACTAAAGTACTAAAACGTTATATTTATTGTATTATATTCCCGGTTAAAATTCAACTGATTTCTTGAAGTTTTTTGAACTGTGGATCAGGGTGGAATTTGCTGGACAAAAGATCTAAAAAAAGCTATAATATTTTTGATTTACTGATTGTGCCACCAAGGCAGCGATTTAAAGAGAGGGATCGGATATGGCATTTGGACTGATACCGTTAGAAAAACGATTAAAGGACAATATCAAAAATTATAGTCTGGACCAGATATTTGAAATCGGGCAGTTGTCTGAGTTTGTGGAAAATATGAATAAAGTTACGGGCATCAGCCTTTTACTGACTGACAGACACGGAGAAAAGGCTGCCAGTGCAGGAAATTTTGTAGGATTTAAACCGGATACGGTTAATGCCCCCGGCAAAAAGATCCGTGTAGAGGGCAGGACCATAGCCCATCTGTACACCAAAGAAGATGAGATGCAAGATGGAGCAAAAGAAGCGCTGGTCGACAGCTTTGTGGCACAGCTGACAAGGCATGCGGCAAAATCCTATGAAGCTATTGAACTGTCCTTATATGTGGATGATCTGGAGAAGAAGCTGGAGAAAGAGCAGTATCAGGTAAAGCACGGAGAAAAGGAAGATGCTTTGACCGGTGTGCTTAACAGCACTCATTTTGATAATAAATTAAAGGTAGTTGACCGCTCCCAGGTAGTTCCTGTGGCTGTGATCTGTGCCAACATCAATGACTGGAAATATGTCAATGATCATTTCGGGGATGAGGAAAGTGACCGGCTGATACAGGTAGTTGCCTCCTTTCTGAAAGATGAGGCGAGACCGGAGTACATAATCGGCAGATGCGGAGGAGATTTCTTCAATGTATTGATCCCTTTGGCAGAAGACGGAGAAGCTGAGGAATATTGCAGGAGAGTTCAGCAGAAATGTCTGGATTTTGAGGATGCGCACCTTGCACCCAGCGTAGCCTGCGGATATGTGATCAAATATAATGTGGAGCAGGAGCTTTCAGACTTGTTATCTGATGCAGAATATGAAATGTTTAACAATAAGTTTGAGATCAAAAATGCACCGGGTTACAGAGAGCGCCTGGAAAAAGCATAAAAGAATAAAGTGGGAAAATATAAAATAAGTATGTAAGATATGAAAGAAACGCAGCCGGACTTCTCAGAAGACCGGCTCGATTTATGTATATTCCGGGCACCGGACAATTAAGCAGCTGTAATTGATGTGTCCGGGGAAGTTTCAGCTTTGGCATAAAAGGGACGAACAGACGGCCGGAATAAGAAAAAAGGATACGGAAAATAAGATAGGAGAGAGTAAGAGCATGAACAGGAAAGCAGTATTTTTTGATATAGATGGAACTTTGCTTGTATTGGGAAAGCCTGTTTTACAATCTACCATAGATGCAATCCGTAAAATCCGTGAAAACGGACATCTTGCATTTATCTGTACCGGCAGGAGCCGTGTCATGGTTCCCCAGACGCCGATTCTGGATATTGGTTTTGATGGAATCGTGGGAGCCTGTGGTATGTATGGGGAATTTCAGGGTAAAGAAGTCTTCCGTTATTCTTTGAGCGGAAAGCAGTTAGAGGAAATGATATCCCTTTTCCGTAAATATGGTATCATGTATATCCTGGAGGGAACGGAATATATTTATTATGATGAGGAAACAGTAGATGACATCGCAGATGACTGGTATCTGCAGTATGTTAATGAGACTATTCCGCAACGTTTTCTGCCTGTTCAAAAGGTAAAAACCATTGAGGCATGCAAGGCAAGTATCCATGCCAGAACTTCCGACCCGGGGGAATTATATAAATCTTTAAGCAGGAATTATGAAGTTATGGAGCATGTTTTTGGTGTAGCGGAGTTTGTCCCCAAGGGATTTTCCAAGGCAAAGGGAATTTCCCTGATGTGTGAACGCCTGGGTATTGATGTGGCGGATACCATAGCTGTGGGGGACAGTATCAATGATGTGGATATGCTGAAGCACGCAGGGATTGGTATTTGTATGGGAAATGGAAGTGAACCGGCAAAGGAATGCGCAGATTATATAACTACCGATATCTTTGAGGACGGGATCTATCATGCCATGGAGCATTTTGGGCTGCTATAAAGCTGAGGAGACGGCATGATCTTATGAGAAAATTTTAGAATTATAAAATAAGTATTAAATGTGCTTGTTTTGACGTTGAGTGAGAAAACGGGAGAAAATGAGAGTAAACATAGCGAAAATGTGAGAAAATATATAGATAAATTGGAATAAAATGGTTTGCAACCCAATGCGTTAGAAACTAATATAGGTATTGTGATTAGCACTCAAATGAAAAGAGTGCTAATAAAACGAAAATTTATGAAAACAAAATATATATCTAAGGAGGCTTTTATTATGAAGTTAGCACCACTTGGCGACAGAGTCGTATTAAAACCATTAGTAGCAGAGGAAACAACCAAATCCGGTATCGTTCTTCCGGGAACGGAAAAAGAAAAACCCCAGCAGGCAGAGGTTGTTGCTGTAGGGCCGGGAACTGAAGAGGTTAAAATGGAAGTGAAAGAAGGAGATCAGGTAATTTACTCCAAATATTCCGGAACTGAAGTAAAAGCTGACGAAGAAACACTGATCATTGTAAGTCAGAAGGACATTCTTGCTATCATCCAGTAATCGTACTGCATTGGGACAGCAGGAATCATTATTATCATATAAGAAAAAAGAAATCAGAAATGTAATTTGCATGAATAAATAGGAGGTCATAAAAATGGCAAAAGAGATCAAATATGGGGCAGAAGCCCGTGCAGCATTGGAATCCGGTGTTAACCAGCTGGCAGATACCGTAAGAGTAACATTAGGACCGAAGGGAAGAAACGTAGTTTTGGACAAATCCTATGGGGCTCCCCTGATTACAAATGACGGTGTTACCATTGCAAAAGAAATTGAACTGGAAGATGCTTTTGAGAATATGGGAGCACAGCTTGTAAAAGAAGTTGCTACCAAGACAAATGACGTTGCCGGTGATGGTACAACAACAGCAACCGTATTAGCCCAGGCAATGGTCAATGCAGGAATGAAAAACCTGGCAGCAGGCGCTAACCCCATCATCTTAAGAAAAGGTATGAAAAAAGCAACTGACTGTGCAGTAGAAGCAATCGCTAAGATGAGTTCTAAAGTAAACGGCAAGGAACATATCGCAAAAGTTGCAGCGATCTCTGCAGGAGATGAAGAAGTAGGCAATCTGGTAGCAGACGCTATGGAAAAGGTTTCCGGAGACGGTGTTATTACCATTGAGGAAAGCAAGACCATGCAGACAGAGCTGGATCTGGTAGAAGGTATGCAGTTTGACCGCGGCTATATCAGCGCTTACATGGCAACTGATATGGAAAAGATGGAAGCAACTTTGGATAATCCATATATCCTGATCACAGATAAGAAGATCAGCAATATTCAGGAAATCCTGCCTTTGTTAGAGCAAATCGTTCAGTCCGGCGCAAAATTACTGATCATTGCAGAGGATGTTGAGGGTGAAGCGCTTACAACCCTGATCGTAAATAAACTGCGTGGAACCTTTAACGTAGTAGCTGTAAAGGCTCCCGGATATGGCGACAGAAGAAAAGCAATGTTAGAAGATATCGCTATCCTTACAGGCGGTCAGGTGATTTCTTCCGAGCTGGGTATGGACTTAAAGGAAACAACCATGGATCAGTTAGGACGCGCTAAATCCGTAAAAGTACAGAAGGAAAATACTGTTATTGTGGACGGTGAAGGCGAGAAATCCGCTATTGATGCAAGAATCGCCAGCATCAAACAGCAGATCGAAGAGACCACATCCGATTTCGACAGAGAAAAATTACAGGAAAGACTTGCAAAACTTGCAGGCGGTGTAGCTGTTATCCGTGTAGGTGCTGCTACGGAGACAGAAATGAAAGAAGCAAAGCTTCGTCTGGAAGATGCTTTAGCAGCTACAAGGGCAGCAGTGGAAGAGGGCATTATCGCCGGAGGCGGTTCTGCATATATCCATGCCTCCAAAGAAGTTGCAAAGCTGGCTGACACCTTGGAAGGCGATGAAAAGACAGGTGCCCAGATCATCTTAAAAGCACTGGAAGCTCCTTTGTTCCACATTGCATCCAACGCAGGTCTGGAAGGCAGCGTTATCATCAATAAAGTACGGGAGTCCCAGCCTGGCACAGGCTTTGATGCACTGAAAGAAGAGTACACTGACATGGTTGAAAGCGGTATTCTGGACCCTGCAAAGGTTACAAGAAGCGCATTACAGAATGCTACCAGTGTGGCATCCACTCTGCTGACAACAGAATCTGTTGTGGCAAACATCAAAGAGCCGGCTCCTGCAATGCCTGCAGGTGCTGACATGGGCGGCATGATGTAATAAAAAAGGAAAAAGTAAATATGGATATGTTTCCTGTGTGAATCAACTCCGAAAGTCACTTTGCATAAAGTGGTTTTCGGAGTTTTTTTGTCAGCGGTAAAGATACTTTGGAAATATACAGTGACCGTTTTTACACAAAAATGCACACATTTTACGCAGAACGGCAGCATTTTCTTTTACCTGAAAATATGAAAAAAGCCTGAAAATAAGGGAAAATGGCGGCATATGTAACGGTTTTTCGTTCTATTTTGGAGCGGATGTCTGCGGTTGAAAATTATTTGTGAAAAGTATACAATAAGTAAACTATGTTTTTGTTAGATTTATAAAAAGCCATATAATTGCATGATTAGAAATTGATATGATTTTTCTGCAAGGAAGTGGAGATGGAGGATGGAAATGAAACTAAAGGGGAAAATCTTATTGATTTCGTTGCTGCCGCTGATTGCTCTGGGGACGATTTTGCTTCTGGTATCTGCGGACAGAATTGCAAATGGCATTTATGATGAGGCATATGTCGGTATGAATGCGACAACACTTGCGGTCAGGGATATTTTTGAAACCGGCAATGAAGGGCAGTATCATGTGGATGAGAAGGGCGATCTGTGGAAGGGAGATACCTTAAATATTTCTCAGGCAACAGATATCGTTGACAATATTAAGGAAAATACGGGCATGGACGTAACCGTATTTTGGGGCGATACAAGAATTCTGACTTCGCTAGTAGATGATAGCGGGAAGCGCCAGATTGGCACGACGGCTTCGGAAACGGTCAGCAGGCAGGTGCTGGAGAAGGGCGAACCATTTTATGACAGAAACGTAGATATTTTAGGAACGGAGTATATCGTGTATTATACGCCGGTTTATCAGGAGGGTTCATCTGAAATTGTAGGTATGGTATTTCTTGGAACACCGCAGGAGACCGTTTCTGCCATTATCAATAAGGCACGTATGCAGATGTTTTTTATTATCACAGCGGTTGTTATCCTCGTTGCGATAATTACATATTTGATCGTTGGCAATATTGTACGGGCATTGAAACGCAACATGGGACTGCTTGCGGAACTTACGGAGGGCAGCTTGAACGTAGAGGTCGATAAGGCAACGCTGGAACGTAAGGATGAGATTGGCGATGTCGGCAGGAGCATTGTTAAGTTAAGCGAGTATTTACGAACAACGGTTGTAACAATTATGGAGCGCAGCGATAAGCTGAGCGAGGATTCGCTTCGCATGGAGAAACTGGCGGACAGCGTGGAATGTGCCATGAAAGAGGTACAGGAGTCTGCACGGCAGATGGCAACAAGCACAACGGGGCAGGCGGAAGATGCGACTGCCGCCAGTCAGAATGTTACCGATATGGGAGAGATGATCGGCGATAACGGCGCAGAGGTAGTGCGGATCAATGGTATTTCAATGAATGTCAAAAATATTTCAAATGATGCGATGGGGCAGCTGGATGTGCTGAACCAGGCGATGGGTCATGTGAGGGAGGCGATTTCCTTTTTATCGAAGCAGACACAGATGACAAATGAGTCTGTGACAAAAATCAGCGAATCGGCAGAATTGATTACCAGGATTGCGTCTCAGACGAATCTGCTTTCTCTAAATGCCAGCATTGAGGCGGCAAGGGCAGGAGAGCATGGCAAGGGCTTTGCTGTTGTTGCGCAGGAGATTCAGCAGTTGTCGGAGCAGTCGAACAGTGCAGCGGATGAGATCAGCGCTCTGCTTTCGGAACTTAATCGGAATTCATCCCAGACCATAAAGCGGATGGATGAGGTACTTGTCGTGCTCGAGGAGCAGGAGAAGGATATCAAGCGTACAGGTGAGATTTTCCAGGGTGTGACCAGCGGAATCAATGACACGGTTTCCGGCATGAATGATATTATGGAGAAAACCAATAAGCTTGAAGAACTTCGGACAAATACCGTGGCAGTCGTGCAGAATTCAGCAGCGCTTGCGGAGGAGAATTCTGCGAGCATAGAGGAGGTATTGGCTCTGGTGGAAACAGTATATAAAAATCTTGGGGACATTGCCGAGAATGCAAAGAGCCTGAATCAACTTTCAAAGGATATGAAAGAAAGCGTTCATGTTTTCAAGGTATAAATCATGATAAAAATGATGTCCGAAGATGGAGGGAATATGTTTCAAATTGCACTTTGCGATAACGAAAAGGAATCGCTTCAGCAGACTCTGAATGCAGCGAGGCTGTTCTTCGAGAAGAATCCGGAGATCCATGGAGAAATCAAGACTTTTGAGTCTTCCGGGGAGTTATTGAATTATTGGAAGGCATATAAGGGGGAAGAGAAGGGGAGCAGACTGTTTGATGTCTATATTTTGGATATCATGATGCCTAAAATAAATGGGATAGAGCTGGGAAAACAGCTTCGGGCATTGGGGGAGAATACCCCCATAGTCTATCTTACTTCATTTGAAGAATATGGATATCAGGCATTTGGGGTACAGGCAAGAGACTATTTACTAAAGCCTGTTGATTCCCAAAAGCTTGTGATGGTATTGGAGGATATATACAGCAGTTTAAAAAAGGAAAAAGCAGATCTCTTTTGTGTGAAGGCAAAAGAGGGGATACATAATATATCATTGTGGGATCTGATATATGTGGAACTGATTGAAAGATCTATTGTGTATCATATGAGAGATGGAAGCATTTTAACAGGTCTTGCAATACGGGGCAGATTTGAGGAGGAAGTAGTTTCTATTAAAGAAAATTCCCGATTTATACAGCCCCACAAATCTTATCTGGTCAATATGCAGTATATTAAAGATTTTATGGCAAATGAATTGATTATGGAAGATGGAACGCTGATTCCGATCAGCCGGAGGCGGAGAGGGGAGATTAAGAAAATCTATTTAAAATATCTTGCCTGTACGACCATGGGGAAAATATTTTAGGAGAGAAAAATGTCATTATTTATTTTTGTTGAGTACCGGATTTCCGCATTGTTTGTGTTGGGATATATATTTCTTTTTTCAATACAGAAATACGATAAAAAAAGAAGCTTTGGTATTTTGCTGTTCTGTTATCTGATCATGGGAATGCTGGACTGGTGGGATATTTATATCATGCAAAAAACCACAAATTCCACACCGGTCATGCTGCTTCAGATTATTTTGGTGCAGACGACTTGCCAATTGTTTTTTGCCTATCGCGATTTACGGGCATTGTTTACCGGATTTACTGCTTCTGTCTATGTTTTGTTTGGAAATTTTCTGTGCACTATGACATATAGCCATATGAAAAGCTATGTGCTTGGAATTGCCGTTCAGATTGTTGTGCATAGTCTTATTTTAGCATTTCTTTTTCTTACCATCAGAAAGAAGTATTTGTGGGAATTGGAGAATACAGAAAAGGGCTGGGGAGTTTTATGTATTATTCCTGGGTTGTTTTATTGCATTGTTGTTTCCCTTATTGCCTGGCCAAGGGATTTTTTTCAGGAATTTCAAAATGAACTGTCCACTATATTGGTCTTGATATTGATGATAGCGGTGTATGTTATTATTGCTTCCGGATTTTATCAGCGCAGAAAGGAACAGGAATTGAACCATGATATTGATCTTTTGCAAAATCATGCGAAAAATCTGAGGGACGAATTGCAGTTGTCACAGGAAAAAGATGCGGAAATGGCAATTATCCGGCATGATTTTCATCATTACATTCAATTAATGAGAGTATATTTGGAATCTGATGAGATGGAGAAACTTCAGAAAACACTTATGGTGCTTGGTAAAGAGCTGGAGCAGGCGGCGCCAAAGAGATATTGTGAGAATATAGCGATCAGTGGGATCGTAAGCAAATGGGAAAAACGGGCACAGAAAAATCAGATTACATTTACCTATCACCTTGATGTTCCGGAAAATTTAAAGTCGGATTCTTTTGAAATTGAGTTTGCTGCGGTTGTTTCCAATTTGTTGGAGAATGCGGTTTTAGCGGCTGCAGCAATCAAAGATGATGACAGGGAGCGTTTTGTATCCATTTGTATTGCAAAGAGCAGAGGAAAGTTGATTCTTGAGATGACAAATTCTTTTTCCGGAGAATATCAGATGGACAGCGAAGGTCAGTTCCTGATGTCCAGCCGGAGCGCAAATCACGGATATGGACTTCGCAGTGTTATGTCATTTGCCCAAAGGTGGAATGGTATTTTTGATTACTCAATAGAAGAAAGTAAGTTTATCGTGCGTTTGTTGATCTGAAACAGCCAAATGCCTTAAAAGGGTTGAAAATCTTGACAAAATGCTATATTATGTAAATCAAAAGTGGATAACTGTGTCCAAAATTGAAAATTACAAAAAATGAGCCGGATAGAAGATGAAAAAGGACAGTAAAATTGATAAAAAAAGGTCAAAGTTTTTTGATAAAATTCTGCTGGCGGCAGGGATTGTTTTTATAGGGATCTTTTGCGTGTCAGGGTATATGCTGTTGAAATATTACGGTGAATACCGGGAACAGAAAAAACTGGATGAAAGCATCGCCGGGCTGCGTCAGGCGGAGGCTATGGATACCAAAGGGGATTCTCTTATGGGAAATAGCGGTAATGGGGAAAAAGAACAAAAGGATAATAGCAGATTGAAGGAGATCAATGCTGATTATATAGGTTTTATTACCATACCGGATACAAATGTTTATTACCCTGTGGTCCGGAGAGATAATTCTTATTACCTCTACCATGATTTCATGGGAGAAAAGAACAGTCATGGAACCATTTTTATGGATGAGGGATGTGAGCCGGAAGATACAGTTGTTTTGATCCATGGCCACCATATGAAGGACGGGACTATGTTCGGACCGTTGAAGAATTTCAAAAAGAAGGAATTCCGGGAAGAGCATGAAATCCTGTACCTGGATTGGGGCGAAGGTGACCAGCCCTATGAGATCTTTGCTGCAGCGCTCATTGATCTGACACAGGAAGATTATTTTACATATGAAGTCCTTCCCGCAACAGAGGAAGAGACAAAACGTTATTTAAAGGAATTGAAACAGAACTCATTTTACTTCAGGGATTTGAATAAGGTAGAGCAGGGACAAATCGTGCTGCTGTCTACCTGTGAATACGGAACAGAACAGCAGCGGCTGGTCATAGCGGCAGTCTCAAAGAACAGAGGGGCGGCTGTGGCGCCTGAAGAAGAGTAGGGAAAGCAGGTAATCAGAAAAATGGAACTGGTAAAAGGAAGACCTAAAGATCTGACAGGACGTCTGGATCGGGAAATAAAAGTTTATGATCTGTTGGATTCGTTGAAAATAGAATATGAGCGGACTGACCATGAGGAGGCAAATACCATGGAAGCCTGCAATGAAATAGATAAAGTACTGGATACTATCATATGCAAAAATCTGTTTCTGTGTAACAGGCAGAAAACGCAGTTTTACCTTTTGATGATGCCCGGAGATAAACCTTTTAAAACCAAAGATATCACAAAACAGATCGGATGTGCAAGGTTATCCTTTGCAGATCCTGAGTATATGGAAGAATATCTGAATATTAAGCCCGGTGCAGTGTCCATCATGGGATTGATGAATGATACCGAAAACCATGTACAGCTTTTAATAGACAGACCTGTTATTGAAAGTGAGACCATAGGATGCCATCCCTGTGTCAGCACTTCCAGTTTGAAGATAAGAACCCGGGATGTACTGGAAAAATTTTTCCCGGCAGTGCATCATGAACCGGTGATCGTTAATCTGCCGGATGAAGTGACAGACTAGAAACTTATTGACCCAAATTAAACAGCGTGCAAAAGGAGACTTCAATGAAAATGAAAAAAGCAATCTGGAAAAGAATTTTACCTGTTACCTTAGCAGCGGCAATATTTGCTACTTCCATCCCTACTGATGTATGGGCAGGGCAGAAAGTGAATACGGACAATACCGTTTCACAGAATGAGTATGGAGAAGACGGGACGACAATACAGAGCCAGGCTGTGTTTAAACCGGAGGAAAGCGGCGTTGTATATGCCCAGGAAAGCGGAACTACGGATATCTTTACCGACACTACCATTACGCTTTCTGATCTGACCCTGAAGGCAACCTATAAGGATGAAAATAATACCACCCAGGTAATCGCAATGGAGGAAAACGGCAATTATGAACTTCCTTACAATGCGGATATCAATATGAGGCTGGATTTTGTGCTGGGAACGGCTGATTCTATAGACCCCAATAGAACCTATATTTATCAGCTCCCTACTTCCATCCGTGTGGATGTGGAGGCAAGTCATGAGTTAAAGGATTCTTCCGGTAACTCCATAGGAAGGGTAAATATTTCCAAAGACGGTACTTTAGCTTTTCAGTTTTATACGGATAAAATCGGCAGCAGCAAAAATACAAAGTTTTATGTGCAGTTTGAGGGCGGACTCAGCGATGATCTGCAGGAAAGCGGAAAACATGCGGACCTGACCTTCCCCACAGCAACAGGAGATTTTAAAGTATCTGTTGATACTACCGATACAACGGAAGAGACAGAAAAACCTGAACCGGGTGATATGATCATTGAAAAATCAGGAAGCCGTGTTATATCCCAAAACGGTAAAAACTATATTGAATGGACGGTTTCACTGGGCTCTAACGGCAGGGATTCCATAGATGGTGTGATTCATGATGTTCTGCCTTCCGGTCTGACATATGCAGAGATTGCTGGTTATCCCAAAGTAGACGGAAAAGCATGGGGAAATAACGGAACTGTATCTACCACTGCAAAAGAAGGGGATACCACAGTGGATATTGTGGTATCGGGATGCAAGGAAGATTATCGCCTCGGGGTTAAATTCTGCACCTATTATGATGATGCCTTCGGAAGCGTTATTGATAATAACACCAGCTCTTATATTGATAATACGGCAATTTTCAATCCCGATGATGGAACCACCGGTGTTACGGATGACGGTACAGTATATATCAAGCCTGATATGGTAAGTAAGAGCGGTTCTTCCGTTGAAAACGGTTACATTACATGGACCGTAGTTCTGAACAGGGAAAAACTGAACCTGAAGGGGGCAACCTATGAAGATGTTTTAGGGGAAGGAATTACCCTGGAAGGTGTACAGGATATTCAGATAAGTCCGGCATTACCTGCCGGCAGTGTAAGCGGGACGGCAAACGGATTTTCCGTAAGCTTTCCGGACGGAGCGGATGATACCAATACATATACGATTACCTATAAGACAAAAGTAGAGAATTTTTCCCAGCAGTCTTATAAAAATACTGCCAAATTAACAGGCGGGACGGGTGTTACCTACAATATCACACAGGATGCTTCTGTGCCGGGATTGAATTTGTTGAAAAAGAGCTGCTATTCCTTCAATTCCGTCACCAATACCCTTACCTGGAATATAGAAGTGAACGGTTCCGGTGAGATCCTGAATAATGTAGAGATTACAGATACCTTTGATCCGTTAAAGATGGAATATGTCAGCACTACAGGACCTTTGGCTGATGATTCCAATACGGCAGGCGGTAATTTGATCTTCCGATATGACACTCTTACGGAAAGACAGGTTATCACTGTTGTGACAAAGATAAAAGATCCGGACCAGTATAGTGAAAATGATTGGATCAAATTTGAAAATCATGTGTCCATGACCAGCCATTTAAATCCTGATGTGCCTGTGACCAGCGAGGCGGATAAGTATGTGCAGATCAAAAAGCCGGATCTGATCTATAAGGATGGGAAGATCAGCGATGACGGTACTGTAGAGTGGACGGTTACCATTAAGGAGCCGCAGCTTACGGTAAACGGCATGGAGTTCAAGGATGTGCTTCCTGACGACATGGAATATGTGCCGGGCAGCTTTAAGATCATGAATATGTATTATGATCCTGCGCCTTTATACAGAGATCCGGTTATCGGTACGGAAGCAGGAAAGCAGACGATTTCCTATACATTCAGTGATGCGGACGCATCAGAAGCGGCCTTTTATAAGAAGGCTTTCTGGATCGTATATAAAACAAGAGTAACGAATATAGATAAGGCTGAAGCCAGTGTATCCTATACCAATCATGCCGAGATTTCCGTAGACTATGAAGGTGATGTTACTGTAACGGATGAGGCGGAAAAAACAGTTGAAGGAGTTGTGGGCGGCGTTTTCAATAAGACTTTCCAGTATAAGCAGGGTAATCAGTATGTGGATTGGACCATTGCCATCAATGAAGCTCACAATGACATGAGCCAGATCACAAATCCCAAGATATATGATCAATTGGCAGATTATTTTGATTATGTAGATGGTAAATTGTATGTTGTAGATGACGCAGGCAATGAAACGGAGGTGGCTAAGGGCAGTTATCTGGTTTCTGTAGTCAATGGAAGGCTGACAGTGCAGTTACCCAATATCGGAAGTGATTGTTACAAATTTAAATTCAGGACGAACTTTAATTGTCTTGCGGCAGAATTAGACGGAAAGACCATTACCAATACGGCTAATTTTGTGGGAGATGGAACTTCCTTTACAAAAGAATCTAACCAGATCAACAATGTTTCCTTTAGTTCTTCTTCAGCAGGTGCAGTGATTAAGAGGGAGATCAGAGTAAGAAAAATTGATAAGGATACCAAGGCTCCCCTTGCCGGCGCAAAATTTGAACTGTATCTGGGAACAGAATCTATTGGTGAAGCAGTTTCTGATACTGATGGCTGGGCTATATTTACAGACCTGAATTCCATTATGGATTATGAGCTTGTATTGTGGGAAACAGAGGCTCCCGATGGACATGAAATTGAAGGGGATGGAAAGACCACCATTAAGGATTATACAGAAGATAATCTGCTTACAGACGCAGATGGAACAAAATATTATCAGATTGAAATAGAAAATCAGGATATTACGACTCCACAGACCGGTGAAATCAGGATCAAGAAGGTGAATGATGAGGGAACGCTTCTTTCCGGGGCACAATTCGGATTATACAGCGATCTGGCGTGTACGGAAGCAAACAGGCTTTATACGAGAACGACCATGGATGGTTATGCTTCTTTTTCAGGACTTTCTGCCGGGACCTATTACTTAAAGGAAATTTCTTCCCCGGCAGGCTATACAGTTTCTGACCAGGTCATTACAGTTGTTCTGGCAGAAGTTAATGGTGCCATGGAGGTTACCTATAACGGAGCAAAAGAAGATATCCATGAAATAGTTGATGATAGAGCGGTAGGACGACTGACCATCACCAAGAAAGAAAAGGATGGAACAGCTTTGTTGCAGGGAGCTGCATTTAGTATTTATAATGATGCTCTCTGTATAGACAGAGTGGCAAGCGGCATTACAAATGCTGCCGGTGTCGTAGCCTTTGATGGTCTGGAATTAGGCAAAACCTATTACTATCGTGAGACAGCAGCCCCTAATGGATATGTGTTAGATAATGCTGTTCATGAGATTACCATCGGAACGGGAACGGAAGTTACAGACCAGATAAAAAATGTAACCATAGAAAACGAAAGAGCAGTAGGAAATATTGTTATACACAAGGTTGATAACAGTACTTCTCCTAATCCGTTATCAGGAGTAAAATTTGCCTTATATGAGGCTGACGGAACAACTGCCTATGAAAAGTCTCCGGGGGTTCCTTATGAGGTAAGCACTGATGATTCGGGAATTGCGGTATTTGAGAAAATTTCTTTCGGAAGTTATGTGATAAAAGAAACTGATGGTGCAGAAGGGTATATCATTAAAGTGGCAGAAACTTCTGTGACAGTAGATGCTTTGGGAGATAAAGATGTTACGATTGTCAATGATCTGATCAAATGTAATATCAAAGTGATCAAGAGAGACGCTGATGATAGTACAAATCTTTCCGGTGCGGAAATCGGACTCTATACTGACAAGGGCGTACAGGTAAAAAAAGGTGTGACCAATGCTTCAGGTGAAGTGGTCTTTTATGATATTCCTTATGGTAATTATGTGCTGAAGGAATTGAAAGCTCCCGATGGTTACAATATTACGAATGACACTATTACATTGACCGGTACTGATTTTAACGGCGGTGTATTGACACAGAATTTAATCACCCGCACCTTTGAAAATAAAAAGCAGAACGGCAGCATTCAGATAGTGAAAAATGATGAGACAAATAGTGTGCTTTCCGATGCTGTATTTACCCTCTATGACGAAAATATGTTGCAGGTGGATACGGCAGAATCGGACACTTCCGGTGTAGCTTTATTTGAAGGTCTGGCCTATGGCACCTATTATGTGCAGGAAACAAAGGCGCCGGATGGTTATGTAAGGGACACAGGTATTTATAAGGTGGTAGTTACTTCGGATACTATGGTAACAACATATGTAAAGGAAGATGCTACAGAAGAAGAATTAACGATCATCAATAAAAAATCCAATGCGCCCTTTATCAGCGTAAAAATAAAGAAAACGGATAGTGAAACAGGAGAACCGCTGGCAAATGCCACCTTTGAACTGTATAAGAGCGGTGTGGCTACAGGTATTACAGCTATAACTGATAGTGAAGGAATTGCATATTTTAAGAGAGTGGAGGTAAAGGATGATTCCCCGGAAACTACTTATTCAATAAAGGAAATTTCTGCGCCTACCGGTTATATTATGTCTTCCAGAGAAATCAATCTGGGTAATAGAGAAGAAGTAAATAAATACGGAGATCCTAAAGTAGATGGAGAACCTAATTTAACAGATGATGAAATTTTATGGGCAGGAGGCACGTCTTCTCTTACAGATTTTGCTACCATTACTAATAAACCCATGAAGGGAAGCCTTTGGATCACCAAGACAGGAGCAACTTCATCAGTACTTTTGGCAGATGCGGAATTTACCTTATATAAAGAAGATAAAACAACACCTGTTACGGGACCAGGAATTACCAATCCTGTAAAAACCAATGCCAATGGTATTGCTGTATTTAGTAATCTGCCCAGAGGCATATATTATGTAAAAGAGACAAAAGCTCCCAAGGGATATACAATAAATGCCACAGAGAAAGAAATTGTTGTGGTAGATGACAGTGTTTTGAAAGTTACCTATAAGGATACGCTCATTAATGTCAGTGTCAGCAAGCGGGCTGTGGGCGGTAATGAGGAGATTCCCGGAGCAGTATTTAAGATCGTGAAAAAAAGCGATCCTTCTAAGACCATTGACAGCTGGACCACTACAACAGGTGCTCACGGAGTGCTGGCAGGAGCTTTGGAAGCAGGAGAAACCTATATTCTGTCGGAAGTAACGGCACCTGCGGGTTATGGATATATCAGTGATATAGAATTTACGGTAAATAAGGACGGCAGTATTAAAACTAACGCAGAAAAGGACGGACAGACGATCATTGTCCGGGATGAGCCGGTTACCCTTGCCATCAGCAAACAGGATCAGGCAAATCCGGGAACTGAGCTGCCTGGTGCAATTCTGGCTGTTTATAATAATAAGCAGCAGGAAATTTACCGCTTTACATCCAATATGACAGTTCATCAGATACCATTTGGAAAACTGACAGCGCCAAAGACCGGCTATAATGAATACACATTAAAGGAGATCAGTGCGCCGGATGGCTTTGATCTGGCAGACAGCATTGTATTTGCCGTAGGACCTGATGGAACAATATATAAGGTAACAAATGTAAGTGGAACTAAGAGCTATACACCTGTTACAAATAATATTCTGGTCATGGAGGATAAGAAAAAGCTTCCGGAGGATATGTATATCAGAAAGCTGGACAGCAAAACAGGACTGGATGTAGCAGGAGCAGAATTTGCTATTTATGATGAAGCAGATCTGAAAACAGAAATTGTATCATGGATTTCAGACGGCCGCCCTCATAAACTGAGTAATACAACATTTGATACCGGTAAAACCTATGTGTTAATAGAAGAGAAGGCGCCAAAGGGATATCTGGTTTCCAATGCCATTAAATTCAGGATTGATAATGCAACAAAAGATATCATTATTGTTGCCGGAAACAATCATAATCTCAACGCTGACAAAGATACGATATTGGTGAGAGATCAGGCACTTGAATTAAAGATCCGCAAGCAGGACAGCTTTGGTATGATCTTAAAAGGAGCTACCCTGAAATTGTCGGAGTACGATACAGCTGCAAAGAAGCCGGGAGCAGAGATCATTACTTTTAAGTCCGATGGTCTGGGCGCATATACAGTATTGCCGGCAGATTTAAGATCCGATGCAGTTTATATTCTCCAGGAATTAGATGCTCCGGACGGTTATAAGATGGCAGAGGATATTATATTTACCATTGCCAGAGATGGAAGGATTACCAGACAGGATGGCGTGCCGGTCTATAACAATACTATTGTTATGGAAGATGATGAGGCTGGTTTGGGAATAGGAAAAATTGCTGTGGAAAGCCAGAATGGTCTGGCTGGCTCCAAACTGACACTGACAAGCGTGGATGACCCCTATTTTACCCCTCAGACATGGATCAGTGACGGTCATGTGAAAACGTGGAATCTGACGGATTTCAATCCGGGATGTACATATATTCTTACTGAAGTTGAGGCACCTGATGGTTATGCCTATGCAGATCCTATTACCTTTACCATTAGTGCGGATGATCATCAGATTTATATTGACGGTCAGAAGGTTGATAACAGGACCGTTCATATTGCGGATGGTAAGCTGACATTGACGGTCAGCAAGCAGGATTTCTATGATAAGACGGAAATACCGGGAGCGGAGTTAGCAATTCTGGATGATCAGGGACAGGTGGTTGCTTCATGGGTATCCGGTGTAGGTGCTGTTGCGGTGGATACCAGCAAACTGACTGCAGGAAAAGGTGATACATATCAGGAATATATCCTGCGTGAGATCAAAGCACCTTTGGGTTATAAGAAGGCAGCAGATATACCATTTGCCATTGATAAGGACGGAAAGATCTATCTGGTAACGGAGGATGAAAATCAGGTTAAGTCCTATAGGGCTGTAGAGGGAAATCATCTGATCATGTATGATGAACCAATGTTGACCATCAGTAAGCTGGATACATCAGGGAATCCGGTGGAAGGTGCAAAGCTGACTGTTACAGCAAAGGATGACCCATCCTTTACACCTATTACATGGGTAACTACCAAAGAACCCCATGTTTTTGAAGACGGTACTTTTACCTCCGGTGTTACCTATGTGTTAACGGAAGAGGAAGCACCCAGAGGATATGTTTATGCAGAAAGCATTGAATTCCAAATAGACAGTAATGATAATCTTTATGTAAATGGTCAGCTGGTGGAAAATAAGCGCATTGTCATGGTGGATTATCCCATTAAGATTTATATCAGTAAATTGGATGCAGGAAGCAGACAGAGGCTTGCAGGAGCTAAACTTGTTATTAAGAATGCGGCAGGAGAGGTTGTTTACAGCTTTGTCTCCACAGAAGAACCTGCTTTGCTGCCTGTAGAAATGTATGAAGCCATGAAACCGGGTGAAATGAAATATTATACTCTTTCTGAACTGGAAGCACCCAGTGGCTATGCAGTGGCACAGGATATTGGCTTTGCCGTTGACAGTGACGGAAAACTGTATCTGAAAAATGATCAGGGAGCTTATGTTTTAGCCAATACGGATACTATTGAAATGCTTGATCCCTATAATGGAGGAAATGGTGGTAACGGCGGAAATATAAATCCGAACTTCAAGGGACCCAAGACAGGCGACTACACGCCTCTGGGATGGCTCATAGCGCTTTGTGTGGCAGGCTTTGCCGGAATATGTACCACATTTGGCATATATTTCTTCAGAAGGCGTAAAATGAAATAATATGAAATAAAAAAACTCCTACGGATTTAAAAACGTAGGAGTTTTTTTATTCTAATGTGATCCGGCGGCTTTTCAGATAAAGAAAAAATTCTTTTGCGGCAGCGGTCAGTGTTCTTCCGCTGTCATGGACAATACAGATGGAACGTGCCGGAAGGCTTTCTTTTAGTGGAATCTCCACACATTCCCCGTTTTCCAGAGCAGATTTGGCATAAAAGGAAGGGACAAAACCGATTCCGAGATTGTTTTTAATAGCAGGAACCAGTAAATCTGTGGTAGATAATTCAATTTCTGGATTTAATATAATACCGTGGTCATAAAAGAACTGTTTGATAAAAGAGTGGGTTATGGTGTTTTCTAACATGCAGACCAGGGGATATTGGACAATTTCTTCCAGAGTTTTAGGACTGTCAGCCAGCCGGGCAAATTTTGTGCCGGCGATCAGAATATCGGAGAAGGTGCACAACATTACCTGTTTTAAGGGCTTTTCCACATTGGCATGAGTGGCTACCATACTAAAGTCGACCTGTCCGGTTTTCACTCCTTCAATAGCATCGGCAATGGAAAGATTGAGAATGCGGATGTGGATGCCGGGAAATTGTTCATAGAAAGCATGTAAACTTTCCATCAGAAAACCATGGATCGCAGTTTCGCTGGCACCGATCGTAACAATGCCGCTGACCGGTTCCGTGGACATACTGAGTTCATTTTCCGCCATAGAAAGCTGTTCAAAAGCAATGGAGGCTCTGTGGTAAAGCATCTTTCCTTCTTCTGTCAGGGTAATGCCCTTGTGGGAACGGATAAATAAGCGGCAGCCCAATTCATTTTCAAGCCTGTTCATGGCATGAGTCACATTGGGCTGATTGCTTTGCAGAATTTTTGCCGCCTTTGTAAAGCTTTGATATTTTGCCACATGATAGAAAATGTAGTAGTATTGATAATTTGATTTCATAATAACTCCTGTTTCATCTTTGGAAAAACATAGGTAACAGCAGATCATAGTACATACGATATACTTATTTTACATGATTGATATAAAAATAATGTATTTTTAACATATCACAAAATCAAGTATAATTTTACCGGAAGAAAAAATCAAGAGACTGTTTTTATTTATGAAATATTACATGTTGATGCAGTCTGGCAGGAGGATGAAAAAATGAATCAGGATCTGACATGCGGAAAACCGGGCAGGGTGTTGTGGAGCTTTTGCATTCCCTTATTCGGAAGTATTATTTTCCAACAATTGTATAACATTGCTGACAGCCTTGTGGCAGGCAAATTTATCGGTGAAAATGCGTTGGCCGCCGTTGGGAACAGCTACGAGATCACATTGATATTTATTGCCTTTGCTTTTGGAGCTAATATTGGCTGCTCTGTGGTGGTCAGCCGGCTGTTCGGAGCGAAGGATTACGGAAATGTAAAGACAGCAGTTTACACTACTTTGATAGCGGGAGGCATTTTGTGCCTGTTGCTGATGATACTGGGATTAACTTTCAATGGCAGTATGCTGGATATGATACGGACGCCGGAGGAAATATTTGCTGATTCTTATCTGTATCTGAAGATTTATATATGGGGGCTTCCCTTTTTATTCTTTTACAATATTGCCACCGGTATTTTTTCAGCGTTAGGAGACTCTAAAACTCCCTTTTTGTTTCTTGCGGTTTCTTCTACTGCAAATATAATAGTGGATATCTGGTTTGTAAAATCCTTTCATATGGGAGTAGCAGGCGTGGCATGGGCAACCTTTTTGTGCCAGGGGATCAGCTGCATCCTTTCTGTTGTGGTGGTATTTGTCCATCTGCACGCCTTAGACTATCATGAAAAATGTAAAATTTTCTCGGGAAAACTTCTGAAACAGATCTGTGTTGTGGCAATTCCCAGCATTTTACAGCAAAGCTTTATTTCTGTGGGAAATCTGATCATACAGGGAATCATCAATAGTTTTGGTGCGCCGGTCATTGCAGGTTATGCTGCTGCAGTGAAACTGAATAATCTGGTCATTACATCCTTTACCACTCTGGGCAATGGAATATCCAATTTTACGGCGCAGAATCTGGGTGCCGGTAAAAGGGACAGGGTAAGAGCAGGCTTTAAAAGCGGTATTATGATGGTTATGGCTTTATGCGTTCCTATTGTGCTGTTGTATCTGTCCGGGGGGAAACCTTTAGTTAATTTCTTTATGAATGAGCCAAGTAAGACAGCCCTTGAAACAGGTATACAAATGCTGCGGATTCTTGCACCTTTCTATTTTGTGGTTTCAGTCAAGCTGGTAGCGGATGGGGTGCTGAGGGGAAGCAGCCTGATGAAACAGTTTATGGCTACGACTTTTACGGACCTGATCCTGAGAGTGGTTTTGGCTTATATTTTATCCCGCAGCTTTGGAACAATAGGGATCTGGTGTGCATGGCCCATCGGGTGGAGCGTGGGTACGGTCATATCCATTTTCTTTTATGTAAAAGCGTACGGGGAAAAGGAAAAAAGCGATTCTATAGAGGCGGAACAATATTTGAAAGTAGTTGAATAACCACTGTAAATATGATATACTTCTTTGGAAATTGAATATGTAGCGATGAGGTGTCAGAACATGGGGCAGTATTGCATGGTTCTGGTGAAAAGGGAAACAGGTGTAAGTCCTGTACGAACTCGTCACCGTAATTAGGGAGCAGAAGCCGATATATCACTGGGAAACTGGGAAGATGGCTGATGTGATGATCTTTAAGCCGGGAGACCTGCCTGATCGTTGTACGGAAACGATTGTTTCAAGCCACGAGTAACTGGTTGTACGGAATATCTGCAAAAGGTTTTCTTTCCCGGAAGGCAGGACCGGCAGATTTATTTTGAGTATAGACCCTTTACCTATTAAACAGGAGAAGGGTTTTTCTTTTGTATGCGCCATACAAAAGGAATATTGTTTATAAGGGTTATCAGTAATAGTTGTTTTCTGACGGGCATATTTGATTTGAATACATGGGTGACAGCAAAGTCTGTCAGAAGGAGGAAATATGAAAAAAAGAGTAGCAACATTACTGACACTTGCGCTTATGGCATCCTTATGTTTAGGCGGATGCGGAAATGCAAAGGAAACCACAAACGAAGGAACTGCGGAAGTTGAAGTAAAAGAAGACGGAGCAGCTGCGGAGGAAGAAGCAGTGGATGAGACAACAGATCAGACAAATGCAGAAGAGAAATCGGCAATTTTGGTAGTAAGCTTTGGAACAAGCTACAATGACAGCCGTGATATTACCATTGGTGCTATTGAGAATGCAATTGCAGAAAGCTTTCCTGAATACGAAGTGCGCAGAGCCTTCACAAGCCAGATCATTATTGATAAGCTCAAAGAGCGTGACGGGCTTGAGATCGATAATGTGGAAGAAGCTTTAGACAGGGCTGTGGCAGACGGTATTACAACATTAATTGTTCAGCCTACACATTTAATGGATGGTTATGAATATACAGATCTTGCAGATGCCTTGAAAGATTATGAAGGCAAGATCGATACCATTGTCTTAGGTGAGCCTTTGCTGACCAGCGATGAAGATTATGACGCTGTTGTAAAAGCCATTACAGAAAAAACTGCATCCTATGATGATGGTGAGACAGCGATCGTCTTTATGGGTCACGGCACAGAAGCTGAGTCTAATGCTGTTTATGCAAAAATGCAGGACAAGCTTGCCGAGGCAGGATATGAAAATTATTATATCGGCACAGTTGAAGCAGAGCCTTCCCTGGATGATGTGGTAGCAGCGCTGCAGGAAAAAGGAAGCTATAAAAAGGTTGTATTAGAGCCTTTGATGGTGGTAGCAGGGGATCATGCCAATAACGATATGGCAGGCGATGAAGAGGATTCCTGGAAAACCGTGCTTCAGAATGAAGGCTATGAAGTAGAGTGTTTACTTGAAGGTCTGGGACAGGTTCCGGCTGTTCAGGATGTTTATGTAGCACATACACAGGCAGCTATTGACAGTATTGCAAAATAATAACAATTAAGAATCAAATGGAGAATAAATTGTGAAAAGATTAAAGAATTGGCTGGCTCTTTTCGCTGTGGTTACCGGTGTGTTATGCACACCGGTAATCTGTCATGGAGAAGAAATTACAGATAAATCGGATATGGTGGCAAGTGATGATGAGAGAGCCCCTTCTGAGTCCGTAGGAGAAGATGGGATGGAGCCTGTTTACGGAGCGGACATTGCGGATGGCGTTTATGAGGTTGAGGCGGAGTCCAGCTCTTCCATGTTTCGGATCGTAAAAGCGGAGCTGACCGTGGATCAGGGAGAAATGACAGCGGTCATTACCTTAAGCGGCACCGGATATCTGAAACTGTACATGGGAACCGGGGAACAGGCAGTAGAAGCACAGGAATCCGACTATGCACAGTTTGTGGAGGATGCAGAAGGAGCCTATACATACACGATTCCTGTAGAAGCTCTTGACAAGGAGCTGGAGTGTACCGGTTTCAGCAAGAGAAAAGAAAAATGGTATGACCATCAGATTTTGTTCCGGTCGGATTCTCTGCCGGATGGCGCAGTATTAAACCGGGTTTCCAATGAGCCGGCAGTCATAGAGGCTGAAGACGGCACCTATACTATGGAAGTGGTCCTTGCAGGAGGAACCGGCAGGGCGGCGGTCACCACACCGGCTAAGATCACTGTTACGGATAAAAGGGGAATGGCTTTGATAGAGTGGAGCAGTTCCAATTATGATTATATGGTGGTAAACGGTGAGACTTACCTGCCTGTGAATACAGAAGGCAATTCAGCATTTGAAATTCCGGTCATGGCACTTGATGAGGAAATGACTGTGACTGCGGATACCACAGCAATGAGCACTCCTCATGAGATTGAATATACGCTAACCTTTGATTCCTCTACATTAACGGCGGATCAAAAGGAAATGTCCGGTTTTTTCAATATGGCAGGAGCAGTGGCAGGAGCAGCAATAGGTGTGCTGGCAGTGATCATAATTATGGCAGTTCTGATCGTTGGCGGGAAGAAAAAACACCTGAAGGATGAAAATGAATAGAGGAAAGAACAGGAAAAGATTTAACAAAATCATATATATGCTGTTGGTGCTGGGCTTATTTGTCTTGTCCGGCTGCAAACAGGAAATGAGTGAGGCTGATAGGGATATCAGCCCACAGTTGGTTTATGAAAGCCGTATGGATCTGGTATATGCCAAAGAATTTACAGTGGATTATTATGAAGGGGGCTATGCCCTCATAACTATTGCAGACAGCGACCGCTATCTGGTAGTTCCCGAAGGATGTGCAGTTCCTGATGAGCTGGAAGAGGGTATTGTTGTTTTAGAACAGCCTCTGGACCATATGTATCTGGTGGCATCGGCAGTCATGGATATGTTCTCTGCCCTGGACGGAATGGATGCAATACGTTTTTCAGGACAGGATGCAGATGGCTGGTATATTGAAAAGGCAAGAGAAGCAATGGAATCGGGAGAAATTCTTTATGCGGGAAAATACAACATGCCCGATTACGAACTGATCCTGTCTGAAGGCTGCTCCCTTGCCATAGAAAATACCATGATCTCCCACTCGCCGGAGGTAAAAGAAAAGCTGGAGGAATTTGGCATTCCGGTAATGGTGGATTATTCCAGCTATGAAAACCACCCCTTAGGCAGAGTGGAATGGGTAAAATTATACGGGGTTTTACTGCAAAAGCCGGAACAGGCAGAAGAAATTTTCCAGACTCAGGCAGATATTTTAGAGCGCATTGATGAAGCAGAAGAAAGTGGCGCTACAGTGGCATTTTTTTATATTACGGCAAACGGGTCGGTAAATGTAAGGAAATCCTCAGACTATGTGCCCCGGATGATCGGGCTGGCAGGGGGGACCTATGTTTTTGATGATCTGGGGGATGAAACGGATCATAAATCATCGGTCAATATGCAGATGGAACAATTTTATAAAGAGGCATTTAATGCGGATTATCTCATTTATAACAGCACCATAGAAGGAGAACTGACATCGGTGGAGGAATTGCTTCAAAAGAGTGAAATGCTGAAGGATTTTAAAGCCGTGCAGGAAGGAAACGTCTATTGTACCACCAGCGATCTGTATCAGCAGACAATGTCTTTGGGCGTGTTTATTGAAGATATTTACAAAATGCTGTCCGGAAGCAAAGAGCTGCAGGCTGATATGCAGTATTTATACCACGTAGAATAAAGGAGGAACAAAAAATGGAACGGCAAAAGCAAAAGAAAAGCAGATATGTATGGGTTTTTGTACTGCTTGCAGCTTGTGTGCTGTTCTTTTTTCTGTGCAATACCTGTATCGGAAGCATTTCCATTCCCTTATCCGATGTGGTAAAATGTTTTACAGGTGCTGAGGTTGATGCTGTTAACCTGAACATTATCCGGGATATCCGTCTGCCAAGAGCCTTTGCGGCAATGGTGCTGGGAGGGGCGCTGGCACTTGCAGGCTATCTCTTACAGTCTTTTTTTGCCAATCCCATTGCAGGTCCGTTTATTCTGGGCATTTCTTCCGGGGCTAAGCTGGTGGTGGCGTTAGTTATGATCTTCCTGATCAGAAGTGCTGTGGGCGTCAGTTCTTATGCGTTAATCCTGGCGGCATTTGCGGGGGCAATGATCTCCATGGGATTTGTGCTTTTGATGTCGGGAAGAGTACAAAATATGTCCATGCTTGTTATCAGCGGCGTAATGATCGGATATATCTGTTCAGCGGTCACTGATTTTGTGGTGACTTTTGCAGATGATGCGGATATCGTGAATCTCCATAATTGGTCTAAAGGCAGCTTTTCCGGCGTGACATGGGGAAATGTAAAGGTAATGACCGTTGTGGTGATCATTACCTTTTTATTGATTTTTCTATTATCAAAGCCCATCAGTGCCTATGAGCTGGGCGAGACATATGCAAGGAACATGGGTGTGAACATCCGGCTTTTGCGGATATTACTTGTGATATTGTCAAGTATATTATCGGCATGTGTAGTTGCATTTGCAGGACCGATTTCCTTTGTGGGCGTTGCCACGCCTCATCTGGTCAAAGCAATGCTTAAAACCACAAAACCCATTTTGATGATACCTGCCTGTTTCCTGGGAGGCAGTGCCTTCTGCCTGATGTGTGATCTGATCGCAAGAACGGTGTTTGCGCCTACGGAGCTGAGCATCAGCACCGTGACCGCTGTCTTTGGGGCACCGGTTGTATTATGGGTTATGGCAGGACGTAGGAAAGAGAGGGGCTAGGCATGCAGGAATATTATCTATCCACCAAAAAGATGACCGTAGGTTATGAGGGAAAGCCCCTGATCAAAGATATTGATATCCGCATAAAAAAAGGAGAAATATTGACGCTCATTGGTCCCAACGGAGCCGGTAAGTCTACGATCTTAAAAAGTATTGCCGGGCAGCTTGGGTTATTGGGCGGTGCGGTCTATCTGGATGAAAAGTCTCTTGCCGGAATGAAGCGGGAGGAACTGGCAAAGGAAATGTCCGTGGTATTTACCCAAAAGATAAAATCGGAGCTTATGACCTGTGAAGATGTGGTGGCAACAGGACGTTATCCCTATACAGGAAGATTCGGCGTTCTGTCGAAGGAAGACTGGAAGGTTGTAAGGGAGGCAATGGACCTTGTTCATGTGACGGACCTTGCCGGTGAGGATTTTAACAAGATCAGCGACGGACAGAAGCAGCGGGTGATGTTGGCACGTGCCATCTGTCAGGAACCGGAATTTCTCATACTGGATGAGCCTACCTCTTATCTGGATATTAAATATAAACTGGAATTTCTGTCCCTTCTTTTAAATCTGCGAAAGCAAAAAGGGATCACAGTGGTCATGTCTCTTCATGAACTGGAGCTTGCCGCAAGAATTTCAGATCAGATTTTATGTGTAAAAGGTGAATATATTGATAAATCCGGAGCGCCGGAGGAAATCTTTCATGCCGGCTATATCAGCAGCCTGTTTGATATTTCAAAAGAATTGTTATGGAAAGAGGAATTTAAAGAGATACTGGATGGCATTTGCTGCCTTGGGACAGCAAAAAAGGGAGTTTGATCATGGAAGATTTTGTGTTTAAAAATCAGAAAAAACTTCGGAAGGGAATTACTACCGGCACCTGTGCGGCGGCAGCGGCAAAAGCGGCAGCAGCATATCTGCTCTGTGGCATCCGAAAAGAACAGGTGCAGATCATGACCCCTTCGGGGAAGGTGCTCAAGGTATCTGTGAATCCGGTGGATTCTTCCCTAAAAGGAGTGGATTCTGCTGATGATTTCAATAAGAGCAAGGATAATACAGAATTTATGGTGGTCAAGGACAGCGGCGATGATCCGGATGTGACTGATCAGGCGGAAGTTCATGTGAGTATTAAGAAAGTGGATGAAAGTTTTCAGCCCTTGAACGGCATGTTTCAGGATGAGCAAAATCCCGGTCTTTTTCTGGATGGGGGCATTGGTGTGGGCAGAGTTACCAAAGAGGGCTTAGAGCAGCCCGTAGGTGCAGCGGCGATCAATGCAGTTCCCAGAGCCATGATCTTTGGAGCAGTGAATGAAGTGTGCAGACTGGCGGAGTTTGAAGGCAGGCTTTTGATCACCGTATCCGTTCCTCAGGGGGAAAGCCTTACTAAAAAGACCTTTAATCCCATGCTGGGAATCGAAGGAGGCATTTCCATTCTGGGTACCAGCGGCATATTGGAGCCCATGAGCGAAAAGGCGATTGTGGATACCATTGAAACGCTTATACGCCAGCAGCATGCCATGGGAAAAAGGGATCTCTTAGTTACGCCCGGCAACTATGGGCAGAGCTATGTTGCAAAGTATCTGGATCTGCCTTTGGAGGACAGCATTAAAAGTAGCAATTACGTGGGAGATACCATAGATCTGGCGATTTCTTACGGTATGGAGAATTTTCTGCTTGTAGGAAATCTGGGGAAACTGGTCAAGCTGGGAGCAGGCATTATGAATACCCATTCCAAAACTGCAGACGGCAGATTTGAGATATTATCCGTTCATACGGTGTTATGCGGCGGCAGCCGGGAGATGGTCCAAAGGCTGATGGAATGTATCAATACGGATCAGGCGTTGGAGCTTTTAGAGCAATGGGGATTAAAAGAGGCTGTGATGAACAGCCTCTGTCAGAAGATAGAAGAGCATATGGAAAGAAGAAGCAGGGGGGAGATCAAAAGCGCCGTAATTTTATTTTCGGAAAAATATGGTTTTCTGGGACAGACCTCCCATGGAAAAGAACTGCTGGAGCTTTTCAGGTCAAATGCAGATAAAGGACAGATTTAGAGGTTTTTAGAAATCGGATAAAAAGGAGGGAAACAGGATATGGTTCATTTTGTGGGTGCAGGACCAGGGGCAAAAGATCTGATCACTGTCCGTGGGCTTTCTTATATCAGGGAGGCGGATGTGATCATCTATGCCGGTTCTTTGGTAAATCCGGAGCTCTTAAAGGAAGCAAAATCCCAATGCAGTATTTATGACAGCGCCTACATGACTTTAGAGGAAGTGCTGGATGTTATGTATGCCGCAGAGGCAGAGGGGCTTATGACGGTCCGGCTTCATACGGGAGATCCTTCTATTTACGGTGCCATCAGGGAGCAGATGGATGAGCTGTCAAAGAAAGGCATTTCTTATGATGTGTGTCCGGGAGTCAGTTCCATGTCCGGGGCGGCGGCATCCCTAAGGGCTGAGTATACCTTGCCTGAGGTTTCCCAGAGCATTATTATTACCAGGGCGGAGGGACGGACAAAGGTTCCTTCCGGGGAGGAGCTTTCAAAGATGGCAGCACATCATGCCACCATGATTTTGTTTTTATCCTCAGGACTGGCAAAAAAGGTAAAAGAAGATCTGATGGCAGGCGGCTATGAGCCGGATACCCCCACAGCGGTGGTCTATAAAGCGACCTGGCAGGAAGAAAAGATCATCCGCACCGTTTTGGAAAGACTTCCTGAGGAAATGGAAAGGGAAGGCATTCATAAAACTGCTTTGATCATTGTGGGGAATGTTCTGGACGGCGCATATGAAAAATCCAAATTGTATGATAAAACCTTTACAACGGAATTCAGAAAAGGAAAAGAAGAGGGAATATGAAGATCCTGATGGTGGCATGCACAAGAAGCGGCTATGATCTGATGAAAAAAATAGAAAATAAGTATTGTCATGCCTATCCCGGTACGGAAATGATAACCAGGGTAAAGTGCAGTACCATGGGATGGGAGAAAGCATGTGCCGACGGGAAGACCGGCGGGATGGCACAAAATGAAAGCACCTGCGCCATTGAAAAGTCAAATGAGGTGTCAGAAGAATTGCTCCGGGAGCAGAGTATTTCGGAATGTGTTGCAGAGCAGTTTTCCAAAGTGGAGGCGATTGTTTTTATCGGTGCTGTGGGCATTGCAGTGAGAAGCATAGCGCCCTGTCTGGTCCATAAATCCGTGGACCCGGCAGTTGTGGCAGTAGACGAAACAGGAAAGTTTTGTATTTCCCTTTTATCGGGACATTTCGGCGGGGCAAATGACCTTGCGGAAAAAATTGCAGAGCTCCTTGGCGGCATTCCTGTAGTTACCACAGCTACGAACAGGGAACAGAAATTTTCCGTAGATGTGTTTGCCAAAAGAAACGGACTGGTTTTGGAAGACTGGGAAATGGCGAAAAACATTTCGGCAGCTGTTTTAGCAGGAGAAAAGATCGGGCTTATGAGCCAAGTTCCCGTGGAGGGCGTTGTGCCCAAAGAATTGGGGTCTGTGGATTATCGGAATCTGAATGTCTGCGGAAAACAGGATATTTGGAAAGAGTATAGATCGGGTATTCTGATTTCCTATCGGGAGAAAGAAGTTATGCCTTTTCCCAGGACCCTGCAGCTTGTTCCCAAATGTGTTGTGGCAGGAATCGGATGCAGAAAAGGAGTTTCCAAAGATAAAATAGAAGAAGCCGTGGCTGACTGCCTCAAAAGGTATGGCATACTGCCTCAGGCATTGAAAGCGGCGGCAAGCATTGATCTGAAAAAAGATGAGGAAGGAATTCTGGATTTCTGTGCCGCTCATGGACTGCCTTTTGTGACTTATACTGCTGATGCGTTAGGGCAGATTCCGGGAAATTTTTCAAAATCCGGATTTGTAAAAGAAGTGACCGGGGTGGATAATGTCTGTGAAAGAAGCGCACTTGCAGGAGGGGGAAAACTTTTATGCCCCAAACAGGTTTATGACAAGGTGACTGTGGCATTGGCAGTACAGGAGGAGAGTGTGAAATTTTAATGGGAACATTATATGTGGTGGGCATCGGTCCCGGTAAAAAATGTAATATGACCATAGAAGCGGAACAGGTATTAAAGGAATGCAGGGTAATTGCAGGCTATACAGGATATATCCGGCTGGTAGAGGAAATGTTTGAAGCTGATGACGGGGCGCCGAAAGAGTATATCAAGACACCCATGCGTGGCGAAGTGGAACGATGCCGTATGGCATTGGAGGCGGCTGCAAAAGAAGAAAAGACCGCCATGGTATGCAGCGGAGATGCGGGAGTATACGGTATGGCAGGGATTTTGCTGGAGCTTTCCGGAGAATACCCTTCTGTGGAAATCCGGGTTGTTCCCGGCGTTACGGCAGCGTTATCCGGCAGTGCGCTTTTGGGGGCGCCTGTTGGTCATGATTTTGCAGTCATCAGTCTAAGCGATCTGCTGACACCGTGGGAAACTATCGAACAAAGACTACGGGGGGCGGCTATGGCGGATTTTGTAGTCTGTCTTTATAATCCTGCCAGCAGTAAAAGGAAGGATTATCTGAAAAGGGCTTGTGATATTCTGATGGAATATAAGGATGAGGGAACTGTCTGCGGTTATACAAGAAATATCGGCAGAGAGGGAGAAGAATCCGTTATATTGACTTTAAAGGACTTGAAAGAAGCACAGGTAGATATGTTTACCACGGTTTTTGTGGGAAATGCACAGACCAGGCATATTGGTAAGCATATGGTAACTCCACGGGGTTACCGGGTATAAATGTTAATAAAAGTCACAGGAAAGAGCAGGGAGTAAGCATGCAGAAAACAGCATTGTTTGCCGGAACGGCAGAGGGAAGAAAATTAGCGCAGATTTTAGCAGAAAGCAAAGGCGAGGTACATGTATGTGTAACTACGGAATACGGCGCTTCCCTGATTCCTCATGCTGAAAATATCCATATTCATACAGGCAGAATGGAAGAAGAGGATATGGAAACCTTCCTGAAAGAAAAGGGTATTGAATTGTGTCTGGATGCAACTCATCCTTATGCGGATCAGGTAACAGGAAATATCCAAAGGGCATGTGAGAAGCTGAATATTGAGAGGATGCGCATTCTCCGCAGGGAGGAAAATGCGGCAACAGGCGCAGATTGTGTGTTTGTAGCAAGTGTGGAAGAAGCGGCTGCTTATCTTGAGCATACAAAAGGCAATGTTCTGGTCACTACAGGCAGCAAGGAACTGAAAAAATATACAGTATTGTCCGACTATAAAAACCGGGTTTTTGCCAGAGTGCTTTCTACAGCAGAAGTGGCAGCGGCATGTAAGGAGATCGGATTTGAAGGAAAGAATCTGATCTGTATGCAGGGACCCTTTAGCGAAGAATTAAATTATGCCATGTTAAAGCAGATAAATGCGGCTTATCTGGTGACAAAAAGCTCCGGGGCGGCAGGAGGCTTTGAAGAAAAATGCGAAGCGGCAATCCGGGCAGGTGCAAAGCTCATTATTGTCGGACGCCCAAAGGAAAAGGAGCAGGGAATCAGTCTGGATGAGGCGGTTCTGATATTAAAAAAGCGGCTGGGAATTTCCGAATGTGAATGGGAAAACAGTGCCGTTTATCCTGTAAAAAGAGAAGCATATCTCATAGGTGCAGGGGCAGGCAATCCGAAGCTGATGACGGCTGAGGCAAGGGAATGCCTTGATCGGTGCGACTGTATCATTGGTGCAGGGAGAATTTTGGATATTTGTGAAAGAAGAGAAAATCAGGTCTTTTATGAGAGCTATCAGGGAGAAGAAATTGCTGCATTTTTAAAGGAGAACAGACAACTGCACAGGATAGGGCTGGTCTTTTCGGGAGATATGGGGTTTTATTCGGCGGCACGCAGGATGGAGCCTTATTTGAAGGATTTTACCGTTTTCCGTATTCCCGGGATTGCTTCTCCGGTCTATTTTCTGGACCGGCTGGGAATTCCCTGGGAAGAGGTAAAGCTTACAAGCTGCCATGGAAAAGAAATCTGCATGACTTCCCTTCTTAAGAAACATAAAAGAGTCTGCACCCTGCTGGGGAAAGAAAATGATGTGTCAGAAATCTGCAAGGAGCTGCTGGATGCAGGAATGGATCATGTCCGGGTAACAGTAGGGGAAAGGTTATCCTATGATGATGAGAGGATCAGCGAAGGCAGTGTCTGTGAGTTAGTTTCTGCTAATTTCAATTCCCTGTCAGTGGCATTGTTTGAAAATGATAAAATAAGTGAGGATAAAGTGCATCCGGAAGCCGGAAATGCTTTTTTTGAAAAAACGGATAAATCTGCCGGTGGTGCAGGAATGTATCCGGGAATCAGTGATGAGCAGTTTATTCGTGGCAAAGTTCCCATGACCAAAGAGGAAATCCGTATATTGTCTTTGGCAAAACTGCATATGAAACCGGATATGGTGTTATATGATATCGGTGCCGGGACGGGCAGCATTTCCATAGAAGCGGCGTTGCAGTGTCCAAAGAGCAGGATCTACGCTGTTGAGAAAAATCCTGAAGGAATCGGGTTGTTGAAAGAGAATATGCAGAAATTCCATGTTTCCGGAATCGTTCCCATAGAGGGCAATGCGCCAAAGATACTGGAAGAGCTGGAAAGCCCTACCCATGTATTTATCGGCGGCAGCGGAAACAGACTGCAGGAAATCGTTGAGGCGGTCCGCAGCAAAAATCCCAAAGCGCGGTTTGTGATCAATGGAGTCACTTTGGAAACCGTGGGGGCAATGGAGAAAATCCTTCGGAATTATCCTGAATATGAAAATATGGAAATTGTCCAGGTGTGCATTTCCAAGGGCAAAAAAATGGGAGAGCATACGATGATGCTGGGACAAAACCCTGTTTATATCTGCAGTTTCGGCGGAGAGCAACAATAAATGACGGATAGAAGTAAAAAATGGAGATACCAAATGGAAAACAGAGCGGATAGAAAAAAGAATGGAAATATTCCCAGATTTGTACTGGCAGCGCCTAAAAGCGGCAGTGGCAAGACAATGCTTACCTGTGGAATGATCCGCCTTTTACAAAAAAGGGGATTAGCAGTAACGTCTTTTAAATGCGGACCTGATTATATCGACCCCATGTTCCACCGCAAGGTCCTCGGCGTGGAAAGCGGAAATCTGGATTCCTTCTTTACTGATGCCAATACTATGAGACATTTATTATACGAAGAAGCAAAGGATGCGGATATTGCCGTAATCGAGGGCGTTATGGGATATTATGACGGTCTGGGAGGAACAAGTGAACAGGGAAGCACTTATGAAATTGCATCCTTTACCGCTTCTCCGGTGATACTGGTCGTGGATGCCAAGGGTGCAAGTGTATCTCTGGCAGCACTGATCAAAGGAATGAAAGAGTACCGTAAGGACAGCAATATCCGGGGCGTTATTTTAAACCGTGTATCTCCCGCCTATTATGAGAGGATCAGCCAGGTGATCCAAAAGGAATGCGGCATCCCCGTACTGGGCTTTGTTCCCATGCTGCAGGAGGCGGCAGTAGCATCCAGACATTTGGGACTCCTTTCCCCGGAGGAAGTGGAAGATTTTGAAAAAAAGATGGACAGCCTTGCTGCAGTGATGGAAGAGAATATAGATGTGGAACAAATACTGGATATTGCAAAGCAGGCAGAGGATTATAAAACGGCAGAGCTGTCTGGAGAGGAAGGACAGTTTGGTGCAGCAAAGGATTTCAGGACAATAAATGATCCTGGATCAGCAGATGAAAAAACATATCCTGTAAGAATCGGAATTGCCAGAGATGAAGCCTTTTCCTTTTATTACAGGGAAAATATGGAATTGCTTTCCCTTATGGGAGCAGAGTTAGTATATTTCTCACCCTTACATGATGAAAAGCTGCCGGAAGAAATAGACGGTCTGATCCTGGGAGGCGGTTATCCTGAAAACTACATAAAGGAGCTTTCCGCCAATCAGTCCATGAAAGCTTCCATACAAAAAGCCTGTGAAAAGAAAATGCCTATGATAGCAGAGTGCGGAGGGTTTCTCTATTTACAGAAAACCTTAAAGAATCAGGAAGGATTGTCAGGAGAAATGGCAGGCATCCTTTTGGGAGAAGGCTTTCCTACGGAAGGGTTGAAACGTTTCGGATATATAGAAGCAGAAATCATAACGCCGGGACTTTTGGGGAATGCAGGAGAAAGTATCCGGGGCCATGAGTTCCACCACTGGGATTGCAGCGAAAACGGAAAGGATTTTGTGGCAAAGAAGCCCGCAGGGGGAAAAAGCTATCCCTGTATGATACATACCCCGTATATTGCTGCGGGATTTCCTCATTTTTATTATTACAGCAATCCAAAGATTCCGGAAAACTTTTTAAAGGCATGTATCAGCTATCAGGCGAAAAGATATGCCAAAAAGCATTGGGAAAGTATAGCAAAGCCCTTAGACAGTCTGGGACTTTTAGAGGATATGGTAATACAGGTCTGCGGTATTTGGGGGAATGCCAATCTGAAAGACCTGCCCAGGAAGGCATTGCTGATCCTGTGCGGTGACCATGGCGTTGTGGCAGAGGGGGTCACCCAGACGGATCAGGGTGTAACCAGAATAGTCAGTGAAAATTTTGCCAAAGGCTGTTCCACGGTAAATTATATGGCACAGACTGCAGGAGTGGATGTGTATACTGTGGATATGGGAATGAATACACCCGGTTATCCCACAAAAGAACTGGTACAAAACGCAGTAATTGACAGAAAAATCCGAAAAGGCAGCGGCAATATTGCAATAGAGCCCGCCATGACTTTGGAGGAATGTAAAAAAGCGGTTCAAACCGGAATAGAGCTTGTAGGAGAATTAAAGGAAGCAGGATATGAGATCATTGCCACCGGGGAAATGGGAATCGGAAATACCACCCCTACCAGTATTCTTGCAGCCGCATTTTTAAAACAGCCGCCCCGGACAGTAACGGGAAAAGGGGCAGGGCTTTCTGAAGAAGGATTGGAAAGAAAGCGCAGGACAGTAGAAAAAGCTCTTAAGAGAATCCGTGAAAAGCAGTTGACAGATCCTATGGAAATATTGGCAGAAGCCGGGGGATTGGAGCTTGCGGGAATGACAGGAGTCTTTTTGGGAGGAGTCCGCTATGGAGTGCCCATCGTTATTGACGGCTGTATTTCTGCTGTCTGCGCATTAACGGCAAGTTTGATGGATAAACGGGTGGAAGGGATCGCCCTTGCATCCCACCAGTCGGAAGAGGTCACAGGAAGGCTTGCCTTAGAAAGGCTTGGAAAAGAACCCATGATCCATGGCCATATGTGTCTGGGAGAAGGAAGCGGTGCAGTGGCACTATTGTCCCTGTTGGATATGGCTTTCCGGGTATATGAAAACATGGGAACCTTTGAAGCATACAGCATCGGTCCTTATGAAAGATTTGAAAAAAAGCAGGGAGAACCAGAATGATCTATCTGATAACGGGAGGCAGCGGCAGCGGAAAATCCGCCTATGGAGAAAAACTTGCCACAGAACAATATAAGAAAGCGCGGAAAACCCATAAGGAAAAATCAGGGTTATATTATGTGGCAACCATGTATCCCTATGATGAGGAAAGCAGAAAAAGAATTGAAAGACACAGAAGGATGCGGGACGGAAAAGGCTTTCAGACTGTGGAATGTTTTCATCATCTTAAGGTGATGGGGAATGAATGTGGAAATTTATCCGGCAGAAATTCAATAGAAAAGGGGAATGTATTTTTACTGGAATGTATGTCTAATCTTCTGGCAAATGAAATGTATATGGAGGAAGGACAAATAAAAGGAAACAGCATAGAACTTCATGAAAAAGCAAAAGAAGCCATCATAGCTCCCATAAAACATCTGGCGCAGAATGCGCACAGCCTGATCATCATTACAAATGAAGTATTTTCTGATGGAAATTATTCTGAAAAATCCCAGAGTATCTCCCATCAGGAGGAGACCTCGGAAACCGGAGGAAATGATATGACAGAGGACAGTACTTACGAATATTGCCGTCTGTTAGGTGAAATCAACTGCCTGCTTGCAAAAGAAGCAGAAGCCGTTGTGGAAGTGGTCTGTGGCATTCCTGTCTGCCGGAAAGGAGAATTACCATGTTAAAATCCATGATCATTGCAATTTCCACCTATTCCAGAATTCCCATGCCCCGATTTGAATGGAAGGAAAAAGACATGCGCTATATCTTATGCTTTTTTCCCATTGTGGGCATCATCATCGGAGTATGCGAAGTGGGAATATTTTATCTCATGGAAAAACTGGGATTTCAGCCGGTTACCAAAGCGGCTGTTCTGACCATTCTGCCCATGATCATAAACGGCGGCATTCACATGGACGGATTTTTGGATACCGTTGATGCCAAAAGCTCATACGCTTCCAAAGAAAAGAAACTGGAAATACTCAAAGACCCTCACACGGGGGCATTTGCCATTATTTTTGGCATGGTTTATATACTGACCTATTTTGCCTTCAGCAATGAGATCACTGCCGAAACCATCCTGTTCCTTGCCATGTGCCACCCCTTTTCCAGAATCCTGAGCGCATTATCCCTTGCTGTCTTTTCCAAGGCAAAAAAAGACGGAATGGCAGCTGCCTTCAGCACAGCCGCCCCAGGGAAAGTAAAATGGATTCTCATAACAGAGCTGATCCTCTATGTAGGCATTCTTTTATACCTGTCCCTGCCCTATGGAATTATCATCCTCGCAGCAGGAGCCGCCGCCTTTATCTACTACAGGCTCATGTCCTATAAAGAATTCGGCGGCATAACCGGAGACTTAGCCGGATTTTTCCTACAGATTTGCGAACTGGCAATCCTCATATCTGTAGTGATAACCAGTAAATTGCCGCATCCGTGAGGGTGGAGCGGTTTGGTTTGTTTTTTAAGGCTTTGGGTTTGAAAGGGCAATTTTTCTTACAGAATGCCCGGGTATTCCAGGGGAAAATTGCCTGGATGGCAATTTTAGCCGTCTCTGCGGCATGGATGCCGCATTGACGGCGCCCCGCAAATAATCAAAACCCTACCGCATTCTGTTAGAAAAATCCCTTTCAACCCTCAGCCTTAAAAAACAAACCAAACCGCTCCACCCTCACGGATGCCCACCAAACACTAATAACAAACAGGAGACCTTTTTATGATTCTGATCATAGGCGGAACTGCCCAAGGCAAAACCCAGTATGCCCGCAAACTGGCAAAAGAAGGCTGGCACATAGAAGATGATTTCCATCTGAAAGTAAAAGCCGCACTACAAAAAAATTCAGACCCTTTAGAAGAGGCAAAAAATTTGCTGACACAGTACGATCCCCATAAACTGATCATAGTCAGCAATGAAATGGGTTATGGAATCGTACCCATAGACCCCTTTGAACGGAAATACCGTGAGAAAAACGGCAGGGTAAACTGTTATCTTGCAGAGCATGCAGAGCAGGTTATCAGAGTCATCTGCGGTTTGGGAGAGAAGATCAAATGAAAAAAATCTGGCTTATAAGACACGGAAAGACAAAAGGAAATCTGGAACGAAGATATGTAGGAAGGACAGATGAAGAATTGCTCCCGTCAACAGCGGAGCGATTGAAAGGATATGATGTTCCTTTGGCGGAAAAGGTCTATGTCAGTCCCATGAAAAGGTGCAGACAGACTGCAGAGATTCTGTTTTCCCAGGCTGTGCAAATAGAAATTCCCGCCTATAGGGAATGTGATTTTGGCGACTATGAATATTGCAATTATGAGGAATTAAAGGATCTGCCTCCTTATCAAAAATTTCTGGACACCCTTGGAGAGAGCGGATTTCCAAAAGGGGAGAGCAGGATAGAATTCCAAAACCGCTGTCTTAAAGGCTTTGATGAAATGATAGCTCTGGAAAGGGAAAATGCCAAAGATATTTTTATGGTAGTCCATGGAGGAACCATTATGGCGGTTTTAGACCGGATCATCCTTCCTCATAAGGCTTACTATGATTGGCAGATTGAAAACGGAAGAGGTTTTATAATAGAGTATGATGAAGGAACGATGTCTGGTCATCTTTGTGGGATTTTTGATGGATCTGCTTCTTGGAGATCCCCGATGGATGTGGCACCCGGTCTGCGGGATCGGGAAAATCATTGATATTTTAAAAAACAGTCTGGTCAAATGCTTTCATTTGGGCACGGAAAGGGAAAGTGACCGGAGCAAAAAGATATTTGCCGGAATTTTGCTGGTCATCATGACACTGGCGGTTTCCACAGGAATTCCCCTGTTAATCTTATATGGTGCAGAACGGATACACCCTTATGTGAGAATCCTGCTGGAATGCTTCTGGTGTTATCAGCTCCTTGCGGCAAAATCCCTTTATAAAGAAAGCATGAAGGTATATGATGCCTTGAAAGCAGGAAATTTGGAGCGTGCCAGATATGCAGTATCCATGATCGTGGGAAGGGACACGGAAGGGCTGGATGAAAAGGGGATCACAAAGGCGGCTGTGGAGACAGTGGCGGAAAACACTTCCGACGGCGTTATTGCCCCCTTGCTATTCATGATCTGCTTTGGCGTACCGGGAGGCTTTTTTTATAAAGCTGTCAACACCATGGATTCCATGGTGGGATATAAAAATGACGCTTATCTTTATTTAGGAAGGGCAGCGGCTAAATTGGATGATCTGGCAAATTTCATTCCCGCAAGGATTTCAGCATGGCTGATGATCGCTGCCTCATGGATTTTGGGAATGGATGGGAGAAACGGCTGCAGGATTTATAAAAGGGACAGAGGCAACCATGCAAGCCCCAATTCGGCGCAGACCGAGGCGGTCTGTGCAGGAGCGCTGCACATTCAGCTTGGCGGGGACGCCTGGTATTTTGGGAAGAAATATCAAAAGCCTGTGATCGGAGATGATGACAGGGATGTAGAGCCGGAGGATATCAAAAGAGCCAATAAGCTGATGTTTGGAACAGGCATTGGTTTATGGATTCTGGGCATAGGGAGTCTGCTTTGCATTTACTATTTCATTTGAAACAGCCATTTTAAGTGATCTAAACCATAAGGTTTGCCAGGCGGTAAAAGCTGATTTTGAAGGAATAGAAAAAGTAATATATAAGGATATGACGGGAAAAAGTAAAGCAAAGGATATGACGGAAGAAAAGTGATATATGAGGATATGATGGAAAAAACAGACAGAAATGACAGGATGCTTTGCAGGGAAAAAATATGTGGCAGGGACAGGATACATCAGAAAGAGATCATACACGGCGGAGATATTTACCGCAATGAAACAGAATTGGACTTTTCCGTGAATGTAAACCCTTTGGGAATGCCGGAAGAAAGCAAAAAAGCCGCATGGGAAGGCATTTTGTCATCAGGCGCTTATCCCGATACAGAGGGTGAAAAACTGCGCCGAAAGATTGCCGGTCAGGAAAATCTTTCTATGGAACAGGTAGTCTTAGGCAACGGAGCGGCAGAATTGATCTACGCCATTTGCTATGCCTTAAATGTAAAAAAAGGACTGGTAACAGCTCCCTCTTTTGCGGAATATGAAAGGGCGCTTCTTGCCGCAGGCGGAAAAATACAGTATTTTCGGCTGTTTGAAGATCAGGACTTTCGTTTGTCAGAGGAAATTCTAAAAGAAATAACCGATGACTGTGACATTTTATTTCTCTGCAACCCCAATAATCCTACAGGCACTTTCATAAAACGGGAGCTTTTGGAAAAAACAGCAGAACGTTGTGAGGAGACAAAAACTTATTTTTGCCTTGATGAATGTTTTCTGCCCTTTATGGAAGAGGAAGGACAATATACCATGAAAGGGATGCTTGCAAGGTTTCCACATCTGGTGATCCTTCGCGCTTTTACGAAAATCTATGCCATGGCAGGGCTGCGGTTGGGCTATGCTTTGTGCAGCAATGTTTCTTTGGCAGAGGCGATCAGGGAAAAACTTCAGCCCTGGAATACATCCATCCCGGCACAGATGGCGGGGATTGCCGCTTTAGAAGATGAAGATTATCTGAAAAGGACCAGAAAGCTGATCGATGAAGAAAAGGAATATCTGTTGAAGGAACTGCCAAAATGGGGAGCGGACCGCATTTACGGTCACGGGGCTAATTTTATTTTCTTTTACGGCAGAGAGGATCTGGGAGAACTTCTTTTAAAGAAAAAGATTTTGATCCGGGACTGCAGTAATTTCGCAGGGCTGTCAGAAGGCTTTTACCGGATCGGCATTGGCTGTCATGAAGAAAATGAAGCCTTGATCAGATGTATGAGGCAGATACAGGAGGAAACACAATGGCAAAATCCATCATGATACAGGGAACTATGTCCAATGCGGGAAAAAGTCTGATCGCTGCAGGGCTTTGCAGGCTTTTTACCCAGGACGGATATAATGTGTCACCCTTTAAATCCCAGAATATGGCATTGAATTCCTATATTACGGAAGCCGGTCTGGAAATGGGCAGGGCACAGGTGGTTCAGGCGGAGGCGTGTAAAAAGAAGCCTCATGTGTGGATGAACCCTGTTTTATTAAAGCCCACTTCAGATATGGGCTCCCAGGTCATTGTACTGGGGAAGGTTCAGGGCAATATGTGCGCCATGGATTATTATAAAAAGAAAACTGATTATATTCCTGTGATCAAAGAGGCATATGACAATCTGGCGGCACAATCAGACATTGTGGTGATCGAAGGGGCAGGAAGTCCAGCGGAAATCAACTTAAAGGAAAACGATATCGTCAATATGGGACTTGCCAAAATGGTGGATGCACCGGTCCTTCTGGCGGGAGATATTGACAGAGGAGGAGTATTTGCCCAGCTTTTGGGAACCTTAGAGCTGTTGGAAGCGGATGAGCGCAGCCGGATCAAAGGTTTGATTGTCAATAAATTCCGGGGAGACGCAGCAATTTTGGAGCCGGGAATTCAAATGTTAGAGCAGCGGTGCAAAAAAAAAGTCCTGGGCATCGTGCCTTACCTGGATGTGGATATAGAAGAAGAGGATTCCCTTGCAAAGGAACTGGAAAAAAGGAATGTGACGGCAGCAGTGGATATAGCTGTCATCAAACTGCGGAAAATATCTAACTTTACGGATTTTCATGCCTTATCCATTGACGAAGGGGTATCTGTCAGATATGTGGAAAAGCCTTCTGAATTGGGAAATCCCCATATGATCATTCTGCCCGGCAGCAAGAATACCGTAGCAGACATGAAGTGGCTGAGGGAAAGCGGACTGGAAGCATTGATCCTGCGTCATGCCGGGAAAGGTACGCTGATCTTCGGAATCTGCGGAGGTTTTCAGCTTTTGGGAAGGCGGATCGTGGATGAAGCAGGAGTGGAAGGCGGCGGAGAAATCCGGGGCTTGGGTCTTTTGCCGGTCACTACTTATTTTGAAGAAGGAAAAACCCAGAGATGCAGGGAAGGGAAAACCATAGGACTATCCGGTCCGTTTGCCCCCTTGTCCTACAAGCAGGTAAAGGGCTATGAGATCCACATGGGAAAAACAGTTTATCATGAGGAGAAACCGGAATATTTTCTTGAGACGGATGATGGCTTTGACGGATGTATGAAAGGAAATGTAGCAGGAACATATTTTCATGGAATATTTGACCAAGAGGATTTCAGGAAGGCGCTTTTGTCACTTCTTTATGAGCGGTGCGGATTGGGAAAATATAACAAAGAGATTCTTTCCTTCCGGGCTTATAAGGAGCAGCAGTATGACAGGTTGGCAGATGCTTTAAGGGAAAGCATGGATATGAAGGAAATTTACAGGATCATTGGAGTTAGCAAGTGCTAACTGGATGCCGCGGGACTGTCCGGCAAAATGAAATAAAAACGATAGCAGGATATGCGAAACAGGTATATAAAATAAGTATATAAAGCAGGGAGAAGTTTCAAATGACATTAGAACAGATCAAATACAAAGACCTGCCCCCGGGACAGATCGAGGAAAAAAGCTTTGAGATCATCACCAAAGAATTGGGCGATATCATTTTAAGTCCGGATCAGGCGCCCATTATTAAGCGTGTCATTCATACTACAGCAGATTTTGATTATGTGAAAAATCTTTGTTTTTCTGAAAAAGCTGTAGAAAATTTCCACAGGGCGATTATAGAAGGTGCGTGTATCGTAACGGATACCCAGATGGCAAAGTCCGGTATCAATAAAAAGGTATTGCAAAAATACGGCGGAGAAGTATTCTGCTTTATGAGCGATGAGGATGTGGCTGCAAAAGCAAAGGAAACCGGTCAGACCAGGGCTGCTGTCAGCATGTATAAAGCGGCAGAGCTGGACCGGGATCTTATTTTTGCCATCGGCAATGCGCCTACGGCATTGATCGAGCTGTATCAATTGATACAGGCAAAGAAGATCAGCCCCAAAGGAATTATCGGAGTGCCGGTGGGCTTTGTCAATGTGGTGGAGGCAAAGGAACTGATCATGGAGACGGCTTGTCCCTATATTGTGGCAAGAGGCAGAAAGGGCGGCAGCAACGTTGCCGCAGCTGTCTGTAATGCCCTGCTGTACGAACTGGGAAGATAGAAGGTCATACCCTGGAAGAACTACAGAACGAGACAGATATCAGCTATATTTCCACTGAGCCCCGGCAGAATCCCAATGGAACAAAAGAAGATTATGAGTCATTGCTTGCCTTGAAAACCCCGGATTATAAGGAAATGTCTCTTGCGGATTTCAATGCTGCCATTCTTGATTGGGCAAATTTTAAATTGATTGCACTTGAATGGAAAGAAACACCGGATTCTCTATGTTCAAGTAAAAGACGGTTTTACCAGCAGTTATAGTATTATGAAATTTATATATTTAAGGCATCATATCGGTTGAAATGATCAGATATGCTGCCTTTTTTATTGATGACAGAAAAGATGTCAGAAGAAATATAAAATGGGATAAAAGACACTGATCAGTGGAAATATCAAAGTATTTTAATCATTGCTTTATTTTGCTATAATGAAACATAATTAGTATTAGCTATAAGATATTAGTGTGTAAAGAGTATGTTTTTGGTGAGTCATTAACATTATGGGAAAAACAAAAAGAATCAAACAATGGTTTGTATCGGTTTGATTTATGTTGTAAAATAAAGCATGGTGAAACACAGGAATTTTAAGAGAACAAAAACCGACCTCCGAATATTTATCGGATATGTTGGATGATATGCTAATTAATTTGGAGAAGTAAAAGCTTGGAATTGTCAAAAAGGTTTGTTACTATGATTATACCAGAAATTACATGGGAATTTTGTATATTATAAAGTAAGGTAAGCATAATGGTTAAGAAAGGAGCCGGAATTATGAATGAACTTGATTCTACCTGTGGAATATCAGACAATGAATTGACAGAGCGTTTCAAAGAAGCAATACGTATAGATAATGAAATAAAGAAAATTAAGGGTGTGCCAATCGCAGGATATGATGAAGAGAAAAGAACGGCTTATCTTGAATATCCGGACGGAAGGAGAAAATATGCAACAACATAATGATAAACTGCCGGAAATTATTGTGTTTGCAGGTCCTAATGGAAGTGGGAAATCTACCATTACGAAAATGGCAAAGGTGATAGAACCATATATTAATGCAGATGACATCAAAAGGACAAATTATTGCAGCGATTTGGAAGCAGCACAAATAGCGGAACAAATGCGTGAAGATGCAGTTTTGGGTAAAGAGAGTTTTACCTTTGAAACAGTTTTATCTACAGAACGTAATCTGAAATTACTTAAAAAAGCAAAAGAGCAGGGATATTTTATCAGATGTATATATGTACTTACTTCGGATGTAAATGTGAATGTTTTGCGAGTGGAATCCAGAGAAGCAGTTGGAGGTCATGGGGTTCCGGAAGATAAAATACGTTCCAGATATAAAAAGGCATTAAATCTAATTCCACAATTAGTTGAGGTATGTGATGTTATGCATATTTATGATAATACATCAATGCCTTTTCGCATATTTAAAAAGAGGAAGGAAGAATATTTCTTTTGGGATAATGAAGAGTGGAGTCAAGAGAAAATAAAAAAATTGGTTGGGCTATAAAAATTTTTTGTTTATTCAATGAATCATTTCTATTTAGGAAGTCTTTCATATCATAAAAACTTCGATAGGATACTTCACATCAGTATTTATTTTTCGTTTTTATCTGTTAATATTAAATGGATGATTTTATCTGAGTCTATTCAAGTTAATATAGATTCTGCCTGCCGGCAATGCAGCGGCGGCAATAGGATTTTTTAGAACGGAGAGCTAAAATGGAATTATATGATTTTTTGAAAACAAGAGTCCAGAGTGAAAAGGGTTATATTAAGTATAATCACCTGACATTTACGGAATTAGGCAAAGGAAGGGCAAAAGCGGAAGTGGCAGTGGACGAGGATCTGTTAAATCCCATGGGTTCCGTTCATGGCGGCTGTCTGTTTTCCGTATGCGATACAGTAGGCGGAACGGCGGCAATGACTCATGGAGCAGCAGTTACCACGACCATGGGCACCATTTCCTATCTGAATCCTGCAATCGGATGCGGCAGGCTCTATGCGGAGGCAGTGGAATTAAAAGCCGGAAAAACTTTGTTCCGTTATGATGTGTTTATCAGAGATGAAAATGGGAAATTGATCTGTAAAGCAGATATGGAATATTATGTGCTTGGCAAACTGGAATATTAGCAGTGTCTGAGCCTAAGAGAGTAATTGAAAGATATCAATAAAAAAAGTATGGAAAATTCAAAAGTTTTTTCGTATAATGGCTATAGTTTCTTTATCACAAATATTTATGGGGGACTAAAAGATGGAAAAGATCAGAATCATTACAGATTCAGCAAGCGATATCGATTATGAAAATGAGAAAAATCTGGATATTAAAATTTTACCTTTTCAGGTAGCGTTGGGAGACAAATCCTATACAAGCCGTGTGGATTTTGATAATGACGGATTTTATGAATTGATGGCTCAATATGATGAAATACCCAAGACTTCCCAGATCACACCCTTTGAGTTTCAGGAACTGTATCTGGAAGAAGCAAAAGCGGGATATACGGATATCATTCTGGTGTTGATCAATTCCCATGGATCAGCTACCTATGGAAACTCTTTGATGGCAAAGGATCTGTTTTTTGAAGAACATCCTGAGTATGAAGGAAAGCTGAATATTTACAATATTGACGGTAAAGGCTATTCTGCCCTTTACGGTGAGCCGGTTGTCAATGCTGCCCGGATGATAAAAGAGGGCAGTGCAGCTGCTGATATTGCGGCTTACCTGAAAGAATCCATTGATACCCGCCGGATCTATTTTGGTATGTATACCCTGCGCTATGCGGGAAAATCCGGCAGGATTCCCAGTGCGGCGGCATTTGTGGGGGACAGGCTGAATTTAAAGCCTATTATGAAGATTTCCGATAATGAAATCACCACCGGAGCAAAGGTTCGTGGTGAAAGTAAACTGATTCCCAAGATCGTAGATATGTGCCTGGCAGACATGAAGCCCGGAACGCCCTATGAGGTTATTTACGGCAGTGATACCCATGCCAAAGAAGAAATCGAGGCAATGATGAGGGAAAAGGTAGGATACGGTCCCGCCGGTTATTATCAGATCGGTGCGGCGATCGCAGCAAATGCGGGCCCCAAAACTGTAGGACTTTGTTTTGATTTAAAAGATGCCTGCCAATAAAGTGATAAAATAATCTCCGGACGCTCATATATTTTTCATAGAGCTGCCGGAGATCTTTTTTAGTCTTCAGAAATACGGGAAGTCAGTTGGAATACATCGGAGGATTTGCCGATGACTACAATATGGCTTCCTTCTTCAAATACATGATTTCCGCCGGGCAGGGGATTGACCTTGGAACCGTTTTTTACGGCAATGATGTTGATGCTGTAATTGCGGCGCACATCTACCTCCATAATGGTCTTTCCGGCCCATTCCGGCAGAATGGGAATTTCAAAAATGGAATATTCTGAAGTCAGCTCGATATAATCAAAGATATTCGTAGCATTATAACGGACAGCAAGTTTTTCGGCAATTTCCCGTTCGGGATAAAATACCTCATCTGCGCCGATCTTTTTCAGAAATTCAGCCTGTCTCTGGCGCTTTGCCTTGGAGATGACACAATTTGCTCCTAATTCTTTGAGGATAGAAGTGATTTCCAGAGAAGCATAAAAATCCTCGCCGATTGCAACAAAGCAGTAATCAAAATTATTGACGCCGATGGAGCGGAGCACTCCTTCATTGGTACAATCGCCCACTATAGAATCAGGGAAAACCGGTGCAAGCTCCTGAATGATGTATTCATTTTTATCTATGATCATCACATCATTTCCCATTTCCAGCATCTTCACTGCAAGATGTCTTCCTAAAGTTCCCATTCCGATCACTAAGATAGATTTCATAAATTGATTCCTTTCCAGATCATTACATTTTTGTATATTTGTTGGTTCATAATTTTTATATGGTTCTATACTGAGAGAGCTCCTAACCTATGATAATAGGCTCTGTAGGTCTTTTTACAGGCGGCTGGGGTTTTTCTTCTCCGAATACCAGCATCATGGAAAGCCCGCCGATTCGTCCGGCAAACATCAAAAATGCCAGAATGATATGGGAAAAAGTTCCCAGGGACGGGGTAAGTCCTCTGGAAAGTCCTACAGTGGCTGCGGCGGATATGGTTTCAAAGAGAATATCCGTCATAGAACAGGGTTCTGCAAAGCAGATCAGCATAGTGGCAAACAGAATACCGGATAAATAAATGATAATAATAACAGATGCCTGCTTTACCAGCTTAGCCCCCAGTCTTCTTTTAAATAAAGTGATCTGTTCATGTCCTCTTGACATGGAGATCATGGCAAAAAATACAACTGCCAGAGTGGAGGTTTTGATACCGCCGGCAGTGGAGCCGGGACTTCCTCCGATAAACATTAAAATCATGGATAACATGCTTCCCGATTCTGAAAGAGAGGCAAGGTCCATGGTATTAAAGCCTGCTGTTCTTGTGGTAACGGACATAAAAGCGGCGGATAAGATCTTGTCCGGCAGGGAAAGACCTGCCAGATTGCCCTTATATTCAAAAATAAACAGCCCCACAGTACCTGTTACTGTTAAAAATAAGGTAGTGGTCAAAACGATCTTGGCATGGAGAGAATATTTTTTAAAATGGATTCCATAACGGATGATCTCATCCCATACCAGAAAGCCGATACCTCCAACTATAATGAGCATCATAATAGTAATGTTGACTAAAAAGTCTGTTTCATAGGCTGTCAGGGAAGAAAACTGTTCAAACTGTCCCATGAGGTCAAAGCCTGCATTACAAAATGCTGAAACAGCATGGAAGATGGCATAATACAATCCCTGGAAAAAGCCCATTTGGGGGATAAAGCGGATGGCAAGGAGCAGGGCTCCCATGCCTTCGCAGACCAGCGTTCCCTTTGTGATACGTTTTACCAGTCTGACCATGCCGCTGACGCGGACAGTTCCTGCAGACTGCATGAGGATCAGCCTTTCATGGAGACTGATCTTTTTCTTTAAGAAAATAAATACCATAATGATAATGGTCATCAATCCGATGCCGCCGATCTGGATCATGGTCAGGATCACAAGCTGTCCGAACAAAGACCAGTGGGTATAGGTGTCAAAAACGATCAGACCTGTAACACAGGTGGCGCTTGTTGCAGTGAACAATGCATCAATGAAGCCGGTCCACTCTCCGCTTCGGGAAGAAACAGGGAGACATAACAGAATGGCTCCGGTCAATATAACAATCAGAAAGCTCAGTGCAATGAGTCTGGTGGCACTGATATTTTTTAATCCTTTTGGCATAATAGGAATCCTTTCATTTATGGGTTTCGCTCTGTCAAGACATTCAGAGACAAATGCCCATGTGGATATTTTAACACGTTTCTATGGTTTTTAATATGTTTCTGACGTAGGAAATTGACGAAAAGTTAAAATAATAATATAATCTTTTTAGATTTGTGAAGTTTGAGAAGTGGGCGGTAAGTATGGAAGAAAGTACAAGGAACATGCCGGAGACACCGGGAGAAGAAAAAACTGAACTGGTACTGGATGATGGCAGAATTGAAGCTATGGAGGAATTTAAAAGCCCTGAAGAGCTTTATGATGACCTCATTGCCAGAGTTCATAAATACCATCCCAGCGACGATATTTCCCTGATTGAAAAGGCATATCGTCTTGCTTCTGATGCCCATAAAGACCAGGCACGTAAATCGGGGGAGCCTTATATTATCCATCCCCTGTGCGTGGCGATCATCCTTGCGGATCTGGAAATGGATAAGGAAACCATTGCAGCAGGACTTTTACATGATGTGGTGGAGGATACTATTTTTACCACAGAGGAAATCGAGCAGGAATTCGGCAGTGATGTAGCGCTGTTAGTTGACGGAGTTACCAAACTGGGAAGACTTCAGTATGACGGGGATAAGATCGAGCTGCAGGCGGAAAATCTGCGTAAGATGTTTCTTGCCATGGCAAAGGATATCCGTGTCATAATCATTAAGCTTGCCGACAGGCTGCACAACATGCGTACCTTAAAACACATGATACCGGAAAAACAGCAGGAAAAGGCAAGGGAAACTTTGGACATATACTCACCCATTGCCCAAAGACTGGGAATTTCCAAGGTAAAAGTGGAATTAGACGATCTATCTTTAAAATATCTGGAGCCGGACGTATATTACGACCTGGTGGATAAGATCGCAGTCCGCAAAAGTGAACGGGAAAAATACGTTCAGGATATTGTGGATGAAGTCAGCAAGCATATCAAAAATGCCGGCATTGAGGCAAAGATCGACGGCAGGGTAAAGCATTTCTTCAGCATTTACAAAAAAATGAAAAATCAGAACAAAACCATAGACCAGATTTACGATCTTTTTGCAGTCCGCATTATCGTGGACAGCGTAAAGGATTGTTATGCAGCTTTGGGTGTTATTCATGAAATGTATAAGCCCATTCCCGGTAGATTTAAGGACTATATTGCCATGCCCAAAGGCAATATGTACCAGTCTCTTCATACCACACTGATCGGTTCCACGGGTCAGCCCTTTGAAATCCAGATCAGGACCTATGAAATGCACAGGACGGCAGAATATGGTATTGCGGCACATTGGAAATATAAAGAAGCTTCTGACGGCAAGAAGATTTCTACAGGAGAAGAGGAAAAGCTGGCATGGCTGAGACAGATTCTGGAATGGCAGAGGGATACCTCCGATAACAGGGAATTCATGAAGCTGTTAAAAAGCGACCTGGACCTGTTTGCGGATAATGTATATTGTTTTACTCCCACAGGAGATGTGAAAAATCTGCCCGCAGGTTCTACGCCTATTGACTTTGCGTACTGCATTCATTCAGCCGTTGGCAATAAAATGGTGGGAGCAAGAGTCAACGGCAAACTGGTTTCTATTGATTATGTGATCAATAACGGAGATAAAGTAGAAATCCTTACCAGCCAGAATTCCAAAGGACCCAGCAGGGACTGGCTGAATGTTGTCAAATCCACCCAGGCAAAAAATAAGATCAACCAGTGGTTTAAAAATGAATTTAAAGATGAAAATATCATAAAAGGAAAAGACTTCTTACAAAATTACTGCAAGGCAAAATCCATCAGCCAGGTGGATATCATGAGACCTGAATATATGGAAGCAGTCATGAAAAAGTATGGGTTTAAGGATTGGGAATCCGTATTGGCGGCAATCGGACACGGCGCTTTAAAAGAAGGTCAGGTTGTCAATAAAATGCGGGAACTTTTTGAGAAGGACCATGCAAAGGAAATTACCGATGAAGAAGTTTTAAGGAATGTGGAAGAAAATGCTGCAGCAAAGCAGATGCTGCCCAAGGCAAAATCCCAGAGCGGTATTGTGGTAAAGGGAATTCATGATGTGGCAGTCCGTTTTTCCAAGTGCTGTTCTCCTGTGCCGGGAGATGAGATCGTAGGTTTTGTTACAAGAGGCAGGGGCGTTTCCATTCACCGTACCGACTGTATCAATATCATCAATCTTCAGGAAATCGACCGTGCCCGTCTGATCGATGCGGAGTGGCAGGAGGAAAGTCTGGAAGGCGCAGAAAAATATCTGGCTGAGATCGTGATCTATGCGGATAACCGCAATGGTCTTCTGGCAGATATTTCCAGAGCATTGACGGAAAAGAATATTGATATCATCAGTATGAATACCAAGACCAGCAAGCAGGGAGTGGCGACTATGTCGACTTCCTTTGAAATCAGCAGCAGGGAAGAACTGAACCGTATTATCGATAAATTGAGAAATGTTGAAAGTGTAATTGATATTGAGAGAACGACGGGGTGATACAGCACCCCGTTTTCAATAGGAGGAAAAAATGTTAAAAATCGGAAAATTTGTATTGAGCTCATGTGCTACTAACTGCTATTTTGTCTATGAGGAGGGAAAAAAAGATGTGATCTTTTTTGATCCGGGAGATCAGGGAGAGCTGATCTATGAAAAATTAAAGCAAGCAGGTTTTTCAGTAGCGGCAATCTATCTTACCCATGGTCATTTTGACCATATTGGAGGCTGTAATGAGCTGAGAAAGCTAAGCGGTGCTAAAGTATATGCTTTGGATGAGGAAGCGGATATTTGTCAGGATGCTAAGATAAATCTTTCTGAAGCTTTTGGCAGATCTTATACCGTGGAGCCGGACGGATATGTCCATGACGGAGATATCTGCACCGAAGCAGGAATTTCCTTCCGGGTCATTGCCACACCGGGACATACCAAAGGAAGCTGCGTTTTCTATTTTGAAGAAGACGGCATTCTGGTAGGCGGAGATACCCTTTTCTTAGAATCCGTAGGAAGAACGGATTTCCCTACAGGATCAGCAGCTTCTCTTGTGCGAAACGTCAGGGAAAAGCTCTTTGTGCTGCCGGATGAGGTAAAGGTCTTTTCCGGTCACGGGGAGTCTACCACCATCGGGCATGAGAAAAAATATAATCCTTTTCTGCAATAGAACTTTTGGGGCTTTGACAGAAATGAAAAAGAAAAAATAACAGAGGCACAATATGTTTGCAGTAACAGTAGATACAGACAGGTTAGAATATGATATCCATTCTTTGGTAAAAGCTTTTTATCCGGAGGAAACAGTCAGGGTGGTCTCACCATCTACAGATAGGGAAAAAGCAGAAGAATTAAGGGCGGGCGTCCGTATGAGGATCATCCTCCAGGGAAGTAAGCCTTCCATAACTTTTTTGGGGCATGAGGCAGGAGAGTTAAGAGGGGAGTATACAGGTCGTGAAGATCTTTGGGAAAAGACGGAAAAAGACCCGGCAGGAAAGATCAACAAGAACAGGATGAAGGCGTTTTTGTACCGCTCCCTGGAAGCGCATACAGGAAAAAGCCTTCCATGGGGAAACTTGACAGGGATACGTCCCACCAAGATTGCCATGGGGATGCTGGAAAAAGGAAAGAGCGATGTAGAAATCGGGCGCTTTATGAGAGAGGTCCATTTCGTCAGCAGCGAAAAAGCTGCCCTTTCCATAGATATTGCCCACAGGGAAAAGGAACTGCTTGTACCTCTTCATGTAAGGGAAGGATATAGCCTGTATATCGGTATTCCTTTTTGCCCTACCACCTGTCTTTATTGTTCCTTTACTTCCTATCCCATTTGTGCTTATGAAGGAATCGTGGAGCAGTATATTGATTGTGTGTGCAGGGAAATGGAATACGTTGCACAGGCATATAAAGGCAAAGTGTTAGACAGCATTTATATAGGCGGCGGAACGCCCACTACTTTATCAGCGAAACAACTGGAACGGCTGATGGTCTGTCTGGAAAATACCTTTGATCTGTCCAGCCTGATGGAATTTACCGTGGAAGCGGGAAGAGCGGACAGCATAACCGCAGATAAGCTGAAAGTGTTGAAAGAACATGGGGTAACAAGGATTTCTGTGAATCCCCAGACCATGAAGGATGAGACCCTTGAGCTCATCGGCAGGAGACATACGGTAGAGCAGGTCAAAGAGGCCTTTGCCATGGCAAGGCTTGCAGGCTTTGATAATATCAATATGGATGTGATATTAGGGCTTCCGGGGGAAACAGCAGAGGATGTGAAAAAGACCATAAAAGAAATCCGGAATCTGAATCCGGATTCCTTAACAGTACATTCCCTTGCAATAAAACGAGCCTCCAGACTTCGCAGCTGGATCGAAGAAAACGGCATTCAATGCCTGAAAAATACAGATGAAACCATGGAAATTGCAGCAGCAGGGGCAAGGAAAATGGGCATGGAGCCCTATTATCTGTACAGGCAGAAAAATATGTCCGGTAATTTTGAAAATGTGGGTTATGCAAAGCCGGGAAAATACGGTATCTACAATATTCTTATCATGGAGGAAATGCAGACGATCATGGCTTTGGGAGCCGGAAGCATTTCCAAGATCGTGCTGCCGGATGGACGAATCGAAAGAGCGGATAATGTAAAAGACGTGAAGCTTTATATCGAAAAAATAGAGGAAATGCTTTATAGAAAAAAAGAATTATTCCATATACAAGAAATGGAAGGTTGGCTTGGCAAATGAGAAAAGACATCATGAGTATGGACGAATTTAAGATCAAAGATGAAATTTATCTTTCAAAACGGCTGAAAAAGGCATTGGCAGGTGTCATAAGCAGAACGATCACGCTGGTGGAAGCTCCTACCGGCTATGGAAAGACTGTTGCAGTCAGGGAATTTTGTAAAAGTGTGAATATGCCGGTGAAATGGGTCAATATATACGATGGCGATCCTCAACATGCATGGAATACGCTGTGCAGGGGATTGTTTTGCAATTCTACCAGTGCCCAGCGGTTTTTAAGGTGGCCTTTTCCCTGGGATGAAATACAGAGAGCACATTTCGCAGATGAGCTTGCCCAGATGCTGACGGAAGAAAATATTCTCATTGTATTGGATGATTTTCATCAGATTCAAAGTGAGCAGACCAGTGAATTTTTCAGGTTTCTTGTAAAAGAATTTCCGGATCGGATACATATTATCATCATATCCCAAAAAAGTGTGTTCAAGGATGAGGAATTCCTTCTTGCCACGGGCAAATTGAACCGGATCGATACGGAGGATTTAAGATTATCCAGAGAAGACTTTCACAAGTATCTGGGTATGTATCAATTGGATATCAGTGAGGAAGAAACGGAACAGATTTACGAAAAATCTGAAGGCTGGATTTCCATGATCTATGTTTCTGTTTTGAATTACCGCCGCATGGGTAGAAGTGATCTAAGCGCAGACATGGAGCATCTGGTGGACAGAGTGGCATATGCAACCTGTTCCAAGCAGACCCAGTATTTATTGTCTTATCTGGCATTACTTCAGGATTTTACAAAGGAGCAGGCGGATTTTTTTAATGGTGGGGAAGATAGTGAACCCATGCTTCAGGAATTGATGAACAATCATTCCTTTTTTGGAAAGTATCCCGATACAGGAGAATATCATTTTCATACTATATTTAAGGATTGTATTTATCATCATTTTGAAAGATTAAGTCTTTCTGAGCGGTGCATCCGCTACGAGCGGCTGGCGGAATATCTCATACAGACAGGGGAGTATCATGAAGCATTAAGGTGGTACGAGAAAGCAGGGAATTATGAGGGAATGCTGCGGACGCTGGAACTGTTTGAAACAGTATGCTCCAGAGATGAGGACATGGAACTGATCAAAAGATGTTATGATGATTGTCCCAAGATCTTATTTGAAGATTATCCTCTTTGTCTGGTGCTGTTTATGTGGCGTTTTTACAATTACGGAGAAGATGAGAGGCTGGCGGAGTGCCGTCTTTTATTTGAACAGCTGATGAAGCAGATCAAGCTTGCCAGAGAGGATAAGGATTATCTATGGAAGGCATATTATGTGTTTTTATCCCAAAGTTCCTTTAATGATCTGGATCAGATGAAATATTATATGAAAAAGGCGGCTGCCATAGAGGCAGAAGATCTGCCTAAAGTGGACAGGGATATCCCCAGAACTTTTGGCATTCCATCTGTTTTTCATATGTTTTACACAGGCGGAAACGGAAAAGATGTGATAAAAAAACTGGAAGAACAATTTGAGGAATACCGCAATTACGGAATACGTGTTTATGATGGGATAATTGATATTGCAGAGGCAGAGTACTGGTATTATACCGGTGATTTTGAGCAGGCTGAAATTTTTTGCCACAGGGCGCTTAGAAAGTGCCAGTCCAACCAGCTGCTCAGCTATACCATCAATATTCAGTATTTGAATGCTCATCTTGCATATATGCGGGGGGATTTTGAAGAAGTAAAAAGGATACTGGAAGAAATGCGTGCCATGGTAATCCGGGAAAAAAGCGAAAAGTCCAGTCTCACATATACTGTGGATATGTGTGAGGCATTTTTCCATGAACATATCGGATATCCGGATCATCTGGCGGAATGGATCAGGGAAAAGGGCAGACCGCCTAAGGAAATCTTACCTCAGGCATATCCCTATGCCATGATGATCAAAACAGCGATCTGTCTCCATGATGAAAAATTTGCCGAAGTGCTTTCCATGGAAGAAGAAATTCTGTCCATGGTCAGGAAATATTCCAATCAGTTAACAGTGGGAAACATTTATCTGATCCTTGCCTGTGCGGCAGCGTCCCTTGGAAGGATAGAAGAGGCAAAGGAATATATCCGCAAAGCAGTAGCTCTTGTGGAATTTGCCCCTGTTATGTTATTTGCCAAGTACAGTGAATGGCTGGTCAGGCCATTGCAGGAACTGTTAGAAGAAAATGAAGGATACAAGCTGATCATGGCAGCATGCCGTAAATTTTCAACAGTGCATAAAAATGCTAAGAATCAGCGGTATACAGGAATTTTCCCCATGCTTACCAAAAGGGAGAATGACATTGCACTTCTGGCATTGGACGGCTTTACCAACAAGCAGATCGCAGCACAGCTTTTTATCAGTGAAAATACGGTAAAAAGCTCCATGAAAAATATCTTTACAAAGCTGGGTATAAATTCCAGAAGGGATCTTCTCAGGATCGCCCAGATGGGAGCAGGAGGAAGTTTCGTCTAAAACTTTGATTAGCAGGAGTAAACCAATGAGAAATGTATTTGTTCATAAGTCCATTGATATTGTAAATATCTTAAAAGAATATGATGTTTCTTTCAATTCATTTGTGAGTATGAGCATCGGTTATGATGATGCGGTTTACATTTTGTTAAGTGAAAAGATTCCCGAAAGAATCAATGGAATTTTTGTAGATACAACAGCAGATACAATATACAGCATGCTTGTTTTATCTGTAGACTGGTATACGGGAGAACTTTTATCATATGAGTATTACAATCTTGGCAGGCATATGATGAATTTTCATTTTATCCAGCCCATAAACAACCGAATATTGTTACTGGGATCAAGAACCTGTAACCAAAAAGAAGGACCTGAAAAAAATGCTGTTCTGGTTGACAGGTCAGGAACTGTTTCTGATGAGTTCTGCCTGGGAGATGGAATTGAAGACTGCATTGTAACTGCCGACGGCCGCATTATAACAAGTTATTTTGACGAGGGCGTATTTGGAAATTATGGATGGGATCATCCCATCGGAAGCTGTGGTTTGATTTCCTGGGATGAAAAAGGCAATATATTATGGAAAGCAGATGATCCAATTTATGACTGCTATGCCATGAATCTGGATGATAAAGGAAACCTGTGGTATTACTATTATGATGAATTTAATCTGGTCAGGACGGATTTTCATAAGAAGGTGGTATATCAGCCTGATATAATGGGAGCAGCCGGTTTTCTATTGACTGCGGACTCCGGATATTTGATTTTCGATGGCGGGTATGATAAACATTCTGAATTCCATTCTGCGGTTATTTCTCATCATGAGATCAAAGACTATGAAAGAACAGAAATTATATTTCAGGAAAAGCCGCTGCTGATAAAAAATTTCAAATTTCGAGGATCAAAAGCATTATTTTTGGATCACAAAAACAGATTATTTGTAAAGCAGATCGTACAGATTTAAATCAGAAATTTTTCTTATGTTAAATGTGTTTTGACTGAATATTTTTTATCTGTTCCAATATCCTCTTATCCCAATTATCATCCTGCATACCGATCAAGTGAACCTTGAAGCCATAGACTTTACCGTTCTGCAGTACTGAAACGTCATCGTCTATATGCAGGGCAATTCTGTATTTTCCCGGATATTTAGACGGCATAGGTTCAGATTTGTTTCCCTGGACTTCTTTTTCATGCCGTGAACCATTTATCACGGAATCCAATTTGATCCCATAATGTCTGAATAATCTTCTGATATACTTTTCCGAGCGAAAGGATGTAGTATATATCCAGACCTTTATTCCCAAAGACTGTATTTCTCTTAGCAGTGAAATGGTTCCAAATCTGAGCCGCTCTTTATAAATCATATTCCAGGGAAAACTTAATTCTTCTTCAACTCTGAAATTATCCGGAGATACAAATAAGGTATCATCTAAATCAAATGAAACTATCATGACATTTCTCTTTTCATATCTATAACGCTATATTGATCGCTTTATATCAGAAAAAGTATAACATGGGAATTTGAATAAAGCCATTGGTTTAAAGAATATTATGGATTTTCTACACGGGTGTACAATTTTTTGGTCACAGGGCTGTCAGCAAAATGCATGGTAAAATTTGCTTGTAGTATTCTTGGATGTAACATGTTAGTATCAATTTTGTAACAAATATGTAATATTTAAGGAGGAAGCGATGAAGAAAAAATTATTATTAGCAATCACATTATTATCAGCAGTAGTGGCAGCAGGAAGTACACCGCTGACTGCTTATGCGGCAAAAACAGGAAATGTTATAAATGTAAACGGCAAATGCTATAAGGTATACATTGGTCAGGGAACAGAGAGCCTGAACCAGATATTAAAAGAACTTGGCACTACTATTGATAATATCGGAAACCTTTGCCCTGATGCAGATAATCCGGGCGTTGATACACCGGACACGACCAATCCGCCGGCAGTAGAATCTCCGGATACACCAAACCAGGGAGAAGATACATCAGATGAAGAAACACTTTCTTATGCAGAGCAAATAGTTGAGCTGGTCAACGAGGAAAGAGCCAAAGCAGGACTTCCGGCACTTACCATGGATGCAGATGTTACGGCAGCGGCAAATGTGAGGGCAAAAGAAATTGTGCAGCAGTTTTCTCACACAAGACCAAACGGCAGCAGCTTCAGCAGTGCATTAAAGGAACAGGGCGTATCCTTCCGCGGCAGCGGAGAAAACATTGCCTGGGGACAGAAAACCCCGGAACAGGTAATGAACGGCTGGATGAACAGCGACGGACACCGTGCCAATATTTTAAACAAAAATTTCAAAAATATCGGAGTAGGATATTATCAGGATGAAAACGGTGTAAACCACTGGGTACAGCTGTTCACCTACTAATCAATGCAAGTCAAAGTAAAATTCTTCAATACAAAAACAGGCGGCTTTAATGAGCCGCCTGTTTTTGTTCGTCCCGTAGGATTTTGCCTATGTATTTACTTTTTCAAAATGGAGAGATATAATAAAAAAACTCAAAAACCTAAGCAAAATCTTTTGCAACATACAGTTGCAACGCTAAGTTGCGTAATGGAAACCACATTTTGGTGGTGCGCTACCTGCAAAAATGGTAAGTTTGGTAGCGAAAGAAGGAACACAATATGACATTTGGAGAAAAAATACAAACGCTAAGAAAGGATGCTGGCTTATCTCAAGAGGAACTTTCTTATCAGTTAGAAGTATCAAGACAGGCAATCAGTAAATGGGAACGTGACAAGGGCTATCCCGAAACTGAAAAAATTGTTCGAATGAGCAAACTGTTTAATGTATCTTTGGATTATCTTTTCAATGAGGAAGATATGCAAAAACCGGAGACAAACCCAGATGAAAAAGGAATATATGTCAGCCGGGAAATGGCAGACGGATTCCTTGCCTATCAAAAAAGAAAAATGATAAAAATTGGTATTGCGGTCGGTTTATTCGTTGGCAGTTTATCTCTTTCTTTTTGGGACGCAGAAATAAGCATGATATTGTTTATGGTAGTTGTCATTATAGGAATGATTCTTCTGTTCTCAGTAAAGTTAGCAGATAATCCATATCGTAAAATTTGGATAGAAAGCTTATCCTTGGATAAAACAGTAAACTCAGAATTAACCGCTGTTTATGCTGACAAAAAGAAATTAGCTCATATTTTTAACCTTGTTGGAATTGCCATGATTGCCATTGGATTTTTACTCTGTCCGATGATTGCACCTGCTGAAATGTACGTCTTAGATAATATTGTTTTTGCTTGCGGAATGGTATTAGCTGGAATAGGAGTTTTCTTGTGTGTGTATATGGCTGGCATTGTCCGGGCATACCGATTATTGATTATGAATGATGAATATCACGAAAACAGAAAGTGAGGTTACTATGAAAAAAATATTGATGTTGTTACTAATGACCACCGTATTCCTTTGTGGCTGCCATGCCAATAGTGAAAAAGAAGATGCGTCTGAATATTGTGGGGAACTTTCCAAAGCACAGGAAATTGCCGTTCTTCCCGCAAATACTTCCACTGCAACACAGATTTTGGCAGAAAGCGAAGAAATATCAGATTTTATATCTGCATTAGACATGGAACATTGGGAATTGAAAACCCTTCCTAAAGAGGCAAAATTAGTTGGAACTTTTCAGTTTTCACAGGAGGAAACAATTAAATTTGGAGAAAGTGCAACGGACGGAGAACTGTATCCTGTATGCGAATTGCTCTGTTATGAAGATATTCCTTATGTTACATTGGAAGTTGATGGGATGAAAATGACATTTAAAGTATCAGACACGGCTATTGAATATCTTGCAGACTATTTTCAATGATAGGCAGTCAAGGACATAGAAGACTACGTAACAGAAACACTTTTGAAAGCGTTATTTAAGTTTCGACTTGAAGTGCAGCCGATACCAGACAATCAGGTAACTGCGCCATACAGCAGCACACTGAGCAGGAAACCGGTTACAAGGTTTCCCGCTTTTTTGCGCCTGTTTCTGCCAGAGAGCCACCCCGCCGTCCCCATCATTTTCCCTTTCAAAATTTCCTACCAAAATGCAGATAAACCTTGTAGAATCCCCAAAAAGGTTGTAAAATTGTGAATGATTATGAGAAAGAGAAAGGTGAGAACATGGCTTTAAACAAAAAACCTGTTACCGGCATGAAAGATGTACTGCCGGCAGAAATGCAGATTCGTGACTATGTCATGAATGTGATCAAGGAAAACTATAGAAAATTCGGCTTTACCCCCATTGAAACTCCCTGTGTGGAGACCATCGGAAACCTTTGCAGCAAGCAGGGCGGGGAAAATGAAAAACTGATCTTTAAGATCATGAAAAGAGGGGACAAGTTAAATCTTGCCCAGGCAAAAGAAGAAGCAGATCTTGTGGACAGCGGATTAAGATACGATCTGACCCTTCCTCTTGCAAGATACTATTCCAACAATGCGGCAAATCTGCCTGCGCCCTTTAAGGCATTGCAGATGGGCAATGTATGGCGTGCGGACAGACCCCAGAAGGGAAGATTCCGTCAGTTCATGCAGTGTGATATCGATATTCTTGGAGAACCCAGCAATCTGGCTGAGATCGAACTGATCCTTGCCACCACCACAACCTTGGGAAAACTGGGATTTTCCAATTTCAAGGTGCGCATCAATGAGAGAAGAATCTTAAAAGCGATGGCTTCTTATGCCGGTTTTGCAGAAGAAGAGCTGGATACAGTATTTATTATTCTGGATAAGATGGATAAGATCGGTATGGACGGCGTTGCTGAGGATTTGACTGCAAACGGCTTTTCACAGGAATCGGTCGATAAATATATGGCACTTTTTGAAGGCATTGAAAAGGCGGAGGACGGCATTGCCTACTTGGGAGAAACTTTGGGAGATTATCTGGAAGAAGAGGTTGTCAAAAACTTATCCGAGATTAAAGCAAGCGTTTCTGCTACAGTAGATACCAATTTTACCATCGAGTTTGACCCTACTTTAGTAAGAGGAATGTCCTATTATACAGGAACGATCTTTGAGATCGAGATGCCGGAGTTCGGCAGTTCCGTTGCCGGCGGAGGCAGATATGACAAGATGATCGGACGCTTTACGGGAAATGATGTTCCGGCATGCGGTTTTTCCATCGGATTTGAGCGTATCATTACCATTATGATGGACAACAATTTCCAGATTCCTGCACAGGCAAAGAAGGTGGCATATCTGGTAGAGAAAGGCATTGATACGGATAAACTTTGCCAGGTTATTGCAAAGGCACAGGAAGAACGTGCCAAGGGAACACAGGTATTGGTAGTCCGTATGAATAAAAATAAAAAGTTCCAGAAGGAACAGCTGACCAAAGACGGTTATGAAGAATTTGTGGATTTCTACAAAGATCCATTGAAAAGATAGATCAAATAAAAAAGGCTGACAGAGAAGCAGTCCAAAGGACTGTGAACTATTGCCAGGACATAGAAAACTAAATTGGGAAATGAAATAATCAGGAGGCAGAAACATGGCTGAAACAATGAAAGGGTTAAAGAGAACCCACAGATGTACAGAAGTTTCTTCAGCAAATATCGGTGAAACAGTGACCGTTATGGGCTGGGTGGCAAAACAGAGAAATAAAGGCGGAATCATCTTCGTGGACTTACGGGACAGAAGCGGTATTCTGCAGATCATATTTGAAGAGGATAAATGCGGTTCTGAAAGCTTTGTAAAGGCAGAGAAAATGAGAAGCGAGTTCGTCATTGCCGTTACCGGTAAGGTATGCAAACGGGAAGGTGCGGTCAATGAAAACCTTGCAACCGGAGACATTGAAGTGGTTGCAGAGCAGGTGCGTATTTTATCCGAATCCGAAACGCCGCCTTTCCCTGTAGAAGAGAACAGCAAGACAAAAGAGGAAATCCGTTTAAAATACCGCTATCTGGACTTGAGAAGACCGGATTTACAGCGAAATCTGATCTTAAGAAGCAAAATCTGTGCGGAGGTTCGTTCCTTCCTGACAAATGAAGGATTTCTGGAGATCGAAACCCCTATTTTGAATAAATCCACACCGGAAGGCGCAAGGGATTATCTGGTGCCCAGCCGTGTGCATCCGGGCAACTTTTATGCTCTGCCCCAGTCACCACAGCTTTTCAAACAGCTTTTGATGTGTTCCGGCTATGACCGCTATATGCAGATCGCAAAATGCTTCCGTGACGAGGATCTGCGTGCAGACCGTCAGCCGGAATTTACCCAGATCGATATGGAATTATCCTTTGCGGATGAAGAGGATGTTATGGATGTCAATGAAAGACTGATCGCTGATGTATGTGAAAAGGCGATCGGATTAAGGGTTTCCCTGCCTCTTCCAAGGATTACATGGCAGGATGCTATGGACAGATACGGTTCCGATAAGCCGGATACAAGATTCGGCATGGAGCTTGTGAATGTATCCGATGTGGTAAAAGGATGCGGCTTCGGCGTATTCACATCAGCCCTAGAAAACGGCGGAACAGTCAGAGGTATCAACGTAAAAGGTCAGGCTGCAATGCCCAGAAAGAAAATTGATGCATTGGTAGATTCTGCAAAAGGCAACGGTGCAAAAGGACTGGCTTACCTTTCTATCCAGGAGGATGGCGCATACAAATCATCCTTTGCAAAATTTATGACAGAAGAGGAATTAAAGGCTTTGGCACATGCTATGGGCGGAGAACCGGGTGACTTATTATTGTTTGCTGCTGACAGAAATAAGATCGTATGGAATGTGTTGGGAGCGCTTCGTCTGGAACTGGGACATTCTCTGGGCATGATCGACGAAGATCAGTTTAATTTCCTGTGGGTAACGGAATTCCCTCTTTTAGAATGGAGCGATGAAGAAAACCGCTTTATGGCAATGCATCATCCTTTCACCATGCCTATGGAAGAGGATTGGCAGTATATTGATTCCGATCCCGGAAGAGTCCGTGCAAAGGCTTATGACATCGTATTAAACGGCGTGGAGCTTGGGGGCGGTTCTGTCAGAATCCATCAGAACGATATTCAGGAAAAAATGTTTGAAGTCCTTGGCTTTACCAAAGAAAGCGCATGGGAACGCTTTGGTTTCCTGTTAAATGCGTTCAAATACGGCGTGCCCCCTCATGCAGGTCTTGCATACGGATTGGACAGACTGGTTATGCTGTTGGTAAAGGCGGACAGCATTCGTGAAGTGATCGCATTCCCTAAAGTAAAAGATGCTTCCTGTCTGCTGACTAATGCTCCTGACGTAGTAGATCAGGTACAGCTTGACGAATTGCAGATCGCACTGAATCTGACTGAGAAAGAAGAGCCTGCAGAAGAGTAGCAGGAAGATATGGCAGAAGACAAAGATATTGAAAGAAAAGAAAGAACGGGAAGTGCATGAATCAGTTTAATCGTTTTAATCTGCCTCTTTGTCTGGTGGTGGAGGAAGGTGTCTTTGAACATGTGGATGAGACCGTGGCTTCTTATCTGCCTCAGATAAAAGGACAAAAAGCAATTATCGTAACAGAACAGTTTTTAAAGGATCTGTATCCGGAATATCTGGAGGAATTACAACGGGACTTCGGAAACAGTGAGGTTTATTTGTCTGAAGAGGGCAGCTTTAACCAGGCGGTGGAACTTGCAAAATATATCTGTATTCATAACATCAAGGTCGTGATCGGCTTTGGAGGCGGCAGAGTCCTGGATGTGGCAAAATATGCTGCATTTGTGGGAAAAGCTGTTTATATCTGTCTGCCCACCACTTTGAGCAATGATTCCCTTGCGTCGCCTTTTTCGGTTCTGCAGACTGAGGGTATGAACCGTAAGACCCTGGGCTGTAAGATACCTACAGCGATCCTGGTAGATACGGATATGATCATGAAAGCACCCAAGGGACAGACCTTATCGGGTATCGGAGATACCATCAGCAAGCATACGGCATTATTTGACTGGCAGCTTGCGGCAAAGAAAGAGGGAAAACCGGTAGATGATTTTGCCTATGCCCTTGCAAGGATGGCATATGATAGTGTATATCATTGTGACGATAAGTCTCTGACCAGCAAAACCTTTATCCGCATTTTATCAAGGGCACTGGTCATGGGCGGACTTGCCATGGAAATTGCAGGCAGTTCCAGACCCAGCAGCGGATCAGAGCATTTATTCTGTCATGCTATAGAAGAATATTATCCACAGCTAAAGATTTCCCATGGAATGGCAGTTGCTTTAGGAAGCGTGGGGGCATGTATCTTTCAGGGCAGGGATGAGACCCAGCTTGTGAAGGTGTGCAGGGAATACGGCATTGACTTAAATCCGGCTTCCTATGGGATCACAAAGGATATTTTTGCTGATGCGTGGATGCGTGCACCGGAAACAAGGAAGGACCGGTATACGATCTTAAGTACTACGGAGTTGAACCGGAAGTGGCTGGATATGATCTATGACCGGATGGCAGACGACAGTGATGCAGTCTATCGGATGGGGTTGAGGACAAAAGTGGATAAATAAAGTGTGTTGGCAATTTGCCGGGAAACTATATAGTTCCTTTTGGGACGCGCTCTCGCTCGGATAAAAACGCAGCGGTACTAAGGCTGTAAAGGACACAGCCTAAGTGCCGGCGTTTTTATACGGTCCCCCAAGGAACTATATAGTTTCCCGGCAAATTGCAATTTACGCTGTGGATTTATGGGGCTTTTGGTGTGAGAAAGGCTTAGGTGAGGGCTATGGATATTTTTGTGGTGAGAGTGTCTGACATAATGGGAGAGTTTGGGAGAAAGGAAATTTATGACAGGTTGCCGGATTTTAGGAGGAGGGCGGCAGATGAGTGTAGGAATCAAGCGGACAGGGATAGGAGCCTGACGGCGGGGGCTTTGCTTTTGTTTTGTATGAAAAAAGGAGGCGTTTCACTGGAGGAAACGCCTGAGTTTAACGAAAATGGAAAGATGTTTTTTCCACGGGAGAGTGGGTTTTATGTAAACCTTTCTCATAGTGGGGATTATGCTGCCTGTGTGGTGGATACCAAAGAGGTGGGTATCGATATTGAAAGGATCAGGCAGTATAAAGAAAATGTGGCAAGGCGTATTTGTCTTCCAAAGGAAATGCAGTACCTTGAAGGAAAGAAAGAGGAGGAAAAGAACAGGGTGTTTACAAAGCTCTGGACAAGGAAGGAAAGTATGGCTAAGCTTTCGGGAAAAGGCATTGCTTTGCTTTTGGAAGCTTATGAAAATTCCGGGAATGTCTCAGAGGGGGGAGGGGACTGCATTTATACCAAAACTTATACGTCTATATCCGGTTATTTTCTTTCCGTATCTTCCCATGAGGATCATTTTCCTGATCAGATCATCTTACTGTCTCCAGAATCCCTTGGGCAATGGCGTTAGCAATATCATCGAAACGGGTGTCAAAAAATACATTATCCGCGTCTGTATTTACGTAGCCGATCTCCAGAAGAACGGCTGGCATGTTAGTGCGTCTTAAAACAACCAGGTTTTTTCGTTCGTTGATGCCCAGATTGTTCATGCCGATTCTGCTTAACTGTTCGTTAATGTTTGTTGCCATTTCGTAGGCTCTGCCGTATCGGTTATAAACAAGACTTTCCACACCGGAGTAGGAATTGGGGACCGGAGTGGAATTTCGGTGAATGGAAACAAAGTAGTCAGCATTTGCTTCATTTGCTTCCGTTGCCTTTTGCAGCGGTGTTTCATAAATGTCGTTTGTTCTTGTATAAATGACATTGACCCCATTTCTTTGAAGGATATCTCCTACAGCGAGAGTCAGGGCAAGATTATCGTCTTTTTCGACCCGGTTTCCGTAGACAGCACCGGCATCTGAGCCGCCGTGGCCTGCATCCAATACAATTGTTGCCATGGTTTCACCTTAAGTTTTTCTATTAGTTTATGGAATTTTTGGCAATGTGTGACAAAAAAATGGTCTGATTTATCAGCGATGAAAAATATTCGGGGAATATAAAAATGAAAAATCTTGACTTTCAAAATTTTAAAATGTTAAAATAGATACAGAAAGATAATAAAAGCGTAAATTCGATAAAAGCGGATTTGCGCTTTTCATTGCCTAAAACCTGTGAAATGTAGGCGTGTAAAGCGTAAAGCTTCTACCGGCCGGAAAGTGAGAAGCAAAATGTTTAAAGTAGGAGATTTTATTGTATACGAAAGCCGGGGAATCTGTAAGGTGGAAAATATTACGGAATTAAATCTGCCGGGAGCTACAAAAGGACAAAAATATTATGAATTAAAGCCTGTTTATGAAGAGGCGGGGAAGATTTATTCCGCAGTGGATAACGATAAAGTGCTGATGCGCCAGATGCTGACCGGCGATGAAGCAAAGGCTTTGATCGATGATATTCCCAATATACCGGAAATGTGGATAGGCGATGAAAAGCAGCGGGAATTAAAATACAAGGAAGCAATGCGCTCCTGTGACTGCAGACAGTGGGTAAGTATTATCAAGACCCTGTATCTGAGGAGGCAGGACAGAATTTCCCATGGTAAGAAAACAACCAATACAGATGACCGCTATTTCAAAAAAGCAGGAGATAACCTTCATGGAGAACTTGCCATTGCCCTGGGAATGGAAAAAAGCGAAGTAGAAGAATATATCTGCGGTCATTTAGACCGATTACAGGAGTAAAATACCTGAAACTAAGAGGAAATGGAAATGTCAGGAGCAAATGAATTATTTGAATCCTATAAAAATGTGAAGATCGGCTGTCATGATTGCAAGGGCTGCTCTGACTGCTGCCGGGGAATGGGAAATTCCATTATTCTGGACCCTTTTGACTTTTATGAGCTGGAGACAGGATTGCAGTGTACGCCGCAGGAACTGTTATTGGGGCAGGTGGAATTAAATGTCCATGAGGGGCTGATCCTCCCCAATCTGAAAATGGCGGGAGAAGAGGAACAATGTATGTTTCTCAATGCCCAGGGGCGCTGTGGGATTCACGGTTTCCGTCCCGGACTGTGCAGATTGTTTCCTTTAGGAAGAAATTATGAGGATGGGAAATTGTCCTATTTTATCCTGCAGGATGCATGTCAATCTACAAAAGATAAGACCAAGGTAAAAATCATCCATTGGATTGATATAACACCTATGGAGAAGTATGAGAGATTTTTGACAGACTGGCACTATTTCCTGAAAGATGTGAGAGAAAAAAATGCCGCTCTTCCCAAAACTCAATGGGAGAGCGGCGTTAAGAATGCCTCTATGAATATTTTGCAAAATTTTTACCTGAATCCCTATGACTGTAAAAGGGATTTTTATGAACAGTTTTATGAGAGAATGAAATTATGATCCAAAAGCCTCCTCCTCATGGGAAGATTTCTTGTCAGAAGAACTTTCCATAGAAGATGTATCAGAAGAGCTTTCCTCTTTATTTGGGACTTCCATGGTTTCTTCGTTTTCTTTTCCGTTTTCATCGGACTTTTCAGGCAATACTACCGTAACCCGCATAATGCGGTTTTTGTTCATGATGGAGGCTGTGATTACTGTACCGTCTTCCAAAGTGACGCTTTCTCCCTTTTTGGGAATGTGGTCCAGATGTTCGATCATGATACCCCCGATAGAGTCATAGTCATCGGAATCAAAGCTGGTCAACAGGGCGTCGTTGATATCGTCCAGCTTCATGGAACCTGCAATGTCATAGGTTCTTGTATCGATTTCCTTTAACAGTTCTTCCTCTTCTTCATCATATTCGTCACGGATTTCACCTACGATCTCTTCCAGCAGATCTTCCAGTGTAATAAGACCTACAGCAGCACCGTACTCATCCAGTACAACGGCAATGTTGTTGGCGCTTTCACGCATTTCTATGAGCAGGTCATCTGTCTTTTTTGTTTCATAAGTATAATAAATATCCCTCATAATGTTACGCACATTAAAATCGGATTTTTTGCTGACTAAAAAGAAATCTTTTAAGGTTACACTGCCGATTATGTGGTCTTTGTCCTCTTCGTATACGGGAATACGGGAGTAGAGGGTGTTTTTAAACAGATTCTGAAGCTTGGTATAGGAGGTATCCACATCTACCATAGTCATTTCTATACGGGGAATCATAATGTCTCTTGCAAGGGAATCGCCCAGGTCGAATACGTTTAAGATCATTTCCCGTTCCTCGGATTCAATGGCACCGTCTTCATGGCTGACCTCAACATAGGTTTTCAGTTCACTTTCAGTCATGGGATTATAAGTGCCGTTTGCGTTAATATGCATGAGCTTTAAAAGGACTCCTGACAGTTTATCCACAATGAAGATCACAGGCGTCAATACAAACATCAAAGCCTTGATCAACGGGCTGTAGGTAAGAGCCAGCTTTTCGGAATTGATGCTGGCAGCTGTCTTGGGGACGATCTCGCCGAATAATAAGATCAGGATCGTCAGAATTCCTGTTGCCACGCCTACAAAAACACTTCCAAACACTTTAATAGTCAGGGTTGTTGCAAGGGAAGTTGTGGATATGTTTACCAGGTTATTGCCGATCAGAATGGTACTCAGCATTTTGCCGGGAGATTCCAGTATATCCAGAACACGTTTTGCATTTTTATTGCCTTCGTCTGCCAGGGTTTTCATCTTAACCTTATTTACACAGGTTAAGGCAGTTTCCGCAGAAGAGAAAAAGGCGGAAAGCATCAGCAGCACTACCAGAATTATCAATTGTATGACCTCAGGGGTATCCAAAATTAAAATCAACTCCAATCATATTTTTTGTATTACATCATATGTTATAAGGAAAGATACTATAAAATGTTTTTAATTGTCAAGTAAAAGAGAAATAAACAGGGGGAATGGGATGCGTCAACAATTATTGGATAAGGAAAGTGTAAATGGTAAAATATTGGTGATGTTAGGATTGCTGGTCTTCGCCTATGTGCTGACAGGAGCGCTTCTATTGGGGCTGGCATTTCTGCTTTACAAATTCCGGCTGGATGAAAAGATTGTCAATATTGCAGTTATTGTCATCTATGTGCTGGTCACCTTCCTGACAGGCTTTCTGGCAGGAAAGAAATTAAAGGTGCGCAAATTTCTGTGGGGATTTCTGCTGGGAGCAGGGTATTTTGTAATACTGGCTGTGGTTTCCATGATAGCGGGACAACAGGAAACAGTAGTGGGCAGTCATTTGCTGACGACCTTTATGCTCTGTGCCGGAGGCGGTATGTTAGGCGGCATGCTAAGCTGAAAAAAAGTCTTTCAATGGCGGAAAAACTGTGATATAATCTGCTTATTGAGTACTTAAAGTGAATAAAGGAGGCTTTGTTATGAAACATATCAAAACATTAAGCACGAGAGATTTAAAGAAATCCATGAAAAAAGGCGGATGTGGTGAGTGCCAGACATCTTGTCAGTCAGCTTGCAAAACATCTTGTACAGTTGGCAATCAGAGTTGCGAACAGGTTAAATAATATGATGTTTCTTAAGCAGCGAGTAAGATCGCTGCTTATTATACGTTTATATCGATTTGCGAAATGGTCATAAACCATCGCAAACGGCGAACACAGGCTGGGCTTGTGATAATATAGTTGGATTTAGGAGAGAATACGGTGGTACATGTTTATAAAAACAACGGCTACAACCTGGTGCTGGATGTAAACAGCGGGGCAGTCCATGTGGTTGATGATGTTGTCTATGATCTGATACCGGTTCTGGAGCGGGCTGTCCGGGAGAAAAGCACTAAGGAAAGGCTGCTTGCACTGGCAGGACAAGCCTTAAAAGAGGCAGGAGCTTCCTATCATGAGGAAGAAGTATCGGAAGCCGTTGATGAAATTGTAGAATTAGCGGAAGCTGAAATGCTGTATACGGATGATATATATGAACCGTATATTCAGGAATTCAAAGACCGTGAAACTGTGGTAAAGGCATTGTGTCTCCATATTGCCCATGACTGCAATCTGGCATGTAAATACTGCTTTGCAGAAGAGGGAGAATATCACGGCAGACGGGCAATCATGAGTTATGAGGTAGGGAAAAAAGCCCTTGATTTCCTTGTAAAGAATTCCGGAAACCGAGTGAATCTGGAAGTGGATTTCTTTGGCGGTGAGCCGCTTATGAACTGGCAGGTAATAAAGGACCTGGTAGCATACGGCAGATCTTTAGAAGAGCCTTATCACAAGAAATTCCGTTTTACCCTCACTACAAACGGGGTATTGTTAAATGATGAAATACTGGAGTTTGCCAATAAAGAAATGGCAAATATTGTTTTAAGCATAGACGGAAGAAAAGAAGTTCACGATCATATGCGTCCCCACAGAGGCGGACAGGGCAGCTATGATGAAATTGTTCCCAAATACATTAAGGTAGCAGAAAGCCGCAACCAGATGGATTACTATGTAAGAGGAACCTTTACCCATCACAATCTGGACTTTTCCAGGGATGTGATCCATCTGGCAGATCTGGGATTTAAACAGATTTCCGTAGAGCCGGTGGTGGCAGATGAAAAAGAAGATTATGCCATAAAAGAAGAAGATATTCCTGTTATTTTGGAACAGTATGATGAACTGGCAAAAGAAATCATTCAGAGGAAGGAAGCAGGACAAGGTTTCAATTTCTTCCATTTTATGATAGATCTTGAGGGCGGACCCTGTGTGGCAAAAAGGCTTTCCGGATGCGGTTCGGGCACAGAGTATCTGGCGGTGACACCCTGGGGAGATTTTTATCCCTGCCACCAGTTTGTGGGAATGGAACAGTTCTTAATGGGAAATGTGGATGAAGGAATTGTAAATACCGCTATCCGTGATGAATTTAAGACCTGTAACGTATATGCAAAAGAGAAGTGTAAAAACTGTTTTGCGAAATTTTATTGCAGCGGCGGCTGCGCGGCAAATTCATATAACTTCCATGGCAGCATCAATGATGCTTATGATATCGGATGCGAGCTGCAGAGGAAGCGTATCGAATGTGCGATCATGATAAAGGCAGCACTTGCCGATGGAGAGGAGAAGTAAAATGAAAAAGAAAAATGCGGTTCTTTCCATGATTCTCTTTTTAATAGCTCTGGTAGGACTGGGCTATGTGGCTTTGGTGGGAATCGGACCGACAAAGACCGGATCAGCAGGAAATATCAAACAGGGACTGGACCTTGCAGGCGGTGTCAGCATTACCTATCAGGTAGTGGGGGAAGAGGAACCCTCCAGTGAAGATATGGCAGATACCATTTATAAGCTGCAGAAGCGTGTGGAGGGATACTCTACGGAAGCCCAGGTATATCAGGAAGGAACGGACAGAATCAATATTGAGATTCCCGGCGTATCTGATGCCAATGAGATCCTTCAGGAGCTGGGACAGCCGGGCAGCCTGTATTTTATTTCCGAGACAGATGATGAAGGTAATATGAACTATTCTATTGCCGGCATTGATGAAAATGGAAAGTACATTTATGTTTTAAATAAAACCATTGATGAATTACTGGCAGACGGTTCTATTAAATTGGACGGAACCATGGTGGCAACTGCTGATGCCGCCCAGACAACAGATAATTCCGCACTGAAACAGACACAGTATGTGGTAGAACTTACCTTTACGGATGAAGGAACAGCGGCTTTTGCAGAAGCGACCCAAAGAGCTTATGACCGGGGCGAGACCATTGCCATTTATTATGACGGAGAGCTGGTTTCCGTTCCTACTGTACAGACTGTTATTACAGGCGGACAGGCGCAGATCAGCGGAATGGCTGATGTAGAGGAAGCAAGAACGCTGGCTTCCACTATCAGAATCGGCGGTCTGAAGCTGGAACTGGAAGAAATGCGTTCTAACGTAGTAGGTGCCCAGCTTGGTTCAGATGCTATTAAGACCAGCTTAAAGGCAGCGATTATCGGTTTTGTCATTGTCTGTATCTTTATGACTGTCATCTATTTCCTGCCGGGTTTCACATCAGCATTGGCACTTGCAATGTATGTAATTTTAACGCTGCTGGTATTAAACGGCTTTAATCTGACACTGACCTTACCCGGTATTGCAGGTATTATTCTTTCCATTGGTATGGCAGTAGACGCAAACGTTATTATCTTTGCTCGTATCAGGGAAGAGCTGGGAACCGGAAAGACAGTTAATTCGGCAATTAAGATCGGTTTCAACAAAGCTACTTCCGCCATTGTGGATGGTAATGTGACAACCCTGATTGCTGCTGTTGTACTTGTGGTAAAAGGCTCCGGAACAGTAAAGGGATTTGCCCAGACCTTGATGATCGGTATTATTTTATCCATGTTTACGGCCATGGTAGTAACCAGAGTTTTATTAAATGCTTTTTACGGTCTTGGATTTAAATCCGAAAAATGGTATGGCATCGGCAGGGAAAAGAAACCCATCAATTTCCTGTCCAAGAAGGCAATCTGTTTTGCGATTTCTTTGATATTGATCGTAGGCGGCTTTGTAATGCTGGGTGTAAACAAAGCATCCACAGGAGATATTTTAAATTATTCCATGGAGTTCAGAGGCGGTACTTCCACAACCGTTACCTTTAATGAGGACATGACCATTGAAGAACTGGATGCAGAAGTAGTTCCCCTTTTGGAAGCCATTACCGGGGACGGTTATGTTCAGACACAGAAGGTATCAGGAACCACGGAAGTTATTATTAAAACAAGAACTCTTTCAGTTGATGAAAGAGAAGAAGTAAGCAATGTGCTGGCTGATAACTTTGGGGTGGAAGAGGGTAACATAGAATCTGAGACCATCAGTGCTACAGTCAGCAGCGAAATGAAAACCGATGCGATCATTGCAGTTGTTATTGCCACGATCTTTATGCTGATCTATATCTGGATCAGATTCAAGGACATCCGTTTTGCAACCAGTGCAGTTCTGGCTCTGGTACATGATGTATTGGTGGTACTTGCTTTTTATGCGGTATCCAAAACAAGTGTAGGTAATACCTTTATAGCATGTATGCTGACCATTGTAGGTTATTCCATCAATGCGACTATTGTAATTTTTGACCGTATCCGTGAAAACTTAAAAGAAATGCCTAAGAATACGGATCTTGCGGAAATCGTAAACAACAGTATCACACAGACTTTATCCAGAAGTATCAATACTTCTTTTACCACGTTTATCATGGTTGCAGTCCTGTTTGTATTAGGTGTGACCAGTATCCGTGAATTTGCATTACCGCTGATGGTAGGTATCGTATGCGGCGCTTATTCTTCCGTATGTATTACCGGCGCATTGTGGTATGTGATGAAAACAAAAATTAAAGGAAAAGCGGCAAAGTGATATTGACTTTCCTGAATTCCGTTGCTATACTACTTTTTAATAAAAGGGAGTAGTTGGCGTCTATGACGTCTACTTAATCGTCAGTACGATTTTCCTGCCATGGAAAATCCGGTTAGTAGCAAAGCAGCGAGACTTTTATTGTGCTTTCGATGTGCAATAAATGTCTCGCTTTCTTGTACCCTGAAGGATGTTTGCACACGATTGCGGACATAATTGTATAAAAAGAGAGGGAAAAGAAAATGGATATGCTCATTCAATTCGTACTACTGGTAATTGGTTTTGTGATGTTGGTAAAAGGTGCCGACTGGTTTGTGGAAGGTGTGGCAGGCATTGCGGAAAAATTCGGTATTCCTCAGCTTGTCATCGGTCTTACCATTGTTGCAATGGGAACCAGTGCTCCTGAAGCGGCTGTCAGCATTACTTCCGCAATGAAGGGAAATGCAGGAATCACCATTGGAAATGTAGTGGGAAGTAATATTTTAAATGTTTTGATCATTTTGGGATTAACAGCACTGATCACTAATGTAGCGGTGCAGAAATCCACTATCCGTTATGAAATTCCATTTATGCTTGTGATTACTCTGGCACTTCTTGGAATGGGAATCACAGGAAATGAAATTACTCTTATGGAAGGTGTGATCCTCTGGGTATTGTTTCTTGTATATCTGACCTACCTGTTTATTATGGCAAAAAAACAAAAAGAAGAGGTAGAGGATACCAAAGAGCACCCTGTCTGGAAACTGCTTCTTATGGGGATCATTGGAGCGGTATTAGTTGTATGGGGAGCGGATGTGACTGTTGATGCCGCATCTGCCATTGCAAAGATGTTTGGCATGTCAGAAAGGTTGATCGGTCTGACCATCGTGGCATTGGGAACTTCCCTTCCGGAGCTGGTAACAAGTGTAACAGCTGCAAGAAAAGGAAAAGCGGATATTGCTATCGGCAATATAGTAGGAAGCAACATTTTCAATATTTTGTTTGTAGTAGGAACTACCGCACTTGTTACACCTGTTGTTTTTGAAAATAATTTTATGATCGATACACTGGTGGCATTTGCTGCGGGAATACTGCTTTGGCTGGGAGTTGTCAGACATAAGGAATTAAGACGCCCGGCAGGAGCGATCATGCTTTTGGCATATGGCGGATATTTTATTTATCTGATGATGTAACAAAAAATTTTGAATAAAAAAATGGGATTTCACTCATACTACTAAAAAAAGCAGGAGGTTGATTTCCCATGAAACAAATTACGGAAAAAGAACTGGCAGGCCTTTCAGAACTGTTAAGTGAAGAAGAACTGCTTATCCACAAATTTCAGGTGCTGGCAAGCCAATGTGAGGACCAGGAAGTAAAGGCTAAATTTGAGGATATTGCAAGCAAACACCAGAGTCACTACAATTCTCTTTACGAGCAGGTTAAATAGGAGGGCGCACAATGCAGACACAGTATTCAGAAAAAGATGTATTAACGGATGCTCTGATTTCCGAAAAGAGAGCAACAGACCAATATAACCACTATGCCAATGAATGTCTTCATAACAGTGTAAGAGACACCATTATCGACTGTCTGGCAAAGGAACATGCCATTCAGGATGAGGTCTTCCACATGATGCATGAAAGAGGTTATTATCCTACACCTATGGCAGATGATAAGAAGATTGCCGATGCAAAGCAGAAATTTTCCCAGGGTGTGAAATAGAAAGTTTAAATTGAAGGGCTCATTGCTGACAGTTTAAAAACATGGTAAACTGGATTCCGGAGACAGAATTGTCTCCGGAATTTTTGTGAAAATTACGAAAAGGAAGCTGACAATGAAAATTATCAATTTGATGGAGGATACCTGTGGACATAGAGAATGCTTATGGGAACATGGTCTTAGCTTTTATATAGAAACATACAGGCATAAACTGCTGCTGGATACTGGTGCCACAGATGCTTTTTTGAATAATGCGGCGAAATTGTCTGTGGATTTAAAAGCTGTAGATACAGTTATCCTAAGTCATGGACATTATGACCATGGCGGCGGGATCATGGCATTTGTAAAGGAAAATCCTCATGCAGGGATTTATATCAGGGATAAGGCTTTTGGCAAATTCTATCACAGATCCGGAGAGCAGAAACGATATATTGGCATAGATGAAAGGATCATGAATCTGCCACAGACAATAAAAGTTGAAGGAAACATGAAAATTGACGATGAGTTATTCCTTTTTACCAATGTATCGGGCAGGAGGCTTTGGCCAAGAGGAAATGCAGAGCTGTTATGTGAGAAAGATGGTCTGGCAGTAGGTGATGATTTCAGTCATGAGCAATACCTGGTTATTTCCTGTGGAGGGAAAAAAATACTGCTGTCAGGCTGTGCCCATAACGGGATTTTAAATATTCTGGATGAGTACAGGCGGATAGTGGGAGGAGAACCGGATATGGTCATCAGCGGTTTTCACATGATGCAAAAGAGCGGCTATGGAGAGCAGGAATCGGCAGTTATAAAGGAAACTGCCGGGGAATTGGCAAAAATGCATACAAAGTTTTATACCTGCCATTGTACGGGAGAAGAACCCTATGCTATGATGAAAGAGGTTATGAAAGATAAAATTGATTACATCAGATGCGGTGAAGAAATTATAGTGGATGGGACAGTAGTATAGTGACATGGAAAAATGGTACATAGAAGTAAAAAAAGCAGATTTTGAAGGAATTGCCGATCGGTTTCATATCAGTCCGGTAGTTGCAAGACTTTTACGCAACCGGGAGATGACAGAGGAATCACAGATCGAGCTGTTTTTAAATGGTACAAAAGAAGATTTACATGATCCTTTTCTTATGGCAGATATGGAAAGATCCGCAGCACTGATGGCAAATTTTATAAAGGAAAGAAAAAAGATCAGGATTATTGGTGATTATGATATTGATGGAATTTGTTCGGCTTACATTTTGCAGAAGGGGCTGGCTTATGCCATAAATCATAGCGGTATTGCAGATGGGGAGAGCCGTCAGGATACAGACAATCTGTTGGATGTGGTTATTCCGCACCGGATCAGGGATGGCTATGGATTAAATGACCAGCTGATCGCTCAGGCGGGGCAGGACGGAGTGGAAGTAATCATCACCTGTGACAATGGAATTGCGGCGGCAAGTCAGATCGCTTATGCCAATGAACTGGGAATCCATGTTATTGTAACGGACCATCATGAAGTACCCTATGAGCAAAAGGGCGAGGAACGGATTTATCTGATGCCCCCTGCCGATGGAGTCATTGATCCGAAACGGGAGGATTGCAAATACCCATTTAAAGGTATTTGCGGAGGTGTAGTTGCTTATAAATTTATTCAGGCTCTGCTATGTCAAATGGAACAGAAGCAAAATGAGGAAAAGGAACAATTGTTGGAAGAATGTTTTGCTTTTGCCGCTTTTGCAACTGTGGGAGATGTCATGGAGCTGACAGGTGAAAACCACATTATAGTAAAGTATGGGCTGAAATCCATTGCTCACTGTAATAATTATGGAATGCAGGCATTGATAGAACAATGCGGTCTGAAGGATAAAGAATTGTCGCCTTATCATGTGGGATTTATTTTAGGTCCCTGCTTTAATGCTTCCGGGCGGCTGGACAGTGCAGACAGGGTGCTGGAGCTGTTAAACGCACCTTCAAAGCGGGAAGCCATGGGTATTGCTGCAGAATTGAAAGAGTTAAATGCAAAAAGGCAGGAACTGACCTTAAACGGCGTGGAAAAGGCAATTCAAATGGTAGAGGAAAATGGGCTTGGCATGGACCGGGTGCTGGTAGTCTATCTGCCAAAGGTTCATGAGTCTCTTGCCGGTATCATTGCGGGAAAACTGCGGGAGCGGTATGGAAAACCTGCATTTGTACTGACAGATGGGGAAGAAGGCATTAAGGGATCGGGAAGAAGTATTGAAGCTTACCATATGTTTGAAGAAATGACCAAGATCAAAGACATTTTCTTAAAATATGGCGGTCATAAGCTGGCAGCGGGGCTGTCGCTTCCGGCAGGAAGCGCAGAAGAATTTTCCAGGCGTATCAATGAAGTCTGTACCTTGAAGAATGAGGATTTTATTGAAAAGGTCATGATCGATGTACCTATGCCTATAGATTATATATCTTCAGAACTGCTTGATCAGATGAAGCTTTTGGAACCATATGGAAACGGGAACAGAAAACCCTTATTTGCCCAAAAGGGAGTTGTTTTTGAACAGGGCAGAATATTGGGGAAGAATGGTAATGTGGTAAAAGGAAAGGTAAAAAGTCCTGCTGGGGCATCCTTTGATGCCATATATTTTGGAGATGGCGAGGACTTTTTGAGAAAAATACAAAAATGCAGAGGCTTGGTGGACATTGTCTATACGCCCGAGGAAAATACTTATCGTGGGACAACGACCATTCAGGTGGAAATCAGGCATATTAAATTTGCAGGGGAGGAAACAAAATGATTTTAACAGTAACATGTAATCCGGCTGTGGATAAAACTTATAATACTACGGGAGTGATCATCGGACAGGTCAATCGTATGCGGGATCTGATCAGCCTTCCCGGGGGGAAGGGTATCAATGTGACAAAGGTATTGAATCAGTTTGGGGCTCAGGTCACTGCTACAGGATTTTTGGGCGGATATACGGGAGAATTTATCGAATCTGCCCTGAATAAAATGGATGTTTCCACAGAATTTACCAAAATCCGTAATATGACAAGAACAAATATGAATATTATCGGTGACGATGGATATGTGACGGAAATTTTAGAGCCGGGACCTCACATAGCTGCCTTTGAAAAAGATCAGTTTTTGGATAAATTTAAAGAACTGGTACCTCAAAGCCAGTGTGTGGTCATGTCGGGAAGTTTGACAGACGGCCTGCCTGAGGATTTTTATGCAAAGCTTATTTCTATCTGTAACGATTCGGAAGTTAAAGTGTTCCTGGATACCAGTGGGGAGCCTTTAAAGAAAGGGATTGAGCAGAAACCTTACTGCATTAAGCCAAATCGCAGGGAATTGGAATATATTGTAGGAAGAAAGCTTTCTACAGAAGCGGAGATCATTCAGGCTGCCTATGCTTATGTAAAAATGGGAATTACCAAGGTGATTGTTTCCATGGGGGAAAAAGGACTTTTAGAGATTACCAAAAAGAAGGTTATCAAGGCTGTACCGCCCCGTGTCAAAGCAGTGAATACTGTGGGAAGCGGAGACAGTGTTGTGGCAGCTATGGTATTGGGACTTGTACAGGACCTGGGAGAGGAAGATACCATGCAGCTTGCAGCGGGCATATCCGCTGCTAACGCTACTACATTGGAAAGCGGAATGATTCCCAGAGATACTATGGAAGAATTGATTAAAAATGTTGTGATCGTAACCATGTAGGACGAAATATAGGAAATATAAAGTGCGCTTCAAATGACAGAACAATGAAAATGTCATTTGGAGCGTATTTTATTGGGGGAGTTTTTCCAATTGCAGATATTGGCAGATTTCTTCATCAGAAAGACCTAATTTATGAAAACCATTTATAGCATTTATGATGGTGGCGTCCTGCTGGGAGATAGTGGCATCCTGTCTGGAGATGGTGGCGCCCTGTCTGGAGATAGTGGCATCCTGCTGGGAGATGGTGGCATCCTGCCGGGAGATGGTGGCATCCTGCTGGGAGATAGTAGCATCCTGTTCGGCGATTTTGTTGCTTTGCTGAGAAATGAGTGCATTCTGGTTTGCAATAGCAGTATTAAGTTTTTCTTTTACGGCACGGATAGTTGCCTGATCATGTTCATACATTTCCCTGCCCAGGCACTCCCATTTAATTCTTTCATCCTGACTTAATGCGTACATAGTATCACACACCTCCATAAAAGTATCATTTTCATCAGCCAAAGCCCGTAATTCTTCCCATGTGGAAGCTTTAAAGAGTTTAGCCCATTTAAGTATTTCAGCGTCTTCCGGCTGGGCTTTATCCATTTGAGTCAAGTTTAACATTTTTATCTGAATTTGGCTACTGTAAATTGCGAAATTGCGTTTGTTTGTTAATAAGTAGGATCCGTAAAATTCATCCGGCAGTTCGCTGGGAGAAAAGTTACAGATGCTGATCAGGATAACCGGCTGCAGGTCATTATATCCGTGTCCCCTTTCCAATTGATCGGAAAATGATTTACAAAGATAATAAAGGGAACGTGAGATCCAGTATTCTTGTGAGTTGACCTGCATTTCGATATTTAAATAGGTATTGTTGTTGAGGTGTACCAGTAAATCCAATACTATGGTTTTGTTATCGATATTTTCGCCTAACACAATGGGATTTAGAATTTCTACAGTTAGAATAGTCTCTGCCTGCATATGTAAAAGTGCAGCAATTAAAGATTTTAATATTTTTTGGTTTTTTTGAAAAACAGCCCGGAACATATAGTCATTGGTCAGCTTGAAACGAATTGGACCTGTGGGAAGTTGCTTTACTCCAGGGGTAGACATGAGTTTTGACATAGATTGTCCTCCTTAAGATATGTTTTTAGAAGTGATGATGCCATATAGCTGAAATAAATGATAGATATGATTTTAAGTGTATATTAAGGTAACATGAAAATAGAAATAATGCAATGAAAAATTTATTATTTTTGTTTTATAAAGTTTTTGCTTTTTTTATGATTTGCACATATTTTGTACACAATTTATGGGTATGATAATAATCAGATAGTTGAACCACAACTCACTATCTCCCCCCTCATAAGAATTCAAAACAAAAGACCCGGCTTCCCCGCCGGGTTTTTTGTATGCAGATCATAAGCTTGGTGTACAGACTGGTTGATTTGGGATAATACCCTTTAGAATTTCTTTTTTTCAAATTTATGAAGTTTCAAATTTTTTCATAAAAAGAACACATTTTGTACACAATTCATGGGTATCATAATAATCAGATAGTTGAACCACAACTCACTATCTCCCCCCTCATAAGAATTCAAAAACGAAAAACCCGGCTTCCCCGCCGGGTTTTTTGTTTGGGAAAAGATTTGTATCAGACTTCTGTGTTGTCATGAAAACTATTTCATTTTATAATAATATCGGTATATAAAATGATTGTTCTGAAATGCTTGTTAGACAGAATATGTACTTTGTGTAGATACTGCCAGTTTTGAATTTGTTATTAGGAGAACATGAATGAGTCAATATATAAAAGGCGATACGGTTATTAAATATGATATAGTCGGTGAAGGCTTCCCAATTCTATTTTTGCATGGCTGGGGAATGGATAGAAGAGTTATGACCGGCTGTTTTGAGCCGGTTTTTCAAAATGCAGGCATGAATTATAGAAGGATATATATTGATCTGCCCGGCATGGGAAAATCTGTAGCAGGAGCAAGTATAAAAACATCTGATGACATGGTGGCTGTGTTATATGAATTTGCAAAAGATATTGTTGGAGAAACATTTATTTTGGCAGGAGAATCCTATGGCGGATATCTGGCAAGAGGCTTTATCAAATTGCATCCTGAAATGGCATCAGGGGTAATTTTATTATGTCCCTTGGTATATCCCGGAGCGAGAAAGGGACGGGTAGAAAAGTTAAATGTAGTAAAGCGTGATGATGAATTTCTGAATACTCTTACGGCGGAAGAGTATGGCAGTTTTACATATATGAATGTGATCTTAACAGAATCAGTCTGGAAATTATACAGTAGAGATATTTTACCGGCAATCAGAGAGCAGAATCGGCATTTTTTGGACGAAGTTTTGGATGGAGCGTTTTCCTTTGATGTGGATTTGCTGGATAAACCATATACAAAGCCATGTTTGATTGTTGTTGGTAAGCAGGATACAGAGGTTGGCTACAAGGATCAGTTTGAGTTATTAAAAGATTATCCGAGCGCTTCATATTGTGCGATCAACAATGCCGGACATAACCTTCAGATTGAACAACCGGATTTCTTTTGTGAAATCGTAAAGCAGTGGATGATAAGTAATTTTCCAACATAGATCATGACGAAAAATTCCGGTGCAGAGGAGATAAGCAATTGAGTCGTGAAAATTTTATCCCCAAAGATATTACAGATTTATATGAGAAATTGAAAAAGGAAAATTTAAAGGGAGAGCTATCAAAAGAAAATGATCTGCTGATCTGGAAGCTTCCTAATCATATTATTTTGAAAATTGCTATCAATATCATCAGTGATCTGCTTCATGAGGGATATATAGATACATACTATCTAAAAAACGGCAGGGAACAAAATCTGACCCATTGGCACCCGGCAGACGATGAGATATATGAGGATTTAATGGATATCAACGAAGGCCGGACTATTTGGGTCAAAAAGAGAACAATTTGGGGAGAATGGATCATGATCATGGATAAAAAGGAATATGAAGCTATGAGTGATAAGCGAAAGAGCAAGTATTCCATATTGTAACCGTGGTTCGGAAAAAAGCGGGCTGTAAAGCAATTTTTTAGTTATTAAGCATTTGGAGGGAAATTTGTGGGATTATTTAGAAAAGAAAGAAAAGAGAATGATGATGTGGTTCAAAGATTAAGCAGCCAGGCAGGGCATATTATTGCAATGCTGAAGGACGTTTTTCATACGGCGCAGGGATTGGATCACTGGAAAGCGTTGCTTTATGCCAGCGGGCTTGCAGGTTTCGCCTGCCATCAGGCTGTAAAGGCTAATCATGAATCCTTCGTAGTGGTCGAGACAAATGCAGGCAGAAAATATTTCTTTGGGGATGATGTAAATAAATATCTGCTGGAGGACAAATATAGCGTTCTCTGTTTTATGAATGGAATTTATGAGCATGTCTGCCCCGGAAAAGCGGCTCCTGATATTCATGGTGTTATAAAGAACGCAGTATCTGTCATTGGCAATGGTGACTATAAAATCTGGAATGTATATGTTCCGGAAGAAGTATATAAAGAAATAAAATCCTGTTGGGACGGAATTTATGAAAACATGACAGCAAAATACTGTAAAAATCCTTCTGAATGGCCTGTTTTATATGGTATTGTGCTGCAGAATATCATGCTTGAAGCGATGAAGGCGGTTTCGCCGGAAAATGTATATATTGCAGCATTAGAGTGTGCTTTGTATATTTCTAAAATGGATGTGGAATCGTTGTAAGTGCCGGGAAAGCGGAAAGTGCAGGGGATGAAATCATATGAGGGCGAGAATTTACCATAAGAATGAGAAAAAGTATTACATATCTGAAATATATGGCATTTTAAACTGCGGAATCAATATGTATCTGGCTGATAAAATAGATGATCCGGAAACGATCATTTTGGTGGAGTATTTGGACTTTTCTTCAAAGCCGCCATATGATGTGAACATTGAAAAAATTGATATCAATTCATCTTCCGGATTCAAATGGATATTTAGAGAGAAAGACGAAATAGAGTGCATCAATCATGCCTTGGGTGAGCCGGGAAAATATCATTATTTCAGCGGATATGATTTTATCTGGGAGCAAAAAGACGCATTGGTGGAACTGATCAAAAAGGGCTATATAGACAAGAAAAAGCTGAATGCAGTTTTCATCTCGACAAAATTGCCGGATTGGAATTATATAGAAAGCCGGGAAGATATTGATTTTCTTATGGAACAATTCGGTGGATTTCATGATTCGGTTTTAAAGGAATTTCAGTACATAACAGGAGATTATGTTTCACAGGATGGCTGTATGCATTTATGTGAAGCAGGAAAAAAGCAGATCAGGATCGTTTTTGAAAGTCAGTGGTCAAAAGCCATTGAAATGATCCTGCTGGCACCCAGACACATTCAGCTTGTTCCGCCGGCTGAAAACTATCTTGCCGATCTGTTCGATGCGTCCATATTTATCAGGGACTGCATGGTCTGCTTTTATGATTCCTATCTACAGGAAATTCCAAAGGCATATGAGGGTACTTATTTTGCTGCAATGGGTATGATGTGGAGATTTATGGAAGGATAAAAAGGCAATAGCAGAAGCAATTTACATCAGTTTAGGGAGGAAATTATGTTTATTACAGATAATTACGGAGCATATCAATGCCCGCAGATAGAAGAATTCAAAGAGCGAATCCGGGAAGTGTTTGGCAGAACGGATAATGAAATCTGGATATCAGAGAATGACGACCCGGATGATATGCCGTGCATGGGTATTTTAGTTAAAGGGGATCAGGCGGTGATCAATTATTTTAATACGGATGTTAATTATGTATCTGCCAATAAGGATAAACAGGATGGAACCGTTGAATTTTGCAATGGGATGTATGAGATCTTAAAAGAGCAGATCCTGCCAAAAGAAGATGTGATCAGGTGTGCAATGGAGTTTTTTTCTGACAAAGCGTGTCCGAAATGTATCGAATGGGAAAAACTTTAGAGGATTAAATGAATAATCAGATCAAGTGAGGTGTGAACGATGGCTTCGGAAACAGATCATAATAAAATACTGAATCAAGCCGCAAGAACGGTATTAAAACCTTTGGGGCTGTTTCAGAAAGGGCAGTCCCGCATGTGGATTGATGATAACGGGTGGTTTTTGATCCTTGTTGGATTTCAGCCCAGTAATTGGAATAAAGGAACTTACTTAAATGTTGCAATTCATTATCTTTGGAAACAGCAGGATTACCTGAGCTTTGATTATGGCGGCAGGGAAGGATTTTTTGTTGAGTTTAAAGGTGATGAGGGGAAGTTTTATGATGAAGTCGTTTCCCTGGCAGAATCAGCAGCGGCTATTGTTACAGAATACAGAAAGTTTAAAGAAATCAGTTTCGCTAAGGACAAAATCATAAAAAGGAATGTCCTGTCCAAGTCGCCACTTGAATTATATGATAAAATGATGATATGCGGGCTGGCGAAAGACAGCAGAGCGCTGAAATTCTATGAGAAGCTGCTGAAAGAAGTGGAAAAATCCGCATTAGATTATGAGATCGAAATTTGTAGAGAACTCACTGAAGAAGTCGGGAATTTCATCCATAATACGGATGAGTTTTATGATTATATTGTTCATAAAATTGCGATGCAAAGGGAGTTTTGGCGTGGGAAACCCAGTATGAAAAAATTGCAATCATGCGTATCACTTTCTAAAAGATAATTCCAGGATATAAAATATCAATACTGCAACAATATTGATATAACCAACTTTAATAATATGCTGTTGCGAATTGACTGTAATAAGGCAGAGGATGGGTTAAAGATCACACCAAATTCACAATGTGCATTGAACGCACTTGCGATTGACAATCCTTTAGAGTATGCTCGGTTGTTATTGGACAATGAAATGCAGGCATGGATTGATGCAGAAGATAGTCTGGATGTATGGTAAATCCATCGTGAAAATTTCAAATAATTTATGTACAAACATATGGTAGAATTACTTATAAAAGTCTTTGCTGAGAGACTGACAAATTATTGTTTTTAGGGTTAAAGGGATGTTAAATGAAAAAAATAAAAAAACTGTATATTGGGATTAGCCTATTAATTGTTACATGTATAGTATTTGGTAGTGCTGTTGTAAATGCCGATTCAAATAATGAAGTAAATTATGAAGAAATAAGCAGTCAGATAGAAAATGATGTTGATAAATATCATATTCCAGGAATGGCAGTAATTGTTGTAAATAAGGATGAGGTTTTGTTCAGTGAGACCTATGGTGATTGTGAGAGTTTAGATACTCCATTTATTATAGGTTCGATGAGCAAATCATTTACTGCACTTTCAATAATGCAATTAGTAATCCAAGTACATTGATGCTGGTCCATGGTTCGTTGATGACAAGGATTGTGACAAGATTACTGTTCGAGATTTACTTCATCATACAAGTGGTATAACAACTTATCAGACTTTTGGAGAGCTGGAGATTACAGATTCTTATGGTAAATATGTTTATTCCAATGCGAATTATGGGTTGCTTCTGGAAACAGATAACAAAAGGAACTTTTGTACCAGCTCTCCATTCAGGGGCACTCCTGCCAGACTATTGCAGCGTTTAGGGAGCAGACTGACAGAAACATCCGCAAAATCCGTGACACCATGTTAAAGAAGCCTCGCAAATTATTGAATAATGGAGGACATTTTTAATGTCCTTTTTTGATGGCGCAACTGTGGGGTGACAAGTTGCAAATGATAGTTGATTTTCTTTCAATGATTGATAAGGTAAAATGTAGCAATAAAGGAAGGATTCCATATGAACAATGAAGGAATGAAGAAAGAAGGAAATGGCATAGTAGGATACATTGTTGTAGTATTATTTTTTGTTGGTTTTTTTGGAGCTATATTTCTGGGGATAATGGGGGAAATACCATATTGTATTATGAGTTTAGGTGTATCAGTCACGATTTTGGGTGGATTATTTGCTCTGGGTGAACGGAGCTTGAGGAAAGCTTATTTATGGCTGATTCCTATAATCGGAATGATGATGATGATTACACCACTATATTATTTAAAAAATGTGGTAGAAAATCCGGAGACATCTATCACTTTAAAAAGAACGATATTAATTATATCTGCAATTATTGCATTTGCCATACTTGGTATAGCACTTTGCTACGCATCGATTGCGGAAAGTATCTATATTAAAAACTGTTGCACACAAGTGGTTTTGGCAAAATGTTCGGATTTGGAAAGAAAGAGAATCAATTCCAGACGGGGATCTGGGTTTGGGTATAACAAGCCTCACGTTTATGTCCCGACCTGGGAGTATGAGTGGAATGATACTTTATATAAGTATAAAGATTGCAATGCATCAAATATTATGATACCTGTTGTTGGTGAAAGTTATGAATTATATATTAATCCACAAAAACCTGAGGAGGCATTCGTCAGAGTTAGTCCTGTGAGAACTGGACAATTATGTATGGGTATTTTGTGCATAATAGCAGCAGTTGTTATTTTGGTATTAGAATATGTGTGAGCGTATCAATTATTCAATTGTATAAATATATAGTATTCGTATGGATTAATCATATTTAATATGGCATATGGTTACAATGAAAAATGTTGATTTCAGTGGCGATGTTTGGATTTGGAGTAGTAACTTTTAAGAATGGAAGATTCACTGTTTATGGTAAAGACATTTTGGAGTTTTTGATATAGATTAAAGCCATCACGAAAACGGAAGCGATTTAATGGATATGGTAAAAATGGGAAGCAAAAGAAAAAGGGTTATCGGAGACAGTTGGATAGACTGACCCAGAAATAACCCTGTGATAGTGAAACATGTGATGGAGTGCAGATATGAAGGAAAGCACCTTTATTGACAATAGAAAATGAGAATGCTAAAATAGCGTTATCCTAAAGAGAGGGGTGGAAAGATGAGGAGATAATTTACTTTTGATTACATGAAGTTTTCACAGTGTGAGCAATGATATTCATGCTGTTTTGTCATGTTGCCAAAAGTGGATTATGTTCTCATAACCTCTCTTTTTGTGTGCATAAAATTTTATTGTAAGTGATGATCCGGATATCATCCTCCGATTATGAGGTTATAGTATGTAATGGAACTGTTTGGCAACAAACGGTTCTTATTTTTTGTATGAAGTGCAGCTGTATCATAAAAGGAGGAATGTATATGGCACAGATCAGTGTAAATAATCTTATATTTTGTTATGAAGGAAGCTTTGATAATATATTTGAAAATGTTTCATTTTCCATTGATACGAATTGGAAATTGGGCTTCATAGGACGTAATGGAAAAGGAAAAACGACTTTCTTAAATTTACTGTTGGGGAAATATTCATATAAAGGATCGATAACTACTGCTGTAAAGTTTGACTATTTTCCATATCAGATCACAGAAAGCCAGATGCAGTTGTCTGCTGTAGAATTTATCGAGGAATTGAAGCCGGGGTGTGAAATATGGCGCGTGATCTGCGAGATGACCGAATTGGGAGAAAGTGAAGAGATTCTTTACAGACCTTATAAAACATTAAGCTCCGGAGAACGTACTAAAATCTTGTTAGCTGTTTTGTTTTCTGGAGAAAATGATTTTTTGCTGATAGATGAACCGACAAATCATCTGGATCAGGGCGCCAGAGAAACTGTCAAAACGTATTTGGCTTCCAAGAAAGGATTTATCTTAGTATCCCATGACAGAGATCTGCTGGATTCCTGTACCGACCATGTTTTGGTATTGAACAGAAATACGATTGAAGTGCAAAGCGGCAATTTCTCCAGCTGGTGGGAAAACAAACAGCGTAAGGACCGATTCGCCATAGCGGAGAATGAAAAGCATCAAAAGGAGATTAAAAAATTAAAGCATGCCGCAATGCGCACTTCTTTGTGGGCAGACAAAAATGAAAACACTAAGATCGGATTTGATCCCATAAAGGAGCATGACCGCTCTGTATCTACAAGAGCTTTTATCGGTGCCAAAACAAAAAAGATGCAGAACAGAGTAAAGCAGATTGAAAAAAGGATCAGCCGGGAAATAGAAGAAAAAGAAGATCTTTTGCAGGATTTGGAACTGCCGGCAGATTTGAAACTGGTACAGCTTTCACATCATAAGAGCATGCTTGTAAATGTAAAAGATTACAGCTTAAAATATATGGGGACAGAGTCCCCGGTTTTTACTGATTTGACGTTTGCCATCAACAAAGGAGAACGAATTGCTCTTTGCGGTAAAAATGGCAGTGGAAAATCAACACTTCTTAAAATGATATTACAAAAAACAGGTTTGCGGGATATCGATGGAACGATTTTGGAAGAAGGGGTGTGTGAAACAGCATCGGGTCTTGTGGTTTCCTATGTGGCACAGGATGCAGCAGGCTTAAAAGGTGATATTACATCATTTTGCAGGAAACATGATCTGGATCAGAGTTTGTTTTGTGCAATACTCCGGCAGCTTGATTTTGAACGGGCGCAGTTTTTAAAAAATATGGAAGATTATTCAGAAGGTCAGAAAAAGAAGGTGCTGCTGGCAGCCAGTTTACTGACTCCGGCACATCTCTATATATGGGATGAACCGCTAAATTACATTGATATATTTTCAAGAATGCAGATTGAAAAGCTGTTGTTGTTTTATAAACCAACACTGTTATTTGTGGAACATGACATAAGATTTCGTGAAAACGTTGCAACAAAAGTAATTGAACTATAGGATAGAGGGAGATAAAATATATGAAGAATGTTTTTATAGAGGGAATTCAGGGAATGGGAAAGACTACACTGTTAAATAGTATGATTACTGCTGTTCCCGATTTTCAGGTCTGCCGGGAGGGCGATTATTCACCGGTTGATCTGGCGTGGTGTACATGGATGTCAAAAGATGAATATGAAAGAATCCTGAAAAACTACAAGCCGCTTCAGAATGAGATCATAAAAAATACCGTTTGCGAACAAGATCACTTTGTGGTCTCATATACAAAAATCATTACTGACATTCCGGATTTTCATAAGGAATTAGAAAAATATGAAATCTACAATGGGAGAAAATCATTACAGGATTTAAAAGAGATCGTATTTTCCAGGTACAGGAATTTTTCAAAAACCGGTTATCTGTTTGAATGTTCTTTTTTTCAAAATATGATGGAAGATCTGATTTTGTATCATCAGCTTGCTGACGATGAAATTGTGGAATTTTATCATGAATTGTATGGGAATATCCATAAAGATCAATTTCTGTTGCTGTATTTATATAGCGATAAACTGGAAGAAAATATAACACACATCAAAAAGGAACGCTGTGATGACATGGGAAATGAATTGTGGTATCAGATGATGTTGGAATACCTGATCCATTCTCCATATGGCAGGAAACACGGATATAGTGTTTTTGAAGATATGATAGCGCATTTAAGACATAGACAGCAGTTAGAAATGCGGATCATAAGAGAAATAATTGGCGACAGAGCCATTATTCTTTCGGCAAAGGATTGGAATATAGATGAAATTACAGCACTTATAAAATAAACGTGGAGTCAGATTCAAGTAAATTAAGATTTATGGGAGGAAAATAAATGAACTTAATGATAAAGCGAATGTCACCAGAGCTGGCAGACGATTACTTTGATTTTTTTGATAATCGGGCTTTCTCTGATGATTCACCCAATTATCCGTGCTATTGCAATGCCTTTAATATGAGTGCAGAACGTATTCGTTCGGAAATCATAGATCAGGTAAATGCAAATGGCGGCGGAGCAGAAGGGTGGAAGCGTTCCTTGCGCAAGTCTGCACAAAGTATGATTGAACGCAGTGAAATTCAAGGATATTTAGCATATGATAATGAAATTTCTGTGGGTTGGTGTAATGCAAATGACAAAGGGAGCTATTACCGGTTTGGAGAATTCAATTTAGATACTCTTCCCTTAGACGAAGAAAATGTAAAAACCAGCAGTACAGATAGGATCAAATCTGTTGTCTGCTTTGAAATAGCACCGGAATATCGTGGTAAAGGATTAGCCACGGCATTGCTTGAGCGGGTATGTGAAGATGCTTTGCAGGATGGTTACAAATATGTGGAGGCTTATCCTGCAATAAGAGAAAAAGAGGAAGAATTAGATTTTACCGGACCGGTGAGACTATATGAAAAATTAGGATTTACTCTTTTTGAACAGCATGGAAAAATGCTCGTTATGAGAAAACAACTGAAATGATATGGTTTGCTTAGGTGTAGGAGGCGGTCATTTTGAAAGCGATAGAAGAAATTATTGGACGAGCAGAAATCCTGTTATGTCTATTGGATAGACGTGGCTTGGAATATAATATTGAAAAAAAGACATTGCAGCAAAGAGAGCAACAGCGCCTGCTGATCAATGACTGGATTAACAGAAATCATTTCGGACAATACATGACCGATCATGAAAGAAAACGTTTGGAAAGGAAAACGGGGAGTCCGATGGCAAAGCTTGAGACTTACAGAGCAAAGTATGAAGAAGATGCTATTGAACCTTTGTTATGGGCATTAGGATTAACAAAACGCTTATCGTCATATAATTGTCATGCTGTGAAAGATTGGAGTATTAGTGATGAATATCATATGAAATTGAAAACCAATACTCTCAATCCAGCAGAAGAAATTATAGAGAAAATAAAATTGAAAAGTGAAGAAGAAATACTATTACGGAAACAAGTTGCCGAGTTATGGCTTTGGAGAGTGAGGGAAGGGAAAAAACGAAATAATAACTGCCAGCCTATTAATGAGGCGGTTCTTGACAGATTTGGTGATACTTATTCAAAAGCGGTTGTTAAAATCCTTCAAGGTCAGAAGGGTAAAAAACAAGATTTTATCTTATACAATAAATGCATATTTGAAATCGAAAGAGAAAAATTGTCTGATCTAAGCATCTATGCCTTTTGGCGCTATCATGCATTTGAGTGGCTTTTATCTTCGGATGAGTGGACAAGTGTGAGGAATCAAAAAGCATGAATTTAAACATTTGCTATGAAACAGATCGGAGGGAAATTGCAATGAAAACATTACCTATAACAGCCAGCAAGGAAGAAATTAAAGAATTAGTTATTGAATGGAGTGAACTTTTAGCCCGGGAACAGTATAAAGAAGCACTTGATATGTTTTTGCTTGATGAAAATAACGAACTGGAGTGGACACCGGAATTATTGGAATCAGCAGTATATACTTATGGGTGCCCGGGACTGACACGGGAAGAAGCGGAAAAAGAATTTGGTTCTGCTGATTATAAAGTGACTTCGATTTTTGAAAATCCGGACAAGGATAAAATTATTGAAAGTATCGATATATCTTCAAATTATGGTTGGATGGGAAAGAATGATATTGCAGTGATCCACTATGATAATGTTCCCCTCAACGGAATGTTGAGCGATCTGACAGCCCGCTTTTTTCTGCGGAAAATTGATGATAATACACTTACATTAGCCTTCATGGATCTGCATGTGATGTAGTAATAATTGAAAGACAAAAATATGCTTTGCTTTTTTTTATAATTGTGGTATGATTATTCATACAAATCATACTCAAGGAGGGAAAAATATGGAAGTTCCGGAAGGAAAATATGCCTGGATGGTAAAAATCGGCGAGAAGGGTCAGTTTGTTATTCCCAAAGAGGCGAGGGAAATGTTTGACCTACAGCCGGGAAATGAAATATTGGTATTAGGCGATGCAAAACGAGGCATTGCGATCATGCCAAAAGCAATGCAGAGAGAGTATATTACAAGAATCTTTTCCGAGATGGAAAACGGAGAACAGGAGGCATAATATGAGTAAAATTGTTTTCTTTTGTATTCCTGCACACGGACATACCAATCCTACTTTGGGTGTGGTGAAGGAATTAGTCGGCAGAGGGCATCAGGTTTGGTATTATTCTTATAACATGATGCGTGAGAAGATTGAGTCTGCCGGAGCTGTTTTTGTCTCCTGCGATGATTATGATATGGAGCAGAAGCTTGCGCCGGAGGATGCTCCCCGTGTCGGAAAGGATTTAGCGTTCTCAACAAAAATATTAGTGGATACAACATTGGCGCTTGATGATCAGGTGTGTATTGATATGGAGCAGATGAAGCCCGATTGTATTGTGGCTGATTCCATGGCGGTATGGGGCAAGGCTGTTGCTATGAAGCTTGGCATTCCCTTTGTGTCCTCTACAACAACCTTTGCGTTTAACCAGTATTCTGCAAAGGTTATGAAACAGAGCGTGGGCGATTTATTTAAGATGATGTTTTCCATGCCGAAGATAAGCAAAGACATCAAACGCCTGCAGGATAAGGGGTATCCGGTAAAGAGCGTTCTGGATATTATTCAGAATGATGACAATACACATACTGTAGTTTATACTTCACCGGAGTTTCAGCCTTGTTCAGAAACTTTCTCGGATAAATACGCATTTGTCGGTCCTTCCATACGACCTGCTGAAAGTGAAATAGAGAAGACGAAGGACAAACTTGTCTACATTTCAATGGGGACGGTCAATAACGATATGCTGTCTTTGTATAAGCAGTTTATTGCTGTGTTTGCTAAGACCGATTATCAGGTGATCATGTCTGTGGGTAGTCTGGTTCCTATGGAGAAGTTCGGAGAAATGCCGGAAAATATATCTGTTTTTCCCAGCGTTGACCAGATTGCAGTGCTTCAGAAAGCGGACGTTTTTATTTCCCATTGCGGAATGAACAGTGTGAATGAGAGCCTGTATTTCTCGGTTCCGCTTATTATGCTGCCTCAAACACCCGAACAGGGTGGCGTTGCTACGCGTGTATCTTTACTTGGTGCGGGAATAAAACTGGAAAAGACCGATGCGGAGTCTATTCTCGATGCAGTAAAAAATGTGCTTACCACGGATTCTTATAAGGAAAATGCAGCAGCTATCGGAGATGGATTTAAGCGCTGTTCCGGTGCAAAGGGCGCTGCAGATAAGATATTGAGTGTATGCGAAAACAAATAAGAAAAATATATTTTTCAAAAAAACTGATAGGAGATGATCCTATCAGTTTTTTTGTTGCCAAGCATCCGGAGGGAGCTGCCGCACCAAAGGCGTACCTTGTGTAGTGGCAGGTTATGTGGGTTGACAAATATATCGCAGTGCAATATAATATTTATATCGTAGTGCGATACATCGAAGTGAAATAGTATGGAGGTGGCAGAAACGGACTCACATATTAAAAAAGTTTATGTGCCCATGACCGAAACCGGCTTTTATATTCTTCTTTGTCTAAGAGAACCGAATCATGGTTATGGCATTGTTCAAAAGGTGAAAGAGATAACAGCTGGAGATATTGTTCTTTCGCCGGGGACGATGTATGGCAGCTTATCCAAGATGGAGAAAGATGGGCTGATCCGATTCATTTGCGAAGAAGAAAAGCGGAAAATATATCAGATCACAGAATTGGGTAAAGAAGTTTTGAACATAGAATTAGCAAGAATAGAAAGATTATATCGGAATATGAAGGAGATGAGTTAATGCAGCAGTCAAAAACAGTTTTTAGATGGTTTTCAATTCCTCAGTATGAGCAAGAGCAGGATTTTCTTAGAGAAATGCATAATGCCGGCTGGAAATTAACAGGAATCAGCTTCCCGGGATTTTATCATTTTGCTGCGTGTACTCCTGAAGATGTTGTATATCAGTTGGACTATAATCAGGAGGGTGTAGCGAATAAAGCCGAATATGTACAAATGTTTTCAGACTGTGGCTGGGAATACTTATTTGATTTTGCTGGTTATAGTTACTTCCGAAAACCGGTTTCCCAGATGCAGGGAGAAGAAGAAATCTTCTGTGATGATGAATCAAGGCTGGATATGATGAAACGTGTATACAAAGGACGTATAATACCATTGATCATTATCTTTTTTGGCGCCATTTTACCTCAACTAACAAACTCTATTTTTAGGGTTACTGTTGGAGGTTTGCTTCAATTATGTATAGGAATTGTGCTTGGAGTTTTCTTTGTACTGTATCTGTGGATATTTATCGCATTTGGATTGCAATTTTATAAATATAAAAAGAAAGTGGAAGAACGCTGATAAATTGCAGAGATAAACAAAAATAAGAATTTTGCCGATAAAAAAGGAAAGCACAAATAAACAGATTTGCTATATAACAAGGAGGTTGATAGCATGGGAATGAGTATTTCAGGGATAACAGATTGTACTTATACATACAACACACAGGCAATAGAAAAACAGAGTGAGGATAATTTGACAAGCTCTGGAGAGCGTTCATCTGAGATTGTAGTCAAGGCTGATCAATTGACTGCGGAGCAGAAAATTCAGCAGGCAGATGAATTTTGGGCAGAGCATGACAGACTATATGCGGAGCAGATGGCGACAGTGATGGATACCATTACAGATGGTATGGCTGTTGCACAGGAAATCGCAAGACGTATGGCAAGCGGTGCTAAAGTATCTCAATCGGATGAAAATACATTAATGCAATATGATTCCAGAATGTATATGGCGGCTAAGAATGCGCAGATTATGGCGCAGAAGAAAAAGGATATGTCAAATGAATCCCTGATTGAGCAATTTGAAGAAAGACATGCCAATGACCGCAAGGACTGGACTTCTGAGCTAAATGACAAAATTGCTGTAATGAATAATGGTTCTGCGGCCGCAAGTGAAACACAAAATATTGAAGTTAGCGCTGAAACGACAGGAAATGCTGCTGCAATTTCCAGCGGCAGTATTGATATTTCCATATAAAAAATGAATGGAAATCAAAATTTATACCACTATCCAATCTTATAATCAGAATTCGTATCATTTTCACTGCCTGTCAGCCGTATGTTTCATAATAAAGGGAGTGACATTTGTTGTGGAATACTATATAATTTAGATAACTTTTTGAGTATATATAGTACCTTATAAAACGCTATTATAAATACTTTAAAAGATAAAAGTGATAAGAGGTACGAAAAATGCAGTCTGATAATAACCGAAAAATATGGGTGCAGATTCTGTTTGCCTGTATTTTGTTAGCATTTATTGTTGTTATATCTGTTATTTTTACGAAGAAAAATAATGAGCGTATTATCCGGCAAAATGAAGATTATGTGGAGGATGTCACAGTTCAGATGGCAGAACGGATCGATGATCTTTTAACAAGTGCCCAGGATAGTATTAATACCATGGCATATCTGTATGGAAAGTCATTGGAATCACCGGAAGTAGATGCAGAAGCATTGGGTGATATGGCTGAGAATTCAGTTTTTGAGTATGTGGAATTTGTAGATAAAAATGGGATAAATCTTACATATAAGGGTGAGACAGCAGATGTTTCAGACCGTGAATACTATATAGAAGGAATGAAGGGAAACTCTGGGATATTGATGACCTTTCAATCCAGAATTACAAATGAAACACTGATGGTTTTCTATACGCCTTTGCGTTATAATGGGGAGATTATCGGAGTGCTGAACGGAATATACCGGGAGGAAGGAATACAGAGCATTCTTTCTACAGATTTTTTTGGTACACAGGCAAAAACATATCTCTGTACGGGGGATGGAACGGTTATTTCAAGCGTTGGTGATGATAACGTTCCTGAAAACATGCTTGAAACGATGCCGGGAACCATGAAAGTATCCGAGGAAACTCTGGAAGCCATCCGACAGGCTTTTGAAAAACATGAGTCCTTTGGTTACAGGTATGATGGTACACAGGGGACGGGAAATGCATATCTTACAGGAATTTCCCAGAATGACTGGATGCTCATACAGACCTTTCCGTCTGCGGTTACAAATAATATGATAGAAAATGCAAATGTTGCCGGAATACAGCAGGAAGTCTGTCTGGTTCTGGCATTCAGTATATATATTTTTAGCTTGATATTTTTGAATTGGAAGCGAAGGAAACTGTTGATGTCACAAAAGCGGGAAATGTCCCGTATTGTTGATGGAGTGACAAATTTATTTACCAGGTTTATTGTTGTGGATCTGAAGAATGATACCTATGAATATCTTAAGGGTAGAGAGAAAGGGCATCTGGCAAAAGGAAAATATTCGGACTTGGTGACTTATGTTTCGCCCCGGTATATTGTAGAAGACGGTGCGGAGGATATGCAAACTGTTATAGAAAAGGATTATATTCAGACGCATATGGATGAGAATACTCCGTATCTGCAATTTGAGTACCGGGTTCAGGAGAAAACAGAGCGTTGGGAAAACATGTCGATTTTAAGCCTGGAGCGGGAAAAAGGTGTTCCAACCGTTATCTTACATGCGATCCAGGACGTAACGGAATTGAAAAGGGAGGAACTTAGAAACCGGACGGCTTTAAAGGAAGCATTTCAGGCAGCAGAGGCAGCAAATCATGCCAAGAGTGATTTCCTTTCCAGAATGTCCCACGATATCCGGACTCCTATGAATGCAATTATGGGTATGACTGCCGTGGCAGCAATGAATATTGATGATCAGGAAAGGCTTAAAGACTGTCTTAATAAGATTACTCTTTCCAGCCGGCATCTGCTGGCACTGATCAATGACGTGCTGGATATGTCAAAAATTGAGAGTGGCAAAGTAACATTGTCCGAAGAAGAATTTAATATGGCAAAGATGGTGGAAAATCTGCTGGCAATCATCCATCCGCAGATTCAGGAAAAGAAGCAGCAGCTCAAGGTAAATATTTCCAATATTACCCATGAAGATGTGATTGGCGATCCATTGCATTTACAGCAGGTGTTTGTGAACATTATGGGTAACGCTGTGAAGTTTACGCCGGAGGGAGGTACGATTTCCTTTAGTATTTTTGAAAAACCATCCCGCATACAGGGAAGCGGATGCTATGAATTTATTTTTGAAGATACCGGTATTGGTATGAAAGCGGAATTTGTAGAAACAATTTTTGAACCCTTTACCCGTGAGAATAGTGCCGGAAGTCGGAAAATTGAAGGAACAGGACTGGGAATGTCCATTGCAAATAACATTGTCGGGATGATGAATGGGAATATTCAGGTCGAAAGTACCCCTGGTGTGGGTTCTAAATTTACTGTACAGGTATATCTGAAATTGCAGAACGTGAAAACGGAAGCAGTAGAATGTCTTAAGGATTTAAGGGTGCTGGTGGCAGATGATGAACCGGATGCCTGTGAAAATGCCTGTGAGATTTTAAATAGTATTGGTATGTCTTCGGATGGTGTATTAAGCGGAGATGAGGCGATTCAGAAATTATCACAAGCACATGAAAATGCAGAGGAATATGCTGTAGTGATCCTGGACTGGAAGATGCCAGAGAAATGTGGTGTGGAAACCACAAGAGAGATACGGGAGCAGTTAGGAGATGATATTCCGATCGTTATTCTTTCTGCCTATGACTGGTCCTCGATTGAACAGGAAGCAAGGGAAGCAGGCGTCAATGCCTTTATTGCAAAACCGTTGTTTAAGTCACGTTTAGTCTATGTGCTGAAATCCCTGATTGAGAAACAGGAGGAAGAACAAACATCGGAGATTGATGAACTGGGACAAAAAGATTATAGCGGAAAAAGAGTTCTTTTAGTAGAAGACATTGATCTGAATTTGGAAATTGCCGAGACGTTGCTGGAGTTTATCGGCATTGCAGTAGAAACAGCAAGAGATGGGCAGCAGGCAGTGGACAAGCTGCTGGAAAAACCGGAAAATTACTTTGACTTGGTTTTTATGGATATTCAAATGCCTGTTAAGAACGGCTATGAGGCGGTAAAGGAAATCAGGGCGTCTGCCAGGGAGGACTTAAAGGTAATACCGATTGTTGCCATGAGTGCGGATGCATTTTCAGATGATATTCAAAGGGCTTTATCAGTTGGAATGAATGACCATGTTGCAAAACCGATTGAGCTGCCCAAATTGTCGGCAGCCATAGAAAAGTGGATAAAATAATCTCTTAAATGTAACATCACTAAGAAAAGGGCGTTTGAAAAATCAAGCACCCTAATGTATAATTTAATCAGAAAGGTTATCGGAATAGAATTTCCGATTGCCCTCAGTAGGAAATGTTAATTTGAAATGAGCATCCTCACTTTAGGCGGTAGGGATGCTTATTTCTTTTTGTCATTGCGATTGTCTATGTAAGACAGAGCCGTAAAGATCAGGTCGCATCCACTTTTAAACCACTTTAGAATATATCTTGTACACCGATTGAAAAAACACACTATATGTGCTATCCTATAATAGATTAGGTTTTGCCGAATCCCCCGGGGAGAAAAGGCGGAAAGCGTGATAATATGACAGATTGTAAAAGCTTACTGAAGAATATTGAATACAAGGTTTTAAGAGGAAATGTAGACAGACAGGTTTCATCAGTGGTTTACAATTCCAACAATGTGGAGAAAGATTGTTTATTTATCTGTATTGCAGGAGCCAAATTTGATGCCCATGATAAGGCGGCAGAGGTTGTAGAAAACGGAGCAGCGGTTCTGGTGGTAAGCCGTCAGGTAGAATTGCCGGAAAATGCAGATGTTACAGTGATACAAGTAGAGGATACCAGATACGCCATGGCATTTATCAGTGCAGCTTTTTTCGGGAATCCTGCAGATAAGCTGAAAGTGATCGGCGTAACGGGAACAAAAGGAAAAACCACCACAACATATCTGGTAAAGTCCATTCTGGAGCATGCAGGTCACAAGGTAGGTCTGGTAGGCACTATAGAAGCGATTATCGGCGATCAGAAAATCCCGGCGGACAATACCACACCGGAATCCTATATTTTACAGAAATATTTTAAGGAAATGCTGGATGCGGGCTGTGATATGGCGGTCATGGAAGTATCTTCCCAGGGGCTGATGCAGCATCGTACTCAGGGATTTACGTTTGAATTGGGTATTTTTACCAATATAGAGCCGGACCACATCGGTCCCAATGAGCACAAAGATTTTGAAGACTATATGCATTGTAAAGGACTGCTGTTTAAGCAATGTAAAAAAGGTATTGTCAACAGCGATGATGTCCACTGGGAAGCTGTATTAAAAGGACATACCTGTGAACTGGAAACCTATGGATTTTCCAAAGAGGCAGACCTGTATGCAGATGATGTGAAGCTGTTAAAGGGAGAAGGCTTTTTAGGCGTTGATTTTAAGGTAAAAGGGCTGATGGACTTTGAAGTACAGTTCCATTCTCCGGGGCGGTTCAGCGTATACAATGCGCTGACGGCGATCGCTATCTGCCGCCATTTCGATATTCCGGTTTCTGTGATGCAGGAGGCATTAAAGGAGGCAAGTGTCAAAGGCAGGATTGAGTTAGTAAAGGTTTCCAAGGATTTTACCCTGATGATCGATTATGCTCATAATGCCATGGCATTGGAAAGCCTTTTGACTACCTTAAAAGAATATGAACCTAAGCGGCTTGTCTGTATGTTTGGCTGCGGCGGAAACCGTTCCAAGCTGCGCAGATATGAAATGGGAGAGGTCAGCGGCAGGCTGGCGGATCTGACGGTTATTACTTCGGATAATCCCAGATTTGAAAAGCCGGAGGACATTATCAACGATATTAAGACCGGCATCGGTAAAACCGATGGCAAGTATATAGAGATTATCGACAGGCGGGAAGCCATTGCTTATGTGATCAAATACGGAAGACCGGGAGACGTTATCGTCCTTGCAGGAAAGGGACATGAGGACTATCAGGAAATCGAAGGAAAGAAATATCCCATGGATGAAAGGGACATCATAGCGGACGTTCTTGCCGGAAGGCAGGCACCTCCTGCAAATGCAGAGGAACTGGCGGTGGATTAAGCAGACAGGCAAATAACGGCTGCCTTTAAAGATGCAAAAGCAAATTGACAGGAAGGAAACAGAGTGGAAGGTAAATATGCAAATATCTGTGTAGATATTTCCCATGAAAAAGTTGACAGACCTTTTCAATATAAAATACCGGAAAAGCTTCAGGGAAAGCTGGAGCCGGGGATGCAGGTACTCATTCCTTTCGGAAGAGGCAATAAGCAGATCAAAGGGTTTGTGCTGGAACTGACCGATGACTCCCAATATCCCGATGAATTGTGCAAGGAAATCGTGGATGTGGTAGAAGGCGGCATTTCTGCAGAAGGTCGTTCCATCGCTTTAGCGTCATGGATGAGAGCCAATTACGGCTCCACACTGATTGCGGCATTAAAGACCGTGCTTCCTGTAAAGGAGCAGGTAAAACAGACCACCTTGCGGGAAATATATCTGAATGTTTCCGAAGATGAGCGGAAGGAACTGATAAAAGAGGCGGAACGAAAGCATCACGTAGCAAAACAAAGGCTGTTAGAGGCATTTGCCGGAGTGGAAGCTTTATCCTACGGATTTGTGACCATGCAGCTTGGCGTTTCGGCAAAAACCTTACAGGCTATGGAAAAGCAGGGAATACTGCGAATTGAAAGCCAGACTTTATACCGGAATCCGGTAAAAGTGGATGAAAACATGCAGACAAAGATCCAGCTTTCAGAAAAGCAGCAGGAAATCGTGGATGCATTTTGTGATGATTACAAAAATAACCTTAGAAAAACTTATTTATTGCATGGAATCACCGGAAGCGGCAAAACTGAAGTATATATGGAAATGATCGCGGCAGTGATCGCTGAAGGAAAAGAAGCCATCGTGTTGATCCCGGAAATCGCGTTGACTTATCAGACTGTACTGCGGTTCTACAGACGGTTTGGAGACCGGATTTCCGTGATTCATTCCAAGCTGTCAAAGGGAGAACGCTTTGACCAGTTTGAACGTGCAAAGCGTGGAGAAATACAGGTCATGATCGGACCCAGAAGCGCACTGTTTACGCCCTTTAACAATCTGGGACTGATCATCATAGATGAAGAGCATGAAGGAAGCTATAAAAGCGACGGAATGCCCAAATATCACGCAAGGGAGACTGCAGAATATGTGGCACTCCAGAGAGGCGCCAGCCTTGTGTTAGGATCGGCAACTCCTTCCGTGACTGCATATTATAAGGCACAAAAAGGACAATACGGATTTTTCCGTTTACAGGACCGGTTCGGAGGCAGACAGCTTCCCACAGTTCATACTGTGGATCTGAGGGAAGAACTTCATCAGGGAAACAGGAGCATGTTTTCCAGACTGCTTTATGAGAAAATGAAGGAACGGCTGGAAAAGAAAGAACAGATCATGCTGTTTTTAAACCGCAGGGGATATGCGGGCTTTGTGACCTGCCGAAGCTGCGGCTACGTGGCAAAATGTCCCCATTGTGACGTTTCCCTGACAGAGCACGGTAAAAATAAACTGGTATGTCACTATTGCGGCTATGAAACCCCTGCATTGCGGCTTTGCCCTGAATGCGGCTCCAAATATATCGCCGGATTTAAAGTGGGGACAGAGCAGGTGGAGGAACGGATCAAAGTAATGTTTCCGGCGGCAAAAGTGTTGAGAATGGATGGAGATACCACCAAAAGAAAGGATGATTATGAAAAAATCCTTTCCGCCTTTGCCGGCGAGGAAGCGGATATTCTCATCGGAACCCAGATGATCGTAAAGGGACATGATTTCCCGGGAGTAACTCTTGTAGGAGTGCTTGCCGCAGATTTATCCCTTTCTGCCGGAGATTACCGGGCGGCGGAGCGGACTTTCCAGCTTTTGACCCAGGCAGTCGGAAGAGCGGGGCGGGGGAAAAGTCCGGGAGAAGCGGTGATCCAGACCTACCGCCCGGAGCATTATGCCATTGTTCATGCGGCAGATCAGGATTATGAAGGCTTCTATGAGGAAGAAATCGCTTATCGGGAAGTCTGTGGCTATCCGCCGGTAAAACATATGCTTGCTGTACTTCTGACTTCGGAAAATGAAAGTCAGTTGACTGAGGCGGTAAATGAAATTGCGGGAAGATTGCGAGACAAAGCCATGGAGGACATTGGAGCAGATCCATGGAGCGTTATCGGTCCGGCAGATGCCGTTATCGGCAGGATCAGCGATTCCTACCGGAAAATGATCTATATCCGTCACGGAGATTACAGCCGTCTGGTGGAGGCAAAGGATATGATAGAATCCATGATGGAAGAAAAGAAAAAGGAATATGCCAGATGTACCGTTTACTTTGATTTTGATCCTATGAGTGGATATTAAATACAGGAAGTTTCACAAAATGGTAACGAGATAATAGTGTAGATGACATAAAAATTGAGCAACGAAAGCAGGAGGATAAAACCAAATGGCAATCAGAACGATCAGGGAAATCGGAGATCCGGTTTTGAACAAAAAATGTAAAGAAGTAAAGGAAATGACAGAACGTACCAGAGAATTGATCGATGATATGTTTGAGACCATGTATGAGGCAGAAGGCGTGGGACTTGCCGCACCCCAGGTCGGAATCTTAAAACGGATCTGCGTTATCGACACGGGAGATGATCCTATCGTGCTGATCAATCCCAAGGTGGTGGAAACAAGCGGGGAGCAGACAGGACATGAAGGATGTCTTTCCGTTCCGGGGAAAAGCGGTATCGTCACAAGACCCAATTATGCAAAGGTAGTTGCTTTCAATGAAGAAATGCAGCCTATTGAAGTGGAAGGAACAGAACTTCTGGCAAGGGCGCTGATGCATGAGATCGATCATCTGGACGGACATATGTATACGGAACTGGTAGAAGGACCTTTGTATGAAATCGGCAGCGAGGATGACGAAGAATATTACGAGGAAGACGAATAGAGGGTGTGATATAAATGAAAGTAGTATATATGGGAACACCGGATTTTGCGGTGGGACCTTTGGAAGCCATCATTCAGGCGGGACACCAGGTGACAGCCGTTGTGACCCAGCCTGATAAGCCCAAAGGCAGAGGAAAAGAAATGGCAGCTTCACCGGTAAAGGAATGTGCGTTAAAGTACAATATCCCGGTGCTTACACCGATTAAGATCAAGGCAGAGGAAGCGGTTGCACAATTAAGGGAATATCCGGCAGATATTTTTGTGGTAGCCGCATTCGGACAGATCCTTTCGGAAGAAATTTTAACTATGCCCAAATATGGATGTATCAATATCCATGCTTCCTTATTGCCTAAGTACAGAGGTGCAGCCCCCATTCAATGGAGCATTATCGATGGAGAGGCGGAAACGGGTATAACCATTATGCAGATGGATAAAGGGCTGGATACAGGAGATATTCTATTTCAAAAGAAAGTGCCTATTACTCCAGAGGATACGGGAGAAAGCCTTTTTGATAAGCTGGCGCTGGCAGGCTCTGAATTTATTGTAGAAGCACTTGAAAAGATCGAAAAGGGAGAAGTCCACCCCATAAAGCAGGATAATGAGAAAAGCAGCTATGCCAAAATGCTGACCAAATCCATCGGAAGGATCGACTGGAATCAAAGCGCAGCAGAAATTGAACGGCTGGTCAGAGGTTTAAATTCCTGGCCAAGTGCTTATACTGAATATAAAGGAAAACAATTAAAAATATGGAAGGCTAAGGTCATGCCGGCAATGGAAGGCGTGCCGGGAACCATAGCAAAGGTAACAAAGGATCAGGTTTTTGTCTGCACCGGTGACGGCGCTCTTGCCCTTGAAGAAATCCAGTTAGAGGGCAAAAAAAGAATGAATACGAAAGAGTTCCTTTTGGGACGGTCATTTGAGGAGGGAGAAGTGCTGTAAAGAAAGGAAGGAAAACATATGTTATATGGATATTGGGGATTTTATTATGACCCCACCTACTTTCTGGTGTTGATCGCAGCGGTCTTATCGATCATAGCGTCCATCAGGGTAAACAGTACTTTTCAGAAATTTAACCAGATACCAAGCAGGTCAGGAATGACCGGGGCACAGGCGGCGGAACAGCTGCTTAGGAGCAACGGCATATATGATGTGCAGATTCAGCATGTAAGAGGCGCATTGACCGATCATTATGATCCCAGGACTAAGGTGGTGCGTCTGTCAGATGCCACCTATGGTTCCACTTCCGTTGCAGCGATCGGCGTGGCGGCACATGAATGTGGTCATGTACTACAGCATCATGAAGAATATGCACCTTTAAAGTTACGTACATTTTTGGTGCCTGCGGCAAATATCGGTTCCCGTGCCGGGATACCCTTGATCCTTTTGGGAATTATTTTAGGCTATAATAATTTTTTGATACAGATCGGCATCTGGGTGTTTGCAATTGCCGTTTTGTTTCAGATTGTCACATTACCTGTAGAATTTAATGCATCTGGAAGAGCCTTGAGGCTTTTGGAGCGGCAGGGAATTTTAACGGAAACCGAAACCGGTCAGAGCCGGAAGGTCCTGCGGGCGGCTGCATTGACCTATGTGGCGGCAGCGGCAACTTCAGTGCTCCAATTGCTGAGGCTGGTGCTGCTTGCAGGAAACGGCAGAAGAAGAAATTAGAATATGAGGAAATAATCGTGGTCAATACCAGAGAAATCGTGCTGGACTGCATCATGGAGATTTTGGAGAAAAAGCAGTACAGCCATTATGTGATGAAACAGGTTTTGGATAAATACGGATACTTGGATAAACAGGAGCGTTCCTTTATCAAAAGGGTAACGGAAGGAACCGTGGAACGGTGCCTGGAAATGGACTATATCATAAATTCCTTTTCCAAAGTGCCTGTAAAGAAAATGAAACCTTTGATCCGGAGCCTTATGAGAATGAGCGTTTACCAGCTTCTTTATATGGATAGCATTCCGGATTCGGCAGTATGCAACGAAGCAGTAAAGCTTGCAAATAAAAGAGGGTTTTCCCCTTTAAAAGGTTTTGTCAACGGAGTTTTAAGGAACATTGCAAGAAACAAGGAAAAAATAGAATATCCCGATCGGGAAAAAGAGCCGGTTTCTTACCTTTCGGTTGTTTATTCCATGCCTGAATGGATCGTGGAAATGTGGCTTTCCCGGTTTGGAGGGGAAAAGACAGAGCAGATTTTAAAAGGGCTGCTTTCTGGCAGACCGGTGACTATCCGGTTAGAGGAAGGCTTAAGCAGCAAGGAAAAGGAAGAACTATTACAAAAAATCACCTGTGAAGGCATAGAAACTGAACAGGTACAAGGCTTACCTTATGCTTACCGCCTGAAAAATCTGGACCGGGTGGAAACGATCCCCGGTTTTGCGGAAGGCTTGGTCATGATACAGGATGCCGGCTCCATGGAGATCATAGAGCTTGCAGATATTAAAGAAGATCAATATATCATAGATGTTTGCGGTGCACCCGGCGGAAAAGCTCTTCATGCAGCCGGAAAGATGAAAAATACAGGCTTTGTCACGGTCAGGGACATTTCCCAAAGAAAAGTGGAACTGATGGAGGACAATATTGCCCGGAGCGGATATGGAAACATAAAGGCTGAAGTTTTTGATGCCACTGTTTTAGATGAAGAAAATGTGGAAAAGGCGGATGTGGTCATTGCGGATCTGCCATGCTCCGGTCTTGGAGTCATCGGCAGAAAAGGGGATATCAAATACCGCGTTACCAAAGAGGATGTAATAAATATAGCCGCATTACAGCAAAAAATCCTTTCGGTGGTGTGGCAGTATGTGAAGCCCGGTGGGAAGCTGATCTATTCCACCTGTACTTTGACTGAAGAGGAAAATGAAAAAAATACCGCATGGTTTTTGGAACAATTCCCTTTTCATAAAGAAAAAGAGAAAACACTGATCCCCGGAATCCAGGAAACCGATGGATTTTATATGGCTGTATTGCGGCGTGACCGATCATAGGGAAAATATGCAGAGCCGGGGCGTTACAGCGGAAAAAGCATAATATGAAAAGCTGAGCCGGCATGGCAAAAAAGTAAAAGAGAAGCAAGAAAGAACAAGTATCGAAAAGCTACGAAAGAATCAGTGCAAAAGAATGATAGGACAGAAAGCAGCAGAAACCATGGAGAAAACAGATATAAAATCCATGACCAGAGAGGAATTGCAGGAAGCAATCTGCGGCATGGGAGAAAAAAAGTTCAGAGCGGATCAGATTTATAACTGGATGCATGTAAAACTTGCAGCAGGATTTGATGAAATGACTAATATATCCAAGGCATTTCGGGAAGAATGTAAAGAGAAGTTTTCTTATACAGCTCTGGAAGCTGTCAGAGTGCAGAAGTCCAAAATAGATGGGACGCAGAAATTTCTTTTTGCTTTGGAAGACGGAAATGTGGTGGAAAGCGTGCTGATGCCTTATAAGCATGGCAACAGCGTGTGTATTTCTTCACAGGTGGGATGCCGGATGGGATGCAGATTTTGCGCATCTACTCTGGACGGGCTGACCAGAAACCTGAAATCTTCCGAAATGCTCGACCAGATCTACAGCATCACCCGGATCACAGGAGAGCGCGTTTCCAATGTAGTTGTCATGGGAACGGGAGAACCTCTTGATAATTATGACAATCTGGTGCGGTTTATCCGCCTTTTGACCGATGAAAACGGACTGCATTTAAGCCAGAGGAATGTAACTGTTTCCACCTGCGGCATTGTGCCGGGCATTATAAAGCTGGCAGAGGAAGGCTTACAGATCACTCTTGCATTATCCCTTCATGGAGCCACGGATGAGAAACGGCAGGAACTGATGCCCATAGCAAAGGTCTATTCTATAAATGAACTGATGGATGCGGTGGATGCCTATTTTGCCAGAACGGGCAGAAGAATCACTTTTGAATACAGTCTGGTAGCAGGCATAAACGATACATATGAGGATGTGGAACACCTGTCAAAGCTGGCGGGCAAAAGAAACTGTCATATTAATCTGATTCCTGTAAACCCAATAAAAGAGCGGAATTTCAGGCAGCCGGACCAGGCTTATGTGGCTGCTTTTAAAAATAAACTTGAAAAAAATCGAATAAATGTTACTATTAGAAGGGAAATGGGCAGAGATATAGACGGTGCCTGTGGACAGCTTAGAAAAAGACATTTAGAAGAGGGCAAGGAGGATATACGTTGTTAGAAACATATTCCGTAACGGATATCGGGCGAAAAAGACAATTAAATCAGGATTACGTGTTCTCTTCGGCAAAGCCTCTGGGGAATATGCCGAACCTGTTCATCGTAGCAGACGGCATGGGCGGACACAATGCGGGAGATTATGCATCAAAATGTACCGCTGAGACTGTTGTCGGTGAAATCAGAAATTCTTTTGAGAAGAATCCGACCATCATAATCCAGAAGGCGATTCAGGCAGCGAATAAAAAAATCCGTGAGACTGCCGCGTCGGATGAAAACCTGTTTGGAATGGGTACGACTCTCGTGGTGGCTACCATTATCGGGAAATATCTTCAGGTGGCAAATGTGGGAGATTCCAGACTGTACATCATCGGCAAAAAAGGAATACGGCAGATTACGAAAGATCATTCCCTTGTGGAAGAGATGATCAGGCTGGGAGGACTTGCAAGGGAAGATGCCCGCAAGCACCCGGATAAAAATATTATTACCAGGGCAATCGGCGCAAAGGATGAGGTGGAAGCGGATTTCTTTACGGAAGAATTACAGCCGGGAGATATCATCCTGATGTGTTCGGACGGATTGACCAATATGTTAGAGGACAGGGAAATAGAAGAAATTGTCCGCAATGAGGAATTGGAAGAACTGATTCAAAAGGGCGATGCCCTGATCAATGCCGCCAACAATAACGGCGGGAAGGACAATATTGCTGTTGTATTAGTAAAACCCTTTGAGGACGAGGTGGAAAAATGATTATACTAGGAATGTTGATCGGCGACCGGTATGAAATTCTGGATAAGATCGGTACCGGCGGTATGAGTGATGTTTATAAGGCGAAAGATCACAAATTAAACAGATTTGTGGCGGTAAAGGTATTAAAGCAGGAATTCAGCGAAAATACCAATTTTGTATCCAAATTCCGTGTGGAAGCCCAGGCGGCGGCAGGATTGATGCATCCCAACATTGTAAATGTTTATGATGTCGGAGAAGAAGAGGGCATCTATTATATCGTCATGGAGCTGGTAGAGGGAATTACCCTGAAAAACTATATCGAGAAAAAATCCCGTCTGTCCATTAAAGAGGCAATCAGCATTGCCATTCAGGTATCTATGGGCATTGAAGCGGCTCATAATAATCATATTATTCACAGAGATATTAAACCACAGAATATTATTATTTCCAAAGACGGAAAGGTAAAGGTAACGGATTTCGGTATCGCTAAGGCGGCTACCAGTAACACCATTACCTCTAATGTCATGGGAAGCGTTCATTATACATCTCCGGAGCAGGCAAGAGGCGGATTTTCCGATGAGAAGAGCGACATTTATTCCTTAGGCTGCACCATGTTTGAAATGCTTACGGGGCATGTGCCTTTTGACGGAGAAACAACGGTGGCGATAGCCATTAAGCATATTCAGGAAGAAATGCCTTCTCCCAGGGAATATGTTTCGGAAATTCCAGTATGTGTGGAAAAGATCATTTTTAAATGTACCCAGAAAAGCCCAGACCGCAGATATCAGAACATGGGCGAGCTGATCGTGGATTTAAAGAAATCCCTGATTACGCCGGATGAAGATTTTGTGACCATGATCGATGTGGATACATCTGCGGCAACCAAAGCCATTACCGAGGAGGACATGGCTGAGATCAAGGAAAGAACAGGTTCCATTGCTGTGGAAGAAGTGCATATGCGCCTGAATGAAGAGGCTGCAAAGGCAAAGAGCAGACAGAAGCCGGTTCATGTAGTTTATGATGAAGATGAGGAAGAGCCGGATGATCCGGAAGATGAAGAAGATGATGACGAGTATGATGACGATGATCTGGATCCCAAAATGGAAAGGATCACCACTATTCTCGCCATTGTGGCAGCAGTTATCATCGGTATTATCGCTTTAGTGCTTGTGGCAAATGCCATTGGTATTTTTAAAGGCAGCGATCAGAAAGAAGTGGAACAGACAGAAGATATTGAAGTCATCAATGTAGTGGGCATGGATGTTGAGTCGGCAAAAGCTGCATTGGAAAAATTGTCCCTGAAAGTGGAAGTTACCTATGAAGAGTCTGATGAAATAGAAGAAAACAAAGTCATTTCCCAGAGTGTTAAAGAAGGAGAAATGGTTGCAGCGGAAACAGTAGTTACCTTAACTGTCAGCAGCGGAACAGCAGGTGTGGATGTCCCGGATGTTACAGGCAAGGAAGAAGCGGCTGCCATTGCAGAATTAAACGCAGCAGGTTTTAAGGTTTCTACAGATACTGATTATGATGATGATGTGGAAGAGGGTTATGTTATCTCCCAGTCCCCTCAGGGCGGCGAGAAGGCAACGGAGAAATCCAATATCAAGCTGATCATCAGTATGGGACCGGCAGTTAAGAAAACAGATGTGCCGGATCTTCGCGGATTAAGCGAAAGCGCTGCAAAGGATAAATTAAACAGTGCTAATTTAAAGGCAGGAACCGTAACGGAGGAATATCATGATTCCGTAACGGCAGGCTGTGTTATTTCTCAGAGCTATTCTCCGGGAATGGAAGTAGAAGAGGGAACAGCGGTTAATTTTGTGCTGAGTCTTGGAAAGAAAGAAGTTAAATACAATTATGTGGGCTCTATTAATGCGCCTACAGGCTATGTGGAGGGAACTACCGTTACTATTACAATTACTGCAGCAGATGGTGAAAAACGTACCTTTACAACATCTTCTTTCCCTTTCAATGTCAATGAAAGCGGATTTAAAGCTGCAAGCGGTACGGTCAGCATAAAGAAGGAGACTACACAGCAGCCTAAGAAAGATGAAGCAGGAAATATTGCAACAGATGAGTTTGGCAATGTAATATATGAAAATGTAGAGACAGAAGTGCCCGTTGATTTTGGTTCCCAGACAGTCAATTTTACCCAGGCTCAGTAAAGGCAGAACCTGATGCAAGGACGGATTATCAAAGGAATTGCAGGATTTTACTATGTAAAATGCTGTGATGGAAATATTTATGAATGTAAAGCAAAAGGCGTCTTTCGCAAAGATCACAGAAAGCCTCTGGTGGGAGATCAGGTGGAAATGGATGTGATCGATGGGAAAGAGCATCTGGGAAATATAGCAAAATTGCTGGAACGGAAAAACGAACTGATCCGTCCGGCAGTAGCAAATATAGATCAGGCACTGGTAATTTTTGCGGCAGCATCGCCTGAACCGAATTTAGGACTTTTGGATCGATTTCTGATTCAGATGGAGCATAACGGTATTGATACAGTTATCTGTTTTAATAAGGAAGATCTGGTATCTGACGAGGAAAAGAAAAGGCTGGCACGAATTTATGAAAGTGCAGGGTACCAGGTGCTTTTTATCAGTGCTGCAAAGAAAACGGGAATCGTACAGATAGAGGAAGTGCTCAAGGGAAAGGTCACTACGGTTGCCGGTCCCAGCGGTGTAGGCAAGTCCACGCTGGTCAACTGCATTCAAAGTGAAACGGTCATGGAGACAGGAGATATCAGTGCAAAGATAGAACGAGGGAAGCATACGACCAGACATTCCCAGTTAATGGAAATCGATGAAGAAACTTATATTTTTGATACGCCGGGGTTTAGTTCCCTGAGTGTGTCGGAGCTGCTTCCGGAGGAGCTGAAAGCATGTTTTCCGGAATTTGCAGAATATGAAGATCAATGCAGGTTTTTGGGATGCGCACATATTCATGAGCCTGATTGCGGGGTAAAAAATGCCCTTGCTGCGGGGAAAATCAGCAGGGAGCGGTATGAAGACTATGTAAATCTATACGCAGAATGTAAAGATAAAAGGAGATATTAGAATGACGATTTTGTCCCCATCCATTCTTGCAGCGGATTTTGCAAGGCTGGGAGAACAAGTAGAAAAAGTAGATAAAGCCGGTGCAGAATATATTCATATTGATGTTATGGATGGAGTGTTTGTTCCATCCATTTCCTTTGGCTTTCCCATTATCCAGTCCCTTCGCAAGGTAACGGATAAGTTTTTTGATGTGCATTTGATGATAACAGAGCCGGAACGCTATATTGATCAGTTTGCGGCAGCAGGCGCTGACGGGCTGACCATACATATTGAGGCGTGCAGATGCATGGTGGATACCCTTTTAAAAATCAAATCCAAAGGGCTTCGCACTGGGATTTCCCTGCATCCCCAGACCCCCATAGAGTCTTTATATCCTTATCTGGATTATGTGGATCAGGTGCTGGTCATGACTGTCAATACCGGATTCGGAGGACAGAAATATCTGGACAGCTGTACCCAGAAGATCAGGGATGTACGGGCGGAAATCCAGCGGAGGAACCTGCAGGTGGATGTGGCTGTAGACGGCGGCGTTCATTTGGGAAACGTGAACATGATCCTGGATGCGGGAGCCAATGTGATCGTATCCGGTTCCGCAGTATTCAAAGGTGATATTACTGCCAATGTGGAATATTTTATGGATTTATTAAAAATGCATGACTTAAAATAAGATGGTGAAGGTTTAAAGACCTTGAAATAGGAGGAATGAAAGACTTATGAAACTCGGTATCGTGGGACTTCCCAACGTAGGAAAAAGTACATTATTTAATTCTTTGACAAAGGCAGGAGCAGAATCGGCAAATTATCCATTCTGTACCATCGATCCCAATGTGGGAATCGTACCTGTACCCGACGAGCGGCTGAAATTGTTGGGAGATATGTATCATTCCAAAAAGGTGACCAATGCGGTGATAGAATTTGTGGATATTGCAGGTCTTGTAAAGGGAGCTTCCAAAGGAGAAGGTCTGGGTAACCAGTTTTTAAGCAACATCCGCGAGGTGGATGCCATTGTACATGTAGTGCGCTGCTTTGAGGATGCCAATGTGGTCCATGTGGACGGAAGCGTAGATCCCTTACGTGATATCGAGACCATCAATCTGGAACTGATCTTTTCCGATATTGAAATTCTGGAAAGAAGAATTGCAAAGACCGCAAAGGGCGCCAGAATGGATAAAACCCTGGCAAAGGAATTGAATCTGCTGGAAAGGGTAAAAGCTCATTTGGAAAAGGGCGAACTGGCAATTACTTTTGAAATCGATGATGAAGACGAGCAGGCTTGGTTTGCAGAATATAATCTATTGACAGCAAAACCGGTGATTTTTGCAGCAAACGTGTCAGAGGATGACCTTGCTGATGACGGAGCTTCCAACGGACAGGTTGAAAAGGTCAGGGAATATGCCGCAAAGCAGGGCAGTGAGGTATTTGTGATCTGTGCCCAGATCGAGCAGGAAATCGCAGAGCTGGATGATGATGAGAAAGCAATGTTTTTGGAAGACCTGGGATTAAAAGAGTCCGGATTGGAAAAACTGATCAAAGCTTCTTATAAATTGTTAGGATTGATCAGCTATCTGACTGCAGGAGAAGATGAGACCAGAGCCTGGACCATTAAAGTGGGAACCAAGGCTCCCCAGGCAGCAGGAAAGATTCATTCGGATTTTGAAAGAGGCTTTATCAAGGCTGAGGTTGTCAATTACAAAGATCTGCTGGAGCTGGGATCATTAGCAGCGGCAAGGGAAAAAGGTCTTGTAGGCATGGAAGGAAAAGATTATGTGGTACAGGATGGAGATGTGATCCTGTTCCGGTTCAATGTATAGGTTTTGGATATATAACGGATTCAGTAGTTTTATGACAGAAAAAGGAGCTTGAGGTAAAATGGCAGACGTTATGGGAAAAATGGATATTGCATTTCCCAATCTTCATATCTATTTATCAAATGTACCCAAAAGTATTTCGGTTTTTGGCTTTGAAATCGCTTTTTACGGCATGATCATTGCGCTGGGCGTATTACTTGGATTTATGCTCGCCTCCAAAGAAGGAAAAAGGCTGGGACAGCCCGATGATCTCTGGTGGGATTTTATTATTTATGCCATTGTATTTTCGGTTATCAGCGCCAGAATTTATTATGTTGTCTTTGCATGGGATATGTATAAGGATAATCCTTTGGAAATCTTTAATTTAAGGCATGGCGGGCTGGCAATTTATGGCGGTGCTATTGGGGGATTTCTGACTCTGTATGTTTTTTCGCGGATCAAAAAGCAGTCCTTTTTCAGCATGGCGGATGCAGGTGTATTCGGTCTTCTGCTGGGGCAGATCATCGGACGCTGGGGCAATTTTATGAACAGGGAATGCTTCGGCGGCTATTCCGATGGATTGTTTGCCATGAGACTGCCTATGGAAATGGTCCGTTCATCGGATATTTCCCCGGATATTGCGTCCCATATTGTAGAAGGAACCAATTATATTCAGGTACATCCCACATTTCTTTATGAAAGTGTTCTGAATCTGATCCTTCTGCTGATCATGTGGGCATACAGAAAGCATAAGAAATTTGATGGGGAAATGGCGCTTTGGTATTTGGGCGGATACGGCATTATCCGTTTCTTTGTGGAAGGAATGCGGACGGACCAGCTTCAGATCGGAGGAACCGGCATTGCAGTGTCACAAATGCTGGGAGGCTTTTTATTTGCAGCATCGGTTATTACCGCAATCGTAGTGCATGTGCGCATATCCCAAAAGTCCAAAGATGCAGTGGCGTTGGAAACCACAGGGGGAAAAGTGGAGAAAACTGCCACAGAGGAAGAAAATAATTAAAAAAATTTTTATCATCCATATTTTTAATAAAAAACAATATTTTGTTTTGATAGAAAAACAAAATACAATATCTTGTTGTTAAACGGAGAACGGCTTTGCAAAAACCTTGCAAAGCCGCTTTTTTTGGCATTTTTTAGCAAAAAAAATTCCTTGTCAAATCCCAAAAACTGGGCTATTATTATTCATAAGTGGTGGAAAGTGGTGGAAAGTGCCACAAAATCCCATAAAAGTGGAAGATTAGTTTCAAAGGTGTTTCCAAGTGGTTTGGCAGGTGATGTAAGTATGTTCATGGGCGAGTACAACCATACAATAGATGCCAAGGGCAGACTGATCATTCCTTCCAGATTCCGGGATGCGCTTGGTAATGAGTTTGTAGTTACCAAGGGATTGGAAGGGTGTCTTTTTGTGTTTGAAAAATATGAATTTGACTCCTTCATCGACAAGCTGAATGAAAAATCCGACTTGGAAGCAAAGGTACGTAAGATCAAACGTTTTTTCATTTCCGGAGCACAGGAAGTAGAAGTGGACAAGCAGGGACGTATCCTTGTGCCTTCTGTTCTGAGAGAACATGCTTCTCTGGAGAAAGATGTGGTATTTGCCGGCGTAGGCGGTCACATTGAGATCTGGGATAAGAGTAAATGGGATGAAATTTCCGCTTATGATGATATCAATGATATTGCTGAGGAATTGTCTTCTTTTGGCATTTCGTTCTAGGAGTTAAAATGAGCTTTTCACATAAATCGGTTTTGCTGAATGAAACAATTGAAGGATTGCAGATCAAGCCGGAAGGCATTTATGTGGACGGCACTCTCGGCGGAGGCGGACATGCCCTGGAAGTGGTAAAAAGGCTTACGGGTCAGGGGAGATTTTTTGGAATTGACCAGGATTATGCCGCCATTGAAGCTGCAGGGGAAAGGCTGAAGGATTACTCTGAAAAAGTTACGATCATTCGGGACAATTATGAAAATGCAGTATCCGATCTGAGAAATGCAGGCATTGCAGGTGTGGACGGAATCGTATTGGATCTGGGAGTTTCCTCTTATCAGCTTGATACAGTTGAACGGGGATTTTCCTACAAATATGATACGGCTCTTGATATGCGCATGGATACCAGACAGAGTCTGAGCGCAAAGGAGATCGTCAATGAATATGCCCAGACAGATCTTGCAAGGATCATCAGGGATTACGGAGAAGACCGGTTTGCTAACAATATTGCCAGACATATTGTAAAGGCAAGGGAAGAAAAGCCCATTGAAACCACTTTTCAGTTAAATGAGATCATCAAGGAAGCAATACCGGCAAAAATGAGAGCCACGGGAGGACATCCTTCCAAAAGAACCTTTCAGGCGATCCGTATTGAATGTAACCGGGAACTGGAAGTGTTAAAAAATTCCCTGGAGGAAATGATCACATTTTTGAATCCGGGCGGAAGAATCTGTATCATTACCTTCCATTCTTTGGAAGACCGTATTGTAAAGTCGGCTTTTAAGAAACAGGAAAACCCCTGTACCTGCCCACCGGGATTTCCGGTCTGTATGTGCGGCAAAGAACCCTTGGGAAAGGTCATTACGAGAAAACCCATTTTACCTTCAGAAGAGGAAATGGAGGAAAACAGCCGTTCCAAAAGCGCAAAGCTCAGGATATTTGAAAGGATATAAGAAACGGCTGAAGGCACAGAGCCTGGGATAAAAGATCAAAAAGAACAAAACGGAAAAGAAAATTAAGAAAAGTTGAAAAGTTGAAATAGAAAGTATGTGAGGATATAACATGAGCACAAGAACAAACAGGACAAGCCGTTCATATGACAGAAACAGAACATATGGCAGAAGCGGCGGCTACGGTGAATATTATATAGATGGTTCTGCAGTCAGAAAAATCGATGTAAGAAAAGAAATAGAAGAAGCTCCTATTACAAGGACAAGCCATACCGTGCGCAGAAACAGGGAAAAGGCTGCCCATATGAATGTGGGATATGTGGCATTTCTTGCATTGGCACTTTGTGCTGCATCTGTGATACTGATCGGCTATATCAGATTACAGGCTGAAAATACTGCTGCACTGGAAACCATTGCCCAGAAAGAAAGCCAGTTAAATGCTTTAAGGCTTGCCAATGATGAAGAATACAGCAGGATTATTTCTTCTGTTGATCTGGAATATGTAAAGGATGTGGCAATCAATGAGCTGGGCATGCAGTATGCTCAGGAAGGTCAGATCGTGGAAGTAGAGACACAGGGCGATGATTACGTAAGACAGTATCGGGATATGCCTTAAGGTGGTGTGAAAGTGAGAAATAATGGAAGAAAAGTCCCAAAGCGGGAAAAAGAAGTGAAAATGAAGAGGTTTTCCATTAAGATGCAAAAGAAGCTGGTAGTACTGTTTTTGGTGGTACTGCTGGCTTTCGTTGCATTGAGTATCCGGTTGATCTTTATCAATAAGGAGAATGGAGAAAATTATAAAAAGCAGATTTTATCGCAGCAGAATTATGTGAGTACAGTACTGCCCTTTAAGAGAGGGGATATCCTGGATGCACAGGGCAGCAAGCTTGCCTATAGTGAAAAGGTCTATAATCTGGTGGTAGATGCAGATATCATCAATAAAAATGAAGGGGCGCTAGAGCCCACACTGACAGCTTTGGATACCTGCTTTGATGTGGATGTGGAGGCTTTGCGCACCCATATTACTACCAATACCACCAATAAATATTATGTGGTGTTAAAGCAGCTGACTTATGAAGAGATTGCTCCTTTTCTGGAAATGCAGGGCAATCCCAAGGAATATCCCAATATTAAGGGAATCTGGTTTGAAGAAGAATACAAGCGGGTTTATCCATACGGATCGCTGGCATGTGATGCCATTGGATTTACTACGGCAGATAATATAGGAACCTTCGGACTGGAGGAATATTATGATGATATTTTAAACGGAGTCAATGGAAGGGAGTACGGATATCTGACAGAGGATTCTAACCTGGAGCGTACCACCAAGGCGGCAGAGGATGGAAAGACCATTGTTTCTACCATTGATGCCAATATCCAGAGTATTGTGGAAAAATATGTGGCGCAGTGGAATCATGAGCATGAGGGGGCAAATGCCTATCGTGCGGGGCAGCTGGGAAGCTATAACACAGGTGTCATCGTCATGAATCCCCAGACAGGAGAAGTTCTTGCTATGGCAGGATATCCGGCTTTTGATCTGAACAATCCCCGGTCTTTAAGCGAGAACGGACTTTATACAGCAGAACAAATTGCCGCCATGGATGATGAATCCTATTATGAGGCATTAAATGAGCTTTGGAGAAACTTTTGCATTTCAGATACTTATGAACCCGGTTCTACCGCAAAATCACTGACGATTTCTGCGGCTTTGGACAGCGGATCTATCAATGAAACGGACAGCTATTACTGCGGCGGCGTTTATGAAGTGGGCGGACATAAGATTCACTGTCATAAGAGGATCGGTCACCAGAATGTAAGTGTATCAGGAGCTTTGGAACAGTCCTGTAACATAGCATTGATGCAGATCGGTCAGGCAATGGGAAAAGATACCTTTATGGAATATCTTACTAATTTTAATATGGGATTGAAAACCAATATCGATCTGGCAGGAGAAGCCAGAACAGATACTCTGATCTACAATCCGGCAGATATGGTAAGCTCCGATCTGGCTATTTCCACCTTTGGTCAGGGATATAATGTGACCATGATCCAGATGGCGGCAGCTTTCTGTTCTGTTATTAACGGCGGATATTATTACCAGCCTCATATGGTAAAGGAAATCCGCAATCCCGATGGCAGCACAGTAGAAAAGATCGAACCCCGTGTTTTGAAGCAGACGATTTCGGAAACAACCTCAGACACCATGAGGGAATATTTATTTAACGTATGTAATATCGGCACCGGTTCCACGGCAGTGCCAGCCGGTTATTATATCGGCGGCAAGACCGGTACGGCGGAAATGTATCCCCGTAAAACAGGCAACTATGTTGTCTCCTTTGTGGGATTTGCGCCGATAGACGATCCTCAGGTCATGATCTATGTGGTCATTGACAGACCCAATGTGGAAGACCAGCCCCATTCTGGTTTTGCCCAGGAAATTGCCAAAAATGTATTGACAGAAATACTGCCCTATCTGCAGATATTCCGGACGCAGGAAATTTCTGAAGAAGAGGAACAGAGATTACGTGAGCTGGGCATCATATCCGGAGGAAAACAGGAAGAAGAGACAGGAGAAGAAGGCGGTGATCCGGATCAAATTGAAGAAGAGGGAGAAGGCGGAAATGATGTGCCTGAACCTAAGGTGGACCCGTCAACGGGCAATGTGATCGATCCCAATACGGGAGAACAGTTAGATCCCAATGATTATACACCTATAGATCCCAATTCCTCGGATCTGGACGGTATCGGCGCTTTGGTAGACGATGATCTCAATGTTCATGTTGAAGGAGATGTACAGGAATAACCTTTCAGGGAATCTAATAGATTAGTATAAAGAAAATGCCGGGTGGATTCCTTTGAAGGGATATCAGACGTATCATAAAAAGAAAATTGTATTTGTGTTTTTTGCGGTGGTGCTGATAATGATGCTTTTAACAGGGAGAATCTTTTATCTGATGATCTTCTGTTCCGAATATTATACGGAAAAGGCAATTGAGCTTCATGAGAGGGAAAGGGATATCAAAGCCGCAAGGGGCAGAATATTGGACAGGAACGGTGTTGTGCTGGCGGATAACCGCACAGTGTGTACTGTTTCCGTGATCCACTCCCAGATCCAGGATGCGGATGCTGTAGTCAGTGTCCTGTCGGAAAAGCTGGAACTGAGTGAAGAGACTGTACGACAAAAAGTAGAGAAAGTTTCATCCATAGAGCGAATTAAGAGCAATGTGGACAAAACAATAGGAGATGAAATCAGAGAATGCAATCTGGCAGGGGTAAAAGTGGATGAGGATTACAAACGCTTTTATCCCTATTCAACGCTTGCCAGTAAGGTTTTGGGATTTACCGGCGGAGATAATCAGGGGATTCTGGGACTTGAGGTAAAGTATGAGGAATATTTAAAGGGAATTGACGGGACCATATTGACTGTAACTGATGCCAAGGGTGTGGAAATCGATGCAGCAGGCGAGGGCAGGATCGAACCTATTGCAGGCAATGACCTGACACTGAGTCTGGATATGAATATTCAAAGCTATGCCACACAGCTGGCATTGCAGGCAATGGAGGCAAAAGAAGCGGACAGCGTTTCCATGATTGTCATGAATCCCCAAAATGGGGAAATTCTTGCCATGGTAAATGTGCCGGAATACGATCTGAATAATCCCTTTGATATCCAAAGTGTTTACGGGGATCGGACAGCGCAGATGCTGGCAGCGGTTTCGGGCAATGAACTGGAAGCGGCAAACAGAATGTGGAGAAACGGATGTATCAACGACACCTATGAGCCCGGGTCCACATTTAAAGTGATCACGGCTGCCGCAGGCTTGGAATCGGGAGTGGTAACCATAGATGACCAGTTTTCATGTCCCGGATTCTGTATTGTGGAAGACCGTAAGATCAGATGTCACAAAACCCAGGGGCATGGAGCAGAAAGCTTTCTGACAGCTACCATGAATTCCTGCAACCCGGTATTTGTCAATGTGGGACTGAGAGTGGGAATCGACAGGTATTATGCATATTTTAATCAATTCGGGTTATTAAATAAAACCGGGATCGATCTGCCGGGTGAAGCAGCAACTATTATGCACAAAAAGGAAAATATGGGTCTGGTAGAGCTTGCTACCGTATCCTTTGGACAGTCTTTTCAGATTACGCCCATACAGCTTGTAACGACCATCAGCTCACTGGTAAACGGAGGAAAGCGGGTAACGCCGCACCTTGCTGCTTATATTACAGATCCGGTTACGGGAAACATCAGACAGTTTGATTATGAGGTCAAAGAAGGAATCGTTTCGGAAGAAACATCTGCAACTTTACGATATATGCTGGAAAAAGTAGTGTCAGAGGGCGGCGGAAAGAATGCCTATATTGAAGGCTATTCCATTGGCGGAAAAACAGCTACCAGCCAGACACTTCCCAGAGGCAGCGGCAGATATATCGCTTCTTTTATCGGATTTGAACCGGCGGAAGACCCACAGATCATTGCGATCTGTATTATCAATAATCCTCAGGGGGTATATTACGGAGGTCAGATTGCGGCGCCTGTTGTCAAAAAACTGTTTGAAAATATCCTTCCCTATTTGGAGGGAATCCAGTATAATTAACTGTGGATAAATGGAAAGGACATAAAAGAAAATGTATCAGGAGATTATTTTACCAACATTAATATCATTTGCCATCAGTGTGATCCTGGGACCGATTCTGATCCCCTTTCTGCGTCGGCTGAAGGTTGGGCAGACAGTGAGGGATGAGGGACCTAAGACCCATTTGCAGAAAAGCGGCACGCCTACAATGGGTGGGCTGTTAATCTTGACGGCTATGACGGTAACCTCTCTGATCTATATGAAAAAATACCCGCATATTCTGCCGATTTTATTTCTGACTCTGGGGTTTGGACTGATCGGTTTTCTGGATGACTATATCAAGGTCGTATTAAAGAGATCCATGGGACTTCGTGCCTGGCAGAAATTTGGTCTGCAGATCATAGTGACAGGCGTATTTGCCTTTTACCTGTATCGTTATACCGATGTGGGGCTGGCATGGCGGATTCCCTTTATGTCAGGTCAATATGTGGATTTCGGTATATTTAACATTCCGCTGATTTTTGTAGTTGTTCTGGGTACGGTAAACGGCACCAATTTTACGGATGGACTGGATGGTCTTGCCACCAGTGTTACCATATTAGTGGCAACTTTCTTTACCGTATGTGCCATCGGTCTGGGAGCGCCCATTACCCCTATTACCTGTGCGGCAGTAGGTGCGCTGCTGGGATTTCTGCTGTTTAACGGCTATCCTGCCAGTGTCTTTATGGGAGATACAGGGTCGCTTGCCTTAGGCGGTTTTGTGGCTGCATGCGCCTATATGATGCAGCTTCAGCTGTTTTTAGTCATCGTAGGTTTTATCTATGTGGCGGAAGTGGCAAGCGTTATGCTTCAGGTATCCTATTTTAAGCTTACAGGCGGAAAGAGGATTTTCAAGATGGCGCCCATCCATCATCATTTCGAGCTTTGCGGCTGGAAGGAAACCAAGGTTGTCAGCGTATTTTCTATTGTAACAGCTATTTTGTGCCTGATCGGGTTACTGGCACTTTAATGATTGAATGAAAAGGGAAGTGTATTCATGGCATCCGGAAGAAAAAGAAAAGTAAAAAATCAGAATTTTTTTGATTATACCCTGTTGTTTGTGGTCATATTTTTGATCCTTTTCGGGCTGGTCATGATCTATTCCACCAGTTCCTATGAAGCGGCAAGTGATTTTGACGGGGATTCTACATATTATCTGAGAAAGCAGCTTTTTGCGACCATACTGGGCGTTTTTGTTTTAGCGGCAACGACTTTTATTGACTACCATTTTTGGGAAAGATTTGCCGTTCCCGGTCTGTTAGTTGCTTTTGTATTGGTAATTTTAGTCCTGACTCCTTTGGGAATAACCGCCAATGGTGCCAGAAGATGGATCGGTATCGGTCCTTTGTCCTTGCAGCCTGCAGAGGTTGTAAAGATTGAAATCATTTTGTTTTGCGCCACTCTGATCAATAAGATGAATAAAAAATGGATCAGCACAATCAAGGGTGTGGCGACCATTCTTGCTGTACCGGTCATTTTTGCCCTGATGCTGTGGCAGATCACCGATAACCTGAGCTCTGCCATTATCGTTGCCGGAATTGCCGTTGTCATGTTATTTGTGGCAGATTCCGATTATCTGAAATATATTGTGATGTTTTTGCTGGTTATTGCAGCCGCTGCGATCATCATCTATGTGGCAACCCATGCAGACGGCGGCAGCTTCCGAATGACAAGGATCAAGACCTGGCTGGACCCTGAATCGGACCCTTCGGATACGGGTTTCCAGACATTACAGGCTTTATATGCCATCGGCTCCGGCGGAATCTTCGGCAAAGGGCTGGGAGCCAGCATGCAGAAGCTGGGATTTCTCCCGGAGGCCCAAAACGACATGATCTTTTCCATTATCTGTGAGGAATTAGGTTTATTTGGCGCATTAGCCGTTATCCTCTTATTCGTCCTCCTGATCTGGAGATGTATGGTCATCGCCAACAACGCCCAGGACTTATTCGGTGCAATGCTCGTGGTAGGTGTTATGGCACACTTTGCCATTCAGGTAATCTTAAATATTGCAGTTGTAACCAATACCATGCCCAACACCGGTATTTCCCTGCCTTTCATCAGCTACGGCGGTACCTCCGAAATGTTCCTGATGGCAGAAATCGGCTTAGTCCTAAACGTCTCCCGCCAGATCCGCTTCCGGGACACCATGTAGCTTTTTGTAAGCGCAGCCAATACCCGTGAGGTTTCCCATGGCGGCAGCAGATGCTTTATAATATTTTAAAGTCGTTGTGGAGGACATTAGAAGTACTTTATGTCCTTTCCACAACCAGCAATTTGCAGACAGGACGTCTGCAAAAGGATTGTGGCGCCATGGATGGCGCATACAATCCGCTTGCGTCCCTATCCAATGATCAATAGAGGACATTTAGTATTTCTTATGTCCGCAACTCCGATTTTAAAATATTATAAAGCATCTGTTGCCGCCATGGGAAACCTCACACCCACTCATACTCTTATAGTTACATCGGACAGATATCCTGCATATATTAAAGCAGATGATATTCACGAATGGATGGTGGATATGGATGCAATTCAAATATGCGGGGGGAATACACTGTGCGGTGAAGTGGACATACAGGGCTCCAAAAACGGTACTTTACCCCTTCTTGCGGCGTCCATACTGGTAAAAGGGAAGACTGTTCTGGAAAACTGTCCCATGATTACCGATGTGGACCATATGATAAAACTGCTGGAATATGCAGGCTGTAAAGTCACAAGAAATAAGCGTAGTGTGGAGATTGATGCCGCCAGTATTCACAGGACGGATTTTCCGCCGGAGCATACCGGTGTCATGCGTTCGTCCATTATGCTGTTAGGTGCCATGCTGGGCAGAATGGGGGAAATATCAACCTATTATCCCGGCGGCTGTGTCATTGGAGAGCGGCCCATTGATATGCATATGGATGCATTGACCCAGCTGGGAGTGCAGTTTACGGAATCCGACACAAAGGTGGAAGCACGGACCGGACAGCTGGGAGGAGGCAGCATAAAGCTGGCGTTTCCCAGTGTGGGAGCAACGGAAAATGTTATACTGGCATGTGTGCTTGCAAAAGGCAATACCCTTATTGAGGGCTGTGCCAGAGAACCGGAAATTGTAGAGCTGTGCAGGTTTTTAAACCGTGCGGGAGCAAAGATCAGGGGCGCAGGAGGGAGCCGCATTTACATTGAAGGCGTGGAGAAGCTGCAGGAAATCTGTTACCGGGTCATGCCCGACCGGATTGTTGCAGGGACTTATCTGCTGGCAGGTGTCATGACCAAAGGGATTGTAGTACTCAATCAGGCGCCTGTGGACCAGATGCAGGAATTGTTCCGCATATTGCAGATGATGGGTGCGGATCTTGCCATTGCGGACCAGTGGGTCTGTATTAACGGAGAGCATGCGGGTAAATCGATTGCAAGGGTTAAAACTGCTGTGTATCCGGGATTTCCAACAGATCTTCAGTCTGCTTTTATGGCGGCATTTACTTTGGCGGACGGCTGCAGCATTATGGAAGAGACCATATTTGAAAGCCGGTTCAAGGTTGTGCCCCAGTTGCAAAAGATGGGTGCGGACATTCATGTCATGGGCAGGCGGGCTATGATCTGCGGAGTCAGTTCTCTTAAGGGATGTAAAGTCGAGGCAATGGAATTGCGCGGCGGTGCGGCTCTGGTTCTTGCAGGACTTGCGGCATCGGGAATGACCATAGTGGAAAACCGGCATTTTATTGACCGGGGCTATGAGGATATCTGCCGTGATCTAAAGGCTCTTGGAGCAAAGATTTCGGATGAAAAGGAAGGCATTTTGCCTGAGACTTGGTGCGGAAAATGAAAAATGAGTACGAGAGATTTACATTGAAACAGAAAATGGGTATGCTGGCGGCAGCACTTGGGCTTCTTTGTGCTGCCGGGCTGGCATTTGTTTTGATCCATTATCGTGTGACGGAAGTGGAAGTGATCGGAAACAATCACTATTCGGAAGAAGAGATCCGGGATATGGTCTTAAATGATAATGTGATGGACAACTCCCTGCTTCTGTCTCTGAAATACCGCAATAAATCCATTAAAGATATTCCCTTTATCGAATCCATGGATGTGGAAGTACTGGGAGCTGACCGGATCAGGATCATGGTATATGAAAAAACATTGGCAGGATGCGTAAGCTATCTGGGCAATTACATGTATTTTGACAGGGAAGGAATTGTAGTGGAAAGCTCTCCGGAAGCCACAGAGGGCGTGCCGGAAATCACCGGGCTGCATTTTGAATATGTACAGCTTTATGAGAAACTTCCTGTGGAAAAGGAAAAGGTATTTAAAGAAATTCTGAACCTTACCCAGCTTTTGGGAAAATATGAGATTTCTGCGGATAAGATCTACTTCGATCCCGATATGAATGTGACCTTATATTTCGGACAGGCAAGGGTACGGCTGGGCGGCAGCAGCAATGTGGATGAAAAAATCATGCAGCTTGGTGCCATGGTGCCTGCTATTGAAGGGAAGAGCGGAGTGCTTGATATGACGGATTTTACCGAAAATACCGATAGATTGACTTTTGAGCCCGACTAAAAGATATAGTATTTCATTAACAGAAATCTACAAGAAATTGAAAAAATAGGTTGATAATTTTCGTAAATAATTATATGATAAAGTATATGGAATTTTAGTGGAATTGTGAAGGAGGAACTACCCTTGCTTGAAATTAAGTCAAATGATGCAGAAACTGCAGCAAAGATTATCGTCGTTGGTGTCGGCGGTGCAGGAAATAATGCTGTTAATAGAATGATCGAAGAAAATATCAGTGGTGTTGGATTTATCGGAGTGAATACGGATAAACAGGCGTTGCAGCTTTGTAAGGCACCCAGATTAATACAGATTGGTGAGAAACTGACCAAAGGTCTTGGAGCCGGAGCAAAACCGGAAATCGGTGAAAAAGCTGCGGAAGAAAGTGTAGAAGAACTGACAAGTGCATTAAAGGGATCGGATATGGTATTCGTTACCTGCGGTATGGGAGGCGGAACCGGAACCGGAGCAGCTCCTGTAGTAGCAAAGATTGCAAAGGATATGGGCATTTTAACAGTCGGTGTTGTAACAAAGCCTTTCAAATTTGAAGCGCGCACCAGAATGGAAAATGCTATCGGAGGAATTGAGAGATTAAGGGAAAATGTAGATACACTGATCGTAATTCCCAATGATAAATTGTTGGAAATAGTTGACAGAAGGACAACCCTTCCCGATGCATTAAAGAAGGCTGATGAAGTATTGCAGCAGGCAGTACAGGGTATTACAGACCTGATCAATGTACCTGCAGTTATCAATCTGGATTTTGCAGATGTTCAGACCGTTATGAAAGACAAGGGTATTGCCCACATCGGTATCGGTTTCGGCAAGGGTGATGAAAAGGCAAATGAAGCTGTTAAGATGGCAGTTGGTTCACCATTACTGGAGACTACCATTACAGGTGCTACAGATGTTATCATCAATGTTTCCGGTGATATCGCACTGGCAGATGCTTCTGATGCAGTAGGTTATGTTCAGGATATGGTCGGAGAAAATGTCAATATCATCTTTGGTGCTATGTACGATGAGACTATGACAGATTCCTGCAGCGTTACGGTTATCGCAACAGGTATTGAGAATGCCTCCAGTGTCGGCGCAAGCGTTATGAGCAAAATGGGCGGAAGCTTTTTACATACTCCTGTAGGACAGGCTGCAAGAGCCAAAGCGGCGCCGGTTAAACCTGCAGTAAATCCTAATATCAATGCTGCAACAACCGGAACAGGTCCTATTCCTTCCGTTACACCCATTAAGCCTGTAAGTGGTTTCCAGAAACCGGAAGCAATCAAGAGTAGCGTGGAATCCCAGTCTTTAAAGATACCGGATTTCCTTCAGAGAAATAAATAAAAAATGATCTTAATGCCGTCTTGTGAATTTTCACAAGGCGGCTTTTGTATGGAAAATCTGCACTTTCAGCCAGATCACGGCAGTCTCCGGGAAAGATTGCTGCATCTGGCTGAAAGTGCAGATTTTGTCAATAATTTTTGTTCGAGGCTTCTGTGTATTTGACAAAATGCGCAGAGGTTATTTTTTATAATGTAACAGTAACAGGGAGGCGCAAAATGACCATTTATCTGGATGTGGTATTTTTTATGAACCTGTTGTACCAGCTGGGGATTCTGATCATTACTGATTTTCTCTTACATATGCATGTTTCAAAATGGCGGATTTTTGCAGGAGCAGTCTTGGGAAGTGCCGGTTATTGTGTATGTATTGTGACGAAAATTCCCATGGATATATTTCCGGCAAATCTGATCGCAGGGGCTGTCATAGGTATTTTCAGTGTACTGGCTGCTTTTTATCCTGCAGGCAGAAAAAAGCTGGGCGGACTGATAGTGACGGAATTTTTTCTGGCGGTCTGTCTGGGCGGAATACTGGAGCTGATACCGGGAACAGAAAAAGAAAGTTATCTATTGCTAACAGCGTCCGGAGCTATTGTTTTCATGGCAGTGTTCTGCATCAAAGTTAAAAAACTGATTTTTGAAAAGATGAAAGATGAAAAAAGTATCAGGAAAGTGAGGCTTTACCATAAAGGAAGGTCAGCAGAGACCCATGGTTTGATAGATACAGGAAACGGTCTGACAGATCCCATCAGCAAAGAGCCGGTCATCATCCTTCAAAAAAGTCTCAGGGAGGTATTGCTTTTGCAGGAAGAAGTAAAAGAGCAGAAGGGTTACCGCCTGATTCCTTATGGGAGCATTGGAAGGAAAAACGGTGTTTTGGAAGCCTTCCGTCTGGAAAAGCTGGAAATTTGGAAGGAAGAAAAAAACGGAAAGGAAGAGGTAATCATCAGGTCACAGGTAATGTGTGCCGTGTATGAAGAAAATTACAGTACGAAGGGGTCTTATGAAGTGATACTGCATCCCCTTCTGCTATAAGGTAAAGGGAGGAAAAACATGATATTAAAAGTATCCATGCCGGGAAAATTTCAATTCCGGATCTTGAGAAAAGAAGGAAGTCTTCTGTTTGGCAAACAGGGAGATATTCATTATATAGGCGGAACAGAGGTTCTTCCGCCACCTCTTATGGATGAGCAGGAAAACGAAATGATACGGGAACTGGGGACGGAAGGTGAGGATGAGGCAAAAGCGGTTCTCATAGAACACAATCTGCGTTTAGTGGTATACATAGCAAAAAAATTTGAAAATACGGGTATAGGAGTCGAAGACCTGATTTCCATAGGGACCATCGGACTGATCAAATCGATCAATACCTATAATCCGGAAAAAAATATCAAGCTTGCCACATATGCTTCCCGCTGTATAGAAAATGAAATTCTGATGTATCTGCGTAGAAATAATAAAACAAAACTGGAGGTATCCATTGACGAGCCTTTGAACGTGGATTGGGACGGAAACGAGCTTTTGCTTTCGGATATTCTTGGTACGGATGAAGACATTATTTACAGGGATATAGAAAGTGAAGTGGAACGAAAGGTGTTAAAATCCGCTATCAGCAAATTATCGGAACGGGAAAGGACCATTATCAATCTGCGTTTCGGGCTGGATAAAGAGGATGGAGAGGAACTGACCCAAAAGGAAGTAGCAGGGATGTTAGGTATTTCCCAGTCCTATATTTCCAGGCTTGAGAAAAAAATTATGAAGCGTCTGAAAAGAGAAATGAGCAAGGAAGTCTGAATAGGAACCTGAAAAAAATTTTTATGGGAAAAGAAATATTTTAATAGGGCAATATTGACATCTGCAGGATATTTAGGGATAATGAAAACAATAATTTCTATCAAAAAATAATATTATGAGGGGAAAAATAATGAACAAAAGATTAGGTCTTATAGCAGCCATAGGATTGACTGTGTTGTCAGTTTGCGGATGCCAGAAGGAAAGCAGTGAAACAGTTAATGTAGTAACCAAACAGCCTGTTTTGGGAGTTGATGAAAGCGGATATGCCGGTTTTACCTATTTGAGTGCTTATACATTAAACGGGGATGGTAACGGGGAATCTGTGCTTTACCTTCCGGCTGATGAAAATGCCTATGTGGGAGGAACCTGTATTATCAGTAAAACAGAAGGTGTTGAAGTTACCTTAAATTACAATCCCCTGCTTTCTGAGGATATTGCAGGAAAATCTGTAAAACAAAAATTGCAGTATATGATGGATCTGGAATATAGTGATGTCTATACAAAAGATTATGAAAATCTGGAAATATCTGATATTCAGTCTATTGGTGATAATGCTGCAGGGGCAGAAGTGTCTTACTTGGTATATGATGATGGAAAGAAGGATTTTACTGCCAACTGGCTGGAATATTATTTTGTAGAGCTGGAAGACGGAAGAGTATTTAAGGTTGCCATAAAGGTGGATTCCGATGGGGAAACCGAACAGGCAGAAGCGGTCATTGGAGAATTGGAAAAGTATTTTGAGATTGATCTGTCTTATGAAAAAGGATTTCTGCAGGCAAAAATTGATGGCTATGAACCGGATTCTGCTGACCTTGCAAAGATGAATGGAACAACAGTTGCGCTTGGAGAACTCAATATATTTCTGCCGGAAGGATGGAAAGAGAACAATTTAGTCGATGCACAGCTTAAAGCCTTGGTCGATAAAACAGAAGGGCTTAATCATGCAGTTTTTTATACCCAGAGCAGCAATCTGGAGGAAGCAATTATTTTGGCAGAGATGGATTCTGATGGAAGCAGCGGAGAATTTGGTGTGTTGAATAAGGGGCAGGAAAAAATATTTGAGCAATATCTTCTGGAAGAAATGCAGAAGACCTATGGTGATTCTGTAAGTGATATTACCATTATTGGCAGTACGGGATTAGGATATGTAATGCAGATGGATATCCAGGAGAGAAATCAATATAACGGATTCGTATATTACATTTATAAAGGATATAAGGTATATATGATAGGTGGAATTGTTGAGAGCGATGAGTCTGAAGATGATTTTGAATCGTTAAGGGAAACCGTTGATCAGATTTATTCCACTATAGAGATCCAATAATAAAAATATAAACAAAATCATTTCATGGACATCGTATAAAAATGATGAATCTGTGCATCCTTTTAGTAGATGAAAATTCTACCAGGAGGACTAGAAAATGGCACAGGGAAAAGTTGAAATATGCGGAGTAAATACAGCAAAGCTTCCTCTTCTGAAAAATTCGGAAAAGGAAGCTTTGTTTGTGCGTATATCAGAAGGGGATAAAGAAGCCAGAGAGACTTATATAGAAGGAAATTTGAGATTGGTTTTAAGTGTGATCAAGCGTTTTTCATCCAGTAATGAAAATGTGGATGATTTATTCCAGATCGGATGTGTAGGCCTGATCAAAGCAATTGATAATTTCAATTCCGAACTTGGTGTAAAATTTTCCACCTATGCTGTTCCCATGATCGTAGGTGAGATCAGACGATTCCTTAGGGATAACAATTCCATCAGGGTATCCAGAAGCCTGAAGGATACTGCATATAAAGCGATTTATGCCAAGGAAACCATGACCAGGACCAACTTAAAGGAACCCACCATAGAGGAAATTGCTGCGGAAATCGGAATTTCCAAAGAGGATATTGTTTATGCCCTGGATGCCATTCAAAATCCCATGAGCTTATATGAACCCATCTATACCGACGGGGGCGATACCCTTTATGTGATGGACCAGGTATCAGATAAGAAAAATAAAGAAGAAACCTGGGTGGAGCATATATCTCTTTCTGAAGCAATGAAAAAGCTCAACGAAAGAGAGCATGAGATCATAACTTTACGGTTTTTTGAAGGTAAAACCCAGATGGAAGTTGCAGATATGATCGGAATATCCCAGGCGCAGGTATCGCGGTTGGAAAAAAATGCTTTGAAAACCATGCGGAATTATCTGGCGGGTTAAGATGAGGAGTTCCGGAAAATTATAAATTGAAAAAACATGTATTGAAGAATGTAAAACAAAAATTAAAAGGGTAACAGAACATGAGAAGAACCATCTGTGGATTTAAAATGGAAAAAGCCATGGATGGTTTTTATATGTTATTTTTGCAATTTCAGATACTAAAAATGCAAAAGATGTCAAAGCAAAAATGAAGTATTATAGAAGTGGCAGAGAAAACAGAAAAAACGAAAAAATGAATATTGACAACTGAAAAATGAAATAGTATTATCATTGCAAAGCCTGTGGTCATATTTGGGGAGATAAAAATATGCTGCAGGCGGTCCCTGGAGAGAGTGCCAAAAGGAAGGGACAAAAGAAATTGAACGAAAAAGACATGACAGAGAAAATGCTGGCAGACCATAATGATGTATTTGCCGATGTGGTAAATGTTCTCCTGTTTCACGGGATACATCAGATCGAAGAGGATGAATTGGTCAATACGAAGGATAAAAGCCAGTATAAAGCAGACGGAGGTATCCACGAGCAGGAGCGCGACCTGTCAAAGATATGGGAGCGGTTCGGGATCAGGATTTCCATGATAGGGCTGGAAAACCAGACAGGAGAGGATCAGGATATGCCGCTGCGGGTAATCGGATATGACGGAGCCGCCTATCGGTCCCAGTGTCTGGATGAACAAAAGGACAGATACCCGGTTGTTACTATGGTTTTGAATTTTGGAACAGAGCGTAGATGGAAGTCTCCCCAAAAGCTATCTGAGAGAATTCATGTGCCGGAGGAATTAAAACCATATTTTAAAGATTATGAGATCAACGTTTTTGATATTGCATTTTTATCGGACGAGCAGATAGAAATGTTTCAAAGCGATTTTAAGATCGTGGCTGACTATTTCAGTCAGATCCGGCGGAACAATGATTATCAGCCGTCAAAACAGACGATCAGACATGTAGATGAAGTTTTAAAGTTGTTTTCTGTGCTTACCGGCGATGACCGGTTCCAAAAAGCACAGAATGAATTGAATCAAAAAGGAGGTGCAGTAACCATGTGTGAAGTATTGGACAAAGTAGAGAAAAGAGGCATTGAGAGAGGTATTGAGAGAGGTCTCGAAAAAGGCATCGAGCAGGGTGGATTTAAAATGCTTATGAAACTTGTAAATAATGGTGTTATTACACTTCAGCAAGCGGCAGAAAATGCCGGAATGGATACGGCTTCCTTTGAGAACCGGATGAAACAATAAACCATCAGCAATAATATGGGATGTTACATTCATAAAATTTCATGAATGTAACATCCCAAACACATTTCTTAGTGATGGAATAACCGGATACCGGTAAAAGCCATTACCATATCATATTTATTGCAGCACTCGATGACTACATCATCCCTTACGGAACCGCCGGGCTGGGCGATGTATTTGACACCGCTTTTATGTGCCCTTTCGATATTGTCGGAGAAGGGGAAGAAGGCGTCGGAACCAAGGGTGACATCCTGATTTTTTGCTAACCATGCTTTTTTCTCTTCAGCAGTAAATATAGGAGGTTTTACTTTAAAGGTTTTCTCCCATACGCCGTCAGCTAATACATCCATATATTCATCGCCCATATAAACGTCGATAGCGTTGTCTCTGTCGGCACGTCCTAATTTATCAACGAACTGTAAGCCCATGACCTGGGGAGACTGGCGTAAGAACCAGTTGTCGGCTTTCTGACCTGCAAGGCGTGTACAATGGATACGGGACTGTTGTCCGGCACCGATACCGATTGCCTGTCCGCCTTTTACATAGCATACGGAGTTGGACTGGGTATATTTTAAGGTGATCAGTGCGATCTTCATATCAATAAGAGCGGATTCCGGAATCTCCTTATTTTCTGTTACAATATTGGATAACAGATCGCCGTTTACGTCCAGCTCGTTACGGCCTTGTTCAAAAGTAATGCCGTAAACCTGTTTCTGCTCAACAGGGGCAGGAACATAGTCGGGATCAATCTGAATGACATTATAATTTCCTTTTTTCTTTTCTTTTAAGATAGCAAGCGCTTCATCGGTAAAACCCGGAGCAATAACACCATCGGAAACTTCTCTTTTAATGAGCTTTGCTGTATCTGCATCACAAGTATCAGACAAAGCGATGAAGTCGCCGAAAGAAGACATACGGTCTGCGCCTCTGGCTCTTGCATAGGCACATGCCAAAGGAGATAACTCACCCAGATCGTCCACCCAATAGATCTTTGCAAGGGTATCATCCAAAGGAAGACCTACTGCTGCGCCGGCAGGAGACACATGTTTAAAAGAAGTTGCGGCAGGAAGGCCTGTAGCTTCCTTTAATTCCTTTACAAGCTGCCAGCCGTTAAAAGCATCTAAAAAATTGATATAGCCGGGCTTACCGTTTAATACGGTAACGGGAAGTTCGCTTCCGTCCGCCATAAAAATGCGGGAAGGCTTTTGATTTGGGTTGCATCCGTATTTTAACTGGATTTCATTCATGATCTTTTCCTCCTGATGGTTATTTATCTGCCCAAAAGCAGATTTGATATTTTACTTATTTTTATTTACGATTCTGGTCTCTGTCTGATGGGTTTTAATGTCGATGTAGCGCACAAACAGGGAAACCTTATTTTCTTCATTTAAGCTGTTCCAAAGCATATCGGTAAAGCCGTCTATATCATCAGACATTCCTACTAATTTAGGCTCACCCTCAAAGCTGGGAAGCGGATTTCCGTCATGCATATAAGTGTGGATGAAATGACCTTCTCCCGCAACAGGATTCTCATAAGCAAAAGTATAACGATTACATGCATCAGGATTGCCGTTGTTGCTCTTTAAAATGGACATGGCATAATTATAACCGCCGTCTTCCATATGCATAATACCGGAAATACGAGGTGTATAATTGGGACCATCGGGCTCAAATTCACGGCATCTTAAAGACTGTTCAAAGGTAAGCTGTATATCCATTCCTTCATAAATAGTATCGGTCTGGTCGCCATTGGTAACGATGGTCTTGTTGCCCAGCACTCTGACAGGAGCATAAATGATCAGGCTGGGATCTTCCAGCTTGGAAGGATCAAAAGCCTGTGTACGGATACCGTCTCCATCCTCCACAAATATACGATTACGGCTGTTTACGCTGCGCCCCATAATAAAATAAGCAGCCACCGCCTTCGTCCCATCCGGAGTCTTTCCAATAACGATTCCCCTGCCCGGATAAGCATTACTCTTTAGCTCGTTTTCCAGTGATAACATGTTCATAATCTGTTCCTCCTAAAAAATTAAGGTCCAACTTTTAAATCTCATATATGGGAGAGAAAGAGTAGATGGAAGCGTGTCAGATTATAATTGCTTTTTCAGCCCATAGTTTTAAATGGCAATTTTTCTTACAGAATGCTCCAGATCTCAGAGTAAAACAGCCATGGATGGCTGTTTTAGCCTTCTGCGGCATGGATGCCGCTTAGAAGGCGGCTCGGAAGCATATAATGAAGGAAAAGCATTCTGTTAGAAAAATGCCATTTAAAACTCCGGGCTGAAAAAGCAATTATAATCTGACACGCTTCCCACCACAGCCAATAGCCCTATACAAAACTTAAAAAACCATATACTCAAATGGTATACGATATACCCATACTTTTCAAGCACTTTTCAAAAATTTGTTAGATATTACATCTTGCTTTTCCCTATCAGGTGTCCTATAATGGAAACGCAACATCTTGTACAGGAAATGAATAATAACACTAGATTTTGAAATAATATGAGTGTAGAGAGTTGCAGTATTGGTGCGGGTTTGCCGTAGGATTACAGTATAGTGAAGGAAGGAAATATCAGTGAGAATTATTAAGAGAAGCGGAAAAGAAGTGGGGTTTGACATTTCCAAAATCATGGCTGCCGTTCAGAAAGCCAACAGAGAGGTAACGGAGGCAGACCGTATGAGCCCGGAGCAGATTGATGAAATTTCCGATAATGTGGAAAAAATCTGTCTGGATATGGCACATACTCCCAGTGTGGAGGAAATTCAGGATATGGTGGAAAACCAGATCATGAACCAGCGTGCTTTTGAAGTGGCACGTAAATATATCACATACCGCTACAAAAGAGCATTGGTGCGTAAATCCAATTCTACGGATGAACAGATTTTAACGCTGATCGAATGTAATAATGAAGAAGTAAAACAGGAAAATTCCAATAAAAATCCAATTGTCAACAGCGTACAGCGTGACTATATGGCGGGTGAAGTCAGCAAGGACATTACCAAGCGTTTTCTTCTGCCCCCGGATATTGTAAGAGCCCATGAGGACGGAGTGATCCATTTTCATGATGCGGATTATTTTGCACAGCATATGCACAATTGTTGTCTTGTAAATCTGGAAGATATGCTGCAAAACGGCACAGTGATCAGTGAGACCATGATCGATACGCCAAAGAGCTTTTCTACGGCATGTAATATTGCTACCCAGAGCATTGCCCAGATCGCCAGCAGCCAGTACGGCGGGCAGAGCATTACCTTGTCCCATCTGGCTCCTTTTGTAGATGTGAGCAGACAGAAGCTGCGCCGTCTGGTAACAAAGGAATATCAGGAAGCAGGGCTGGATCTTTCGGAGGAACAGATCAACGCCATTGCGGAGATGCGTGTAAAAGAAGAAATCGAGCGCGGTGTACAGATGATCCAGTATCAGGTCATCACTCTCATGACAACCAACGGACAGGCGCCGTTTGTTACGGTATTTATGTATCTGGATGAAGTGCCCGAGGGACGTACCAGAGATGATCTTGCCATGGTCATTGAGGAGATGTTAAAGCAAAGGATACTGGGTGTAAAAAATGAAAAAGGTGTATATATTACGCCTGCATTTCCCAAACTGATCTATGTATTGGAAGAAGATAATGTCAGGGAAGGAACCAGATATTGGGAGATCACCAGGCTGGCTGCCCAGTGTACCGCTAAGCGTATGGTGCCTGATTACATTTCCGAAAAGGTCATGAAGGAGTTAAAACAGGGATACTGCTATCCTTGTATGGGATGCCGTTCTTTCCTGACTGTATATCATGATGAAGAAGGAAAACCCAAATTTTACGGACGATTTAATCAGGGTGTTGTTACCCTGAATCTGGTAGACGTGGCGTGCTCTTCAGGAAGAGATATAGATAAATTCTGGAAAATCCTGGATGAAAGGCTGGAGCTTTGCTACCGTGCCCTGATGTGCAGACATAACCGCTTAAAAGGAACACCTTCTGATGTGGCGCCGATCCTCTGGCAGGACGGGGCATTGGCACGCCTGAAAAAAGGAGAGACCATTGATAAGCTGTTATATAATGGCTACTCTACCATTTCCCTTGGTTATGCTGGACTTTGTGAGTGTACCAGATATATGACGGGAAAATCCCATACGGACCCTGTGGCAACACCTTTTGCACTGGAGGTTATGCAGCGTTTAAATGATGCCTGTGCAAAATGGAGAGATGAGACCAATATTGATTTCAGTTTATACGGAACACCTTTGGAATCCACTACCTATAAATTTGCAAAATGTCTGCAAAAGCGTTTTGGCAAGATCAAAGATGTAACGGATAAGAATTATATTACAAACAGTTATCATGTACATGTAACAGAGGATATTGATGCCTTCAGTAAGCTGACTTTTGAGGCGCAGTTCCAGAAGCTGTCTCCGGGAGGCGCTGTCAGCTATGTGGAAGTGCCCAATATGCAGAATAATATTGATGCGGTTCTTTCGGTCATGCAGCATATTTATGAAAATATCATGTATGCAGAGCTGAATACCAAAAGTGATTATTGTCAGAAATGCGGCTTTGACGGAGAAATCCGCATTGTGAAGGATGAGGACGGCAAACTGGTCTGGGAATGTCCCTGCTGCGGCAACAGAGATCAGGAGACCATGAATGTGGCAAGACGTACCTGCGGATATATCGGAACACAATTCTGGAATCAGGGACGGACTCAGGAGATTCAGGAGAGAGTGCTGCATTTATAAAGAGAGTGTGTTTTCGCATGAGCGGATGCAGGGGGCTGTAAAATGTTATTTGATTTTCAGAACTGAGTGGAAAAGCAGCATTTTTCTAACAGAATGAATGAAGGGGATTGGCAACGTTCGGGTCGCCGTCAAGGGGCATCCTTGCCCCAAGACGGCTAAATAGCCCATCCATGGGCTATTTCCCCTGGGGTGTGAGTCATTCTGTAAGAAAAATGGTGCTTTGCCACAGAAGCCCTGAAAATCAAATAACATTTTACAGCCCCCTGCATCCGCTCATGCGATGACGACAGGCTTTCTTTACAAATGCAGCAGAAAAATGGATTTTTGTCTTGCTTTAAGGAGTAGGTGAAGATGAATTATGGATCTATAAAGAAAACGGATATAGCCAATGGCGTGGGCGTGAGGGTTTCTTTGTTTGTGTCGGGGTGTACCCATCATTGTAAAGAGTGTTTTAACCCGGAGACCTGGAATTTTGAGTATGGGGAAGCCTTTACAGAAGAGGTGGAGGAAGAGCTTTTGGCGGCTTTGAAGCCGGGGCATATTCACGGACTGACGCTTTTGGGCGGAGAGCCTATGGAGCCGGATAATCAGCGGGCGCTGGTGCCTTTTCTTAGAAAAGTAAAAGAACAGTTTCCAAATAAAACCATCTGGTGTTATACTGGATATACACTTGAAAGCGACCTGTGGGGGATTGTTGCTGATGACCTGGGCAGAAGAGGACGGGCAAGGTGTGAGGTGACGGATGAATTTCTGGGAATGCTGGATATTCTGGTGGATGGTGAGTTTATCATAGAACAAAAGGATATCCGGTTGAAATTCAGAGGTTCTTCTAATCAAAGGATTCTGGATATGAAAGAGTCCGTAAAAGGGAAAAAAGCGGTTTTGGCAGAGGAGTTCTTATAAAAAATCCGGAGTGAAGCGGGATAAAATTAAAATGAACCAGAAGTAAAATGATATAAAAGGGGAAAATTCAGGTAAAATAGTAATAGGTCCACAATAGGAAATGGAGGGAACAGATATGGATAAAAAGGCGATGTTTCAATTAACTTACGGACTTTTTGTACTGACTGCAAAAGAAGGTGATTTTCAGAACGGCTGTATCATCAATACGGCGATCCAGGTGACCAGCGATCCTAACCGAATCAGTATTGCGGTCAATAAAGGAAATAAGACCTGTGAAATGATCGATAAAACAGGTGAGTTCAATGTTTCTGTGCTTACAGAAAAGACACAGTTTGAGGTATTTACCCACTTTGGATTCCAAAGCGGCAGGGTAAAGGACAAATTTGAAGGATGGGGATTTAAGGAGACAGCAGAAAACGGTATTTATTATCTCACAGGCTGTACAAATGCCTATATCAGCGGCAAAGTGATCCAGAAAATTGATCTGGGGACTCATATCCTGTTTATTGCGGACGTAACTGCTGCAGAAGTGTTATCTGCTGAGCCCAGTGTTACCTATACTTATTATCAGCAGAATATCAAACCAAAGCCTGTGGAGCAGAAGAAAAAAGGGTATACCTGTACGGTTTGCGGCTATGTGTATGAGGGCGATGAATTACCGGCGGACTTTATCTGTCCCATCTGCAAACACGGCGTAGATGCTTTTGTGAAAAATTAGTTTGGGAGAATTTTTATGAAGTTCATGCATTTATCGGATCTTCATATTGGAAAACGGGTAAATGAGTACTCCATGATGGACGATCAGAAATATATTTTATCTCAGATCGTCCGCCTGTTGGATGAGGAAAAACCGGATGCGGTATTGATTGCCGGGGATATTTATGATAAAAGTATCCCCGGAGCGGATGCCATTATGTTATTTGACCGGTTCTTAACACAGGTTTCAGAGAGGAAAGTACCCGTTTTTTTAATTAGTGGAAATCACGATTCACAGGAAAGGCTGGCGTTTGGAAGGGACATTTTATCCCACAGCCATATTTATATATCAGAAGTCTTTAGGGGGAAAATTGAGAAAATTACAAAGGAGGACGAATACGGTCCCATTCATTTTTACTTGATTCCCTACTTAAAACCGGCAGTTGTAAAGCACTATATGCCTGAAGCGGATATTACGGACTATCAGAGCGCCATGGAAGCGGTAATAGGCAGTCTGGAAATAGAGTATCGTGAGAGAAATGTATTTCTGGTGCATCAGTTTCTGACAGGAGCGCTCAGAAGTGAATCGGAGGAAGTATCCGTGGGAGGGCTGGATGACATTTCCGCAGAAATCTTTGAGGGAATAGACTACGTTGCCCTGGGACATATCCATAAGCCCCAGTCCGTATTAAGGGAAACCATCCGCTACTGCGGAACACCTTTAAAATATTCCTTTTCAGAGGCGGGGCATGATAAAAGTGTAACCTTTGTGACTATGAAAGAAAAGGGGAATGTGGAGATTACCCAAAGAAGGCTGAAACCCCTTAGAGATATGAGGAAGATCAGAGGAACTTATCTGGAATTAACTGACAAGGCAAACTATGAAAATACGGAAGTGGAAGATTATCTTGCCATTACCCTGACGGATGACGAGGATATTCCTGAGGTTATGGGAAAGCTTTCAGCTATTTATCCCAATATTATGAAGCTGGAATATGATAACCGAAGGACACAGGCTTCCGGCATTGATTACCTGCCCCAGGAGGCTTATGATAAAAAGCCTCTTGAGCTTTTTGAAGAGTTTTATGAAAAACAGAATGGAATGTCCATGTGGGAAGAACAGAGGGCTTATCTTTCAGAACTGATCGAAACGATTTGGGAGGGCAGCTTATGAAACCCTTGAGACTGGTAATGTCGGCATTTGGTCCCTACGCAGGGGAGGAAGTGATCGAATTTGAAAAATTGGGAAATACAGGGCTTTATCTGATCACCGGGGATACCGGTTCCGGTAAGACTACTGTTTTTGACGCTATTTCCTTTGCCCTTTTTGGAGAAAGCAGTGGGGGAAACAGGGAGCCGTCCATGCTTCGGAGCCGGTTTGCGGAACCTAAGACAAAGACCTTTGTGGAACTTGAATTCCTTTATAAGAATAATACCTACCGGGTAAAAAGGAATCCCGAGTATTTAAGACCTAAAGACCGGGGAGAGGGAGAGACAAAGGAACGTGCCGATGCACAGTTTTATCTGCCGGGAGATGGGCTTATTACGGGAATCAAAAATGTAGATGATAAGATCACAGAGCTTTTGGGTGTGAACAAGGAGCAGTTTTCCCAGATCGCCATGATCGCTCAGGGAGATTTTTTGAAACTCTTATTGGCAGATACCAAGAAGCGCAGTGAGATTTTCAGGGAAATTTTTGGCACGAAAAATTATCAGGAATTGCAGGACGCTTTAAGGAGCAGAAGCGGGAAATTACATGATGAATATGACAGGATTTCTGCCAGTATCGGACAATATCTGGAAGGTATCCGCTGTCCTGAAGAACATCCATACTATGAAGAAATGGAACGGTTCAAAAGCGATAAAAAATATGCTTCTGCAAAAGCACAGATGGCAGGAAAGCTGTTAGAGGAATTGTGTGATGACCTGCAGATTCAGGTCAAAGAATATGAGAAGGCATTTCAGGAAGCGGATAAGGCTTTTAACAAGGTCAATCATAAACTGGGAATCTTTCAGTCCGTAAAACAAGGGGAAGATGCCCTTGAAAAGGCAGAGAAGAAGCTGGCAGAGTTAAGGGATAAATCAGAAGAAAGCAGTCTGCTTTTTAATAAAGAGGAGGAAAAAGCGCCCGGACGAAAAGCCTTGTCGGAAGAGATTACCATAAAGAAGGAAAAATTAAAGGATTTTGATGAATTAGATGAACTGACAGCCGAGTATGGCAAGAGTGAAAAACAGCTAAAGGAGCTGAGCAGATCTATTGGAAAAGAAGAAAAGGAAATAGAGCAGCTTCAGGATCAGATCGTAAAAGGACAGGAAAAAAGGGCGCTGTTGGACAATCCTTTGGCAAAATACAGCAGGCTGGAACAGGAAAAAGAACGGTTAGAGCAGTTTTATTTAATATTTAAAGAATACGAGGAAGATTTAAAACGTATTCAGGAGCTTGGCAGCAAACAGAAACAGGAAAAAGAGAAATATCAGAAGGCGGCAGAGGATGCCGACAAAAAATTGACCTTTTCCTTAAAATTGGAACGGGCATTTCTGGATGGACAGGCAGGTGTTCTGGCAGCAGGGCTGAAAACAGGAGAGCCTTGTCCGGTCTGCGGATCTTTGGAGCACCCCAGTCCGGCTTTTTGTCGCGAAGAAGTACCTGAACAATCAGAAGTGGAAGAAGCAAAAGAGCTTGCCGAAGCCTGCCGGCAGGAAGCTGTAAGGCTCAGTGAAAAGGCAAATGAAATTTCCGGTCAAAGAACTGTTTTGGAAGAAAAAAGTAAGGACTGTGGGGAAAAGCTTTTAAAAGCATGGAAGGAACTGCCGGGAATGCCTTTTGAAATTCATAGTGCAGCAGATTTTCAGAATAAAGAAGCCTTCCGTGATTCCGGAAGCCGGGTAAAGGATCGCATATTCCGGGTGCAGGAAGAAATGGAGAAAACGGCTCTGCATATAGAAGAAGCAAAAGAGCTGGATCAAAAACTGCCCCGGATGAATCAGGAGCTGATGGAGAAAAAATCCCAATTTCAGGATCATAAGGAACAGTCCGTTAAGCTGCAGCAGGCTATGGAATCTCTCCAATTTCAAAAAGAGAAGCTGAAAACACAGCTTGGCTTTGGAAGTAAAAAAGAAGCTGTCGCCTATGTAAAAGGATTGGAAAAAGAACTGGCGCAGATGGAAAAGGATTATGAGAAGGCGAAGAAGGAAACGGAAGATATCAATGGAAAGCTGAAGGAAACCGAAGCTGCCATAAAAACCCTTACAGATTCCGTGAAGAAGCAGAAAAAAGAAGCGGGAGAAGAGGATATGGAAGTCCTGCGTGCTAAAGAGAAGCGTCTGAAACAGGAAAGGGAACAGATCAGTGAAGCCAGGAAAGAAGCGGAGCTGATGGCAGATGCCGATGAAAGAGTGAAAAGAAATGTATTAAAACAGCTTGACAGGCTCAGTGAAACAGGTGAAAAGTGGCAGATGGTAAAGGCACTGCACAATACCGCAAGCGGAAGCATTGCAGGAAAAGACAAGATCATGCTGGAAACCTATGTGCAGATGGCTTATTTTGACCGGATCATCAACAGAGCCAATGTGCATTTCATGAAGATGACAGACGGGCGTTTCGAACTGCTGCGCTGTCAGGAAGCGGGAAACCAGAAAAGCCAGAGCGGTCTGGAATTAAATGTTTTGGATCACTATTATATGAGTAAAAACGGAGGAAGCCGCAGTGTAAAATCCTTATCCGGCGGAGAGTCCTTTTTGGCAGCTTTATCCCTTGCTTTGGGTATGAGTGAGGAAGTCAGCGCCAATGCAGGGGGGATAGAGATGGATGCCATGTTTGTGGATGAAGGCTTTGGTTCTTTGGATGAAGGGGCACTGGACCGTGCCATCCGTGCTTTGCAGGAGTTATCTACTGCTAACCGGATCGTGGGTATCATCTCTCATGTGCCGGAATTGAAAAACCGCATGGATCGTCAGATCGTAGTAAAAAGAGACAAATTAAAAGGAAGCAGAACGGAACTGGTATTATGAAATATGCAAATGTCTGTAAAGGAATTTTTTTAGAAAGACCCAACCGCTTTATTGCCCATGTGGAGATTGACGGAAAACGGGAAATATGCCATGTAAAAAATACAGGGCGGTGTAAAGAACTGCTGGTACCGGGATGTCAGGTGTATCTCACCCGTTCGGACCAGCCCAAGAGAAAGACGGCATATGATCTGATCGCAGTGCAAAAGGGAAACAGGCTTATTAACATGGATTCCCAGATTCCCAATGCCGCTGCCTATGAATGGATCGCATCCCAAAGTGAAGAACTTCACATTGCAGAGTTAAAAAGAGAAGTCCGTCATGGAAATTCCCGTTTTGATCTGTGGGGAAAGAAAAGTGACGGAAAGGAATTTTTCGTGGAAGTAAAGGGGGTAACCCTGGAAGAGGACGGAATCGTCCGTTTTCCTGATGCCCCTACAGAAAGAGGAATCAAACATGTGGAAGAGCTGGAAAACTGCGTTAAAGAAGGATATGGAGCGGCAGTTTTGTTTGTGATCCAGATGGAGGATGTCAAATGGTTTGAGCCTAATATGGCGACCCATGCTGCTTTTGGAGAGGCATTGAAGAAGGCACAGGAAGCAGGCGTTCTCATAAAAGCGGTGTGCTGTAAAGTAAAACCTGATGAAATGTACATACTAGAAGAGGTAGAAGTAAGAATTCCACTGTGATAGTATAGGTGTGAAAATCAATTTGATATTTCAAAAAATGGAGAACAGCATGAATACAGAAAACGATGCAAGGATTTGTGAACAGAACAGCAGACAGACCAGTAAGCAGACAAATGAACAGGCAGACAAACAGGTAAACAGGCAGGGAAATGCCGGAATGAATATGGCAGTGAATTCAAAACGGGAACATTTAAAGAATAAGAAATTGTTTCTGTTTGATATCGACGGAACCATAGCCCTTTCGGAGGATGTTATTGAAGGAACCTTTGAACTGTTATCTTATATCCGGGAAATCGGGGGAAGGGCAATTTATATTACCAATAATTCCTCTAAAAGCACTGCTGATTATGTAAAGAAATTCCGTCGTATGGGAATTGAGGCATTTCCGGAGGATTTTGTGACAGCAGGAAGCTATACTCTGTCCTATCTGACCGGAAAGCATCAGGAGGATTTGATCTTTGTTATGGCAACGGCTTCCTATCTGGCAGAACTTCGCAAAATGGGACTGCAGGTAACGGAACGGTTTTCGGAAGATGTGGATGTGGTGCTTACTGCCTTTGATACGGAACTGACCTATGAAAAGATAGAAGAGGCATGCAGGCTTTTAATGGATGATACAAAAGAGAGAATCTGGCTTGCCACCAATGCAGACCTTCGTTGCCCGGTGGATTTTGGAATGATACCTGACTGCGGTTCCATCTGCAATATGATCTCAGCTGCAACAGACAGAAAGCCTGTATATCTCGGAAAGCCTTCTCCGGGGCTTGTGGAATACAGTATGAAAGTCACAGGATTTACAAAGGAAGAAACGCTTGTGGTGGGAGACCGGATCTATACGGATATTGCCTGTGGGGAAAATGCGGGAGTGGAAACCTGTCTGGTATTTACGGGAGAGGCAAAAGCAGAGGATGTGCCGGGAGCTTCCAACAGGATTGATTTTTATTTTGATTCCGTTAAGGAGCTGTATGAAGAAATAGTCAGTTAGCATCAGTCTGATTATTAAAATATTATCAAAAGAAAATGATCAAAAGATGATCGGTAAAAGACTAAACATTGAATCATCATTCAATGATAACAGAGGAGTCATTATGGAACAAAAAAGAATTACATGGGTTGATGGATTAAGGGGTGTAGCAAGTCTCTTTATTGTATTCCATCATTTTATTATGGGCTATTATCCTGCTGCCTATAGAGGCGAAGAGGCAATTGCCCATTTAGCAGGGGATGTGGAAGCGGAATTTTCCCAGTCCCCTCTGGCGTTTTTTGCCATTGGGGATTTATGGGTGTCCGTATTCTGTCTGGTCAGTGGATTTGTGATCAGTTATCAGGTCTTTCATATGACAGAAGCAAAACAGTTTTCCAAATCTCTTTTAAAAAGATATCCAAGGCTGATGCTGCCGGTATTTGCACTGTCGGCTATTGTGTATGTGATGCTGCATCTGAATCTGTTTTTTAACGGTCCTGCTTCCCTGTTATCCGGTTCCGAATGGCTGGCACAGTTTTATCAGAATAAGACCACCATTTCCGATCTGATCTTTTCCAGTATAGCAGATACGTGGATCGTGGGAATGTCCACATTATATTCCAATGCCTTCTGGATGTTAGCAGATCTGTTTGCAGGATCTTTTATGGCGTATATTCTGGCGGCTATGGGAAAGGGTATGAATGGGCGGATGCTCTATGTGTACATAGGCGTTGCGGTAGTATATCTTTCCACGAACAGCCGTTTATCGGATTTTGCCCTGGGCGTATTGATCGCATATATTGCAGAGCGCTTTGGAGAGCGTATACAGAAGCATAAAAAGGCATGTGTCATAACAGGTATTTTTATGATATTAACAGCAGTTATCCTGGGGGCTTATCCGGTAGCTTACGCACCCACCAATGCTTACCGGTTTTTAAATCATCTGCCTGACAGACTGAATCCTTACTATTTTTATCATATGATCGCATCGGCATTGATCGTTATGGGAATTTATCTGTTAAAGCCTCTGGCTAAGGTGCTCTCTTTGAAACCGTTTTTGTTTTTGGGAAAAATTTCTTATTCCATTTATCTGGTTCATATTCCGGTATTATTTTCCCTATCGGCATGGCTGCTGACCAGATTTATGGCAAAGACCGGTGATTACAACCTGTCTGCCTGGTGGATGTTTGGCATATCCATTCTGGCGATCCTGATCCTGTCCTGGCTGTTTTATCTGCTGATTGAGCAAAACTGCACAAAGCTCATTAACCGGGCGGCGTACAAGCTGATGGAAGAGAAGGATACAATGGAAAAAGATAAATCCATAAGTGGAAATAAAGGGGCAGAAGAAAACAAGATCTAATAGACAGGCTTAAAGTGCATAAACTATTTTTAGAAAGGGTGGTTTGTGCCAATGAAAGCGATGGATGGAAATTTGAAAAAATGGGAGCTGGCGGAAGCGGTTTTTGTGTCTGTATCCGGTACGCTTCTGCATTTTGTATATGAGTGGTCCGGAAATAACAGAGTTGTGGGAATTTTCGCCCCGGTCAATGAAAGTGTATTTGAACATTTAAAGCTGGTGTTTTTTCCGGTTTTATTATTTACGCTGCTGCAGTACGTTTTATGTCAGGAAATCCGTTCCTGCCTTTTATGGATAAAATGGAAAACAGTACTTGGCAGCATGGCATTTATTGTTATATTCTTTTATTGCTATACGGGAATACTGCAAAAGGATGTGCCCTGGCTGGACATCGGATCATTTTATGTGGCAGTGCTGTTAAACAGTCTGTGGGCATATAAAGCATTAAAGTGTGGTTGCGGGGAAAACAAAGACAGACAGTCTGTCCCTGCGGTCTGTATGTGGGCAGTACTGGTGGTAATGATGATCCTGGGAACCTTATATCCGCCTGTAAAAGCATTGCCGGGATTGTTTCTTTCACCGGTATAAGTTTGAGCGGACATGGAAACAAACAGGAAATCAATGTGTCTCATATGATTTTGTTTGCTTGAGGCACATTGAATATTACATAAAATGGAGAAAAGAAATGAAGTTTTTACTGGAGTTGTACGGTACATTTTTCAGAATCGGCATTTTGACCTTTGGGGGCGGGCTGACCATGCTGCCCATGCTGAAATATGAGATCGTAGAGAAAAAGAATTGGACGACGGAGGATGAACTGTTGGACTGCTATGCTATCGGGCAGTGTACGCCGGGGATCATCGCAGTCAACACCGCAACCTATGTGGGGTATAAAAAAGCAGGTGTTTCCGGTGGAATCTGGGCAACTCTCGGAATGATCTCCCCATCTCTTGTGATCATTACCATTGTAGCTGCATTTATGAAGCAGTTTATGGACAATGTGTGGCTGCAGCATGCCCTTATGGGAATCAGAGGCATTATCTGTGCGCTGATGTTAAATACTGTGCTGACTCTGGCAAAGAAAAGTCTGGTGCATCCTGCATGCTATATCATCTGCATTGGGGCATTTGTTCTTGCCATGTTTACGAAAATTCCCACAGTAGGCATTGTGGCGCTGGCAGCAGTTTCGGGAATTCTGATCAAGAAAATGGGAGGTAAGGCGAAATGATGAAATACCTTCAGGTTTTTTATGAATTTTTTAAGATCGGACTGTTTGCTGTAGGCGGCGGACCTGCCACCATTCCTTTTTTGATGGATCTGTCGGAGAAAACAGACTGGTATACTATGGAAGAGCTTACCAATATGATTGCCATCAGTGAGTCAACGCCGGGTCCTATCGGTCTGAATATGGCAACCTATGTGGGATTTAAGACACTGGGGACCTTCGGAGGGCTCATTTCTTCTTTGGGGCTGACTTTTCCCAGCGTGGTAGTCATTATACTGATCGCAAGATTTTTGAACAATTTCAATGAAAATCCATATGTAAAAAATGCTTTCTGGGGCATTCGTCCGGCTGTTACGGCTTTGATTCTTTCGGCGGTCATCAGTATGTGCAAGGCATCACTTTTTGTTGCCGGCGATAATGGGTTAGAGCCTGCTATAGGAAGTATGATCATCTGCGTGGCTGCTTTCGGACTGCTGCAGATCAAAAAGCTGAATAAGCTCCATCCGGCTGTGTGGATATTGGGAGCGGCGGTTTTAGGAATTGTGTTCAGACTGTGAGTTTAAAGACGTGGTGTGGAGAACGGGGGATATGTTCTGATTGGGGTGCCAGGGGCTGTTTTCTTTCGCCCCTGGCACTCTGGCTTCTTTTACCGTGCAATGGTATATTCTCTTTGGATCGTAACCTTTGCAATACTTCTTACATCATCACAGGCAAATGCCGCACAGATTTCATAATCCCCCGGAAGCGTCACATAACACTTCCTGTCCTCATCATAATAAGAGAAGCTGTAGGCATCAAATTCTGCGCAGAATTCTTTCGTTTCCCCAGCCTTTAAAAACTGCTTTTCAAATCCCCGCAGTTCCTTTATGGGTCGTTTCACAGCCGAATCAACAGGCTTTATATAAAACTGTACTGTAACAGCTCCATCCCTGCTGCCTACATTGCTGATGGGAACAGAAGCCTTGACAAAAAGAGAGGGAATCGTGCAGATGCCATCTCTGCATCCGCCTTCTTCGGTAACGGAAGCCATAACCTCTCCGAAGGAAAATTCCGTATAAGAAAGCCCGTGTCCGAAAGCAAATGACGGTTTTACTCCGTAAGTATCGAAATAACGGTAGCCCACATAAATATCCTCATTATAATGCACCATATCCCCGCCGGGAAATTCTCCCAGCCTGTGGGCAGGAGAGTCCTCCAAAGTCAGGGGAAGGGTCATGGTCAACTTGCCTGAAGGATTAACCTCACCGAATATCACTTTTGCAAAAGCCAGTCCGCCCTGCATGCCATTGTAGGAATAGTAGAGAAGCGTTTTTGCCTCAGGCAGCCATTCGTGCATATCCACAGGACTTCCGGTGATCATGGTAATGATCATATCAGGTCGTGCCTTCAAAAGTTCCCTGATGACATGATCCTGCCCGTTGGGCAGACGCATATTGTCCTTGTCTTTGCCTTCTACATCATGATCATGATTTAAGCCGCCTATAAAGATAACGGCATCCGCCTGGCTGCATGCTGCTTTTGCCCTTTCCAGATATTTTTCATTTAAGGTGTTGATTTCTTCCGGTTCCAGTTTTTTCATGGGGTTACCACCTGTGCCCTGACTGTTGGCATCCTTTCCCCAGGCGTTTCCCACCACATAATTATAATAACCGGGCTCGTAGGTTACTTCACAGTTGCCTCCTAATACCATTTTCAGTCCTAAAAGGGGAGAAATTTCATATAGTGCTTTGATTTCCGCACTGCCGCCGCCTAATGCATGCATGCGGTTGGCATTGTCGCCGATCACTAACAGTTTTTTGATTTTCTTCCGGTCCAGAGGCAGAAGCTTTTCTTCATTTTTTAATAAGATAATAGATTCTTCCGCAGCCTTTAAAAGCTTTTCGCCGGAAGAAGGAGCGTTATAGGTTCCGGCTTTTCGTTCTCCGTCCAGCATATGGACCTCATTCATCACATGGAGAATGTGCATGATCTTTTCATCCAGCTTTTCCATGGGAACCCTGCCTTCCTCTACAGCTTTCTTCAGGGGATCAGCAAAATAATATTCATCAAAATCATTGGTAGTCCGCATATCCACATCGATGCCTGCAGTTCCGGCTTCCTCAGTATCATGGATGCTGCCCCAGTCAGAAACCATAATACCTTCAAATCCCCATTCCTTCCGGAGAATTTCATCTACCAGATACTGATGATGGGAACAGTAAACTTCCCGGAATTTGTTGTAGGACCCCATAAGTCCCAGGGCTTTTCCTTCCCTGACCGCAGCACGGAAAGCGGGAAGATAGATCTCAAATAAAGCGCGTTCGCTGACATAAGTGTCCACATCATTTCTGCGGGTTTCCTGATTGTTCAGGGCATAGTGCTTCACACAGGCGGAAACATCATTTTCCTGTATTCCCTGAATATATGGAACAGCCATGCGTCCTGATAAATAAGGATCTTCACTCATGTATTCAAAATTTCTGCCTCCCAGGGGAGAGCGGTGTATGTTGATGCCGGGAGCCAGGATCATATCCTTGCCACGACCTCTGGTCTCTTCACCGAGAATCTGTCCTGCAATATAGGCATGTCCTGGATTAAAAGTAGAAGCAAGTGCTGTATTGCTGGGCAGATAAGAGGTATAATCATCGGTAAAGCCCTTGGGAAACCAGACATCGTTTTCATATTCCAGACGCACACCCATAGGACCGTCAGAGTAAGTAAAGGCGGGAATGTCCAAACGTTCTACCGCCTTTGTTCTGAATAAAGTGACACCATGAACCATACCTATTTTTTCTTCCAGTGTCATGTTGCTGCATAAGGTCTTTAATTCTTTTTGTGTCATGATCATTTATCCTTTCCTCATTTTGATTCAAATGAAAGTAAGCTCTATTTCTAAAATATTTTTTCTAAAAAATCCAAAAAATATTTTAGAATCTTTATATTAAATAAATAGGTTAAAGGATGTGAAAAAGAAAGTATACACAAATTCTAATATTTCTGTTAAAATATTGATGCCCTTACAGAAGGGAAATGCTTCTGTACAGGACAATATCAGAAAAAGACGGGAGATGAGCAAAAATGGCAATGGAGAAACAGCTTTGGGAAAAGTTGTTTTTAGCAAGAGAAATGCAGAACTATCATGCTCCATATGAAAGGGAATACAGCTATTATGATGCTGTACAGAAAGGTGATATCAAAGCCTTGAGAGAGCGCTTTCTTGTAAGACCTATTTATGAAAAAGAAGGATTGGGCATATTGTCGGAAAATCAGGTCCGAAATGTTTTATACCATATCATCATTTCTATTGCCATGGTATCCCGATATTGTATTGAAGGAGGACTGGATGCGGAAACTGCATACAGCTTAAGTGATCTGTATATTCAAAGAGCGGATTTGTGCAGATCAAGGGAAGAGCTGGGCAATCTTCACCGGGAAATGACCCTTGATTTTGCTTCCCGCATGAGAAAGCTGCAAAAGGAGAAGATTTATTCCAAGCATGTGGTGGTCTGCATTGAGTATATTTATGAACATCTTCATGAAAAAATCTGCATCAGGGATCTTGCAAAGGAAACAAAGCTTCATGAAAATTATCTTTCCCATCTGTTCAAGCAGGAAATGGGAGTGACCATTGTGCAGTATATTCAGGACAAGAAGCTGGAGCAGGCGGAATACATGCTAAAACATACGGATACCAGCATTCTGGAAATAGCCAATGACCTGAACTTTTCTTCCCAGAGCTATTTTATTCAGGTGTTTAAAAAGAAAAACGGGAAAACACCAAAAGAATTCCGCAACCATTATTTCAGGCAGAATCTAAAAAATGATATGAAAAGCAGTCAGAAATAGAAAGAAAAAAAGTGATAAAAATATGGAAAGTGAATAAGAAAAGAAAATAAGAAAAGAAAATAAGAAAAGAAACAGAGAGGATTGGGAAAATGTCAGAACATATTACAACAGCACATAAAATTCATTTTAAGCCCCTGGAACCCAGAAAAGAGGAAATCATGATCGAGGATATTGCCCATGCCCTGTCATTGATGACAAGGGCAAACGGACATTTTCCGGAATTTTATTCCGTAGGACAGCACTGCATAGGCTGTTATAAAGAGGCTGCTGCCAGAGGTCTCGGAGAAAAGATTTCATTTATCTGTCTTCTTCATGATGCCAGTGAGGCATATATTGCTGATGTGACCAGACCTGTAAAAAAGGAATTAAAGGAATATCTGGTAATTGAAAAACGCCTGCAGGATGTCATTTATGAGCGTTTTCTGGGAACTGTTCCCACAGAGAAGGAAATGAAAGCAGTTTCAGAAATCGATGATGCCATGCTGTTTCATGAATTTTATCATTACATGGGAGAAAAAGTTTTGAACTACGAACCACAATTAGTGACAACTCCGGATTTCTATGAACGTCCCTTTAAAGAAGTGGAAGAGGAATATCTGAATATATACGGAATGCTGGCAGAGCATTTTCCGGGAAAGAGAATCATATAAAGACCAAATTGACAATTTGACGCACAATGGAATTTTAAATGGCATATGATAACAAAAAGGCGTGGAGTCAATATGTCTTTTGAGGAAATGTGCCGTAAAGAGGTTATCAGCGTTAAGGATTGCCGGAAATTAGGCCAT
>JAGBEV010000030.1 GCA_017936785.1 Lachnospiraceae bacterium | reverse complement strand
GTCCTCACGAACATTAAATGTGCCCCACACGTCGGTCATAATAGATACTGACATTATAGGACTGCCGGTGCCAACCAATTCACCCACCTTGGGATAAACCTCGCTCACCTCACCTTCCATCTGCGCTGTCTGCACTTCTCACCGCATCTTTGCCTATTTTACAAAACATCATATGACTTGTCAAGAAAAATGCGGTATATTTTTCATATTTTTTTACTACATCTTAAAAATTGCCAATGCATCATTTAAGCGGTCTGCCAGATGAAGGAGTTTTTCAGAAGAAACCTCCAGATTGTTCATAGTCTCGCTCATATTCTGAGCCGCCTGCATTGTAGTATTTGCAGATGCTGCATTCTGCTCGGATATGGTGGACAGGTTGTGAACAACATCCTTTATCGCCATTCCCGAATCGCTTAATACATCCATTTTCTCTTTAATGCTGTTAATATTGCCAAGAGAATTTTCTACACCTTCAGCAACTGCATTATACTTGGTCTTTGTCTCTTCCAGCTTGCTCTGCTGGTGATCCATATTGGCTCTGACTTCATCCATGATCTCGACCATTTTGTTGGATTCGGACATAACCTCATCAATGATCTTTTCAATTTCATCTGCAGAATTATTAGACTGTTCTGCCAGCTTGCAGATCTGCTCAGCAACAACCGCAAATCCTCTTCCTGCCTCTCCTGCCCTTGCAGCTTCAATGCTGGCATTTAAGGAGAGAAGGTCTGTTTCATCAGCAATGGACTGGATCATGGCAACTGCCGAATGAATACTTTGTACGGATTGGTTCATGATCATGATCTGGTCTGCAACCCTGGTTACGGAAGCCTTGGTATCTTCATTGGAAGAATTCAATTCTACAATGATCTGTTCCGACTCCTTCTCTGCACCGGACATCTGCCTTGCGTGCTCTGTCAGAGAATCCACTTCATCAGTAATGTAACTGATCTGTTCTCCGATTCTGCCAACATTGTTATTGGCAGTAGCAGTTCCCTCAGCCTGCGTTACCGTACCCTGTGAAATCTCTTCAACAGAATTCAGAACGCCTTCCACTGTTTCCTTGGTATCCTGTGCCATATCCGTCAACTGATTAGCGGAATGTACCAGATCATCAGCAGAATTTTTAATATGATTTACAATTCTGCGCAGCTCTACCTGCAGCTGAACAGAAATCCCATAAATATCGCCTAGCTCATCATTTTGCTTTAATAGCTTATTATCCGGAACAGCATCCAATTCTCCGGCAACGATTCTGCCAAGGAATTCCTTGGTCCTGCTCATAGTTACAACCATTCCTCTGGACAACAGCATGATCACAACAGATGCAATGATCATAAATATAATTGAGAAAATAAAAATCTTTGCAATCTGTCCGTTAATGGTCCCCTGAATGGAAGAAGAATCCATTGCTACTTCAATAGCGCCGATCACAGAACCGTCTGAGTTTATCAAAGGCTGATAATATGCGTAATAGCTTTTGCCCTGAATATCAAAATCCTTTTGGAAAACACTTTCTCCTGCTTTGATCTGATCATAAATCTCACTGTCCAGAGAAGTTCCAATGGCAACTCCGCCTGCCTCCTTAGAAACAGTGGTGATCAGACGCATATTTCCAAAGAATAAAGATGCCTCAAAGCCAGTCTGATTTTTAATACCGTCGATCAGTTTGGTATCTCCCGAAATCGTGGTGTCACCCTTTGTTACTTTTCCGGTCATGCCCTTTTTATAGTCGCCTTCGTACAAGTTCGTATAGGTTTCATCCAAAGTAACAGCTACAATACGCAGAGACTTTTCAACTTCATTTTCTATACCTGTTCTCAAAGCCTTGGTGCTGAAAATGGTAATAACAATACAAATCAGGATCATTGGCAGCAGACATAAGCCCACCAGTTTTTTTGAAAAAGAAAGAAAACGTTTTCTTTCCTGATACTGATAATCGCTTCCTGCGCCCTCTTCCGTATACTCTGGAGGATTCTGATCCTCATCTGCCGTAACTGCCTCAGCTTCTATGGTTTCAGCTTCTATGGTTTCAGCTCCCATGGTTTCAGCTTCTGCAGTCTCCGGTTCCGCAAAATCGGGTTCCGCATACTCCTGTTCTTCCATGTCTGACTCGGCAGATTCAGGCTCTGACACAGGTTCCCATTGTTCTTCATCCATGGATTCCTGTATTTCACTATCCGGAGTTTCTTCCTCTTCCAAAGCCTCCGGGACTGCCTCCGTATTTCTTTTACCCAATACGTCCGCCAACTCATCCTCTACGGAAATATTTTGTTCTTCCTCTTCCGTCAATTCCACGGAAGCCAGTAATCTTTCTAATTCGTCCTTATCCATATGTATACCCTCACCATATTTTATGATTACACATTGCTGACAATTTATAACCCATCTGTCATATTTTATCACAAATATACTTTAATGTTCAATGCCTTTGGCAAATAACAGTCACAGCATTCGGGCGATCTTCAATACTACCTCTGAAACCCGGTTATCTTTCAGCCAGCATTGGTCATCCTGAGACAATAGTCCCAGCCGTTCTTCAGAAACGATCCTGTTCACCCTGCTGAAATATTTTACCAATGTCCTGTAATCTCCAATTTCATCCAAAACACTCTTTCCGTAGGATTCATACTCATGTTCACAACTGGTAATGATCTGCATGGCAAGCTTCAATTCTCCGTTCACATCGCTTGCTTCCATGAGAATATCCGGGCGCTTCTCTATAAAGTCCATAAAATAAGCTTTTGCTTCTGACAATTTCTTTTCCATGATCAAATCTGCAAGACGGGTTCTGACCTCTATGGTTTCCTTCTTTTCTCCCACCATGCCTACCATAGATTCATGGACCTTCAATCCATTTACCAAAATATATACTTTTAATAGAAACTCCGATATAAAACCAAAGACCCTTTTATGATAATCATCATACCCTGTAAAGTCCATCTTTGGCTCCATGCGAAAGAATATATCAAAAAGCCAGCCCACATAAGCATCAAATATTTCTTTTTTACAGATGATCATATTGCCGAAATAGGTCTGGTTTTCATGAACCAGCCGTTCAAAGACCGGATAATATTCCGGAAAATCCTGTTTCAATACCTCTCCCGTTAAGATCAGATCCTCTATATTGTGATTTTCTTTAAATCCATCAAAATATGCAGACCTGAGAGACAGGGTTTTCGTAGTCATAATATCATACTCTTTTAAAATATCTTCTATTTCTTTTGCCGAATATGCTTTCCCCTGTTCATTGATCAGATATCTGCGGTAATGACAGCTTCCCTTGATATCCGCATCAGGACAATTATGTGCCGCCCAGTAAAGTCCTGTCAGCTCACTGTAATAACAGTTTTTATCGGATATCTCATCCCCTGTATCATCTCCCAGATACCCCAGATCCTTTTTCCCTTTTCTGCCTACCTGAAGGGGCACATAAACAGGGTCCTTAGGAGGATCAAAGGGCTTATGGGTGCACACAAAAATCTGTACTTTCACTACGTATCTCCTGTAATCTTTTTATTCTGCCTTTTAATGCTGTATAAATACCTACCCTAACAGATAATTCACAAACTGCTGTGCCGTTCTGCCGGAAATACCTCCGTGGCTTAATTCCCACTTATTGGCTTCTGCCTTGATCTCCTCATCTGACATGGTAATACCCGCTCTTCTGGCAAGTCCCATAGCAATTTCATAATATTCTTTAGGCGTTGGCTTGGAATAGCTGATGGTAACACCAAAGCGGTTGACCAGAGATAACTTTTCCTCCATTGTATCGGAACGGTGCAACCCATCCTGAAATTCCATGTCATTGCGGTCATTCCAGGTTTCCTTGATCAGATGCCGCCTGTTGGAAGTAGCATAGATCAGGATATTTTCCGGTTTTGTTTCCACACCGCCCTCGATAACTGCCTTTAAAAATTTGTATTCTACTTCAAATTCCTCAAAAGACAGATCGTCCATATAAATAATAAATTTATAGTTCCGGTTTTTGATCTGGGCAATGACATTGGACAGATCCTTAAACTGGTGCTTATAAATCTCGATCATACGCAGCCCCTTGTCATAAAACTCATTGACAATGGCTTTGATACTGGTGGATTTACCGGTTCCGCTGTCACCGAAAAGCAGCACATTATTTGCTTTTCTTCCTTCTACAAATGCTTTCGTATTGGCGATCAGCTTTTTCTTCTGAATCTCATAGCCAATCAGATCATCCAGCATGACCTTGTCCATATTGTTGATCGCCTGGAACGTAATATGCCCCAGATCATCTACACTGCCGATACGGAATGCCTTGTTCAATCCAAACATTCCCACTCCGTAATCTTTGTAAAACTCCGTGACGCAGGCAAAAAACTCATCTTCCGTATTAGCATTTGCTAACTTTTCGCTCAATGCCCGGACTTTTTCACTGACATTTTTATTATACATCAGTTCCGGTTTTCCAATGGCATGATAATCCGACAGGGTTGAAAAGCAATCCACTCCCAAAGCACTTTCCAAATAACTGAAATCATAATGGAATAAATCCATAAAAGCTTTAAAATCATTTTTTGCAAAATGATTGACGCTTCCCTCATTGGCACCTACCTTTTCACATGTAATGCTAAAAGGATTTTCATCTGTGATCAAAAGATAGGTCAGATAGTTCTGCCAGAGATTTTTGTCGAATCCGTAATCCGTTGCTACGATCAGAATCTTTTTAACCTGCTTATAAACCCTTGTAACAAGTTCATCTTTATTATAATCCTGGGATTTTACCTTGCCGCATATATCTGCAAGTTCCATTAAAATACAATCCTCAGGCAGATCACCATATATAATTAACTTTGAAATAATCTGGTTCATGATCATTACTCCCCTGTTTCCGTCATTTTCAATTTAATGTCCTGAATATTTCTGGTAATTTCATCCAGGGTCACCATGATGGAATTTATTTTTTCCCTCTCTTCATCATCAATAACACCATCCTGGATAATATCAATGAGCATTTTTGATATTTCGTCAATATCCTGAGCAGATCCCAGAAAACGCAGTATTACTCTGTCCAGATTTTCCGTGGACCTGGAATGGAGTCTGTCACCCAGATCCTCTTTTAATAAATAGTCAAGGCTTACTCCGAACATATTGCTGATAATGATCAGCTTTTCTGTTTCCGGCAGCGTTACTCCCGATTCCCATTTGGATACTGCCTGTCGGCTGACCATAAGTTTTTCTGCCAGTGCCTCCTGGGAAAGTCCGCTTTTTGTTCTCAGACCTAATATCTTTTCTGCAAAGTTCATTTCTTTTCTCCCTCATTATTTCTGCTGAAATATTTTATCTTTTGATACACAGATTCTGTCAACCTAAAGTTGCCCTACATTCCCATCATAACACAGCCCCACAAAAAATCAAGAGTGCATATAAAATCAGGGGCAGCCTGAAAAAAAATATAATATATCAAAGGAAACCGTTATAAAAACGCCGGTACTTAATCCGTGTTCTTTACGGATTTATGTACCGCTGCGTTTTTATCCGAGCGGAAGCGGGTTTCCGTGATATATTATATTTTTTTCAGGCTGCCCCTGATTTTATATGCACTCTTGATTTTATGATGCTTCTTCAAACTGGGAGTTGTACAGCTTTGCATAGAAGCCGTCTTTTTCAAGTAATTCCTGATGTTTACCCTGTTCGATGATATCGCCGTCCTTCATAACCAAAATCAGGTCCGCATCACGGATGGTCGATAATCTATGGGCAATAATAAAGCTGGTTCTTCCCTTCATCAGGTTATCCATGGCTTTCTGAATCCTGATCTCCGTTCTGGTATCCACCGAAGATGTGGCTTCGTCCAGGATCATGATTCTGTTATCTGCCAAAATGGCACGGGCAATGGTCAATAACTGTTTCTGCCCCTGGGACACATTGCTGGCGTCCTCATTTAATTCCATATCATAGCCACCGGGCAGGGTCTGGATAAAATGATGGGCATGGGCTGCTTTTGCTGCTGCAATAACCTCTTCATCTGTCGCATCCAGTCTGCCGTAACGTATATTTTCCATAATGGTCCCCTTAAAGAGCCATGTATCCTGGAGCACCATTCCAAAAGCATCTCTTAATTCCCGGCGGTTAAAGTCCTTTACATTATGACCGTCGATCTTGATAGCCCCATCATTTACATCATAGAAACGCATCAATAATTTTACCATGGTGGTTTTGCCGGCTCCTGTAGGGCCCACAATGGCGATTTTTTGTCCCGGCTCTATATCCGCACTGAAATCATGAATAATGATCTGGTCTTCCTTATAACCAAATTTTACATGTTCAAAGGTAACAGCGCCCTGAAGGTTTTCCGTGCTGACAGGATTCTCTGCAAGCTGATCTTCCTCTTCTTCATTGAGAAATTCAAATACTCTTTCTGCCGCTGCTGCCATGGACTGAATCTGGTTTGCCACCTGGGCGATCTGCTGTATGGGCTGCGTAAAATTCTTTACATATTGGATAAATGCCTGGATATCACCAATGGTGATCACACCCTTAATAGCAAGAATGCCGCCGCTCAAGGCAACTCCTGCATATCCCAGATTTCCTACAAACATCATAATGGGATGCATCATGCCGGATAAAAACTGGGACTTCCATGCCGAATCATACAAAACACCGTTTGTCTTATTAAATTCATCAATCACATCATCTTCTTTGTTATATGCTTTAATAACCAGATGTCCGGAAAAATTTTCTTCCACCTGTCCATTGATATGCCCCAGATATTCCTGCTGGGAACGGAAAAATTTTTGAGACTTTTTCATGACCAGACCTATGAGCGCAACGGATATGGGCAGAATCACCAATGCGATCAAGGTCATTAAAGGCGAAATGGAAATCATCATTGCCAGTACGCCGATCATGGTTGCCACAGAGGTAATGACCTGGGTAATACTTTGATTTAATCCTGTTCCCAAAGTATCCACATCATTTGTAATACGGGAAAGAACTTCTCCATAGGTCCTGCTCTCAAAATATTTCATGGGCATGCGGTTTATTTTTTCAGAAATTTCTTTTCTTAAGCGGTAGCAGACCTTTTGGGTCACACCACTCATAATAAATCCCTGTAAAAAGCTGAACAGAGAACTGATAATATACAGTCCAAGGGTAAAGAGTAAGATCCTGCCGATAAGATCAAAATCTATTCCTCCGGTATTTGCGATCTTATTCATCAAGCCTTCGGATAATGCCGTAGTCGCCTTACCCATTACCTTGGGTCCGATTACATTAAACACTGTAGAAACAACTGCAAATATCATAACAAGAAATACAGCAATTTTAAAACTTCCCAGATATACAAATATTTTGCCCATGGAACCTTTTAAATCTTTGGGTTTTTCACCCGGTGCCATTCCATGTCCTCCACCCATGGGACCGTGTCTTCTCGGAGGTCTTTTTAAACTTTGTTCTTCACTCATATATTTACGCCTCCTTTTCTTCCAATCCCAATTCCTTAGCGGAAAGCTGGGATCTCGCAATCTGCTCATATACCTCACAGGTTCTCAGCAGCTCTTCATGAGTACCCTGCCCCACGATCCTGCCCTCATCCAGCACAAGAATCTTGTCTGCATGTATAATGGTGCTGATACGCTGGGCAACGATCAAAACCGTACTGTCCTTTACCTTTTCCATCAATGCCTTTCTGAGCACTGCATCCGTCTTCATGTCCAACGCTGAAAAACTGTCATCGAAAACCAGGATCTTCGGTCTTTTAACAATAGCTCTTGCTATGGCAAGACGCTGTTTCTGTCCTCCTGATACATTGGAACCGCCCTGGGCAATGGCACTGTCAAATCTATCTTTCTTTTCCTCAATAAATTCCATTGCCTGAGCAATTTCTGCCGCCTCTTTTATTTCTTCATCAGTTGCATCATGCTTACCGAATCGCAGATTAGAAGCTATTGTTCCGGAGAACAGGACGCCCTTCTGAGGCACAAATCCTATACTTTCACGAAGATCTTTCATAGTGATATCCCGGATGTCTTTCCCGTCAATGGTAATGGCTCCTTCCCTCACATCATAAAATCTGGGAAGCAGATTTACCAAAGTGGATTTACCGCAGCCGGTACTTCCGATAATGGCAGTCACTTCACCGGGTCTTGCTTCAAAATCAATATCCGAAAGCACATCTTCATTTGCATTTGGATAAGCAAAGCAGACATGGTCATATTTAACCACACCGGTTTCTATCTCATAAGGAGCTGCATCCTTCTTATCTTTAATAGTAGGTTCTGTCTTTAACACTTCATCGATACGGTCGGCTGCAACACCTGCACGGGGCAGCATAATTGACATCATGGTCAACATCAAAAAGGACATGACGATCTGCATGGAATAAGTAATAAATGCAGTCATGGAACCTACCTGAAGAGTTCCCATATCGATTTTCTGTGCTGAAACCCATGTGATCAGTATGGCTGTTCCGTTCATGATGATCATCATTCCCGGCATCATAACTGACATCATACGGTTGGTAAATAACTGAGTCTTTGTCAACTCTCTGTTAGCATCATCAAACCGTTCTTCCTCTTTTTTCTCACGTCCAAAAGCACGGATAACGGAAAGTCCTGTTAAAATTTCGCGGGAAACCAGATTTACTCGGTCTACCAAAGTCTGCATGATCTTAAATTTAGGCATGGTAAGGGACACCAACAGCATCACAAAGCCTATGATCACAATAACTGCCAGCGCAATGGTCCAGCCCATTCCCGCATTGGTATTGATAACCTTCAGAATACCTCCTACGCCAATAATAGGAGCATATAAAACCATCCTGAGAAGCAGGGTGGATACCATTTGTACCTGCTGGATATCATTGGTGCTTCTGGTAATCAGCGAAGCAGTGGAAAACCGGTCTATTTCTGCATTGGAAAATCTCGTAACCTTTTCAAAAACCTTTTTTCTTAAATCCCTGCCCACACCGGCTCCGACTCTGGAAGCCAGCAAACCGTTCAAAACAGTGACAACACCCATGAGCAATGCGATCAAAAGCATTTTTAAGCCGGATTTTATGAGATAAGAAATCTGCATTCCGTCTACATCCAGTCCCGCTTCCTCGTTACATGTCACAGTAAATTTTAACGCCTGTGCCTTAACGGTACTTTCGCCCGTTGTTTCTATCATGTTATCAACAGAGCTTCTCGCCTGTTTCATCATTTCATTGATCTGTTCCGGCGCTGCCGCTCCCGATTCCACCTGTTCCATAATCTGTGTCAGCTCAGTCTCATTGACATTCTTCATCTGAAAAGCCAAAACTGCAGGTACCAGCAGCTCCTGATCTAATTTCTCCAATTCCTCTTCAGACAGTTCTTTTGCCACATAAAAAGAACCATCTTTTTCAAAACTGTCCTTCCATGCTGCCTTTTCATCTTCAGTCATCAGCATCATTATCATTTCATAAGATTCTTCTGTGACCTTTGTTGGCAAAATATGTTCCTGTCCTCCATTGATAATTCCCACATCAATGATATTTGACGTATACTGGGGCAGTGACAGATCACAATAAGCCTGAACGATCAGCAGACAAAATATCACGATCACGCTTTTCCAGTATGGCACCATATTCTTAAACAACTTTCCCATAATCCACTCCTTATTTCTCAATGCTATAGCATATGCAAAAACAAATCATTATACCAAAATATGTAACCCGGACGCATATTTAGAATTATTCAACTTTCTCTGCCCTTTTGTCAACAATGTTTAGAATATTTTTAGGAAAATTAAGAAAAGAAACATAAAAAGACCGCATATCAGAACCTTGGGCTTTTGATATGCGGTCAAATATATACTTATTCTTCTGATTCGCTTAAAGAATCCGGCTCTACAAAAGAATCCAGAAACTCTTCTTCAATCTGTGAACCTTCCTGGCTGGAAATAATAATATCGATCATATAATTATCCTGACGTCTGCATAAATAAGTCTGTTCTAATATTATGCCGTTATAATCCGCACTCAGTTTCAAGCAGTAATACTCTTTTTCGCCCAGTTCAATTGTGTTCTCATCTACTACATCATATTGAATGGAAGACATTTGTCCCAGCATATTGATAAGCATTTGTCCGTATTGTTCCTCATCAAAATAAATGCCCTTACTGGTAATATCCATATTCTCATAAGAAACTGACACATTGGAAGAATTGTCTGAAAACATTATCATGGCATCATACATGGTACCCTGCAGTGCCTCTTCGATCTGTTTAGCATTAGCAACACCATCATCTGCCATAATATCACTTCCGACACCCAATGCTTCTAACATCTGCTCGTCCGAGAAAACTGTCATATCATCTGTCACCGCAAAAGCAATCCCAAAGGTTTCATTTACAAACATGCCGTCTGTAATGGTTCCTCTGGATGCCTCGATTGTTTCTTCTTCTGCTTCCTCTTTTTCAGCCTCTTCCTTTTTCTCTGTTGCTTCTTCAGCCTCTTTCTTTGCTTCTTTTTCAGCCTCTTCCTCTGCTTTTTCCTCATCCTCAGCCTTTTCTTCGATCTCCTCGGTTTCCTCTCCGGACTCAGAAGCCGCATCTGCTGTCAAAGTCTTCTCTGCATCACTGCTGCATCCGGTTAATAAGGTTGATGCTGCAAGCACTAAAGACAAAAATAAAGTTAAAAATTTACGTTTCATTTTATATCTCCTCCCTGATTCATAACTATCAATATTCTAATTCTTAACAGTTACTCTGTCAAATAACATTCAATTTTCAAAATTCATTAAAATATCCTTTTAAAAAAATCCCTTAAATATAAAAAACAGTACCGGAACCAATAAACAGGGCAGCATATTTAAGGTTTTAATCTCTTTTATTTTCAAAATGGAAATACCGGAGCTGGCAATGAGAAACCCTCCTACAATGGAAATCTCTGTCATCATATCCGCTCCCATAAAGTCTCCCAAAAGACATGCCAGCAGATATATGCTTCCCTGCCAGAGAAAAAGAACCCCGGCACATATGGCGATCCCGATTCCGTAAGCAGAGGCTAACACACAGGAAGTTACCAGATCCAAAGTGGCATTGGTATATAAATAAGTATTATCTCCATTTAAAGCACTGTTGATAGGTCCCAAAATAGACAAGGTCCCGATACAAAACAACAGTATTCCTGTGGATAGTCCTTCTCCCAGCCTGCCTTTTCCTGAAAACCGTTCTGTCAGCTTCTGAAACCTGCCATCAATATTTAACACGGTCCCTATGAGGCTTCCCAGAGCAAGTGCCACAATAAACAATACCGGATAACTGCTTTTGGACATATTCTGTACAACCGCATTGATTCCCAGCCCGGCAGCTGCCAGCCCCATGGCATTAAACAACGCATCTTTATATTCGTCCCTGATCCCTTTTTTGATAATACTGCCTGCAATGCTGCCCACCAGTATCGTGCCTGTATTAACAATCGTTCCTAACATAACGTTTCCTCATTTCATTCTTGCAAAATGTGCATTCCATATTATTTTAGTAAAATTTCTTTCTTTATTCAATAGCAGATTATCTTATCCTGTTGACTTGTGCACCTTAATATCATAAACTTTTGACAAATCTTTAAACCTCATGACCAGGGAGCAGCTTTATGTGCAGACAGCTTTTAACACCTCAGGGAATCCTTTCCTATGAAATACAATCCAATACCATTTCCATCCTCTCTTATGAGGGTAATGACCATTATCTGGTGATTCCGGAAATCATTGAAAACTACTTTGTGACCGGAATTTCACCTAAAGCATTTCTGGGGAAACGTCAGATAGAACAGTTGGTTTTGCCTTCCAAAACAACCTGCATAGGTGACTGGGCATTTGCCCATATGACAGCCTTAAAAACCCTGACCATTCCATCTAAAGACATTGCACTGGGTAAACAGGTTTTTCTGGATTGTCCTATGCTGGCAGAAATTAAAGTATATGATCTGTCCTCCGGTGATCCTGTGATAAATCCGGACACAAGCCCTGTCTCACAGGACCCGGCACTTCCATTTTATCTTGCCACAGTTATCATGACCTTAAAAAATTCCTTTTTATTCCTTCCTGCCTGTGTGGGAAAGCAAAACTGGTATGAAGATTTTGATGAGGCTGTCTGTCATTTTCTTGACCGTCCTGATGATGAAGGCTTTGAGCCGGTATATCTGGGCTGGTTTGAGGATGAAGACGTAATGGCAACCCAGTATCCGAAATATACACAAAAAAAGCGTATGGAAAAGGCGGCACTTTCCTTAAAACGCCTGCGCTTTCCTTACGCCTTAAATGATGACTTCAGAAAACTATATGAAAATTATATTATTTCCCACTTGGAAACAGGCGTGTGGGAATTATTATGTACCCCTTTATATGCCGCAGACTGCTCTTATTTTAAAATACTGATAGACTTAGGCGCCATCCGGGAAAATAATATTGACCGCTTCCTTGCAGATCTGAACCGCCAAGGCGCCTGCGAAGCAGTTGCAGTGCTGCTTCATTACAAGGAAACGCATCTGAAAAAAGAAGACTTTTGGCAAAATCTGGATTTGTAACTGATTTTTAATATTCCTTTTCGATTTCCTTTACCCGGTCATACAAAAATTCATTGGCAGGAACATGAATGCCATGCCGTCTGCCAAGCTCCATAACTGTACCTGCAAACATATCCACCTCGGAAGGCTTTTTGTTGATACGGTCCTGACCCATAGACGGTGTGCTTTCCGGGTTTAGTGTTTTAAGAATTTCCATATATTGATTGATCACCTGTTCCGAAAGACCGATCCCCTCTGCATTAGCAATTGCTAACACTTCCCTCATGGCGGCAAACATGGTCCGGTTTGCCTCTCCTTTGGCAAGAACTCCTGCATATGTGGTTCCGTATACCATACAGGTCTGATTCACTCCCACATTCAGCATAAACTTACTCCACATACGATAGAGAATATCTTCTTCTTTCACATATGGCATTTCTATCTCATCAAAAAATGCTGTCAGCCTGTCCAGATTTTCTTCTTTCTGCCCTTTGATGATACCAATATGCAGCTCACCCATCCGGGTATACTGCAGCCGGTCTCCAAACTTCATTGCATCCATTCCCTGGGCAACCGTATAAATAATATTATCTTTTCCGTAACGCTCTCCTATGATCTCTTCGCTGGAAATGCCGTTTAAAACAGAAATAATAATGGTATCAGGACCGATACAGTTTTTCATTTCATCCAAAGCTGCCTTTAAACCCGTATATTTTACAGCCACCATAAGCAGGTCTGCCGGCTTTGCATCTTCTGCTGCTGTCAGATGAAATCTCATGGTTTCCCCATTTACCAGAAAGTCCCTGTCTTGATATTTGACGGCTCTTTCCTTATCCATAACATAGGTTAAGGCATCTGCTCCTTTATGTTTTACAATATGGGCACCATAAAGCAAGCCTAAGGCGCCCATTCCTATAATGCTTATTTTATGGATATTATGATTATTTTCTGACATACAGATCCTCCTTCATATATTCATGCGATGCTGTTCTGTACACATCCTATCACACCCTGCTTTTTCTTGACAGATGTTTTCCAAAATTTATACTATAATTACATGATTTTAAGGGCAAAATATTCCCTGAATCCAACATTGTTACTTTGAATCGCAGGAAATATACCGGGAGGAAACAAATGAACTTAGCAACAACATTATTACGTTCCATATGGTCACAAAATGACAAAAAACGAGATAAAGACTGTGAAGAACCGGATAATCTGACCATTTGCCGCAATATACCTTACGCTTTGTCCCAATCTGACAGGGAACAGGTTTTTCACCTGACTGATATTTACCGCCCAACTGTTAGCAGCGGCTCACTTCCTGTCATTGTAAGCGTTCATGGAGGCGGCTGGTTTTACGGAGACAAGGAATTATACCGCTTTTATTGTATGCACCTTGCAGCAAAGGGCTTTGCAGTGGTCAATTTTAATTACCGCCTTGCTCCGGAACACAAATATCCTGCGGCAATTACCGATGTAGTCATGCTCATGGATTTTCTCAGACAGAACGGAGTGCAATACGGCATAGATATGGAGCATTTATTTATGGTGGGAGATTCCGCCGGAGCGCAGTTAGTTTCCCAGTATTGCATTCTGGCTTCCAATCCAAAATATCAGACTCTGTTTAAACAGATATCCCATGAAGCTGATGGCATGTCTGCATTCCCCATTCCCAAGGCAGTGGGATTAAACTGCGGGATTTATGATATGAAGGAAATGAAGGAACAAAAGATCAGCCAGTGGTATCTTCCCAAACAAATGGAAGCTCCACTGGCGGACAGCTTTTGGAATGTTTTAGATTACATGACTAAGGATTTTCCTCCTGCCTACTTAATGCTCAGCGTAAATGATGATTTAAAAATCCATACTGCAGCCATGAAAGCAAAACTGGAAGAATTAAAAATCCCATTCCGGTATAAAGAGTTCGGAGAAGGCTATCCCGGGGATGGTCACGTATTCCACATCAATTTGAAAAGCCAGAACGGACTTTTATGCAACGCAGAAGAATGTGCCTACTTTTTATCCTTTTGTCATGGTCCGGAATCATGATCAGTTTATGTAAGCTTATGATAACTCTGCCCGCACTGCGGTCTGATAAATCTCAGTTATGGCATTTTTATCCAAAGCCACATAGCCTCCGGTCTTTCCGTCTCCAATGCCGAATTTCTCTACCAATGCAGGAATATCCTCTTCTTTTGCCCCAAGCTGTTCAAAGTTGATGGGCATTCCGATAGAAGATAAAAATCTGCGGAATGCTTTGATTCCTTCCAGGGCAGTTGCTTTGGGATCTGCGAAATTCATCTGACAGCCAAAGATCCTTGTTGCCATCTGTGCCATTCTCATACAGTCATGATGTTCTGCCACATATTCCATCCATGCAGGCATAATGACTGCAAGACCTGCTCCATGGGCACAATCGTACAAAGCTGACAGTTCATGCTCGATCCCATGGCTGTTCCAATCCTGTTCCCTGCCTACTCCTACAATATTGTTATGGGCTACCATGCCTGCCCACATAATATTTGCCCTTGCATCATAATTGTTAGGATTCTCAATCACTCTGGGCACTTCCTTTAACATGGTCAGGACAACTGCCTCACAAAGACGGTCCGTCACTTCCACTTCTTCTGTATTGCTAAAGTATCTTTCAAATACATGAGCAATAATATCCGTTGCCCCGCATGCCGTCTGGTAAGCAGGAAGCGTCTGGGTCAGGGCAGGATTTAAAATGGAAAACTTCGGTCGGATCAGATCAGTTCCTGCTCCCCTTTTTAACATTCCTTCCTCTTTGGTAATAACAGAGTCCGGTGAACCTTCGCTGCCTGCTGCCGCAATGGTCAAAATGGTTCCTACAGGAAGGGCTGCCACCGCTTTGGCACTTCCTTCATAGAAATCCCAAAAGTCTCCTTCATAAACTGCACCCAAGGCAATGGCTTTAGCGGAATCAATACTGCTGCCGCCTCCTACTGCCAGAATAAAATCTACATTTTCTTTCTTACAAAGGTCAATTCCTTCATATACAAGACCGCTTCTGGGATTGGGTTTTACCCCGCCTAATTCCACAAAGCTTATATTTTCTTTTGTCAATGACTCCTTCACCCTGTCAAGAAGTCCGGATTTCTGGGCGGATTGTCCCCCATAATGCAATAACACCCTGCTTCCTCCAAAACGTTTTACCAATTCCCCGACTTCCTTCTCCCTATCCTTTCCGAATGCAAAATAAGTGGGACTGTAAAAATTAAAATTGTTCATCTGTTTGCCTCCTTTGATCATATTTGTATTTCAATATTGCCATTGAAAAACCCTCTCTGTTCAACGCCATATTAGCATAGAATATTGAGAGGGTAAATCAAAATTTTGCATATATATTTAAAAACTTTACGACTTTATTTTTACTTTCTTACAATACTGTAATACAGCTTCGCCGTCCATAGGTAAACCGCCACATATAACAGAGCAAATACCACAAAGCAGCCGATCGTACAATAGATATAAAGGCTTGAATTGTTCAGATTTAAAATTGCCAATATTTTTTCAATGACAGGGTAAGCAAAAATAATATGGATTCCTGCTGTAATAAGGGGCAGAAAGAATACTGTCAATATCTGGGAATGGATGGAAGCTTTTACTTCCTTCTGGCTCAATCCTACATTCTGCATGATCACATATCTGTCCCTGTCATAATAGCCTTCTGTGATCTGTTTATAATAGATCATCAAAATAGCTGCAACAGTAAATAACAATCCCAGGAAAATGCCGATAAAGAATAACCCTCCATAAAGAGCATAGAAGCTGGTCTTTGCCCCCGCCCTGCATTCCACATATCCCCAAAAACCATCCGTTTCCATTGCATTGAGCTGATCGGTGATATCTTCATAGACATGAATTTTCATTTCATCGGTTCCATCCACATTGATCCCATAGCAGTAACGGACTTCACTTGCATTCTCTCCATAAACGGATTTCTGCCACTGATACAGATTATTGATGACCTCCGAAGAATTTACAACAATAAAATGTGTACTTGCGATATTAGATGCCAAAACCCCATTTCCCATGAAATCATCCAGTTTTTTCACAATCTTAAACTGATAATCATCAAGAATAAACTTATCCGATTCCATCTTTATTCTGTTTGAGTAAATCATAATTTCATCATCATTTAATGTACAATTCTCCCCTGTGATACGGTTATAATCTTCCAGGGTAATAATAGCCAGATTGCAGACACTATCTATAAGAGCCAGATTCTCATTTTCCTGTATGGTAAAGCTGTCCCCTAAATCTATTGCCGAAAATATCAGGCAACGATAATTGACTTTATCTTTCTCTGTCAGACCGTTTTCAGTAAGTATCCGGGAAACCATGGAATCCACGGCACTATAGTCAACAGCTTCATTATTTTCCTTATTGCTGTAAACAGTAAGATCATAGGGATAACGTGACTTTATCAGGTCATTCATACCGATCATCAGGGAGGATGTGGAAGAAACCATTACCAATACCATAGTGGACAAGATGCAGATGTTGGCAAGACCTACCGCATTCTGTTTCATACGGTAAAGCATACCGGAAATCCCTATAAAATGTTTTGTCTGATAATAATAACGTTTATTTGCACGCAAGATCTTCAATAATGCAATACTTCCCGCCGTAAATAAAAGATAAGTCCCCAAAATTACCAGAATTACCGCCACAAAAAAGACTGAAAGCGCCGTCACGGGATTTTTTACTGTAACCGCCGTATAATATCCTGCTCCAAGAGAAATTACTCCAAGAAGAGCCAAAAACCAATTTGCCCTTGGTTCCTTTTCACCTACATGACCGCCCCTGAGAAGTTCTACCGGCTTAGAACTTTTCAGTTTTCTGATGGTATTCAAATATATTAAAAAGAAAATTGCTCCATAGATTATGACTGTAGAGATCACTGCTTCTTTGGAAATATAAAATCCTAAAGAGATGTCCGTATCCATAATCCTTAAAATGAAAAGATACATCACTTTATCAAGCGCAATACCAAAAATAAATCCCAACCCCAGTGCCAGCAGAGCAATATAAATGGTTTCTATTCCGATCACACTCATTAAATGTTTCTTTTCCATGCCTAAAATATGAAATAATCCAAATTCCTTTTCCCGCCGTTTCATTAAAAAACTGTTGGTATAAAATAAAAAAATCAAAGAGAAGATTATGATGACCCTGCAGCCAAGACCCAGCGTATAACTAATGGTTGCTGCTCCTATCAAATCACTTAATCCTCCATTTAAAGATAAGGACTTCATAATATAATAAAAAGCAATGGTAATGGTGCATGTAATAATATATGGAATATAAATCTGCCTGTTTTTCTTAATATTGTTGGCGGCTAACCGTGCATAAAAAAGTTTATTCATCCAGCTCACCACCTGTCGATATAAATGTCAGGGCTTCAGAAATCTTCTGATACATTTCCTGATTAGTATTATTTCCCCGGTAAATCTGATGAAAAACTTCACCATCCTTGATAAACAGCACTCTTCCCGCATGACTTGCCGCCTTCACAGAATGGGTTACCATCAAAATAGTCTGACCTTCTTCATTGATCTTATTAAAAAGATTTAAAAGGCTGTCCGTAGAAGCGGAATCCAAAGCGCCTGTAGGCTCATCTGCCAGTATCAGTTTTGGCTCCGTGATCAGGGCCCTTGCTACTGCTACTCTCTGCTTCTGCCCGCCGGATACTTCATAAGGAAATTTCCGAAGCAGCTCATGAATGCCCAGTTTATAGGAAATTGCTTCCACCCGTTCCCTGATTTCAGGATAGCCTTTCCTCTCCAACACTAAAGGAAGAGAAATATTGTCATATAAGGAAAAAGTGTCTAACAGATTAAATTCCTGAAAAACAAATCCCAGATTATCCCGGCGAAAAGCGGATAATTCCTTTTCTTTTACAGAGGTTAAATTCTTTCCGTCCAAAATAACCTCTCCACCTGTAGGCGTATCCAACGCCGCAAGAATATTCAACAGTGTGGTCTTACCTGAACCGGATTCTCCCATGATCGCTATATATTCGCCTTCTTCTACAAGAAAGGATACATTGGAAAGGGCTTCTACCTGATTACCTCCGAATCTGGTAGTATAAATTTTATTCAGGCTTTTTACTTCTAAAATTGCCATTTTTTGTGCCTCCTTTATTTTTGTATCCTAACTATATCAGACGGAACTTTATACCCGACATCGATTTCTGTGACATTTGAAGGATCTGATGTGACATTTTTGTAAGATGAGAAAATGGAACAGGAAAAATTTATTCCAGTTCCATATACTTTTTGGTAAGATCGATTGTAAATTGGCTGCCGGCGCCGGGAGTAGAAGTAACATTAACCGGAGTGCCCAAAAGGTCTACGGTCCGTTTTACCAGATATAAACCGATACCGGTGGATTTTTTGTCAGCTCTGCCGTTGTATCCCGTAAAGCCTTTTTCAAAGATACGGGGCAGGTCTTCCGGAGCAATGCCGATACCGGTATCTTCAATGTGAAGAATGGGACCTTTTTCTACAGTAATGGTTATGGTTCCCTCATCTGTATATTTTATTGCATTGGATAAAAGCTGTTCTATCATAAAAGTCAGCCATTTCTTATCTGTAAGGACCTTCAAATCTGTTCCTTCATATTGCACGCTGAGACCTTTCATAACAAACCAGGAGGCAAATTTGCGGATACAGCTTCGTATGATCTCATCTAAAGAATACTCCCTGACCACCAGGTCTTTTTCCGTACTGTCCAGACGGAAATAGGATAATACCATATCCACATACTGTTCAATGCGGGACAACTCCAGCAACAGCTTTTGATTCTCCTTTGTATCCTCTTCCTGAAGTAAAAGCCGCATGACTGCAATGGGGGTTTTGATCTGGTGCGCCCAGGTAGAATAATACTCCATGCTTTCTTCCTTAAATATCCGAAGATTGCTTGCCTCTTTTGAAGTATTTTCAATCCATTCCAAAAGCAGATCCCGGTAGTCCTGTTCCATTAAATTACTTCCTTCCGGTATCTGCCTGGATGAAAGATATTTTTTCTCCGACAACTCCCTTAGTTCCCTATGCTTTAAATAATAGTGTACAAAATGAACCGGCAGGATGACTAACAGCAGCAACAGACAAAGCCCTGCTCCATACAGCACGGCCTCCATCTCCACTCTATATAAAAAAAATATTACCCCAAAGACTGCAATAAACATCAGATAAACGATTATCGTCAGCCAATGCTCATGCAGATATTCAAATCCCACATATAAAACACTTTCTTTTTTACGCTCTTCAGATCTTATCTCTCTGCCTTTTATCATACTTTCCTGCTTACCTCTTTACGATCCCACAATATAACCTTTTCCTGTCTTTGTTTTAATAAAATCCGTCAAACCGATCTGCTCCAGCCGCTTGCGCAGCCTTGTGATATTTACCGTTAAAGTATTCTCCTCCACATAACAGTCATTTTCCCAAAGTCTTGTCATCAGGGTATTTCTGCTGACCACCTTTCCCTTATTTTCCATCAGGGTCTGAAGAATGCGGAATTCATTTTTTGTCAATTCCACTTTTTCTTCACCGAATACAAGGGTCATATCGTTAAGGTTTAAAATTGCCCCTGCGTGTTCCAGTACAGGAACCTTTCCTGCCATATCATAGGTCCTTCTCAAAATTGCCTGTACTTTGGCATTGAGCACATTTAAGTCAAAGGGTTTTGCAATAAAATCATCTCCGCCCATATTGATCGCCATAACGATATTCATATTGTCAGAGGCAGAGGAAATGAAAATAACCGGAACGCTGGAAACCTTTCTTATTTCCGTACACCAGTAATAACCATTATAAAAAGGCAGCATAATATCAATTAATACCAGATGGGGATCACATTCTGTAAATTCTTTCATCACATTTTGAAAATCTTTTACAAGGCTTACCTGATTTCCCCACGCTTCTATTTGTCTTTTAACAGCATCTGCCATAGAAGGATCATCCTCGACGATCATGATTCGATACATTTTATTCCCCGCCTTTTCCCAGTTCTTTTTTAGAAAAACTTTTTATATGGATACTAACAAAACTTTTCATACTCACCTTCCGGTATGGGATTCTCCAATCCCAAAACCCGCGGCCAGTTTCCTGTTGCTTCTATAATAAATCCCATGATCATGCCCATATGACTATGTAAATGCCTGAATTGTCCTAATATCAATGTAAATTTTGTAAAAGGACAATCTGTAGGATAATCCAGAAGTTCCTCATCCCTTAACTCTTTTAAATAAGTATTGATCTTTATTTTTATATCAGTAAAATACTCATTAATGTCTTCTCTATTCAGCGTTTTTACCGAAATGAAGTCCAGATTATCCAACCCCTCCTCATGAATGGATGGCTGTTCATACTCTTTATCACGAGGATTTATATACCATGTATCCAGAGAATGCAGCATATGATAAATATGCTTCCACAACGGCATATTGCAATAGTGCCTTCCCCACATCTCTTCAGGTACGCAGTCAATCACATTTTGCACTTCCCAAATTGCCCTGTCCGTTAAGTCCTTGATAATTTCCACATAATTATGCTGTTCCATTCCTATCTCCTTATTTATTCAAATATTCTTTCATCTTTCAATGCTGCGATCAAATCTCCGTTCAAAATCTGTTTGCCAACAATATAATAAGTCAAATATACAATGAAAACAATCCCAAAAGAAAAAATCCGGTTCATCTTTAATCCCGTCTCTCATCCTCATTGTCAAAGCATTCACAGAACCTTGCCGCAAATGCCGGTTCCTCTCCCCTTGCATATAAATGGGAAATATCCCCATATGCGCTCATGCGGAAATATGCAATGCCTTTCCGGCGTTCCTCAGTCACAATAGTCGCAACAGAAGTAGGCGCAGCGCAGAACCCATGCCACATTACCATTGGGGAAATTCCTAATAAATGCCCGATCAGAACGCATCCCACTCCAAAATGACAAAATAACACAATGGTATCATTATTTGCTCTTTTTACTTCGTAATAATGCCCTTTTCGCTCATAGCCATACTCTGCTAAAAGTGCATCAAACCCGTTTACAACCCAGTCATACTCTTCCTTGACTTTTCCACCCTTTAAGATCTCAGAATCAGACCATTTATCATATTGATAAAAATTTTCCTGTGCGGTCCAATCCTGTGGAAGCCAGTCCCATACTATGGTTTCCTCTTCCTTGTCCGGACGCATGATCCGGGGCGCAAACTCTCTGAGCCACTGACATTCTACAGCACTCCGTCCCATTTTCTCCAGTGTACGGGAAGCTGTATCCTTTGCCCTTCCCAGAGGAGAAACATAAAATTCCTTTACATCCAGTCCGGATATTCTATCCGATAAATATTCCGCTTCTTTCCAACCTTTTTCAGTCAGGGAATCGATGGTATAATCCGGATCTCCATGCCTTACAATGAGAATCTTCATTATGTTGTCTCCTTTTTATGATTTGTATTTTCATGATTTACAATATAGATGCCGCCGCAGACCAATACAAGAGAAAGGATGCTTAACAGACTGATTGCCTGCCCTTCTCCCAAGAGCAAAGCTGATAATACCACCCCAAACACCGGGTTCATAAAACCGAAAACCGCTACTCTGGAAACCGGATTATATTTCAAAAGCATTCCCCAAAGGGAATATGCCACTGCGGAGATCAATGCCATATAAAGTAAAAGCAATATTCCCTTTCCAGTTATGACCGTCAGCCTTCCTCCAAAGGCGGCACCTGCAATCATTAAAATGATACCGCCTAATACAAACTGATAACCGCTGAGCATAACGGGATTTTCAGTTTTAGAATATTCTTTGACCATAACCGAAGAAAAAGAATAGACTACCGCAGAAAGGAGAATAAAGCCTTCTCCCGGAAAAGTAAAATGAAAATCCATCCCGCTTCCGTTCAAATTGATCAAAACCATTCCTGCAAAACCCACAAAACATCCCAAAATCTTTTTGGAATTGAGTTTTTCCTGATGCATCAGAAGGCTTGCCACCAGAATTGCAATAAATACATTGGTTCCATCCAAAATGGATGCTTTTACTCCTGTGGTATGAGCAAGTCCCACATAAAAGAAAATATACTGCCACACAGTCTGCAGCATACTCAGGATAAATATTTTTCCCCAGGCTTTTTTATGGGGCTTTAAAATTTTTTTGCTTCCAATGCTTCCTAAGATAATTGCAAGGATTCCTGCCATGGTAAAGCGAATACCTGCAAACAATATCTGGGAAAAGGGATCAGCATCCGAAACAGCAAACATCTTATAACCTATTTTGATACAGGGAAATGCACTTCCCCAAAGCGCACAGCAGATCAATGCTCCCAGCCACACAACCAGCGTTTTGCGCATAAATTCTGTCTTATCCAAGTTGTTCATTATTCACACATTTCTTTCATCATCTTTAGTTCTATGGGTTCAATAATCACATTTCCCGCATCATAGGGCGTTTTCATTTCCTCAGGAACAGAATTCATAAACTCCCCATAATCAATTCTGCCCACAATCCGATTCTCTGTTATGGAAAACAGGGAAATGCACCATCTGTCTACCTTTAGTTGTTCTCCTGTATTGGGATCTGTAATTCCCATCGGCACATAAGGCTCTACAGGAAAAACACTCCTTGTTTCTTCCGTAATGGCATATGCCCCAAAAATCCCCTCTTCATCCTGATAAAAAGAAGGCTTTGCATAATAAACATCCAATTTCTGTTTCTCATGCATATAATCTCTGAATGCACTTAAATCCGTAGACTTAGATAACTCCTCCAGGTCTTCCTTCCCAAGCACCAGAGGCCAGAAGGCGCAAAACAATGTCAAAGGAGCCCGGAGCGTGCTTTCATCTTTTCCCATGTTATGCAGCACGTCCAGATTAAATTTCAGCATGTCATCTCTGGTACTTTGGAATTCCTGCAGCTTTTTGGGTTCTCCCTCCAGTTCAATCACACAATGCTTCCAATACCCGGCAATCCTTGTGACACAACTGTAAAAATCATCCAGCTCTTCCTGACAGGTAGGTGTCAAAAGCCTCAGATCAACCTCTTCCCTTTCTCCCTGCTTCCATGTTACGCTAAATCCTCTGGCAATATGTGCCGGATGATAGGCAATAAATTCGTCTTCTCCCAGTTCTCCTTCGGACAGCCTCAGTCCATCAAAGTTTCCGTACTTTAACTGATTTCCCCAAATTACTTCCAAGGGCAATTCCTTCTTAAAAATTCCTGTCTGTTTAACAGTAACCTCAATAGACATGATTTATCCTCCCTACTGAACTTCTAAAATTTCCAATTTACTTTGTGTAAAAAATCATTTATAATATGCTAAATATCTATCATCAATGTATCATTTTTCTTTTCTATATGCAATTCTATTCATAATCTAAATGCATGATTTCAAAATTGATACACCCACTTATAATATGTTTAATCAGGCAGCCGACAGGGCGGTCCTACCCGTTTCGAGTCTTGCGAAAGGGGAAATGCTTATGTAATCGTCTCAATTCTGAATCTGAAAAATAAGAAATAGCCGTCCTGCTCTCTACAAAGTTTAGGATGGCTATTTCTTAATAACTATTTTAAATTTTCGCCGGAACAGGTAGCGCGCACTATCTGTCGGCTGTCTTGTTAAACACATTATATGCAATGCAAAAGTAATATGTCAAGAAGAACCTTATAATAATTTTTTTATTTTTTAGTTCATTCCCCGGCAAGCCGGCTTTCTCCTGTAGCATAATCAATTTCCACTCCCGGCTGGTTGTTATACACATATACATTAAAACAGATACCCCTGCCCTGATCCTCTACGGACCACGCCTCCATCAGCACTCCCTTTGCCACAAGATCATTTCCCTCATATATGGGTGTAACACGATACAGCACATGATAATTGGTAGCTTCCACAAAATCATCCACCATATCCTCAAAAGGCAGCATTCCTTCTACATTCATATATCTGGTTCCCGTGATCAGATTTTTTTCATTGGCATTTTCTCCTGTAAGCTGATATCCGATCAAATGACAGCGGTTATAAAGATAATTTCCATCCACGCAGTCATACTTTACAGTATGCCATCCCGACGGTTTTACCGAACCGATAGCTCCCCGCTCTTCTGTTGGCATCAGATCAATCCCAATATTTGCATAAGCCACACCACATCTTCCCAAAGCATCCAGATCACTATAGGATTCAAAGGAATCCGTGGTAAAGTCCTTCTCTTCAAAAAAGGGTATATTTCCGTTTATTTCCACATAAGGCACTCCATCAAATGGTGGGATTTCCTCTAAGGAAACCGGTGTCTGTTCCGTGGTGGCGGATAACCAGTTCAAAGCATCTATCTGCCCTTGTGATAATTCCTCATAGCTCCAGACTCCGGCAAACAATATGCCGATAAAAATTACATATGCTGCTAATCCCTTTCTTCTTTTCAATCTGTTCTTCTTATTATATCTCAATAAACTCACTCTCACATTCGCTGGCATGATGCCCCAAGTAATAGTAGCTGCCCTGCATCCACTATACCACAAAAAGCTGCCGCATCTGAAAAGATCACCTGAATTTCAATGACCTTTTTCAAATACGACAGCTCTAAATCACATATCATCTGCTTTATTTACTCTTCAATGTGTTCCCTGCCCTGGGCGATGATGGTGCGCACATGTCCGTCTGCCAGAGAATAGAAAACAGATTTTCCTTCCCTGCGGCTCTTAACCAGTCTGTTTTGTTTCAGGATCTTTAATTGATGGGAAATTGCTGACTGGGTCATATTCAATGCCTGGGCAAGATCACACACGCAGACTTCGGCTTCAAACAAAACAAATAAAATCCTGATACGTGTGGAATCACCAAACACCTTAAACAATTCCGCCAGATTATACAGTTCCACTTCATCAGGTAACGTTTCATTTACTATTTTTAACAATTCCTGATGTACTTCCACCGTATCGCAGCAATCTAATTCTTCATCTATCAAGAAAATCACCTCTTCATATAAACTGCAATTCATAAACACTATCTACGCAGCTACCATAAATATTAACACGTTTACAATTTTTTGACAAACAATGCCCTGATAGCATTCAGCACAGCTATGACCATAACGCCTACATCTGCAAAAATAGCAACCCACATATTAGCAATACCTAACGCACCAAGGAGCAGGCAGATTATTTTTATTCCAATGGCGAAAACAATATTTTCATACACGATCCTGATACATTTACGGGAAATCTTGATCGCCTTTGCAATCTTTAAGGGATCGTCATCCATAAGAACCACATCCGCTGCCTCAATGGCTGCATCGGAACCAAGCGCTCCCATGGCAATGCCAATATCTGCCCTGGATAAAACCGGAGCATCATTGATACCATCACCTACAAATGCCAGTTTTTCTTTTGTGCCCTTTTCTCCCAGCAGTTTTTCTACGATCGCCACTTTATCCCCAGGAAGCAGTTCACTATAAACCTCACCGATTCCCAATTTATCAGCTACCTGGTCCGCTACATTTTTCATGTCTCCTGTAAGCATGACTGTTTTGGTAACTCCGGCTTTCTTCAATTCTACAATAGCTTCCTTTGCATGAGGCTTTAAAATATCTGAGATCAGAATATGTCCTGCATAAGCTCCGTCAACTGCCATATGGACTATGGTTCCTACACTGTGACAGTCCGCATATTCCACACCGATTCTTTTCATCAGTTTGGAGTTTCCTGCTGCAACAGTAATACCATCAACCTTTGCAATTACACCATTGCCGCTGATCTCTTCCACATCACTGACCCTGCTTTGGTCTATGGGTTTCCCGTATGCTTTCTGCAGGCTCTTGCTGATGGGATGGGAAGAATAGCTTTCTGCCAATGCGGCATATTCTAACAATTTTCCCTCTTCCATAGCACTGTGATGCACACCGGCAACCTCAAAGACACCTCTGGTCATTGTGCCCGTTTTATCAAAGACCACATATTTTGTCTGAGAAAGTGTCTCAAGATAGTTGGAGCCTTTTACCAAAACACCCGCATTGCTTGCTCCGCCTATTCCGGCAAAAAAGCTTAAAGGAATACTGATCACCAGTGCACAGGGACAACTGATTACCAAAAAGGTCAATGCCCTGTAAATCCAGTCTCCCCATTCCGGCGAAATTCCCATCAAAACCCTGACCACAGGCGGTATGACTGCCAATGCAACAGCGCTGTAACATACAGCCGGTGTATAATAACGGGCAAATTTACTGATAAAGTTTTCAGACCGTGACTTTTTGGAACTGGAGTTTTCCACCAGATCCAGAATCTTGGATACTGTTGATTCCTCAAACACCTTCGTCGTCTTTATCTTTAAAAGACCTGTCATATTGATACAGCCGCTGATCACTTTATCCCCTGCCAAAGCCTCTCTTGGAAGGCTTTCACCTGTCAGGGCACTGGTATTCAATGTTGTGCTTCCTTCTAAGATGATACCGTCAATGGGAATCTTCTCTCCGGGCTGTACAATGATCGTCGTACCAATCTTAACTTCATCCGGATCTACCTTTTCCAGCTTACCATCTTTTTCAATGTTGGCATAATCCGGTCGAATGTCCATTAATTCGCTGATATTTCTTCTGCTCTTGCCTACCGCATAACTCTGGAACAGCTCACCGATCTGATAAAACAGCATTACGGCAACGCCTTCCATATAATCTCCCAGAGCAATTGCTCCTACTGTAGCCACAGCCATCAGAAAATTTTCATCAAATACCTGTCTGTTTAAAATGCCTTTTAATGCTTTTATTAAAATATCATATCCTATTACCAGATATGGAATGAAAAACAATGCAAATTCCAGATACTCATTGCTGATGGGAAGCAGCTTTAATATTACAATAAGCAAGGCGGAAACTATAATCCGGATCAACATTTTCTTTTGCTTTTTATTCAAGAAAACCACCTGCTTTCAAAAATTTATGATCAAAGGAAGATTTCACAATCATCTTCTACTTTTTTACAGTTCTTTAAAACATCCTGCATTACCGCTTTCGGGTCCTGCCCTTCTTCAAACTCCACGATCATCTTTAAGGTCATGAAATTTACGGTTGCATCTTTAACCCCTGCTGTCTTTTTAGCGGCTTCCTCCATTTTATTTGCACAATTTGCGCAGTCAACATCAATTTTATAAGTTTTTTTCATAGCATATTTTCCTTTCTTTAATTATATTTTTATTCTTTCATATGAATAATTGTTCATATATTTAATCCAATTATACCACCCGACCTGATAATGTCAAGTGCTATATTTATTAATTATTTACTGATTTCCATATAAGATAATCCATATTACTCCACGATACAATTCCACTATTCTGTGTAGTCCTTTGTAAATAACATCCTATTATGATATAAACTTTTGACAATTTCTATGATATAATAAAGCACTTATGTACAAAGAATTCAAAGGGGAGATAGTCATGGAATCAATCATCGAAATCAAAAATGTCACAAAGGAATTTAAAGTCCTCAACCGCAGAGAGGGATTAAGGGGCAGTCTGAAAGACCTGTTTTCAAGGGATTACAAGATCATCCGGGCAGTAGACAATATCTCCATGAATATAGAACAGGGAGAAATCGTCGGTTATCTGGGTCCCAACGGTGCAGGAAAATCCACCACGATCAAAATGATGACCGGCGTGCTGGAACCGACTTCGGGAGAAATTCTTGTAGGCGGCAATATTCCCTATCTGAACAGATCAAAAAATGCACAGGAAATCGGTGTTGTATTCGGTCAGCGTTCACAGCTCTGGTGGGCATTGCCGCTGGTGGAATCCTTTAAGCTGCTTAAAGACATTTATCAGATCAGCGATTCGGATTATGACAGCATGATAAATTTTTATCAGTCCCTTGTTGATATTGAACCGCTTTTACATAAGCCGGTCCGTCAGATGTCATTAGGACAGCGGACATTAAGCGATATCCTGGCTGCTTTCCTGCACAATCCGAAAATTGTTTTTCTGGATGAACCTACCATCGGTCTGGACGTTTCCATGAAAGCGAAGATCCGCACACTGATTTATGCGCTCAATAAGGAAAAACACACAACAGTTATTTTGACCACCCATGATATGGGAGATGTGGATGCACTCTGCCAGCGTATCGTCATCATTGATAAAGGTAAGATGCTCTATGACAATGATATAGAACACCTGAAAGGCTTTTTCGGTTCCTATCGGACGCTGAAGGTCCGCATTGACGGCGATCTGAAGGAGCAGGCGGTAAGACTGAAAAAAGAGCTGCCCGATTTCTCCGTATCTGCCGATGATGAATGGATTTCCATTCTTGTGGACGAAGAAAAAACAAAGGTCGTAGAGGTGCTGAATCTTCTGCAGCAATCCTATGAGATCAGGGATATGCAGCTGGAAGAAATCTCCACCGAAGAAGTTATCAAGAAAATCTATGAGGAGGGTGTATCATGAAGCTGAAAAAATATTTCTCCCTGACACGCGCAGGAATTATAGAATCTCTGCAATTCCGCCTGGGAACAGCTGTCATGGTAATAGGCAACCTGCTGTATCTCATCGTGGTATATTTTTTGTGGAAAGCCATCTATGCCTCCGCAGGTACAGATGTGGTAAATGGGATGACTTTTACCGATACGCTGATCTACCTTGTGCTTGCTACAGCATTATATGGATTTATGGAAATGTATGCAGTATGGGAAATGGGACGTGATATCCAGTCGGGAAAAATTGTCCTCAATCTGTTGAAACCCATGGAATACCGCCGCTATTTGTTCTGGTCATATTCGGGAACATTTGTTACACAGTTTTTTTATACCTTTTTGCCCACCTTTATCATTGTGGAAATTGTCACATGCGGTGCAATTCCACTGAAGATAAATCTGCTATATTTCATGATTTCCGTAGTCATGGCAGTGATGATCAACTACAGTATTGATTTCCTTGTGGGAACGATCTGCCTGTATACGGAATCTATCTGGGGAATCAACATCATGAAGCAGGTGATCGTACTGCTTTTATCGGGTGCGACCATTCCCATTGCATTTTTCCCGGAACCGCTGAAAACCATCGTGGGCTATCTGCCATTCCAGTCAATTTATAATGCGCCGCTGACCATTCTGCTTGACGGAAATCCTGATCCACAGATCGTCCTGACAATACTCGGCACACAGCTTTTCTGGTGCGTGGTCATGAGCATTTTAAGCAAACTGTTCTGGAAAGTATCTCTTAAGCAGATCACAGTGAATGGAGGTTGAACAATGAAACGAAAAGGAATTGGCTTTTATCTGCGGATCTATGGCAAAATTCTCGCACAGGATCTGAAAAGTAAAATGAGCTATCGTGCAGATTTTATCATCTCCACCGTCGGCATGATTTTTACAAATATAGCAGGCTTTGTCAGCTTTTGGATTTTATTCCATAACTTTCCGTCGATCAATGGGTGGAGCTATTATGAAATGCTGTTTCTATACGGCTTTTCCCTTGTGTCACTGACGCCTGTGCAGTGCTTATTTGACAATAACTGGAATCTGCGAATGTATGTCTATTCAGGAGATTTTATCAAATATTGTTTCCGTCCCATCAATTTGTTTTTTTACTACCAGTCCGAAATTTTTGATATAAAAGGACTGGGGCAGTTTGCCTTCGGCATCGGAACACTTGCTTATGCGTGGGGGAAAATCGGTCTTCCCATCACGCCGCTGATCTTACTGAAAACGGTCATTTTTCTTCTGACTGCTTCATTGGTGATGATCGCCTTACAGAATGCAGCGGCAGCCACCTGTTTTTGGATTCAAAATTCCTTTTATGTGCTGGATCTGACGCTGAAATTCAAGGACTATGCAAAATATCCCGTCACGATTTTCAATCCTGTTTTCCGGTTTATTTTTACATTTATAATACCCATTGCATTCATTGCATACTATCCCAGCCTTGTCATACTCCGGCCTGATGAAATCCCGATCCTGTCATGGATTTCGCCGCTGATCGGAGGGCTGTTCTTCTGGCTGAGTTATAAATTCTGGATGTATGGTGCAATGAAGTATAGCGGAACAGGATCATAAAAAGCTAAAATAATCTCTGTTTAAGTCATAATTTTATCATAAAAGTAATAAATTTATGACCTAAACAGAGATTTTTAAATAACTTTTACATCAAATATTTCTTTAAAAAAACGATGATATGCCTGATTTAATTCAAGTCCTGGCTGTTTCAAGCTGGGAGACCACCATTTAAAATCTCTTTGTTCAAAGGAAATATCCATAATAACATCTGCATTGCATTGTGTACATCGAACTCGGTATGCCGCACCGACATTCATATCTTTTTCCGAACCGGCACCATAACCTATAAAAGAAGTTACACCGCCAAATTTCAGAATGCCTTCATGATCATTTATTTTTTCAAAAGATGTTTCTTTTATCATTTTACTATTTATGGTTGATCCCAGTTTATACATGACATAGTTTACATCTGTATTGCTTACCAGATATCGTATTCCGTCTATGGTTTTCACACCATCTATTTTTTCCCTGCTCTTTTGATGACTGATAAACCGATAAATAAATAATACGATCAAAAAAACAGCTATTATTATATTCCAGACCACAAGATTTTTCCTCCTTGTTTTTAAAATAATATATTTATTTATGAAATAACTTTTTAAATACAGAAATTTTCTCTTTTTTCATCCCATAGTAATCTTCTATGTTTTCTAATCTCTTATTTGATTCATAATATGGTTTTAAATACTGATATAAGGTATTATCCTGATACCGGATATCAGCACCATGATCTATCAAAAATTTCACAACTCCCAATTCCCCAAACATCTGCGGATTTACAGCAAAATTCTCGCACAGGATCTGAAAAGTAAAATAAGCTATCGTGCAGATTTTATCATCTCCACCATCGGCATGATCTTTACAAATATAGCAGGCTTTGTCAGCTTTTGGATTTTATTCCGTAACTTTCCGTCAATCAATGGGTGGAGCTATTATGAAATGCTGTTTCTATACGGCTTTTCCCTTGTGTCACTGACGCCTGTGCAGTGCTTATTTGACAATAACTGGAATCTGCGAATGTATGTTTATTCAGGAGATTTTATAAAATATTGTTTCCGTCCCATCAATTTGTTTTTTTACTACCAGTCCGAAATTTTTGATATAAAAGGACTGGGGCAGTTTGCCTTCGGCATCGGAACACTTGCTTATGCGTGGGGGAAAATCGGTCTTCCCATCACGATTTTCAGTCCTGTTTTCCGGTTTATTTTTACATTTATAATACCCATTGCATTCATTGCATACTATCCCAGCCTTGTCATACTCCGGCCTGATGAAATCCCGATCCTGTCATGGATTTCGCCGCTGATCGGAGGGCTGTTTTTCTGGCTCAGTTATAAATTCTGAATGTATGGGGCAATGAAGTATAGCGGAACAGGATTATAACTTGAATAGAGAGTTAAATAACTTTTACATCAAATATTTCTTTAAAAAAACGATGATATGCCTGATTGATTATTAGATACGTTGGCGAATCTTCTAAAATTAAAAGACTGCTGCTTTTTTCAAAAGATATATCCATAATAACATCTGCATTATGCTGTGTACATTTAATTCGATATGAATTTTTACTAGTTTCTTTACCTATAATTATATCATAATGTAATGCACAAAATGTAAAAATACCTTCATAGTCATTTATCTTTTCAAAAGATGTTTCTTCTACAATTTTACTATAAATAGTTGAGCCCAGTTTGTACATAACATAGCTTACATCCGTGTTGCTTACCAGATACCTTATTCCATCTATGGTTTTCACGTTGTCGATTTTTTCAATCTTTTTTTGAAAATTTTTTAAAAAAACAATTAAATATGTAATAAAAAGAATCAAAAAAATTATATACCCGATTACCATAAGATTTTCCCTCTTTGTTTTTAAAATGTATTCCTACATTTACCCTGACTTCTTTTTCCAATATATCTTTGTAGTTTTTAACCCTTCTTCTGTCATAAATATTCACTCAGTTTATTCTAATAATAATACTTCTCGATCTGTCTTCCGGTTGCAAATTTTAAGTATTTACTTACTCTGCCAATACAGTTACCAGTGCCAGATACCGTTCAGACCGGTTGATAATATCCTCTTTTGTCACACCATAATACATATAAATATCCTTTGCGATCTGTTTCATTGATTTTCCGCTGTAAGAACAGGCAAATATAGCCCACACAGTATCTATAGTAATTACCAGTTCTCCCGTATCCGGAATTTTTATATAATATAAATGCAAATCCATCGGCATCATTTCATCTGCAATATTTTCCGCCATTTTGCTTCTTTCTTTTATCTGCTTCCAAAATTCCTTCATGGATTCCTCATCATATGAATCTGGAGATTTAACATCTGCTTTATCTCCTAGTAATTCCGGCTTATGCTTTAAGATCAGGGATTCCTTCAGACATTTTTTCTCTTCCATATAACTATGGGAATCCTGCGGTTTTTCCCTTGCCCCATATGTATTCTGAATATATAAAACAACTTCCTCCAGACTATGAGAGCCTTCCCGAATTCCTTTTTCGATCTTTTCTCTTTTTCTTTTATATTTCAGATTTCTTATATGATTCACAAATCCCGGCTTTTTCCTGTGGCCTGCAATAAATATACTGGTTGGTCCGTCCTCACCGCTAATAACAGATACTGCCTCTTTCAGCCTTTTTCTCCGTCTGATATACATTTTAATTAAATCCTCATATCCCTCAAAAATTCTATGATGTTTCAAAACTTACCCAGTTATCAAATGCTTCTCCACAACAGGAACAGGTTGCTGACATCGTGATCCAGTCAAATGCATCCACATAATCATCTTCCGTATATTTGTCAGGCTCTTCTTCCACAACTTCTTCAATAAACTGCTCTTTATCCTCTAATTCAATACCTAATCTCATCTCAAAGGCATTCCGGCTGCATTTCGGGCAGTAATACATTTTTAATTCCGTATCCGGCGGCTCCAGATTAAAATCCTCATGACAGACAAAACCATTATAACCATGCTTTGACATATCAAATATCAGCCACTCTTTTTTACAGGATTGGCATATTCCTTTTATGACAAAGGAATATCCATCACCATAACCGGCAACTCTGGGGCATCCGTCTTCGCCAATCTCCGAATATGTCTTAATCTGAAATTGCCTGCATCCACAACTACAGCGCAATGTGCCTTCCAGATTATATTCATCAGTTTTATCCGGGTCCGTCTCAAAGATTTCTGTTAAGTGTCTTGGAACAGGGTACATTTTATAATCCTCCTTTTGCTCATTATCTGCCTCTATTTTACCATCTTTCTCCATGCAAAAACACTGATAATTAAAACCGGCACGGATAAAATCAATAATCTCAGCGGACTTTGCAGCGCAGCACCGGATAAATTTTTATCTGAATAAGTCAGCCCCAATACAGTGAAACTGGAAAACACATTGTTGGCGGCATGCATAAATGCTGCTGCCCATACAGAACCGGTTTTTCTTGTCAGATAATATAAGATCGTTCCTACTCCCATGGTAAAAACAGTAAATACTGCAAAGCCGCTCCAGGGCTCGCCAAAATAGCCATGCCCAAAATTATGTCCCGCACAGATTGCCGGAAAATGCCACACTCCCCATATAATTCCTCCAAAAATAACCGCTTTTGTCGTTCCGTATAGCTCTTCTAATTTGGGATACAAATAAGTTCTCCAGCCTATCTCCTCTCCCAATGCTGCAAAGGACACAACAACCGAAGAAGATATTCCTGATAAAGGAATCAGGAAAAGCAGTTTCCCTGGGATTCCTAGACTATCCAATGCCGCCGGATCAAACGCCTGTGGAAAAATGGCATAATACAAAAGCTCTCCCAGATCAAAATATATGATAGGTCCCACTAATGCCAGCAAAAACCATACCCACTTTTTATCCTTAAAGGTAATTCCCAGCATCAGAGAATCTTTGCCTGTTACGGCAAAGCCTTCTTTTGTGATCTTTCTGGTTATTAAAACTCCGATTGTTGGACAAAGCATACTGAACATCAGAATAAATTGCATCTCTGAGCTGTCATAGCTTCCTCCCCCAAGCAGGTAACTGATTATAACGCCCCACACCAGACCAAAGGTAATGAGCAGATAAATCCCAATTCTTTTTTTAGTCATTTTCCCACCCCCTTCCTGCAAAAAGCCCACAGGATATCCGATAGGATAAATAGTACAACAGAAGCGATCCATAGGGTATGAATACATTGAAGCATAGGACCACATTATCATGTTCATACAGATAACCCAGAATATGAACCAAATCTATCCTGTCAAATATTGTCAGATCACCAAACATTAAAAATACAATTACCAAAAAGAAAACCGCCAGCAGCAATCCGATTTTTATCTGATTTCCTCTTTTTGCACCAAAACCTATAAAAAAGGGCAGTTCCACTGCCGGTATCACAAGCATGGTGCAGAAAAAAACAGGCAGCATAGATTGCAGTACCGGTGCAAGTTTTTGGACCATTTCATTTTCACAGCCAATAAGACACATCATCTCCAACAGCATTGCTGTGGACTGGGCTGCAAAGAAAGCCAGCAGCATAAATATGTACTTAGATGCCACATACTGTTTTTGTGAAACCGGAAGGCTTAAAAAATAATGCTTTTGTTTTCTTCCCTCATCTGCAGAGACTACACCCACTTCCAATTTGCCAATGATCAGAAAAACCAAAATTGCAATCACAAGTATACTCAATGCCCAAAGTGCAATATCTATTTCTTCGGCAGGAAGTATCAGCCTGCACGCCAGCATCAACAGCATAATCAACAAAATGCCCCATACATACCACTTCCCTTTGACCGCCGCAAAATCTTTATACAATAACCCTGCCATCAGATATCCCCCTTTCTCTTCTTTACAACCTTACAGGAACCCCAAAAGGACAAAGCCATACATCCCAATGCGATCAAAAACAGAAGCCCGGACTTTTCAGTCATAATCTCTGATATGGAATCGACCAAATTAGAAAGAGCCGCCTCCATCTCTGCTTCGGGCAGGGAAAATACTTTTCTTTGAAACCAAATGACCGCTGCAACAAATAGAATTACAAAAGGTGCACATTGTATGAAATCCGCTTTTTCCACCCCCAAAAAGTAAAGCATAAACATTACAAAACTCATATAGATCAACAATGCTGCGCTGAAACAGAATATATATCCAAATAATCTTTGAAGTTTAAAAACTTCCGAAACCAAAGAAACAAAAAATCCTGCCAACAGAGAGCCTGCCAGGCTGACTGCCGCAAACAGCATACAGGAGAGATACCTGCTGCCCACGATTTTTTTATGGTCTAAAGGCATACTGAATACAATCTTTGCAAAACCCGCTTTCTTATCCTCTTTAAAACATTCCACAACCATGCTTAAAAAGGATATGGGAATAAAAAGCGTAAGCCAGACAGCCATTTGGAAAAAAGAATAAAATGTTTCCTCTGCCAGTTCATTTTCAGCCCTCATCTCTTCGATTCCCTTTGCTATATTTCCATATTTGGAACTAATGATAAACAATACCGACAGCACAATGACACTGATCGTTACAATAAAAAATGTCTTTAAAATTTTTTTCAGACAATACATATCCTTCCGAATTAGCCCTGCCATACCAGCCACACCTTTCTATTGCATATTTTCACGGATTTCTTCCTGTTTCCCACCGCTTTCCTCCTGTAAAGTCTCCTGCGTGCGGTTCACATAGAATATCATGATCTCTTCCAGGGTAGTCTGCTCCATTACCATCCCGGTATATTTTTGTGAGCACTTCTTTCTGTCCCAAACAAGGACTTCCGTGCAAAATGCCGACTGTCTGCAGGAAACAATATCTTCTTTATGGATTTTTTCCAGATCCTCTTTTTTACATTTGATCAAACCGTGATTTTCTAAAATCTCATTCTTATCCCCGGATAAAATAATTTTTCCGTGATCGATAAAGGTTACCATATCGGCAATTCTTTCTAAATCCCCTGTAATATGGGAAGATAATAAGATCGTATGGTTTTCTTCCAGCACAAACTCCTGAAATATCTGCAGGATTTCATTTCTCACAATGGGATCAAGCCCACTGGTAGGCTCATCCATGATCAAAAGCTCCGCCCTATGGGATAATGCTACTGCAATCTGAAGTTTCATACGCATACCCCGGGAAAAAGAACCGCAGCGTTTCTTTCTGGGCAAGGAAAATCGCTTCAGATAATCAAAGAAGACTTCCTCCTGCCAGTTAGCATATATATTCTTCATAATGCTGTTGATCTCATTTGCTGTCAGAAATTCGTGAAACCCCATTTCATCAAATACCACACCGATTTTTTCTTTTAAAGCCGCACCTTCGGTTTCCATGTCCTGACCAAATACTTTAATGGCTCCACCATCTTTTTTCACAATATCCAAAATTAACTGAATGGTAGTTGTTTTCCCTGCCCCATTCTGACCGATAAAGCCGCAAATACAGCCCCGGGGTACAGAAAAGCTGATGTTATCCAGCTTAAAATCTTCATAATTCTTAATGACATTACTTAGCTCCAACACATATTCCATAATCCTACTTCTCCCTTTCCTCATATAATGTTTTTAAAATCTGCGACAATTCCTCGTAAGGTATCTTTGCAATTTCCGCTTTATCCAGAATTTCATCAAACAGCTCTTCTATTTCATAAATAACCGTCTCTTTTACCATCTCCCGGTTAATGGCTTTTACAAAGCTGCCCTTTCCGGTGTAGGATTCAATATATCCTTCTCTTTCCAGTTCTTCATAGGCACGTTTTGTAGTGATTATGCTGATACGCAGTTCCTTTGCCAGAAGACGCATGGAAGGAAGCGCCTCCCCTTCTTTTAAGTTTCCGTTTAAGATCATGGCTTTGATCTGCTCTTTAATCTGTTCATAAATAGGGCTTTCCGAATTGTTTTTTATAATAATATCCATTTGCAGACTCCATTTTAATATTGTATATATTCAATATACACAATTCATTTTAGATGTCAATATATTTTATAAGTTTTTTTTAACAATACTGTTTTACTTCTATCACTATATGTTCTTTAATCTCCTAATCAACATTAAAAATTACACCGATATAAATATCAGTAAAAGTGAATTTGCAATTGAAAGAGAGATGAGCCTATGGATATCCAAAGTATCAGGTGGCAACAAATACAATATGAAGGCGCCATGCGCATTTTATCTCATAGTAGGACTTCTGCCAAAACTGTACATAAATCACAGAAAGCCCCAATAGCTGATTCATTCGGCATGGGATTTCGTTCTGTAACGTTATTGGAAGAGGATGTAAAAGAATACTATGGTACTGCTGGGATTATCGGAAGCTATTCGAGAAACCGGACTGCCGGCTGCAGATCAGAAAAAGAATATGAAGAAATGGATGAAGCTCTGATCCAGGCAGTTGAATTGTCAAAATCCTTTGATTCTTTAAAGGACAGTAATGTTTATTATCATGGAAAAAGTATTTCCGGATACAGATTGGTTCAGATTGCAGTTGCAAGCGGAAAAATGGAAATATCGGAAGATTCCAACAATGGATATGCATATAGAGATGCTTTTAAGCTGCTGGTAGAAGATCATGCAAAATCCAAGTATGACTGGTCAGCCACCAAATATTCTGAAGACGGTAAATATACATTTACCTTGGAAAAAGATGGACAGTACAAGATGCATCTTGTGGAAGATCTTGAAATGGGTGCATCTTTAGATGAGATTGCCAACTGGATCTGCAGCGGCACTCCCAATAGAAATATTGAAACAAGATATCTTCATTATCTGCGCCGCATGGACCCGGACTTATATAATGCTGCACAGAACATCGGAAGAGAAGTGAGGACCTACAATCTGATGACTGCAGCCTATGATGCAGGTGTGCTGGGAGATGCCCAGCATGACTACGATTTAAGCTTGTTGGGAATTCTCTTTAATGAATATGATCCGGAAAAATTCTATGAAAAATTCAATAATTGCAAAAAGACCGGAGATTATTTCTGTTTACTGAAACAATACAATCCCCGTTCTGCAGAATATTTGTTGAATTTAAGGGAGCAGCAGCTAACGAAAACCGGCGGGATCATCTAACTTTCGCCATTCTAACTGAAGATTCCTAAATTGATTTCTTTTTATTTAAAACTGCTAAAAGAACCCCTGTAACGAACAAAACTAAAAAAACGAGCCATATAACAATTCCCAGGAAAATTGACATTATACAACCACCCAGGGCGGCTCCCTGGCCTATATAATCCAGTGTTGCATAACAATCCGTATAAAGTGTCATCTCATCCCCATCAATATCTCTGATCTCCCCGGAATCTTCCCGTACAAATACATCTATACTGGATGCATGCATACCATCACAATATACTTTATCGGGATCATCTATAATTAATATGGCAAATCTGTCTCCTGATTCCATTGTAGCGATCCAAACATAAAATCCCCTTTCCGAACCTATACTTCTAAGATCCTTTGCTTCATAACACACATATCCCTTTTCCAGAGCTTCTTTTGCCAGTTCTTTCTGCTTATTTATATAGGAATTTTCCCATTTATCCGGTAAACGGCATACAAATATCATTCCAAGCGCTAAAATGGCAATGGAAATAATAATCAGAATTTTTCCTGCTGTTTGTCTTCGTTTTCTTCTCTCTGCTGCTGCCATTTCATTTTGCATTGTCATTTTCTATTTTCCCTCACAAAAACTATCATCTTACCTGTCTATTCTAAAACAACATTTATTAACTGGTCCTCATATATTTCCAGTCTCAATTCCAACCCGTTTTTCTCATAACTGATAAAAACCCATTTTGGATCATCCTCAGAATAAGATACTTCTCCCTCACCAAAGCAATCCTCAAAGTCCTCTCTGGTTATCAAAGTTTTCCCTTTATATTTAATATTTGCATCCTCCATACCTGCTATTACTTCATTGATTCCATACCTGGTATAAAATGCTAAACAATTTATTTTATCTGCGCCATCTACATTAAAACATATATCCTTATATTCATATCGATAATTCCCATCCGTTACAAGTCCATCCAGCATTTTTGAAGTGGCTTTATCCCCTATTTTTATCTTGTTAAATGAAATGTCGCTGAAATCACCTTTTTCTGTTATTTCATTTTCCTGTCCGGAAAAATTATCATTGATACTATCCGGATTATTTACGTCTTTATTAGCTGTCAAATAGCAAAATGCTCCAACCAAGCCTAAAACAATAACAACTGCTGCAATGAAAATTATCTTTTTATTCATAAACCTGTATCCTTTCAAAAATTTAGAAAAGGTCTTTCCTATCTTCTTTCTATTAACACTTTTCTAAGGCATAAAAAGTTGCAGGTTTTTATTTAGCCTAATGTAATTCCTTCCAGATCCTCCTTTTCCAAAACAGCAAGAGTTTCTTTATTCACATCCTGCATCATTACGATACGGGTCGCCTGATTGGAAACGGCTTTTTCCAGGTAATTTCTCACATCCCTTGCATTTGCGTAGGTTTCTGTTTTATTTTCACACCGCTCCTTAAAAAATCTTTTCGCTTCTTCCAAAGCCCCTTCAGAAAGGGCATAATCCTGATTCTTACACATGGAACGGAAGATTTCAAACTCCTCTTCCGCTGTATAATCTTCAAATTCAATAAACTTGTTAAACCGGGAACGCAGTCCGGGATTGGAATCCAAAAATTCTTCCATCAGCTCTGTATAACCTGCCACGATTACGATCAGATCATCCCTGTGATCCTCCATGGCTTTCAACAAAGTATCTACCGCTTCCTGTCCAAAATCATTTTGTCCCTTGTTGCTGGTGAGGGTATAAGCCTCGTCCACAAACAAAATGCCTCCCAATGCTTCTTCCACAATATCCTGCACTTTCATGGCAGTTTGTCCTACATAACCACTGACTAATCCCGAACGGTCAACTTCTATCAGATGTCCTTTTTCTACCACCCCAATGCCTGCATAAATTCCTGATAAAAGCCTTGCCACTGTAGTTTTTCCGGTTCCGGGATTTCCCATAAACACCATATGCTTATTGATGTCTGCCGGCTTCATTCCATTCTCTTCCCGCATTTTCTGCACTTTCATAAGGTTTATAAGTGCATTGAGATCCTCCTTTACGGATTTCAGCCCTATCAGAGAATTCAACTCTACCATTAAGTCATTAACATCTTCCGGTTTTTCTTCTTTTATAATGGGCTCGGTTTTTTTGTCCGGTCTCAACAGCCCATATTCTTTTAAATAATTATCAAGCATAACACAATACTTTGATAAAGCCTGGATTTCCCTGTCCCCTGACGCTTCATTTCCCGCCAGGTAGCTCTGTCCGATGGCGCGGTAAGTATCCACAAGATACTTTGCTTTTTTATTGCCGTAAATATCCCCTTTGATCTTTCTTCCTGCATCTGCCAGAACAAAATATTTCATTACCAAAGGGATCTGCTTTCCATAATGACTTTCTGTAAGCCTTCTCTGGATTTTCAAGTCTTTTGCCGTCTCCGGTTTTATGCGAAACCCCAGCATTTCATTGATAAATGTCTGTTCAGCTTCCGTAAAACCGGCATCCAGCATAGATAAATAAATGACAAAATTCAAAAATTCCATGCGGAGGTTTTCCCTGAGAGTTGTCTTTAATTCATCCTTGATGACTTTGTTTTCCTCTATATAATCGCACATTGCATAACATTTACTGATCAATTCGTTGATATTATTTTCCATAACTCTCCTTTACCCCTTTCCCATAAACCTATTGTATGCTGCTTTCCGGCTCTAATCCTTCCCTCGGATAGCGGTTAGATGCATTCCACAAGATCCACTCATCATATCCCGCATCATATACCGCCTGAATCTGCTTACGGATTTCTTCCCCTCCATAGGAAATATGACCGGGAACCCAGGTAGCGGTAAAGCTTTGCAGCCACGGGCGCACTGCCGCTCTTTCCTCCTCATTGATGCCTTCTAATTCTTTAGAAGACGCCTGCAATGCGTATAACACAGTTTCATAGGGATGTGCATCAGGAACATCCAGCCCAAACACATGATTTTTGTAATGAGAGGGATATATCATAGGGGAAACTACATCCACAGTACTGCCAATGGTCTGATAGTTCTGCCCTGTATATTTTTTATCAATCTCACTGCCGATGATCGTTCCGAATACATCTGCACTGAACCTGATATTTTTATCATGCAGCCTGTCAGCGGCATATTCAAGAAAATCTGAGATTGCCTGCTCTTTCGTATATGTATTGGTATCAACTCCATAATCAGCTCCATCTGCATCCCTTCCCACAGGAAATCTTACATAATCAAATTGTACCTCATCAAATCCCATTTCCCATGCGGCAATTGCTACATCCGTCAAATATTCCCATACATCCTCATGATAAGGATTTACCCACGCCAGACCATCCGTATCTGTAAGAAGACTGCCATCCGCTCTTTTAATTGCCAGATCAGGACGGCTCGCTGCAAGACAGGGGTCCTTAAAGCAGACGATCCTGGCAATGGTATAGATATCATGTTCTTTTAATTCCGCCATAAGCGCTTTCATATCGGGAATATTTTGATTCCCTGCACCTATGGCTTCTACGCTGTCCAAATCCATTTCATAGGTAATATTACCAGTATCATTTTTCACATCAATGACCATGGCATTTAATTCCGTCTCATCCACCAATGTAATCAGATCGTCCATATGAGCGCTTCCTGCCATAAGACCGGTCACATAGATTCCCTTTACTTTCACGGCTTTTGCTTCTTCCTGAGACATTTGAAGGTCCAGATCATTTATAGAAATGCTATTTGCAGAAATTTCCGGATCTGACCCGGACAGCACAGAACTAAAAATGCTTCCGGTCATACTATTTGAGGATATTTCCCCAGGTTGCACATCTGTATTAACTTCTATTGCTTCCTGCTTTGACATGATATATATGCCCATTCCCAAAGCAAAAATTGCAATCAGAAAAATAATAATAAATTTTCGCAGCTTCATATAAGATACCTTTCCATAAACAATGGTATTACTTTTTAATCCTTTTTTACAAATACATATTCTCTCTCAGAAGAGTTTTCTTCTTGATATTCATATCCCAACCCCTTAAATTCCGGTGCTTTTATTCCTGTTTCCAACATGACTTTTCTCTTTTTTCGACAAAGTTTATCATAATTTGTATGTTGATTTTACCACATAAAGAGCATGAAAAAAAGAAAAAGACCTTAAGTATTGATTTCTCAATGCTTAAAGTCTTTTATCCGTGCCGCAGACCGGAATCGAACCGGTACGATGTCGCCACCACAGGATTTTAAGTCCTGCGCGTCTGCCAGTTCCGCCACTGCGGCATATGGATGGAGGTGGATTCGAACCACCGAAGCAATCTGCAGCAGATTTACAGTCTGTCCCCTTTGGCCACTCGGGAATCCATCCATGATCAAGGCGCTTTGAAGTCGCCCAAAACAGCCCTGACAATATAAATTTATATCACAGTTTTATATCAAATGCAAGAAGTTTTTATTCTCCCCTGTGCCTTAATATGATGGCAGAAGTTTTAGGAAGGGTCAGCTTCAGTTTTCCGCTTTGTACCTGATGCTCTATGACCTCTGTGGTGTAACCGCTGTCCTCTGTAAGCATGACCTGCTCCATCAGACAGTTTTTGGGAATACCTGTCTCCCAAACAGAAAATTCCTTTATCACTTCATGATCATTATTATTGATAATGACCAGATAATGGTCTTCATCACAAAATCTGGCATATCCGATCAGATTATAATCCGAAGCCAGGAATTTTAAACTGCCATAGAGAAAAGCATTGCTTTCCTTATGAATTCTGATCATATCCTTATGAAACTGTATAAGCTCATGATCCTCATGTCCCCAGGGATATGTCCTGCGGTTATCGGGATCTGTAAAACCACATACACCGGCTTCATCACCATAGTAGATCGTCGGCGCGCCTGCCCAGGTCATCTGAATGACAACAGCCTCTCTCATGACCGCCTTATTAACATTCTGGTTTGCTGCTTCAGATCCCAGAGTGTTCACCCTGCCAACCTTTTTGTTGGTTCTTGTAAGGAAACGGGAATGGTCATGATTGGACAATTCATTCATGGCAATATAAAAGGAATCCCCTGAAAACGCCGTACCATGATAATGCATTGCGCCCCAAAAGCTGTCCGCATTTCCATACAGGTCCTCACGGTAGTCATCACTATGTTTCTGCATTCCTGTTAAAAACCAGGTTACAGGTTCCATAAAAGCATCATAATTCATAACGGTATCCCATTCACCGTTCTGAATCCATTCCCTGGGACTTCCGTAATGCTCTGCCAGAACAATGGCTTCAGGATTTGCCTCACGGACCGCCTTTCTGAAGTCCTTCCAGAACTGGTGGTTAAACTCCGGCGAATGTCCCAGATCCGCAGCTACATCCAGTCTCCAGCCATCTGCATTAAATGGCGGAGAAACCCATTTCTTTCCTATATATAAAATATAATCGTAAAGCTCTTTGGATGCCTCATAATTTAATTTGGGCAGAGTGTCATGCCCCCACCAGCCGTCATAGGTAGGATTATAAGGCCATCTGTTTTCATCAAAGAAATGAAAAAATCTTCTGTAAGGGCTGTCTGCAGATACATAAGCACCTTTCTCATAACCCTTAAAGTTCTCATAGATCCTCTCTCTGTCAATCCATTTATTAAAAGAACCACAGTGGTTAAATACACCATCCAGAATCACTTTCATTCCGCGTCTATGGGCTTCCTCCACAACTCGGACAAACATCTCATTGGAAGCCTCCAGATTTTTCTTGTTTGCCACACGGTTAATATAACGGGAGGCAAAGCGGTTCTCCTGCTGCCCCGGTGGAAGCAGTTCCCCTTTATCATCCACGATCTTGCCGAAATGAGGATCAATATAGTCATAGTCCTGTATATCATATTTGTGATTGGAAGGAGATACAAACAGGGGGTTAAAATAAATAACATCTATTCCCAGATCCTGTAAATAATCCATTTTATCCAAAACACCCTGCAGATCTCCGCCATAAAATTCCCTGACACCCATAACAGCAGGATATTTATCCCAATCATCCACCTTTGTTACATGTTCCCCGATATAATTGTACTCATCTGTCAATACATCGTTGGTGGGATCTCCGTTATAGAAACGATCCACATAGATCTGATACATAACAGCGCCCTTTGCCCATCTTGGCACATGCTGTCCGGGAACAATTACAAACTTATAATAATCCTGTACATCCTTAGCTACACCCCGGTAATCATAAACACAAACGATCCTTCCTGCTGTAACTTCAAAATAATAGGATACTTTTTCATCATCCAGCTCCAGATCATATTCATAATAATCAAATAGATCATCACTTTTAAATTTCATCATCAGATGCTTTTCGCCTCTGCAGACAAAATATACTTTATCAATATTATTTTTTGCTGAACGGAATTTTATGGTAACGATACTGTACGGATTCGGATCGGGTGGACAAACAAATTCAGAAGAGGTATCCGAAAACAGCGCCCTTTTATTTAATACGGGTCGCATTGATGAGATATATTGCTGACTCTGTTCCAATTTGGATAACTGATTATAAAACATGTATGAACCTCCCATGATTCACCTACTGTATTTTATTCTATCATAATCGCTTTTGACATTCCAGAAATATTTTATATCGTTCAAAAAGTTCAAAAAGTCCGAAAATATTTCCGGACAGGAAAAAAGACAGCAGTCGCACAGCTGTCTTTTTCGAGAAGGTATTTCTTTTGGGGTATAGCAAAAAACTATGTAATGTATTGGGGGGTTACGAGTATATTATAGCAATACCCCCCTTTTGAGTCTAGGCTCACGATTCACAAATATTACAAATTAAACAAGTGTTTTTTGGTCAATTTGCACAAATTTTTAAAACAATGCTTCGAACTCTGCCATGGTAATACGTTCCTTTTCCAACAGCAGGTCAGCGCATTTATGAAGGACTTCTTCATTTTCCGTAATAATCGCTTTCGCTTTGGCATAACACTCATCTACAATGGATTTTACCTCTGCATCGATTTTTCCTGCCACAAGCTCGCTGTGATTTCTGGTATGAGCCAAATCCCGCCCGATAAATACGTCATCGCCTTCCTCATCATAATTGATGACACCGATATTAGCAGACATACCATAGCGGGTTACCATCTTGCGCGCCACCTCTGTTGCCTTTTTGATATCGCTGGAAGCACCTGTGGTAATATCATCAAAAATCAGCTCTTCGGCAATTCTTCCGCCCAGGGATACCATGATCTGATGAAGCATCTTGCCTCTGGTCAAAAACATTTCATCCTTTGCGGGAAGAGGCATGGTATATCCGGCAGCTCCCTGTCCTGTAGGAATAATGGATACTGTATAAACAGGACCTACGTCCGGCAGTACATGATACAGTACGGCATGTCCCGCCTCATGATATGCAGTAATCTTCTTTTCTTTGTCGGATATGATACGGCTCTTTTTTTCCGTACCGATACCGGTCTTAATAAATGCCTTCTTAATATCTTCCTGGTTGATATAAGCCCTGTCCGATTTTGCCGCAATGATAGCGGACTCATTTAAAAGGTTCTCCAGGTCAGCTCCGGTGAATCCGGAAGTGGTCTGGGCGATATGACCAAGATCCACATCTTCCGCAAGAGGTTTATTTTGGGCATGTATCTTCAAAATGTCCTCTCTTCCACCCACATCCGGCGCTCCAATGGCTATTTTCCTGTCAAATCTGCCCGGTCTCATAATAGCCGGGTCCAGAATATCCACCCTGTTGGTTGCCGCAAGGACAATGATGCCTTCATTTTCTCCGAAACCATCCATTTCCACAAGAAGCTGATTTAAGGTCTGTTCCCTTTCATCATGACCGCCGCCCATACCTGTACCGCGTTTTCTTGCCACTGCGTCAATCTCATCAATAAATACAATACAGGGATGATTTTTCTTTGCTTCCTCAAACAGATCCCTTACACGGGAAGCGCCTACACCTACATACATTTCCACAAAATCCGAACCGGAAATGGAAAAGAAGGGTACATTGGCTTCTCCTGCTATTGCCTTTGCAAGCAGTGTTTTACCGGTTCCGGGAGGTCCTTCCAGCAGAACGCCCTTGGGGATCCTCGCTCCTACCTTTACAAACTTGTCCGGCTCTCTTAAAAATTCCACGATTTCTTCCAGTTCTTCTTTTTCTTCCTTCAGACCGGCTACATCCTTCAAGGTTATCTTATTCATGCCGCCGATACTGAGTTTGGCACGGCTTCTGCCAAAGTTCATCATCCTGCTGCCCCCGCCGCCGCCAGACTGGTTATTGGCAAGCATCATGACAAAGATCACACCCACAAAAACGATCAATGCCGGCAATACCAGCTTGAACCATGTATCCTGGGGAATGTTATCCCTTAATACAGGAACATTATTTTCTTCCAGCATGGTTTCCATAGCTTCCACATCAGCAACATACAAAACCGCATCAGTGCCGTCTTTAAATTCAATATTTAACTTTCCGCTGGGGGTCTGTTCATTGGGTTCTATTTCTACCTGCAGAACCCTTCCCTCTGCTACATCCGCTTTAAACTGGGCTCTGGTATAGGCTCTTGCATTCCCTTTTGCCATTTCCAGATAAATACCAAATAATAACAAAAATATAATGGGAACAAAAAATATTCCCAATCCGTGTGTTTTCTTCTTCAATGCTGCCTCCTGTTATCCCTCTGATTCTACTACTCCGATATAGGGCAGATTCCTATATCTTTGTGCATAATCAAGACCATATCCTACTACAAACAGATCCGGAACTTCAAAGCCCGTATAATCCGCCTGAATATCCACAACTCTTCTTTCCGGTTTGTCCAAAAGAGAACATAGCTTCAAGGTCCTGGGATTTCTTTTCTTTAATATTTCCATAAGATAACTTAAGGTTCTTCCGGTATCAACAATGTCTTCTACCACAATAACATTCTTGCCTTCTATGGACTCGTCCAGGTCTTTGATCATCCTTACCTCGCCGCTGGACTGTGTGCCGTCTCCGTAACTTGCCACCGCAATAAAATCCAATGTCAGCGGCAGCGCGATCCGTTTTGCCAGCTCACAGGCAAAAAAACTGGCTCCCTTTAAAGTACATACCAGGAATATTTCTTCCCCTTCATAATCTTTGGTAATCTGTTCCCCCAACTGTCTGATACGGTTGTCTACTTCCTCTTCCGAAAGAAGCTCTCTGATCTTATGGTTCATACTCTTTCCCTCCAGATATTGTAATTTCTAAAACCTGTCTGGTTTCATCGGTGATCTTATAGAAACTGCTGATCCGATATCCCGGAATCCACATAATATGGTCTCCGTCCGCAATCATGAAAAGCCTTTCCCTCTCTAATAAAGGAATTTTTTCATTGATAAAATAATCTTTTATCTTCTTTCTCGCTGTAGAACTGCAATAAAGATAATCGCCTTCACGTCTGTTTCTCAATATCGGACAACTATTTATTTTATCATAATCAAACCATTTCGTATACGGCTTATTGGGAATAGGCTGCTCTTTTTCATAAGAAAAAATCCTGCACCTGATGATAAAGGCACCCGTTTCTTCCGTTACTATCTCAATTTCTCCCTTCAGATCCAGGGGTTTTTCCTCTATATGTCCCTTTTCCCTATCCTCCGGCTCCTTCCTGATCACAAGCTCCTGCTGCTGCACCACCGCCTGCAGACCATAGATCAGATTTATTTTCCTGCCGCTCTGTCCTTCCAAAAGCCTGAGCACGCTGTCCACATGCACTTTGGATATATCCCGCTTTTTTTTACAGGTCTGGGAAAGCATCTCATAAATAACAGAAGATTTTAAATAAGGATGCAGCCTTTCCAAATCATCCTTATTGACACAGCAGCCTTCTTTCTGCTCTCTCACAAGCCTTACATAGGTCTGTTCTGTTATTTCATCCAGAAAATCCACTGCATCCCTTACCAGTTCTGCACTCCCTGCGATATGGGACACACTTCCCCGGCAGATTTCCCGCTCTGCCATGGGCAGCAGGTCATGGCGAATCTTATTTCTGGAATACGTCGTATCAAAATTGCTGGCATCGGTCACAAAATCCAATTGATTTTCTGCAGCAAACTGTTCAATCTCTGATCTCTCCAGACATAACAGGGGACGGATATAGAAATCCCTTACAGGGCGGATACCCACCAACCCCCGGATGCTGCTTCCCCTGAATAAATGAAACAAAACAGTTTCCGCCTGGTCATTCTGATGATGGGCAAGGGCAATTTTGACCTTTCCATCTTCTTCCCGGGCTGCCAGTTTTTCAAACACCTGATACCGTAAGCTTCGTGCTGCCTCCTCTACACATAGATGATTTTCCTTTGCATAACTTTTTACATCTACATGTACTGATTCACAAAAAATATCCCATTTCTGACACAGCTCTTTAACAAAGGCTTCCTCTGCATCGGCTTCTTTTCTCAGCTCATGATTGATGTGCACCGCCCCAAGAGTAAATCCCATCTGCTCCGACAACTTTTTCAACAAAAAGAGGAGGCAGACGGAATCCGCCCCTCCTGAAAGCCCTACGACGATTTCATCGCCGGGATCTGCCATATGATGCTTTTCCATATATTTTTTTACTTTTGTAATCATTGCGTCTCCCAGCCGTTTTCTTTGTCAATACTCATTCAACTGGTATAAATATATCTTTTTTATATCTAAAAATCAAGTATTAGCCCAAATTCCCAGTACAATTACGGTCATATCATCCCGTATTTTACCTTCCGCATTTGCCACAGCCATATTCATCAGCATATTTGCCATCTGCCGGGGATTTTCATATTCCAATTGCCCGATAAATTCCTGAAGGGACATTCCCAAAAGATTGGTTTCATAAGCATCCACCACGCCGTCAGTCATCATGATCAGATAGTCTCCGTCCTCCAGACCATAGGCAAATTCCTCCGGCTCTCCTTTGGAAAATATCCCCAAGGGCAGGGAATTAGCTCCGATTCGCCAAACCTTTCGATCCCGCTTGATAAAGGAAACAGCTGCACCGTATTTTAAGAATCTGCAGGTTCCCTGATACAGATCGATTTCACAGGAATCCAATGTAAGGGTACGTTCTTTCCCCCCTTGGAGATACATCATGGAATTTAACAATGTAATGGCTTTTTCCATGTGAAATCCTGTCTCCATAAACTTGTCCAAAAGATCCATCATCTTTTCGCTGTCCCTTGCAGCTTCAGCGCCGGAGCCCATGCCGTCCGAAAGAGCCGCCAGATACATTCCCTTGCCAAATTCCTTTAACAGATAGCTGTCTCCTGAATCAGTCTCTCCCTCTTTCTTTGCCTTGGCAATGCCTTCAATGATAAAAAAATTAACTTCCTCTTCAAATACCAGGGTTACAGGGTCCTCATGTACGTAAGAAGCGTTAGTGCTTGTCTGCCTCAGTTTCCGATGGCACAATTCCGACACAAATTCCATAATATCATCTGTGTGATAGATCTCATCATCCGTCGCCCGGATGGTCATTCCGATCTCCAGATGCTCCTTCATTTCTATGACATACAAATCCCTGACGACAAGTCCGTTTTCTTTCAGTCCCTTCCAGACTTTTTTGCGAAGGCGCTCCATAAGATAAGAGGTGGCATAAGTCTCACTGGCAAGCTCACTCAATACTCTGGCTGTCTCATCTAACTGCCCTGCCAGCAAAATATTCTGTTCCTGCCGGGTCTTATATAAATAAAGCTGGAGCTGGGATTTCGTCTCCATCTCCGGTACTTCTTCAAAACTCTCGGCAATCTCTCTCAAGGTGTCCGCATAAAGAATCAATTTACGCCTGCCGTATTCCGGGACTACGGTATGACTGATATCATCCCGTTCCATCAAATTCCACTTCATATACACCACTCTTTTCCGTTTTGCCCTTATTATATAAAAGAGCTCCTGAAAATTTTGTCAAAACAGGGCATCCCGGCTAAAAAATATGAATCGGATCTTTAATATCATTTAAGGCACAAAAAAAGGACATCTGCCGGTCTGCAGCTTCTGCTGCATCAAACCAATGCAATGTCCTAATTCATCTTAAATACGATCTCGCCCTCCCGGACCAGTCCCAGCTTCTCCTTTGCCACTTCCTCAATGTAAGCCTGAGTCTGGGTGTACTTTTTAAATTCTTCTAATTCACTTGCTCTTTCTTCTTCGGCGGCAATCAGCGCATCTAATTCGGCTTCTCTGGCTGCATATGTATCCTGCTTTTGTCTTAACAGGAAGCTGTTTACGGTTACTACCACCAACAGCATAATGACAACTGCAGAGACCAGAAACATACCGAGACGATTCTGCCTCTTCCCCCGGAATGCGACTCTACGGCTCATAGTTACCCCTCTTATCCTTCTGCTTTTTGCGTTTACATAATGTTATCTTAACCTTTTTTATGTTGCCCGTCAACTTCTTTTTGAATTGTTTCTTTAATTTTCTTTTTTCCTTTTTTAATTTGCCCGAAACCCTGTTAAAAAGGCGCTTTACCGGTCTAAATAGTATTTTTAAAATCTTGGACACAACATCTTGTATTCTCTTTATAATTGTTGACATAATTTCCACAAGATGTTCTCCAATGACATATTTGTAGATCAACATACCCACTGCGGCTCCTGCTATGGAAAACCACCGGATCACACCATTATTGGTTTCATAAAGCACATAAAAAAGAAATATTGCAGCACAGAACCAAAAGATCAGATCCTCAAGGGCAACCCAAACTGTTCCATGGCGTTTTACCCTGCGAAAGATTCGGAGGCAATCATATGCAACGGTAATACAGATACCGGATAAAAAACAATAAAACAGAAATTGCCCTTCACTAACAATCTGTCCGCTCATTATTTAAATAATTTCCCCAAAAGGGATTCTCCCTTGGCACCATACCCCGAAACCTCCGAATAGGTAAGGCTGTCAATTTTACCTTCTACATCCACCTCTCCTTTTTCCAGAGTCAGTCTGTTTACATGAAGATCACTTCCCTTGATCATCAGCATTCCCTGGTCCGTTTCCAGCAGAATTTCCGCTAAATCAAAAGAGAGCACATCTGACACTCCGCTGACCATACATGTCCTTCTGTTGGTCAGCATCAGTTTATGCGCCCTCTGCTTTGTATTCATATCATCCATCGGCATATCCTCCTTCTTTATCCCCTGCAGAATGGAAATCGCTTCCTGTGATATCTGCACATTAAAGTATATTAGAAGGATTTGAAAATATACCTATAAATACCGGAACATTTCCTTTGCTTCTTCTTTTTTTACGGTCTCGGCAACAGTCAGAACCTCTACTCTAACATCCTTATTACCAAAATTGATCTGGATTTCATCTCCTGCCTTTACTTCTGTTCCCGCTTTTGCCACCTTTCCATTGATCATTACACGACCTGCGTCACATGCTTCATTTGCAACAGTCCTTCTTTTGATCAAACGGGATACTTTTAAATATTTATCTAAGCGCATAACTGCTCCTCCTATAACAACAAAGAAGCCTTTGCTTGGTGCAAAGGCTTCTGTCTGTCCACTTTCAAAATTAAGCGTTTACTAAATCCTTTAATGCTTTACCAGCTTTGAATTTAGGTGCTTTGGAAGCAGCGATCTTCATGGTTTCACCTGTCTGAGGGTTTCTTCCTTCTCTTGCTGCTCTTTCGGAAACTTCGAATGTTCCAAAACCAACTAACTGGATTTTGTCACCTTTCTTTAACTGTTCTCCAACAACGTCTGTGAAAGCCTTTAATGCTTTTTCTGCATCTTTCTTAGAGATTTCTGCCTGATCAGCGATAGCTGCAACTAATTCTGTTTTGTTCATCGTGAACTCCTCCTACTACTGAGTATTATCATAATTTTTTTGCGTTACCTACAAACGCCTACAAATATTTATAATCTCTTTTCATCCATTTGTCAAGGAAATATTGTAAAAACAGGCATTTTTAGGCATTTTTTTGTTTTGACATATTATAAAATTTTTTTATAAAATTTCGCAAAGGTCTTTCTAAGGCGTTTTTTTGCGGAAGATTCATGAAAATTTTGATTTTTTTTCTCCATTTCCTTGATCTCTTTCCAGGATCTAACATGAGCAGGATCCGGCTCTCTGCCATTCAAAGGTGTTCCATCCGGCTCAAATACATGGGGATGCCTGCGAATCATCTTTTCACTGATTCCCCCAATAACATCCTCCAGAGTAAAAAGCCCTTCCTCCTCTGCAATCTGTGCATGAAGCACCACCTGCATCAATACATCTCCCAGTTCTTCTTTCATGCTGTCCCCGTTTCCGGTCTTTTCATAAAGTTTAATACCGGATACGGCTTCTGCCGCTTCCTCGATCATGCAGCCTGTAAGAGAACCATGGGTCTGAGCCTTATCCCAGGGACATCCATGTTCGCTGCGCAGCGTTCTCACGATTGCCTGAAAGTCTTTTAATGTGTATTGTCTCTGTTTTTCTTCCTTCTTATTCATCTGCCTTATTTTGCCCTTATCCGTCTTTTATGGAATTTTTATAACATTCCATTGATCATGGCAAGAACTTCTTCTCCCAAAGCTGCAGATTTTGCATTTGCATCCTCTAAAGATGTTCCTTTAATGCCATAGTAGAATTTTACTTTCGGTTCTGTACCGGAAGGACGTACACAAAGCCATGCATCATCTGTAAGGTCATAATAAAGAACATTGGATGTGGGAAGACCCGTAGGTTTTTCTTCTCCTGTCTTAACATCTTTGATAATGCCTGTTTTGTAATCCCTTGCGGAAACAACTGTATAATCACCGAATTTCTCCGGTGTGTTTTCACGAAGGGTATTTAAGATCTCCTGAATCTTTGCAAGCCCTTCAATACCCTTTAAGGTAATCGATTTAATATCATCTTTGTAATAACCGTATTTTTCATACATATCGATCATGGCATCCCAAAGAGTCTTGCCCTGGGTCTTATAGTATGCTGCTGCTTCGCAAAGAGCCATAGTTGCTACAATGGCATCCTTATCCCTTGCATGAGTTCCGATCAGGCAGCCATAGCTTTCTTCAAATCCGAAGAGATAAGTTCCTTTTCCTTTCTGTTCAAAGCCCAGGATCTGCTGTCCGATATATTTAAATCCCGTCAATACTTCGATAAGCTCTACACCGTATGCCTTTGCAATAGCATCTGCCATATTGGTTGTTACGATAGTCTTGATCAGTGCACCATCTTCAGGAAGTCCTTTTGTTGCTTTTCTCTGACCGATCTCATAATCAGCAAGAAGACATCCGGACATATTTCCCGTAAGAGTAATATACTCTCCTGTCTTTGCATCCTTTACATAAACGCCCAGACGGTCTGCATCGGGGTCGGTTGCAAGTACCAGGTCAGCATCTACTTCTTTTGCCAGCTTCAATCCAAGCTCAAAAGCTTCTGCCGCTTCCGGATTGGGATAGGAAACTGTAGGGAATTCTCCATCGGGAAGCTCCTGTTCAGGAACAACATATACATTTTCAAAGCCCAGCTCCTTCATAACACGTCTTGCAGGAATATTTCCTGTTCCGTGTAAAGGAGAATAAACGATCTTAATATCCTTCTGTGCTTCCTTAATAGCATCCCAGTGAATAACCTGACTCTTTAACTCTTCAATATAAGGATCATCGATATTTGCCCCGATAGTCTCATAAAGCCCTGCTGCCTTTGCAGCCTCTTTATCCATAGTCTTTACAGTATTGTAATCAGTGATCGCAGCCACTTCCGCCATGATACCGCCGTCATGAGGAGGTGTGATCTGTGCGCCGTCTTCCCAATAAACCTTATATCCGTTGTATTCCGGCGGATTATGGCTTGCAGTAATATTGATACCTGCAATACAGCCCAGCTTGCGGACTGCATAGGATAACTCAGGTGTAGGACGCAGGGACTCAAAAACATATGCCTTAATTCCGTTTGCCGCCAGGCAGAGTGCTGCTTCATCAGCAAATTCCGGGCTCATACGTCTGGAATCAAAAGCAATTGCCACACCTTTATCCGCACCGTCCTGCTTTAAAATGTAATTTGCAAGCCCCTGGGTCGCCTTGCGAACCGTATAAATGTTCATGCGGTTTGTTCCGGCTCCGATAACACCTCGAAGTCCTGCTGTACCGAATTCCAATTCACGATAAAAACGATCCTCGATTTCCTTTTCATTTCCCCCAAGATCTTTTAATTCCGCTTTTGTAGCATCATCAAAATAGGGATTTGATAACCAGCTTTCATACACTTCTTTGTAACTCATGATTGTCCTCCTTATGATGTATTGTCCTGTTATTTTTTACTGTTTTTTATTTAAAATGCAGTTTCCCGCATATTTAACAATAGTTTACTGCTGAACCAGATCGGAGAAGGAATAGCTTACATCCTTACTGCTGTCATCAATCTGCAAAGTATAGCTCCTGGTCTGATATCCGTCTTTTCTGAATGATACGATATACGTACCGGCTTTCTTTGCAAAATTGACAGGTACAATTCCTACATAGCTTCCGTTCAGATAAAGCTCTGCGCCTCTTGGGGCATCTATATATACCCTGTAATCAGAAGCTGCCGTAACAGTTGAAACAGAATTGGAGCTTACAGTCTTTTCTTCATCATCATCTTCATCACCATCGGATTCTTCCAGCTTCATATTCAGATTTGCCATAGGCTCCCCCACCTTAACATACTGGGTAAGAGTGCTGTATCCTTCTGCCTTTACCTTTAACTGGTGGATTCCATAATCCAGCTCTACCTCTCCGCTGTAATCGGTCAGTTCGCCGTCTATATACAATTCTGCCTCTGCAGGCGTAATGGTAAAGATGATCTTACCGGTCTTCTTAATTTTTTCTGTCTGCAGTTCGGAAACATCAACCTGTGTCTCTTCATCCCTTGCAACGGAAATTTCCTTGCTTCCCGCCACACCATCATTGCTGATATATAAAGTATATTCCCCTTCGGGAACTACCAAAAGCATTTCATCCGTAACCTCAGTAATAACAGCCTGTCCTATTTCCACCCAGCCGCCTACAAAGGATTCATGACCGGAAAGCCTTACATAACCATGTCCCCTTTCTACTGTGATCCCATATACCTGATGATCCTCTGCTACGATCTTTAAGCTGTCCGCCGGACTGATCTCCTCCAGCTGGATCTGTTTTCCCCGGGATAAAACAAGCACATTTTTGTGCAGGCTGTACTGATCCCCGCCAAAGCTCATGGTATAAGCCGCCTTATTGATCTCAAAAACAGATACATTGGAAACATCCACCTGATCCAGAAGCTGAACGGATTTGGCAAGTTTCTCTTCTTTGATAAAGGTTACTCTTACCATGTCTCCCTCTGCAAGCTGCCCTGCCACGATCTCATCCCCAAAACGGTTTTTCATACCTGTGGCGCCATTATAAACCAAAGAATAAGTCCTGCCTAAAGTGAGATTGTAAAGCCTGATCTGCTTCTTTTCCTGGTCCACGGACATAATAATAGCTTCATCCATGGAATCCGCAAGGGTTTCTTCATATGTACTTTGTATGATAACTTCTTCTGTTTCCGGCTCCGGCTGTTCATTTCCGCATCCTGTAAGGAAACCGCACAAAAGCATCAGAAACAAAATGAATCCAACTACTTTTTTTTTCATTTTGTACCCCTTATCCAATCTAAAGTATAACATGGTTTTGCCAATTGCTAAAGTAGTTCCTTTGAAAGCTTTTCTAAAAATTCCATTCTGGCATGCTCGATCTGCAATAACGCATTTAGTTTTTCCAACTGCCTTCTGGGCGGAAGAGATTTTCTTTTATTTAAATATGCATTTGCGATTTTCCAGAATCTTTCAGGATATAACAGCCTTGCATATAAATATCTCTTTTCGTCCTGGTTCAATGGTTTATTTTTCATATATTCTTCTAAAATGGAATATCCCATCCCATAGGACCAATTGTTTTTTTCCAATATTTTCCTTAAAAATAAATATAGATCCCGGATCTGTATATCCATGCAGCATTTCTCAAAATGAGTAGCGGCAATTCCCCTGGCAGCCGCCAGAAGGATATTGTGCTGGTTGCATTCTCCGTGACAATACATTCCTCTTTCCCTGACAGATTCCGACAATCTTTTAAGACATTCCTCATTGAGATATGCCGCCGCTTCCTTAGCCACTCCCTCAAAATAACCGAATTCTTTTAAAAACGCCAGTTCAAATTCACCCTTTTTGGACTGCTTCCGGATAAAGGAACGCACTCTGTTAAGCTCTGCTTCCCTTTTGGAAAAATCTCTTATGGCAAGATCTCTTTCCGGATTTTCTCCTTCTTCTGACAGGTCCCCTAAAGTTTCTCCAAATTCCATGATATGATGAAGCTTTGCAATTTCTCCTACAATATAGCGGCATTCCCTTTCATCAACTACATTGCATTCTCTGCCTTCCACATATCTTTTTACAATATAATTTTTCCCATCCAGATCTGTTACAAATAATGCACCTTCTTTACTGGGAATCAGGTTGTCTATATTGCCAAAACCGGCCGCTTCTATGCGTTCACAAACATTTTTACACAAAAGAAGCCTTTCTGTTCGTCCCCCATACTCTGACAAGCTGATAATGCCTTTATCCGTTTCGGCTATGATCGCTCCCCTGCCTTTTCTGGTACTATTCACATTAAAATCATATTGTTCAAGCACAACTACTGCTCTATCGTTCACACTTTCCATCCCCCTTAATAGGTCATACCTATCTTATGAAAATGAATCGTAAGATATACCAATAGCCAGCCCTATGATTTTAATTTTTAATCTCAGATTCCCCCTGATATTTTAAATAATAAGCGTACAATTTATCCTTCTGATTATTCTTTGGATCTTCCAATACTGCTTCTAAGAGCAGGGAAAGCATTTCTCCCATTTCTTTTCCCGGCTTCATGCCCCATGAGATCAGATCCGCACCCTTTACGGCAAGAGAACGGAGACTGACGCACTCATTATCTCTCAGGATTTCTTTATATAATCTTGTGATCTCATCCAGCTTTTGCTGTTTTTCTTCTTTCAAATAATCGCTTTGGGCATCCAGATCCGCCTGCTTTACTTTCAAAAGCAGGGGAAACACATCTTCACCTATACGGTTTACAGCCCTGCGGACGTATTTTTTACCCGGCTCCACATCATAGTCATGATTCAGCACCAGACGGCTTACCAGTTGAATGGTATCATTATCAAACTTCAGTCTTTTTAATATTTCTTTGCAAAGCTCCTCTGATCTTGCCCCATGTCCATGGAAATGGTCAATTCCTTCTTCATCGGTAGTCCTGCATAAGGATTTTCCAAAATCATGAAACAGCATGGCAAGCCGCAGATCCTTGTCTGCCTCAATTGCCATCATTCCATAAATGGTATGCTCTCCCACACTGTATTTATGATGAGGGTTATTCTGCTCCGTCTTCATAATCGCATCAAATTCCGGCATAATGACTGCTGTTATCCCCATTTCATACAGATCCCGGATCTTTTCAGGATGAGGAGATTTTACCAGCTTGACCAGTTCCACCTGTATCCGCTCCGCACTGATATGAGTCAGGTTTTCTGCCAATGCCCCAATAGCCACTCTGGTCTTTTCCTCTACCTCATATCCTAACTGGGCAGAAAAGCGCACAGCGCGCATAATGCGCAGGGCATCTTCTTCAAACCGCTCCCTGGGATTTCCCACTGCCCGGATGATCTTATTTTCCAGATCGTCCATTCCATGGAATTCATCCACGATACCGCTTCTGTCATTATATGCCATGGCATTGATGGTAAAATCCCTTCGACGCAGGTCCTCTACCAGATTTGCCGTAAAAATGACTTCCTTCGGATGTCTGGAATCCTCATATTCCCCATCGATCCGGTAAGTAGTCACTTCATATCCCACCCGGTGCATCATGACCGTTACCGTTCCGTGCTCTATGCCAGTATCAATGGTTCTGGGAAATAATGCCTTGACCTGCTCCGGCTTTGCCGAGGTGGTAATGTCCCAGTCATCAGGTGTGCGTTTTAACAAAGAATCCCTGACACATCCCCCTACTGCATAGGCTTCATAACCTGCTTTTTCTATTGTATTGATGATCTTCCTGACATCTTCAGGAAGCGTGATTTTAATTGAATGATTCATATGACCGCTTTCTTGTGAAATAATAATTTAATAGTTCCTGATCCGGCTATAGTATATCATACCGGCAATTCCTGTGGCAATTTTGAAATAATATGCCCATATCAATTTTTATCTCCCCTATTTATGGGAATCGTAGTATAATGTGCCTAAGGAACGAGAAAAATGTATATATTGATATACAAGCGAGGTATCTTATGAAAAAAAGAATTTTATTATTAACCCTTCTTCTCCCGGCGCTCCTGCTTACTGCATGTGGAAGTCAATCCCCTGCAGAACAACCGGAGCCGGAACAGACAGAAATTGCAGAACCTGAAGAAGATGAAACACCTGATTCGGATCAGGCATCGGAAAATCAGCCCGTAAACGAATCCGGATATGTTTCCGTTTCTCACAGCATCAATGCTCTGGGTTATGATATGTTTTCCCAGCTCAAACAATCCGGATCTGAAAACATCTGTATTTCCCCTTACAGTATAGAAACAGCTTTGGGAATGGCTGCCAACGGCGCTGTAGATACAACTCTTGAGGAAATGCTCCATGTTATGCAGGTGAGCGATATGGATACCTTTAATCAGGATATTACCGCTTCCATGGACAAACTGGAAGCTGATGCCATGGATATCCGCATTGCCAATTCTGCATGGTATGCAGAGGACATGAATTTTTCTGACAGCTTTGAGGCTTCATATCTTCCTTTGTTGAAGGATTCCTACGATGCAGACTGCTTTGAAGAAAATTTATCCGATCCTTCCACCATTCAGTCCATGAACGACTGGATTTCAGAAGCAACCAACGAAAAGATCAACAACATGGTTGATGAAGTTTCTCCCGATGCCTGTCTGTTATTGTTTAATGCAGTTTATTTTAATGCCAAGTGGGCGGTTCCTTTTCCCACAGAAGGCACTTTTGACGAAGAATTTTACGGCACAGACGGAACCAGGACAATTCCCTTTATGCACATGTCAGACCGGTATTTTAAATATTATGAATATAAGGGTATCCGGACACTTCGTATGTATTATAAAGACAGCGACATGGCTATGGATATTCTGATTCCTGCCCGGGAAGATGATGACGTTACACAGCTTTTTAATGATCTTTCTTTTGAAGAAAAGCAGGAATTATATCAGGGACTTTCTGATGCGGAAGAAATTATGATAGGCAGCCTGAAGCTTCCCCGTTTTGAATTTTCATCTGACAGCATACAATTAAATAAATATCTTGCAGATCTGGGAATGGTCAGGGCATTTTCCAATGATGCCCAGCTGGATATCATCAGTGAGGAAGCATATATCAGTGATATCTTCCATAAGACCTATATCCGTGTAGATGAAAACGGCACAGAAGCCGCCGCTGTTACGGAGGTCATGATGGAGCGTATGTCACTTCTTGCAGAAGAGCCTGTTTCTTTTGAGGTAGATATGCCTTTTATGTACTATATCAGCGATACATCTGACGGAACCATTTTATTTATAGGAAGCATGAATCATATAGATGAATAAAGATATGATACATTACGGAAAGGATGATTTTATGAAATACCGTATTGAATCTTACATGGCATATATGGACCGCCTGTTAGAAAATAATGACAGTGGACTTTCCTACGAGGAATTGTCCGCCCAGCACGAAAAGCAGCTTGCCTATTTCATGCATGAAAGGCTGGTGCATCTGCTGGTCACTTTGACTTTTGCTATTCTTGCCTTCGGAACCTTTTTTATGATCTGCCTGACTTTTTCTTTTGGGCTGCTGCTTTTGTTTGCTGCTTTTCTGGTATTGCTGATTCCCTATATCATGCATTACTACTTACTGGAAAACTCCGTCCAGTACATGTATAAACAATACGATGCCCTTCAGGAAAAAATCCATCCGGGAACATTTCTTCTGAAAGAGAAGGATAAAAATAAGATCCATACATAAAAGCCAGACCATTATAATGTCATGATCTGTAAAACCGTTGCCTTTGATTCAACACTAAAATTCAATTTTTCATAAAAGGGAATGGTGCTTTTCTTTTCTGAGATGACCAACAGATAAAGATAGTTTTTATAAATCTTTTTTATCCGGTCGATCATGGAAGCGCCTATTCCCCGGTTTTGAAATTCCGGGTCCACCAGAAGATAATGGATATAAGCATTTACTCCTCCGTCAGCCAGCACTTCCGTAAGACCTACGAGCCTGTCATTCTGCCATGCCGTTAAAACAGTTCCCGCCTTTTTAAAAGATTCCGATAACCTGCCGGCATAATCAGCGGACAGCCAGCCAACAGACTGAAAAAGCCTTTTTATATCTTCCTCGGCAAGCCATCTGTTAACACAATAGGTAATGTCCTCATTTCCCATATTAAGCGCCATACATACAGATTCCGCCATTTTGGCATACTCACCATAATTTTCAATCCGTTCAAAACCATATCTGGAATATAAACGCATACTGGCTTTTAAAAAATCCCCTGTTTCAAGGATCATACGCTTAAAACCCAGCTCCCTGGATTTTAAGACCAACTGCTCCAGCAATGCGCCGCCTACATTTTTTCTCCTGTACGCTTCCCGCACAAAAACCCTTTTCACTTCAATATCTTCCAAGGAATATTTTCGCAGTGCTCCGCATCCCACCGGCTTTCCTTCATCATATGCAGCAATCACATAATCCATGGTATCTAAATGATTGAACTTTTTGTATTTTTCTCGAATACTTTCCCCTCCGATGGCTTCATTTAAAAACTGATCTAATTCATCACACAATATGATGAAATCCTCATTGTCAAAATCAATCTGCTTTAATGTTATTTCTCCCATTACCCGATTCCTCCCACATTTATTTTTTAGTCTTTTTTGATGTTGCGTTCATCATAGCATTATGATAATATATCTGTAAATGCGATTATTTGAATATCAGTAATTTAGAAAATCGATTATAGGTAAACTATGGACACACAAACTTTACAAACCTTTGTTACTCTGGCAGAACACAGAAATTTTACAAAAACTGCCGATCTCCTTTTTATTGCCCAGTCCACGGTAACAAGCCGTATTGCGGAGTTGGAAAGGGAAATCGGAAAGCAGCTTTTTGAACGAAATAAGCGGAAAGTAACTCTGACCCCTGAAGGAGAGGTCTTTTTAAACTATGCCCAAAGAATCCTGGAGCTTTCCGGCACAGGGATTCAAAATGTCAATTCATTAAATAAATATCCCCATACCATGCGGATCGGCAGTACAAATACTATTTATGAATGCCATCTGTTTCCCCTCATAAAGGAATACATGAAAGCTCATCCCGAAAACGCTGTAAAAGTTACCATAAGCCACTCCACTGACCTGATACAGGCAATACAGGATCATTTGTTTGATGTGGTTTATTCTTACATTCCCTTCTATAAGGCAGGATATCACTGTGATGTATTTTCCGTGGACAAGCTGATACTTGTTACGGGCTGCCACAATACAAAATACGAAAAAGGGATATTAAAAGAAGAATTAGTGGATGCAGATTATTTATATTGCAATTTTGCATTACAGGAAGTGGGCTTGTTTATCAGAGAGCTATTTCCGCCCCACTATCAATTTGGATTTGAAATAGATAACAGCACAAAACTGATTCCTTTTTTATTGGAATTTAACGGTATCAGTTTTATTCCTGAAAGGATTGCTGCCCCATATTTGGAATCGAAACAGCTAAGAAAGATCCAACTTCTTGATTTTGAACCGCCTAAGATCAACTGCTACAAAATCTATCCTCAGGCTGATAATGGGAAAAATATTTATTGACAAAATATACCGGAATGATAAAATGAAAACAGGAATAATTACTATTTTAATCCAAAGGAGAATGATTATGGCTGATTTAAAAGGAACAAAAACAGAAGCAAATTTAAAGACCGCTTTTGCGGGAGAATCCGAAGCAAGAAATAAATATACATATTTTGCAAGTAAAGCCAAAAAAGACGGCTATGTACAGATTGCCAATATTTTTGAAGAAACGGCAAACAACGAAAAAGAACATGCAAAAATGTGGTTTAAGCTGTTAAACGGCATTGGCTCTACTGCAGAAAATCTAGTAGCAGCCGCTAATGGTGAAAATTACGAATGGACTGACATGTATGCAACCTTTGCCAAAGAGGCGAGAGAAGAAGGCTTTGACGATATTGCTGCATTATTTGAAGGCGTAGCTGCCATTGAAAAAGAACATGAGGAGAGATACCGCAAACTTCTTGCAAATATTCAGGGAGATCTGGTTTTCTCCAAAGACGGCGACGTGATCTGGCAGTGTTCCAACTGCGGACATATCTGTGTCGGTAAAAAAGCACCTGAGGTTTGCCCGGTCTGCGCACACCCTCAATCCTACTTCCAGGTTAAGGCTGAAAATTACTAAAATAAGGACTTCAAAATGTCACAGCACAATTTGATCATAGATGATATGACAATTTCATATGAAATCATCCGGAGCAAGCGAAAAACCTACGGTATCAGCATTGCTCCCGGCGGCAAAGTGACCGTTCGCATCCCTTTAAGAGGCAGCGAGCGGTTTGCTGTCTCCATGGCAGAATCCAAAAAAAACTGGATTGCCGCCAGCGTATTAAAAATGCGGAAAATGGAACCCTTTCCTTCCCAGAAGGAGAAATCTCCGTCGGAAAAGCGTCTGGAAGCCATTTACCGGGAAGCGGCAAAAGAATATTTTCCCAAGCGGGTTTTCCATTATGCCCATATATTAGGCGTTACCTATGGAAATATAACGATCCGTGACCAGAAAACACGCTGGGGAAGCTGCAGCAGCAAAGGAAATCTTTCCTTTAACTGGCGGCTTATTCTGGCTCCCCCTAATGTATTGGACTATGTGGTCGTTCATGAACTGTGCCACCGAAAAGAAATGAACCACTCACCCCGGTTCTGGGCATTAGTGGAATCTGTTATGCCGGATTATAAAGAATATAGGAAATGGCTGAAAGAAAACGGAAATAAACTGACTTTAACTTCACAAAACCAATTAACTAATTAAATTACAAATACAAAAAGCTCCTGACAGCAATTTCATTTATAAACACATAAAAAATTGCTGACCGGAGCTTTTATTATTCATATCTAATTCTCAACAGGAATACAATTTTTATCTCCAATACCATTGATATCTTTGTAAATTCCAATTCCCAGATCGATCATAAGTCCCAGATAAAGGATTGCGTATACGGACAGGGGGATGACCGTACTCTGTGCCAGATACAGGGTATAGCCTGCAAAGGAACAGGTAATGGCGATCAATGGCACATAAAATTTCTTTGGATTATAAAATGCTACTACAACCGCCAGCACATCTGCAAGGATGCCATATCTTTCGTGCATATGAGGCAGGAAGTAAACTACCACCATAACAAAGAACATTCCCATTCTGATGATCAGATCCTTGGTAAAAACAAAGTTCTTTCTGGCAATGTAATACATAAGCACCATCAATACAGCAAGGGTAAAATAGATGCCCGCATCCGCATATTCCCTAAGAAAGCTTCCTGTTCCGATGATCTGATAGATATTGGGAAACTTATGGGATAGAGCATAAATATCCATTTCCCCATTTGCCTGGAAAAAGTATACGGTCAAAAGCTCCCAGAGATTTTTTCCTGCGATCCAGGAAGGGATCACACCGATAAAGTACATAATGGGAATCCAGAGAAAATGCTGGATCTTCATTTTTTTCTTAACCCAAAGCAATACATATAAAGGTGCAATAAAGAACGTCTGGAGCTTAAAGGCAAATGCTATTCCATAAAAGATCAATGATGTACGGGGCTTGTCCTTCAGCATAAACAAAATAGACAACATGACAAAGCTGGTAAATATGATATCGCATTGTGCCCACATGGAACCGTTTGCTACGATGGTAGGTACAAAAAGCATGACACCATAGGTCATGATTGCCTTCTGCTTACTCTCTGTTCCCTCATAAACAATAAATGCTACTGCGATAGCTGCCACAAAATCAAAGAAAATGGATACCATCTTCATAAGATAAAGGGTATTGAAAAAAGGACAGATACTGATAAAAGACAAGATCAGCAAATATGGTGTGGTATAATCCACGTATTCAAACTCTGCGGACAATCCTTTAAAACCGCCGCCTGCCTCCCTTAAAGTGGCAACCCATGGCTCAAAAAACACCTTGTAATCCCCTGCGACCACATCTCTTAAAGCAAACCGGATGGCACAGCCAAAAACAGTGGCAAATACCACCAGCAGAATGTCCAAAAATCCTATTGTAAATTTGCCGATCTTCCATTCTTTATTTACAAGTCCACGTAAAAAATTATCTACCATACCTTCTCCTATTGATCTGATACAATTGTAAAAGCCATAAGCCAGAGTACCGGCTTACACATATTTTAAGATTCTTTATTTAACAAGACGTAAGGTTTCCCTTGCAATGGCAAGCTCTTCATTGGTAGGAACGACCATAACGGTTGTCTTACTGTCAGGTGTGGAAATAATAACCTCTTCTCCACGTTTATTATTTGCTTCTTTATCAACAGTTACTCCAAGATAACCCAAATATTCACAAATCTGTGCTCTTGCGCTGAAGTTATTTTCTCCTACACCCGCTGTAAATACAATAGCGTCCACACCGTTCATAGCTGCAGCATATGCTCCCACATATTTAGCTACACGATAACTCCATGTTTCCAAAGCAGCTTTTGCTTTCTCGTTTCCTTCATCTGCTGCATTTCCCAGATCACGGAAGTCGCTGGAAAGTCCGCCGGACAATCCCAAAACACCGGATTTTTTATTGCAGATATTGACTACATCATCTGCACTTAAACCTTCCTTATCAGCAATAAAACTGATAATTGCCGGATCAATATCTCCGCTTCTGGTTCCCATGATCAAGCCCTCCAAAGGAGTCAGACCCATGGATGTATCCACACATTTTCCGTTCTGTACTGCAGATACGGAAGCTCCGTTTCCTAAATGACAAACGATGATCTTTAAGTCCTCACGTTTCTTGCCAAGGATTTCGGCTGCACGGCTGCTTACGAAATCATGGCTTGTTCCATGGAAACCATAACGGCGGACTTTATATTTTTCGTAATATTCATAAGGAAGTCCGTATAAGTAAGCTTTCTTTGGCATTGTCTGGTGGAAAGCCGTATCAAAAACAGCTACCATAGGCACATTCGGCATGATTTCCTTACAGGAATTGATACCTATCAGATTTGCCGGATTGTGAAGGGGCGCTAAGTCATTGCATTCTTCAACTGCTTTGATCACCTCATCATCAATCACAACACTGCTTGCAAATTTCTCACCGCCGTGGACGATACGGTGTCCTACAGCTCCAATTTCATCCAAAGATGATACAACTCCAACCTGAGGATCAACCAGCTTTTCGATCACGTATTTTACAGCAGCCGTATGATTGGGCATATCCACTTCTGTTGTAACCTTTTCGCCTCCTGCCGGCTGATGGGTAATGGCACTGCCGTCTATACCGATGCGCTCACAAAGTCCCTTTGCCAATACCTTTTCACTTTCACTATCGATTAACTGGTACTTTAAAGATGAACTTCCACAGTTAATAACCAAAATATTCATTTCTGTTTCCTTCTTTCCTGAATTTAATATGCTTTTCCCCAATATACCATTTTTGTGGCAGGTTTTCCACAGCAGATACAGGTATCTGCCAGATGTTCCTGTTCAAAAGGCATACAACGGCTGGTCACAGCAAGTTTTTCCTTGATCTCATCCTCGCATGCCTGGTCTCCGCACCACATTGCCTTTACAAAACCTGTTTTTTCTGTAAAACATTTCTCAAACTCTTCCATGGTTGTTGCCACATAGGTATGCTTTTCTCTATGGGTCCTTGCTCTTTCAAGCATTTCCGACTGCATGGAATCAAGAAGTCCGGCAACCTCTTCTTCCACATTGTCCAGAGAGCAGGGAATTTTTTCCCTTGTATCGCGGCGCACAAGGACGCATTTTCCTTCAGCAATATCCTTAGGTCCGATCTCCACTCTTACCGGAATACCTCTCATCTCACACTCAGAGAACTTCCAGCCCGGACTCTTATCGGAATCATCTACCTTCACACGCATATTGCTTTCATGGAACTTGCTCAGACGTTCTTTTAATTCATAAGCCTTGTCTAACACGCCTTCTTTTTTCTGTTGGATGGGGATGATCATAACCTGGGTAGGTGCCACTTTAGGAGGCAGTACCAGACCGGAATCATCACCATGGACCATAATAACCGCACCGATCAGACGGGTTGTCATACCCCAGGAAGTCTGATGTACATACTGTAATTTATTATCCCTATCTGTATACTGGATGCCAAAGGCTTTTGCAAAACCATCACCGAAGTTATGGCTTGTACCGGACTGAAGCGCTTTTCCGTCATGCATCAAAGCTTCGATCGTATAAGTAGCCTCCGCTCCTGCAAATTTTTCTTTCTCTGTCTTCTGACCTTTGATCACAGGAATCGCCAATACTTCTTCACAGAACCTGGCATATACATTTAACATCTGGATCGTACGTTCCTGAGCTTCCTCTGCTGTTGCATGTGCCGTATGTCCTTCCTGCCATAAAAACTCACGGCTGCGGAGGAAAGGTCTGGTTTCCTTTTCCCAGCGGACAACGGAACACCACTGATTGTATACTTTTGGCAAGTCTCTGTAAGACTGAATATCATTTTTATAGAAATCACAGAATAAGGTTTCGGAAGTAGGTCTGACACATAGTCTTTCCTGTAAAGGCTGCAATCCTCCGTGAGTTACCCATGCAACCTCCGGCGCAAAACCTTCTACGTGATCCTTCTCCTTTTGTAATAAACTTTCAGGAATAAACATGGGCAGATATACATTTTCCACACCTGTTTCTTTAAATCTTTCATCTAACTGCTTCTGGATCAATTCCCAGATCGCATAGCCTGCCGGCTTAAAAACCATACAGCCCTTAACGCTGGTATAATCGATCAATTCTGCTTTTTTAACCACATCCGTATACCATTGGGCAAAATCTTCTTCCATGGATGTAATTGCTTCTACTAACTTTTTGTCAGCCATTTTTATTTCTCCTTTTTATCATTTTTCAGCCACCGGGTAATGGCTTTATCTTTTTTAAAATAAAAACGCCGGGTTTCCATCCGCAAGGGACCGAAAACCGGCGGTGCCACCCTAATTAGCCTATGTATCTTACATAGCGCTCTCTCCTTACCGTTAACGCCGGCTTACGTTGTATTTTCATACAAAGCTCCAAGGCAGGTTCCGATGCTTCCGCTTAAGAATCTCACAGCAACCGGTTTCTTCCATAAAAGATATCCGGTGATCCTCTCTCTGAAAACTTTCCTATCGTACTAATCCTTTTCAACGCCTATCTATTGGCTATTTTAGGCATAAATAAGAGGTTTGTCAATTATAAATCAAAGGAAAACATCAATAAAAATTAAGCTGTGCTTCAAAACTCCCTATTTTTTGATCACTTCTTTCTGTTCTGCCTTCTATTTGAATGACAATCAGATTATTTTTTTCTACAACACTGAATTGACCGGCATATCCTTTATAATTTACTGTGAACCGGTGATTTCCCTCCATATCCTTTTCCACACTTGTTTTGGAAAGGAGATAAACACTTTCTGCCATGGAAGGCATTTTTATATCCTTCAGTTCTCCTATTGGAATCAACGTTTCCATATCCACTCCGAAGGTTTCTTTCAACTGCTCAAAAGTCACATAGTCTTCCTCAAATTCCCATTGGGGCAGAACAATCTTTAAAAGCCAGAGTTCATCTGCCAGATTTTGGGAAATCGTGTCATACAACATTTTTAAATTTAATGTCTTTTGGTCCTCACTATAGTAAATCTCTGTAATAGGGGTTTCAAAAGCCTGACAATAGATATCCGCAATCACATATTCCTCACAGGCTTCACCGGAAAAATGGAGATTCAGCAAATCTTCCTCTTCAACAGCCAGTAATTGTTCCAATAGATCAAGGAGATTCTTTTCCTCCTTTGACAATGAACCGCTATTGATATGAATAAAAGCGTCATAAGTAATTTTTTGTGCTGACTCTGCCTTTTGTAAAATACCTGCTGCTTTTATATAGGGAAATAACCAAACAAACAATACACAAAGTAGAATTAATAAGATAATTCCTGCACTATATAAAATTTTTGTCTTTGTCTTCATCATTTCAGAATAATCCCCTTACTGGCTTACCTGATACAGCTTTTTATATATTTCGTATAATATCAGCATATACAGGGGTCCCCAGATAACGCCTGCAAATCCAAACACCTTTGCTCCCACATACACCGATATTAAAATAGCAATGGGAATTACTCCCATTTTTGCCCCGATCAATTTAGGCTCCAGCAATTCCCTTGCCAGGGCACTGACAATAAATGTAACTACCAGGATCATAGCATTGATTCCGTTTCCCATCAATAATTGTAAGACCGCCAGAGGAAGAAGCGTTATCCCTGTTCCCACAAATGGCAGCACATCCAATAATCCCGTTACAATTCCCCATATATAAGGAAATTTATATCCGCTTAAGGCAAATCCCAAAAAACAGATCAAACTGACTGCAAGTATAATTTCTATCTGTGCACGGATATATGCACCTACCAGACAGATCAGCTTTCTCAACATTCCAATACATTCATTTAATAAAATAACCTTTTTTGCCTTTTGAACCATCCATTGGTAATCCTTGGCTAACAATACTACCGCAATAAGAGTCACAATGAGAAACATTACTCCATTAAATATCCATTTACCGTACATCATGGTCTGATCCAGCATTTTAGGGACCACATCTATCTTTAGATCATCTATAAAAATATCCACTCTTTCCAAAATCAGGTTTTCTACTGTCAAAGAGCTGATACCAAGGTTATTTTCCACCGCATCACAACAGTTGTGGACCATCTGGAATAACTGTTCCTCATAAAGAGAAATATTTATGATCAAAAGCTTCAATTTTGCTATTCCCCACCCGGAGCAGTACCAGATTACCGCACCCAGAATCAGAATAATAAATAACAAGATCATTCCCGCCAGAAAGCCTTTGCCGATTTTTGTCTTTTTATGGATAAATTCTATAGGCTTACGAATGAGAAACACAAAAATGCCCGCTAAAATAAAGGGCAAAATATATACGACCACATATTTTATCAACACAAATAATAAAACTGCAGCTAATCCGAATAAAATTTCTTTTCGATATTTTTTGACATCATCATAAAAGCTTCCCATACCATCACCTTTTGATAGTATAAGAAAAGAAATTTCATTTATACTGTTAAAATATTCAAGATTCCTTTTTGCGGAGAAATGCTGAATTCCATGGATTTTCCTGTTTTTGGATGTTTAAAGATCAATTTTCGGGCACATAATGCTACATCTCTGATTCCCAAGGCTTCGCTTACTTTTTTAGACTCTTCGGAACCATACTTTAAATCTCCCAAAAGAGGCATATGCCCATTGGCTGACTGCACCCGGATCTGGTGATGCCTGCCGGTTTCCAATTGAATTTTTAAAAGGCCAATAGATTTTCCGGATAGTTTTGTACCTGTGGGATTTTCTGTTTTCATTTTTAAAGAATCCGTGCCCATTTCCACTATCTTCATAATTGAATAAGACAATACTGCTTTTTTTGCATTTTTTTCCCATGAACTCACTACTTTTGAGGTATTGGTCCTTCCATCCTTTAATAAATAGTCTGTCAAAACAACCATTTCATTTTCTTTATGAGCTTTAAAACCCTTTTCATGGTTTTCTAACAATACTGCTGCCAGATATTCCTTCTTTAAAGATCTGTCTGCTGCCTGTTTACTTAATGCTGCAGCTGCCTCAGATGTTTTGGCAAAAACAAGTATGCCCTCCACCGGCTGATCCAGCCTGTGGACCAATCCGATATATGGCTCTTTTCCTGCATCATTCCGGTTTTTCGGAAATGTATTGTCACATCCCTTATTTTTATTCTTGGTTAGCATAAGGTAATTTCTCAGCTCGGAAACCACATCCATCTGCATTGTCCCTGCTGCCTGTGTGGCAATTCCTGCAGGCTTGTATACAACTAATATATGCTCATCTTCAAATAATATTTTTGTTTTCATTTTTCTCCAACTCCTGCCACAGGCACAAAGCAAAGGTATAAATTATTTAAAAATTCTTTACACTTTATTACAGCACATGATAATGAGGGATAATATCTTCATATGTACCGTCTTTCATCAAAAATCCCCCCGGTATGATTCCCAACTGTACAAATCCCAGCTTTTTATATAAACGAAGGGCATATTCATTTGATCTTACTACTGCATTAAACTGTAAAATTTTAAATCCCAGTTCCTTTCCTTTCTCCATACAATCTGTAACCAGTTTTTCTCCAATATGCTGACCCCTTAAACCTTTTTTTACTGCGTAACTGGCATTACAGATGTGTCCGCAGCGTCCTATATTATTGGGATGAAGGATATATAATCCCACTACCCGGCCGCTTTCTTCATCTACAGCAATTCCGGTATAGGATTGCTCCTTAAAGAAAGTATCGCCGCTTTCCTCTGTTAAAAGCTCTTCCTGCGGGAATGCAACACCATCCTCCACAACTTCATTCCAAATGGCAGCTGCCTCTGCCGCATCTGATTTTTCATATGGCTTGATTGAAATTTTCATAATATGTCTCCTTATGATTCTTCATATAAAAGTCTTTTTCATATGATATTTGATCTTGACCTTTTTAGTATCTCCTGATATACTTCAAGTACTTTTTAAATATCTGAAAATTCATTTAAAATACTTCATCTTTTTACATTTTTTAATTTTTCCCTTGCTAATCTATCAAAAATTGAATATACTGTCAATGAACTTACGCAGTTCAACCTCGGGAGAGTTCCTGCCCTACAGTGGAAAGTTTTATTCATCGGGAGAGTTCCTGCCCTATAATGGAAAATTTATTATTCATCGGGAGAGTTCCTGCCCTACAGTGGAAAGTTTAACATCAGGTAATTCCTGCCCTATAATGGAAAATTTTAAGATGAGGTCTTTATAGTCTCATCTTTTTTATTTTCAGGAGGTTAAAATGCAATTATATACTATTTCAGATACTTACATAAATTATTTGCGGCAAAAAATACCTAAAGTATATTCCAATAAAGAAAATCACAGAAATCACACTCGCAAATATCTTGGTCCTATTCTTCTTAATGAAAATTATTCTTATTACATTCCCCTATCTTCTCCTAAGAAAAGCGATTATCAGTATGCTGGAGGTAAAATGATCGTCAAAAAAAGCATCGTCCCTATCGTCCGAATGTATGAACGAAACTCTGATAAAGAAAAAGAATTAAAAGGGACTTTACGAATCAGTGAGATGATTCCTGTTCCATCAAAAGAATTAGAACTATATGATTTAAATCATGAAAAATCTTTTGAATATAAAAATCTTATTTTTTCAGAACTAAGATACATTCGTAAAAATCAAGAAAGTATTATTAAGAAAGCACATACTATGTATCAGCAAAAAATAACCAATAATACATCTGCATCTTATATTCAATCTTCATTGGACTTTAAATTTCTTGAAACACTTCATGACCAATTTCTAAATTATCACTCCCACTGAAATGTACCACCCCAATACATCCACACATAACCAGTTTCTTTATTTAAGAGAACAAAAAATCTGTCTTTATCAAATACATATAAATAACAATTCTGATTTCCTGACGTTGCAGTCATAGTATGCAGATAAGCTCTGGCTGATTCTAAGTGTCTTGCAAATTCCTCATTATTGTCAAAAGTATAAATTTCCGTCAATCCTTCAGATTTACCATACATTTCCATATAATTTTCTATTTTCTCTGTTGAAGTATAAAAGGAAACCCAGAATATTTTATAGCCGCTGTTAAACATTCCTTCTTTTGCATCTTTGGGCAGATCATCCGGAAACAAATCAAATCTATGATTATGTATCTTTTCATAACGGATTGCCTGATGATAAAAAATGCCTTTTCTTGTTACGGGTATGCTCTCTGTAAGCTTCACAAGGAAAAACATCAGCACCATAAAAACTATCAGAATCTCCAAAATACCATCCGGTAAGTTTTTCCGAACCTTTCGATTGACATTTCCGAAAATATCCACATCATCCCTGAATTTACCTGGAAAAATCTGTCTCGCAAAAAGTGCTGTCATTATGATAAAAACAAGAATTGCTATAAAATGAGGCACTTTTGTCATGGTAAAATTGTAAATTACCGTAAATATTGTAAAAACTCCCGAGATCATAGTCAAAATAATCCCTGTGCAGCTCTTTTTATTTCCTAAATCTCTGCCTTGTTCTGCATTTTGAACCAGAAGGCTGATATTATTTTCATATGATTCTTTTTTCTCCGGCAAAATATACCCATACTTTTCTAATCTTCGTAAGTATCCTACAGCTTTAAAAAATTTGAATGTAAAGCCCAGGAAAAGTGTTCCTCCAAAATAGATCAAAAGCATTCCTACTTCAAACAGTCTTTCTTCTATCAATACAGTTTCTCTAACAGTCTTATTTCCATATATAAGGCAGGGAATCAGACCCAATATAGTCATAATTCCTGTTATGATCCACAGCCATTTATAGATTTTTAAATCTCTTTTGTCATATTGAATCTGTAAGTACTTTTGTTTCATACTGTCCCCTTTTCCTTTAACCTTATCTATGCGTGTTTCCCTCCTTTTTCCACCCAATAATTTCTTCCAGCCGCTCTTTTACCAACTTTTCCTGCCCCTGACCGGCAGGCTCATAATACCTTCTATCTGACAGGGAATCAGGCAGACACTGCATCCGGCTTAATTTCTCTTCCGTATCGTGGGCATATATATAGCCTTCTCCATAATGCAGGTCCTTCATCAGTCCCGTGGGCGCATTACAGATCTGTAAAGGAACAGGCTCAGCCGGAAGGTTCCTTACATCTTCCTTTGCTTTTTCACATGCCATATAAAGAGCGTTGGATTTGGGTGCCATGGACAGATAAACCACTGCATGGGTTAAATGGACATCACATTCGGGCATACCCAGAAAATGACATGCCTGATAAGCTGCAATGGCAACCTGCAGGGCATTGGAATCCGCCATTCCAATATCTTCGCTGGCGAATCTCACCAGTCTTCTGGCAATATACAAAGGTTCTTCCCCTCCGTCTAACATACGGCACATCCAGTAGACAGCCGCATCCGGGTCGCTGTTGCGCATGGATTTATGAAGAGCGGATATGAGATTATAATGTTCTTCTCCGTTCTTGTCATACAATAAAGACCTGCGGTTCATACATTGTGCCAGCATCTCTTCATCAATACAGATACAGGCGTTGGCATCCATTTTTCCATTTAAAACCGCCATTTCCAAAGTATTCAATGCAGTTCGGGCATCCCCATTGGAAAATCCGGCAATAGCAGATATTTGTGCCTCGTTAATGGATATATTCAGATTTCCAAATCCTTTGGGGCTTTTTATGGCTTGTACCAATAATGTCTTTAATTCCTCTTCTCCCAACGCTTTTAAAATAAAAACCTTACATCTGGATAACAAAGCCGAATTAATTTCAAAAGAGGGATTTTCTGTAGTTGCTCCCACCAAAATAATACTGCCCTTTTCCACATAAGGAAGAAAAGCATCCTGCTGTGCCTTATTAAACCGGTGGATTTCATCTGCAAACAGCAAAGTACGAATACCCATCATGCGGTTTTGTTCAGCCTGGTTCATCACTTCCTTGATTTCCTTAATGCCGCTGGTAACAGCACTGAATTCCACAAAGTCGGATTTTGTCTTTTTGGCAATGATTCTCGCCAGAGTAGTTTTACCGACTCCCGGAGGTCCCCAGAAGATCATGGAAGAAATCTGATCCTTCTCAATTAAACTGCGCAGAATCTTCCCCTCCCCTAACAAATGTTCCTGCCCCACATATTCCTCAAGACTTTCCGGTCTTAACCTGCTTGCCAAAGGTGCAGTTTTTTCCCGATTATCAAAAAGACTTAGCTGTTCCATATCCGAATCCCTTCTTTCCTCAATTCATGAAGACTTTTCTCTTACATAACTAATATCTAAAAGGACATATGATATTCCAGATCACCGCCATCACAATAGACATTGATTCCTGCCAATAAAATCAAACCTGTATTTCTTGTTTGCTTATAAACTGATATATTTTTGTCCGGCTTTCTGATATCATTCAAAAAATTTCTCATGATCTTTATCCTCTAAGTCATAGATATACTGCACTTCCCGCAGATCTTTTCCACCAATATTGTCGTTTAAACAGACTTCCTGTTTTTGAAAACCCATTCTTTCATAAAAGGCTCTTGCATGTGCATTTTCTTCCAACACCCATAAAAAAATCTTTGTATATCCTTCCTTTGCCAGGTTTTTTACAGCCTCACATAAAAGTGCCTTCCCATAACCTTTTCCCATATATTCCGGCAGCAGATAAATAGAAACGATTTCTCCATAACCCTTCATTTCCGGGAATCTGGACTCACAATAAGAAGATGTCCCCACAATGTGATCCCCTTCTAATACGATCAGTGTTTTCCATATACCCCTATCCAGAGACTTTACCCAATGCCCTTTTTTAATACTTTCAAGATAATCCCGGGGAATAATATTTTTATATGCTCTTTTCCAGCTTTCTTCATACACCCGGCTGATAGCTGCCCTGTCATCTTTTTCATTGATCAATCGAATTATCATATATTTCCTTCCCACCCAATATAATATAAAGATTATTGGTCCATGTCTTCTTTTAACAATGCATACATACAATAATCATGTACTTGTCCATTTTTGTATACACCATTTCTCATAACACCTTCCAAAACAAATCCTGCCTTTTCCAATACCCTTCTGGAGCCCGCATTATAGGCGTAAGGCTCAGCAAAAATTCGTATGATATCAAATTTATCAAAGGCTTCTCTGCTTATTTCTCTGACTGCCCGGGTCATGATCCCTTTTTTCCAAAACTCTTCCGCCAGCCAATATCCCAGCTCTCCGCTTTTTTCATAGACATCAGCACCACAAAAAATACCAATGCTCCCAACTGCATGCCCATCCACTACAATTGCTCTGCAAATCTGCCTTTCCTCATTATTGTCCACACAGAAATTTACATATTCCTCTGCATCCTTTATCGTGTAAGGAAAAGGAAAGACATTTCTTAAATTTGCAGCAATATTTTCATTATTCGCATATTTTGCTATATCCTCAGCATCTTCCCGTTTCCATTTTCTTAATTCAAATTCCATACTTTCTCCTTTTCCAAACATATCTTTTTATTTATTATGGGATACAAGCCTTGTTCTTTCAAGCTGATTTTCCATTAAAAAAGCATCAAACTTCATATCATCCAGATCCAATGATATAAAATTTGATGCTTTATATTTTCTTAATATGAAATTTGATATAAAAATATAAACAATTACAAATTTTATCCTATACCTTAAACCGATATCCCACGCCCCAGATCGTTTCAATATACTGGGGTTTTGAAGTATCATATTCGATCTTCTCCCTGATTTTCTTAATATGAACGGTTACTGTTGCAATGTCCCCAATGGAATCCATATCCCAGATTTCCCGGAATAATTCTTCCTTGGTAAACACATGATTGGGGTTTTCTGCAAGGAATGTTAAAAGATCAAACTCCTTGGTGGTAAATATCTTTTCTTCTCCATTTACATAGACCCTGCGGGCTGTTTTATCAATTTTAATGCCGCGGATCTCCACGATGTCATTGGTCTTCTGGTTGGAACCGATCAGCCTTTCATAACGGGATAAATGCGCCTTTACTCTTGCCACAAGCTCACTGGGACTAAAGGGCTTTGTCATATAATCATCTGCACCCAGACCCAGACCGCGAATTTTATCGATATCATCTTTTTTTGCAGAAACCATAATGATCGGAATGTTTTTCTCTTCTCTTACCTGCCTGCAGATATCATAACCATCTACGCCCGGCAGCATAAGGTCTAATATGATCAGATCCACCTCGCTGTTCATGGCAGCTTCTAATCCCTTTGTTCCGTCATTTTCGATTATGACTTCATAACCGCTCATTTCCAGATAATCCTTTTCAAGATCTGCAATTGCTTCTTCATCCTCAACAATTAAAATTTTACTCATCCCTATCAACCTCTCTATATTTTCTAATGACAAAATGCATACAGGTTCCTTCGCCTTCCTTGCTGGTCGCCCAAATGTATCCGCCATGGTCTTCAATAATTTTTTTCACTATGGACAGCCCAATGCCGCTGCCGCCTTTGGAAGAATTCCTGGATGCATCGGTTCGGTAAAACCTCTCGAAAATCCTGCTTAAATCTTTTGCAGCAATACCTCTGCCGTTATCTTCGATTTCAACCCGGATGGAATCTATTTCATCCAGAATACGGATTTCAATAGTTCCCTTTTCTTTATCCAGATATTTGATACTGTTTCCTACAATATTGTCAATCACTCTCTTCAACTGCTCCGGATCGGCGATAATAATCGTATCATCCGACACCAGATTGTAAAAATTCAGCTCGATGTGTTTGGATTCCAGATCCAGTCCTACTTCTTCCACACAATCATTAAAATATTCGCTGACATTAATCCGTTGAAAATTATAAGGAATCCTGTTACTGTCAATACCTGAATAAATAGTCAGTTCATTGATCAGGCGGTTCATATCATTTGCCTTATTATAAATGGTCTTAATATAACGATCCATTTTTTCAGGTGTGTCGGCAACTCCATCCATGATTCCTTCCACATATCCTTTGATCGCCGTAATAGGAGTTTTCAGATCGTGGGAAATATTGCTGACCAGCTCCCTGTTTTTCTTTTCATTCTCCATGATTTCATCTGTGGATTCTTTTAAGCGGAGGCGCATGTCTTCATAATTCTCAAAAAGTTCTCCGATTTCACCGGCATAATGATTGTCAATCCGATAATCCAGATTTCCTTCAGCAATTTTCTTCATGGCAACATTCAATTCCCAAATAGGATTTACAATTCCCTTATGAATCCATTGCTTTAAAACAAAAACGGATATCAGCAAAATAACCACAATTGCAATTAAAACATCCATCATAAAGAGATGTAAAATGTGGGGATCGACCTTCGCATGAAATGATTGTTCCCCCAGAGTTGTCATAAAATAAGATTTAATGCCCAGAAGGGAAATCCATGTCAAAATAATCGGGATAATAACCATTATCATACAGGCAATGATAATTCTTGACCTTAATGAAGTTTCTTTTCTTTTTCTATTCATGTTTTCATATCCCTTCAAACAATCATATTATATACGTTTTTTGAAATCCATGTCTATGTAATTAAGGGGATTATCATAATTTTTATAAAAATTTTAGAACCTGATAAAAACATTCTTAACATATATATTGACAAACCATTTTTATCCTTTTATAATAAAACAGTAATAATTACTGATTTTGATTGTGAGGTGGCTCATGGCAGTTTTAAAATACAGCCGTCAAAGGGAAGCTATTAAAAATTTCCTTATGACCAGAAAAGATCATCCTACGGCTGAAACGGTTTACATGAATGTACGTGAAGTATATCCCAATATCAGTCTGGGAACTGTATACCGCAATTTAACTTTATTATCCGACATGGGTGAGATCAAAAAATTGCACTTAGAAGATGGCATTGATCATTTTGATGCCGACACACACCCACACAACCATTTTTTATGCACCAAATGCGGAACTGTACTGGATATTGATTATGAGGAAAATGAAGATTTCCAAATTGATGATCATGCAAATTCCGTATTTGACGGAAAGATTACCGGTCATATTACATACTTTCAGGGAATATGCCCGGCATGTTGTAAAACCCTTGTTTAAAATGGTATTTATACCATTTCATAATCTCACTAAAAACTAATAAGAAAAGGAGAATGTAAAAATGAAATTTGTATGTAGCGTATGTGGTTATGTTTATGAAGGAGATGCAGCACCGGAGAAATGCCCCGTTTGTAACGCTCCTGCAGAAAAATTTATTGCTCAGGGCGGAGAAAAAACCTGGGCAGCAGAGCACGTTGTAGGCGTAGCTCAGGGTGTATCCGAAGATATTCTGGAAGACTTAAGAGCAAACTTCAACGGAGAATGTACAGAAGTCGGTATGTACCTTGCAATGGCAAGAGTTGCTCACAGAGAAGGATATCCTGAAATCGGTTTATATTGGGAAAAAGCTGCTTATGAAGAAGCTGAACATGCTGCTAAATTTGCAGAATTACTTGGTGAAGTTGTAACAGATTCCACAAAGAAAAACCTTGAAATGAGAGTAGAAGCTGAAAACGGCGCAACAGCAGGCAAATTTGACCTTGCTAAACGTGCAAAAGCAGCTAATCTTGATGCTATCCATGATACAGTACATGAAATGGCTAGAGACGAGGCTCGCCATGGCAAAGCATTTGAAGGTCTCTTAAAGAGATACTTTGGCTAAGCCGGAAACTACATAAAAAAACTTTAAAG